>NZ_JBHSIB010000025.1:0-75964 GCF_042653325.1 Massilia sp. GCM10023247
CGGCCGCGGTGGCGGCGGCGCAGGCCCAGCGCGAGGCGGCCCATGCGGCGGTCGATGCCGCCGCAGCCCAGCTGGTCGGCGCGCGCTCGGCGGTGGCCGCCGCCGAGGCGACGCTGGCACGCATCGAGGCCGAACTGCGCGAAGGCGTGCTGCGCGCGCCGCGCGCCGGGCGCATCCAGTACCGCGTCGCCCAGCCCGGCGAAGTGCTGCCCGCCGGCGGCAGGGTGCTCAACCTGATCGACCTGACCGACGTCTACATGAGCTTTTTCGTTCCCGAAACCGCCGCCGGCCGCCTCGCGCTCGGCGCGGAAGTGCGCCTGCGGCTCGATACGGCACCCGGCTTCGTGGTGCCGGCCGCGATCACCTATGTCGCCAGCACGGCCCAGTTCACCCCGAAGTCGGTCGAAACGGCCAGCGAGCGCGAAAAACTGATGTTCCGGGTCAAGGCCCAGGTCGACCGTTCCCTGCTCGAACGGTACGCCAGCCAGGTCAAGGCCGGCGTGCCGGGCGTGGCCTGGGTCCGGCTCGACCGGCGCCGGCCCTGGCCGCCGGAACTGGCGCTGCGGGGCCGCGATGAGGGATGAACCGGCCCCGGCGGCACGGGTCGCGGGCCTGTCCCTGCGCTATGGCAAGGTGAGCGCGCTCGACACCGTCGACCTGGCCTTGCGCGCCGGCGCCATGACCGGGCTGATCGGGCCGGACGGCGTCGGCAAGTCGAGCCTGCTGGCGGTGCTGGCCGGCGCGCGCCGCGTCAGGCAGGGCAGGGTCGAGGTGCTCGGGGGCGACATGCGGCGCGCCGCCTTCCGTGCAGCCGTCTGTCCACGCATTGCCTACATGCCCCAGGGCCCGGGCAAGAATCTGTATCCCACGTTGAGCGTCGAGGAAAACCTGCAGTTCTTCGCCCGCCTGTTCGGCCAGGACGAGCAAGCCCGGCGCGCGCGCATCGACCTGCTCACGCGCAGCACCGGCCTGGCGCCCTTCGCCGCCCGCCCGGCGGGCCAGCTCTCGGGCGGGATGAAGCAGAAGCTGGGCTTATGCTGCGCCCTCATTCATGAGCCCGACTTCTTAATCCTCGACGAGCCCACCACCGGCGTCGACCCGCTCGCGCGCGCCCAGTTCTGGGAGCTGGTCGGCGCCATCCGCGCTGCCCGGCCCGGCCTGACGGTGCTGGTGGCGACCGCCTACATGGACGAGGCGCGCCGCTTCGACCACCTGGTCGCGCTCGATGCCGGGCGGGTGCTGGCCGAGGGCAGTCCGGACCAGTTGCTGGCGCGCACCGGTACCAGCAACCTGGAGCAGGCCTTCGTGGCGCTGCTGCCGAGGGAGCGGCGCGGCGTGGCGCATCCACCGCCGCCGCTGCGCGCCCGTGCTGCGCCGACAGACGGCCCCGCGATCGAGGCGCGCGGCCTGTCGCGGCGCTTCGGCGAATTCGTGGCGGTGCGCGACGTCAGTTTCCGGATCGAACGCGGCGAGATCTTCGGCTTCATCGGCTCCAACGGCTGCGGCAAGACCACCACCATGAAGATGCTGACCGGCCTGCTGGCGCCTTCAAGCGGGGAGGCGCGCCTGTTCGGGCGTACCCAGGCGTATCGCGATCCCGCGGCGCGGCGGCGGGTCGGCTACATGTCGCAGGGTTTTTCCTTGTACGGGGAACTGACGGTGCGCCAGAACCTGCTGCTGCACGCGCACCTGTTCGACCTGCCCGAGGCGCAGGCGGCCGCGCGCTGCGCCGCGCTGGCGGGGCGCTTCGGCCTGGAGAGCGTGCTCGACAGCTTGCCGGAACGGCTGCCGCTCGGGGTGCGCCAGCGGCTGTCGCTGGCGGTGGCGCTGGTGCACGGTCCCGAGCTGCTGATCCTCGATGAGCCGACCTCGGGCGTCGATCCGGTCGCGCGCGACGGCTTCTGGGCGCAGATGCTGGCGCTGTCGCGCCAGGACGGCGTCACGATCTTCGTCTCCACCCATTTCATGAACGAAGCGGAGCGCTGCGACCGGGTGGCGCTGATGCACGCCGGACGGGTGCTCGCCAGCGGCACGCCGCGCGCCCTGCGCGAGGAGCGCCAGGCCGCCAGCCTGGAGCAGGCCTTCATCGGCTGGCTGCGCGAGGCCGGCGGGGAGGAAGCCGCTGCCCAGGCGCCAGGCTGGCCGGCGCCGCGGCCGGGCCGGGACGACCGGGCCGCCGGCGGCGGCCGGCTGCTGCGCGCTGCCGCCTGCTGCCGGCGCGAGACGCTCGAACTGGTGCGCGACCCGGTGCGCGCGGCGCTCGCGATGCTCGGCTCGCTGCTGTTGATGGTCGTGATCGGCTACGGCATCGGCATGGATGTGGAAGACCTGCGCTATGCCGTGCTCGACCGCGACGGCAGCGCGCTCAGCCGCGATTACGCGTCCGGCCTGGCCGGGTCGCGCTACTTCGTCGAACGGCCGCCGCTTTCCTCCTACGACGACCTGGACCGGCGCATGCGCTCGGGCGAACTGGCTCTGGCGATCGAGATCCCGCCCGGCTTCGGGCGCGCCGTCGAACGCGGGCGCGGGGCCGAGGTCGGCGCCTGGATCGACGGCGCCAATCCGGTACGCGCCGAAACCGTCGGCGGCTATGTCGAAGGCCTGCATGCGCACTGGCTCGCAAGCCGGCCCGAACTGGCGCCGGCGGCTGTCCCGGCGGTCGGGATCGAGACGCGCTTTCGCTACAACCCGGACGTGCGCAGCCTGCCGGCGATGGTGCCGGCCATCATCGCCATCCTCCTGCTGAACCTGCCTGCCATGCAGGCCGCGCTGGCGGTCGTTCGCGAAAAGGAGCTGGGCTCGATCGTCAACCTGTATGTGACACCCTTGCGCCGCAGTGAATTTCTTCTCGGCAAACAGGCGCCCTATGTCGCGTTGTCCATGGTTAACGCGGTACTCATGAGCCTGGTAGCGGCGACGGCGCTCGGCGTCCCGCTCAAGGGCAGCGTGCCGGCTTTCCTGGTCGCAGCCTTTCTCTACTGCATTTGCTCGACCGGGATCGGGCTGCTGGCCTCGAGCTTTACGCGCAGCCAGATCGGCGCCATCTTCTTTACCATGATCGGCACCATGCTGCCGGCCATCCAGTTCGCCGGCCTGATCAACCCGGTGACCGCGCTGCAGGGGGCGGGCAGGGTGGTCGGCGAAGCCTACCCGGCCTCGCACATGCTGACGATCGCGCGCGGCGTGTTCAGCAAGGCGCTCGGCTTCGCCGAGCTGGCGCCCGACTTCCTTGCCCTGCTGGCCGCCGTGCCCGTGATCCTCGGCCTGGCCATCCTCGCGCTGCCGCGCCAGGAGCGCTAGCGATGGGCGCCGTATCGCTGCGCAAGATCTGGCGCCTGGGGATCAAGGAACTGTGGAGCCTGGCGCGCGACCCGGTGATGCTGGTCCTGATCGCCTACACCTTCACGGCCGGTGTGTATGTGGCGGCAACGGCCCAGCCCGACACCTTGAGCCGGACCGCGCTGGCGATCGTCGACGAGGACGTATCGCCCCTGTCGCTGCGCATCCGCACGGCCTTCGCGCCGCCGCTGTTCATGCCGCCGCAATTGCTGTCGCTCGACCAGGTCGACGCCAGCCTGGACCGGGGCCAGACCACCTTCGTGCTGGTGATTCCGGCCGGCTTCCAGCGCCGCGTGCTGGCCGGCCGCGCCGCCACCCTGCAGCTGAACGTGGACGCCACCCGCATGAGCCAGGCGTTTACCGGCAGCGGCTACATCCGGGCGATCGTGCTCGGCGAAGTCGAGTCCTTCCTGTACGGCGGGCGGGCCCCGGCGCAGCCTGCGGTCGGGCTGGCGCTGCGCGCGCGCTTCAACCCGGCGCTGGCGCCCTCCTGGTTCGGCGGCTTGATGGAAATCGTCAACAACATCACCATGCTGTCGGTGATCGTCACCGGCGCGGCCCTGATCCGCGAGCGCGAACACGGCACCGCACAGCACCTGCTGGTGATGCCGGTCTCGCCGCTCGAGATCGTGCTGGCCAAGCTGTGGGCGATGGCGTCGGTGGTCATGCTGGCGGCGCTGCTGGCGCTGCTCGGGATCCTGCACGCGCTGCTGGGCGTGGACGTGCAAGGCTCGATCGCGCTGTTCATGGCGGGCTGCGCGCTGCACCTGTTCGCGACCTGCTCGCTGGGCATCCTGATGGCGACCGTGGCGCGCAGCATGCCCCAGTTCGGGATGCTCGTGATCCTGGTGCTGCTGCCGCTCCAGATGCTGTCCGGCGCCAACACGCCGCGCGAGAGCATTCCCTTCGTGCTGCGCGAGCTGATGCTGCTGGCGCCGACCACCCATTTTGTCGAGTTGAGCCAGGCCATCCTGTTTCGCGGCGCCGGGCTCGAGACGGTATGGCGCCCGTTCCTGGCGCTACTGGGAATCGGCGGCGTCCTGTTCGGGATCTCGCTCGCGCGCTTCGGCAAGGTGATGCGCGCCGACTGAGGGCATGCGCGCCGCCGCCCAGTGGGCGTGGCGTACCAGGGGCTGGGCCCGCAGGTGGCCTGGCGCCGGGACCGGCAGGGGCTGGCGCAGGATGGCGTCCAGCGCCTGTGCCACCTGGCGGCCCAGCGCCGGTTCGCCCGCTTCGACGCGCGCGGCGGCGCGGTGCAGCGCGCACAGGATGACGGCGTGGTCGGCGCGGCGTGGCCGCAGGCAGGCCTCGCCCAGCAGGTCGAGGAGCGCCTCTTCGTGGCGGAAGGCCGCTTCGACTGCCGCCACCAGGGCCGGGAACCCTTGCGCGAACCCGGCGTCGGCACTGTCCCGCAGGACCGCCAGTTGCGCCAGGAGCCGGCCGCGGCGCTGGCGCAGCGCGGCGCAGGCGACGTGGGGAACCATGTGGAATCGTGCAAGTTTCATGCTGTGCCCCGGTATCGTGGATCAAGATAAGGAGTGTCCCGGTTCGTGCTCCAAATTTTTTTGATGTGCATCAAAGGCTGATGCCTCGCCTGGTAGGATGAAAGGCAGGTGGCGCGCGCGGGCCTGAAGCGGGCCTGCCCGTGTCCGTTTCGGTTCAGGACAGGAGACCGTCATGGCAAGCAAGCCGAGTGCTCCAATGGTGCCCGCGGCCGGCGCAACGATGCGGGCGATGCTGCTCGGCGCGCCCGGCGCGCCCCTGCAAGCGGCGCGCCTGCCCATTCCCCGGCCGGCAGGGCACGATGTCCTGATCCGGGTGGCCGCCTGCGCCGTCTGCCGCACCGACCTCCACATCGTCGACGGCGAGCTTGCGCCGCACCTGCTTCCGCTCGTGCCCGGCCATGAAATCGTCGGCACGGTCGTGGCCGGCGGCAGGGAAGCGGGACGCTTTCGCATCGGTACCCGCGTCGGCGTGCCCTGGCTGGCTGGCAGTTGCGGCGCCTGCGCGTATTGCAGGGGCGGGCGCGAGAACCTGTGCGATCGCGCCACGTTCACGGGTTACGACCGGCACGGCGGCTTTGCCGAGTACACGCTGGCCGACGAGCGCTACTGCTTCGCGCTGCCGCCAGCCTACGACGACGCGCACGCCGCGCCCCTGCTGTGCGCCGGGCTGATCGGCTACCGTGCCTATGTCCTGGCTGGCCCGGCGCGCCGGCTCGGGCTGTACGGCTTCGGCGCCGCCGCCCACCTGGTGGCGCAACTGGCGCGGCGCCAGGGACGCGAACTGTTCGCCTTCACGCGCCCGGGTGACACGGCTGCCCAGGACTTTGCCCGCAGCCTGGGCGCGCACTGGGCCGGGCCGGCGGACGTCGATCCGCCCGCGCCGCTCGACGCCGCCATCCTGTTCGCTCCTGCCGGCGACCTGGTGCCGCGCGCGCTGGCGGCCTGCGCGAAGGGCGCCACCGTGGTCTGCGCCGGCATCCACATGAGCGACATCCCGGCATTCCCTTATGCGCTGCTGTGGGGCGAGCGCTGCCTGCGCTCGGTCGCCAACCTGACGCGCGCCGACGGCGAGGCGTATTTGCGCCTGGTCGCCCATGGCGAAGTCGCGACCAGCGTCCTGCCTTATCCGCTCGAAGCGGCCAACACCGCGCTGGCCGACCTGCGTGCCGGCCGCATCGCCGGCGCGGCGGTGCTGCTGCCGGGCCTGTGAAACCCGTTCAGCCGATACCGAAGCGCCGGATCAGCCAGGATTTGACGAACACGGTCAGCCCCGCGTACGCGGCCAGGATCGCGCCCAGGCCGCCCCAGTAGGCGCTTGGGAGCGGCACGAAGCCGAACAGGGACGCCAGCGGCGAGCCCGGCAGCCAGAGGCCGAGCGCGCACACCAGCAGGCTGGCTGCCACCAGTGGCGCGGACGGGCGCGTGGCGCCGCCGCCGGGCAGGCCGGTACGGATCACGTACACGATCAGGGTCTGGGACAGCAACGATTCGACGAACCAGCCGGTCTGGAACAGCGCCACGTTGGCGGCCGCTCCCACGCCGAACCAGAGCAGGGAGAAGGTGGCATAGTCGAACAGGGAGCTGATGGGCCCGAAGCAGAGCACGTAGCGGCGGATGCTGTCGACTTCCCAGCGCCGGGGCAGGGCCAGGTAGCCGGGGTCCACCCGATCGGTCGTCAGCGCCGTCTGCGAGCAGTCGTAGAGCAGGGTATTGAGCAGCACCTGGAGCGGCGCCATCGGCAGGAAGGGGAGCAGCACGCTGGCGCCGAGCACGCTGAGCATGTTGCCGAAGTTGGAGCTGGCGCTCATGCGGATGTACTTGACGATGTTGCCGAAGACGATGCGTCCGGCCAGCACCCCGTCGTCGACCGCGACCAGGCTTTTCTCCAGCAGCACCAGGTCCGCCGATTCGCGCGCGATGTCGGCGCCGGTATCGACCGCAATGCCGACGTCCGCGCAGCGCAGCGCCGGGCCGTCGTTGATGCCGTCGCCCAGGAAACCGACCACCCGGCCCCGGCCCTGCAGGGCCCGGATCACGCGCGTCTTTTGCTGCGGGGTCAGCTTGGCGAAGACGGTCGCGCTTGCGGCCGCCGGGCCGAGCGCGGCATCGTCCAGGCGCTCGACGGCGCGCCCGTCGAGGATGCGGCCGGCATCGATGCCGACCAGGCCGCAGACGTGGGCGCAGACCGCGGCATTGTCGCCGCTGAGCACCTTGACGGCGACCCCGTGCCGGGCCAGCGCCCGGATCGCCGGTGCCGCCGACTCCTTGGGCGGGTCGAAGAAGGCGGTGTAGCCGAGCAGCACCATGTCGCGTTCCAGCGCCGCCTCGGCCAGGCAGCACTCGTCGGGGGCCAGGGTGCGAAAGGCGATCGCGATCACGCGCAGGCCTTCGCCGTTCAAGCCCTCGGCCACGCTGCCGAGCGTGGCCGCATGGCCGGCGCCGAAGGCTATCCGCTTGCCGTCCAGCTCGGCACTGGTGCAGGCGCCGGTGATCTCCTCGACCGCACCCTTGCAGATCAGCAGGCGCCCGCCGTCCGGGCGCTCGAGTACCACCGACATGCGGCGGCGCTCGAAGTCGAACGGGATTTCGCCGACCTTGCGCCAGTCGGCCCCGGCCGCGACGCGCGCGTGGACGTGTGCGTGACGCAACACCGCCGTGTCGAGCAGGTTGCGCAGGCCGGTCTGGTAGAAGCTGTTCAGGTAGGCGTAGTCGAGGACGCGCTCGGACGGCTTGCCGGCGATGTCGACGTGCCGCTCCAGCACCACCCGGTCCTGGGTCAGGGTGCCGGTCTTGTCGGTGCACAGGACATCGATCGCCCCCAGGCTCTGGACCGCGCCGAGGCGCTTGACGATGATGCCGCGCCCCGACAGCAGCAGCGCGCCGCGCGCCAGATTCACGGTGACGATCATCGGCAGCATTTCCGGCGCCAGGCCGACCGCCACCGCGGTCGCGAACAGCAGCGCCTGGTGGAGCTCGCCCTTGGTCGCCCAGTTGATCGCAAACACCAGCGGCGCCATCGCCAGCATGAAGCGCAGCAGCAGCGCCACCACCCGGTCGATGCCGCGCTCGAACGCGGTGCGCTCGCGCGCCTCGGCCAGCAGCGCGGCGAGCCGGCCGAACTGGGTCGCGGCGCCGGTCGCGATCACCAGCGCCCGGGCACTGCCGCTGGTGACGTGGGTGCCCATGAAGCCGATATTGGCCAGGTCGTCGGGCGCGCTGCCGTCCGCCAGCACACGTGCGTGCTTCGCCACGGGCAGCGCTTCGCCGCTCAGCGCCGACTGGTCGACGAACAGGTCGACCGCCTCCAGGAAGCGCAGGTCGGCCGGGACCAGGTCGCCGGCGGCGAGCGCCACCACGTCGCCCGGGACGAGCGCTTCCAGCGGGCAGGCGCACGGGGCGGCAGGGCTGCCGTCCGGCCCCGGCCGGATCACCTGGACGTCGGTGCGCACCAGCGCGCGCAGGCGCTGGACGGCGCGCCGCGAGCGGTGCTCCTGGACGAAGCCGAGCAGGATGGAGAGCACCACGATGGCGGCGATCACGGCGGCGCTGGCGGCCTGTCCGGTGGCGAGGTCGAGCGCGGCCAGGGCCAGCAGGAGCAGCGGAAGCGGCCGGGCGAAGCCGGCCAGCAACATGGCCAGCGGATGCGTTTCGCTGCGGTCGGCGACGGCGTTGCGGCCGTGGCGCGCCAGGCGTGCCGCCGCCTCGCCGGGCGCCAGCCCGGCCGCCGACGAGCCGAGCGCGGCCAGGGCCATGCCGGCTTCCATGCGGGCCGCGGCGGCCGGTTCCGAAGGCACGCCCGGTGACCTGTCTCGTTCCCCCATCTGGCCCACCGTTCCTGCCTCGCTGGTAAAGGGAGCGCGGGGACGCGGGGGCGCGCCGCGCCGCCTGCGGCCGGGCCTGGATGAGGCGCCAGCCGGATTGTGCTGGAAGGGCCAGTGTCGGCGTGCGCCCGGGCTTTGTACTTGATTTGCATCAAATGCGCTTGGCGGACAGGTCCTTGCACGCAAAGCCGGACGCCGGATGGCGGCGCCGGGTCAGGTCAAGCAGGTTCGTGGAATGCGTGCTCGCCCGGATGTGGTAGGTGTTTGATCCAAGTCAAATACCGGCCTGTTCCTGCGGCGGCTGCCGAGGTAAGCTCGGACTTCGGCTACTTTGACAAGGCGCAGGAGAACCCGATGAGCATCCGCAACCTGACTCACTTCTTCACGCCCGATGCGGTGGCCCTGGTGGGGGCGTCGGCGCGCGCCGGCAGCGTCGGCGCGACGGTGCTGGCCAACCTCGTCAGCGGCGGCTTTGGCGGCGAGATCTGGCCCGTCAATCCGAAGTACGGCGAGCTGCTGGGGCTGCAAGTATTTCCCGATGTATCGCGCCTGCCGCGCGCACCGGCGCTGGCCGTGGTGTGCACGCCGGCGGCGACGGTGCCGGGCATCGTGGCCCAGCTTGGCGCGCTCGGCTGCCGGGCCGTGGTCGTCCTCAGCGCCGGCCTCGACGCGCCGGGACCGGGCGGCGCCGCCCTGCGCCAGGCCATGCTCGACGCGGCGCGGCCTTACTTGCTGCGCATCCTCGGCCCGAACTGCGTCGGCCTGCTGGTGCCCGGCATCGGCCTGAACGCCAGCTTCGCGCCGGCGGCGGCGCTGCCCGGACGGATGGCGTTTGTCGCCCAGTCCGGGGCGCTGGTGACGGCCGTGCTGGACTGGGCGCGCGAGCGCCGGATCGGCTTCTCCTCCTTCATCTCGCTGGGCGACGGCACCGACGTCGACCTCGGCGACCTGCTCGACTACCTGGCCGGCGATCCCGGCACCGACGCCATCCTGGTGTATGCCGAAACCATCCGCCAGGCGCGCAAGTTCCTCTCGGCGGCGCGCGGCGCGGCGCGCGCCAAGCCGACCGTGATCGTCAAGGCGGGCCGGGCGCCGGAGGCTGCGCGCGCCGCCTTCAGCCACACCGGGGCGCTGGCCGGGGCCGACCTGGTGGTCGATGCGGCGCTGCGCCGGGCCGGCATGTTGCGCGTGCATACGACGGCCGAACTGTTCGACGCGACGGCGATGCTGGCGCACCGCCTGCGGCCGGGCGCGGGACGCCTGGCGATCCTCACCAACGGCGGCGGCCCCGGCGTGATGGCGACCGATGCCCTGGCCGACGCCCACGGCACCCTGGCGCGGCTGAGCGACGCCACGCTGGCGCGGCTGGACGAGGGCTTGCCGTCCAACTGGTCGCGGGGCAACCCGGTCGATATCGTCGGCGACGCGCCGGCCGCGCGCTATCGCCACGCGCTCGAGGCCTTGCTGGCTTCGCCCGACGCCGACGCCGTGCTGCTGATCCACGCGCCGACCGCGATCGTCCCGGCGGCCGAGGTGGCGCGGGTGCTGCTGCCGCTGCTGCGGGCGGCCGCGAAGCCGGTGTTGTGCTGCTGGCTGGGCGGGGCCAGCGTGGCGGAAGCGCGCCGGCTGTGCCTGGACGCCGGCCTGCCGCTCTTCGATACCCCGGAAGAGGCGGTCCGCGCCTTCATGCAGCTGATCGACTACGGTCGCAACCAGGCCCTGCTCATGCAGGTGCCGGCCGCCGGCCGCCTGGCCCCGCCCGACCGCGTGGCGGCGCGCGCCCATGTCGGGCGCCTAATGGCCGCCGGCTGCCTGTCCGTGGGCGAAGCGGACGCCAAGCAGCTCCTGGCATGCTACGGCATCGCGTCGGTGGCGACCGAGCTGGTCCCGGACGAAGTCGATGCGCTGGCGGCAGCGCGCCGGATCGGCTACCCGGTCGCGCTGAAAATCGTGTCGCCCGACATTCCCCACAAGTCCGATGTCGGCGGGGTCGTGCTCGACCTGAACGATGCCCAGGCCCTGTCCGCGGCGGCGGCCCGCATGCGCGAGCGGGTGCGGGCACTGCGTCCGGAAGCGCGCCTGTTCGGCTTCACGGTCCAGGCCATGGCCCGGCGCCCGCAGGCGCTGGAGCTGATCGTCGGCCTGTCGCTCGACCCGGTGTTCGGGCCGGTCGTCCTGTTCGGGCAGGGCGGGGTGGCGGTAGAAGCGAATGCCGACCAGGCGGTCGGGCTGCCGCCGCTGAACCGGGTCCTCGCGCGCGACATGATTTCGCGCACCCGGGTGGCGCGCCTGCTGGCCGGTTTCCGCGACACGCCGCCGGCCGACCTCGAGGCCGTGTGCGACGTGCTGGTGCGGGTGGGGCAAATGGCGGCCGACCTGCCCGAGCTGTGCGAACTCGACATCAATCCGCTGCTGGCCGACAGCCACGGCGTGCTCGCGCTCGACGCGCGCATGCGCCTGGCGCCTGCCGACGGCGCCGATCCGCTGGACCGCCTGGCGATCCTGCCGTATCTGGATGCGCTCGAGCGCCAGGTCGACACCAGCCTCGGCCCGCTGACCCTGCGCCCGATCCGGCCCGAGGACGCTCCGGCGCACCAGGCCTTCTTCCGCGCGCTCACGCCGCAGGACGTCCACTTCCGCATGTTCGGCAGCGCGCGCGAGCTGTCGGACGCGCAGCTGGCGCGTTTTACCCAGATCGACTATGCGCGCGAGATGGCCTTCATCCTGACGCGGCCGGCCGCGCAAGGCCGCGAGACGCTCGGGGTGGTGCGGGTGGCCGTCGATCCCGACGGCATCGCCGGCGAATTCGCGATTGTCGTGCGCTCCGACCTGCAGGGCAAGGGCCTGGGCACGATCCTGATGACGGCGCTGGTCGACTACTGCCGCGCGCGCGGCCTGCGCGAGATCACCGGCGTCGCGCTCGCCGAAAACCTGGGCATGCACGCGCTGGCGCGCCGCCATGGATTTTCGGTCCGCTTCGACCCCGGCGGCTCGGTGACGCTGCGGCGCGTGCTCGACACGAAAGGAGAGACCCAATGAAGCGGCGCATCCTCATCATCCAGGGACATCCCGACTGCCATGCGCGCCACCTGTGCCATACCCTGGCGCAGGCCTATGCCGACGGCGCGCGCGGCGCCGGCCATGCGGTCGAGACGGTGGAACCGGCCCGCATCGACTTTCCCCTGCTGCGCAGCGCGGACGAGTGGCAGCAAGGCGCGGTGCCGGCCCAGCTGGCGGCGGCGCAGGGCGCGATCGCGCACGCCAACCACCTGGTCCTGATTTATCCCTTGTGGCTGGGCGAGATGCCGGCCTTGCTGAAGGGTTTCCTCGAACAGGTGGCGCGGCCCGGCTTCGCGATCGCGACAGACGTCCGCAATCCCCTGCACGCGGGGCTGCTGGGCGGACGCAGCGCGCGGGTGGTCGTCACCATGGGCATGCCGGCGGCGCTCTACCGGGTCTTCTACCGCGCCCACAGCCTGAAGGCCCTGCAGCGCAATATCCTCGGTTTCGCGGGCATCAAACCGGTGCGCACCAGCCTGGTCGGCGGCGCCGGGGCGCTGACGCCGCAGCAGGTCGAGCGCTGGTGCGACCACCTGCGCCAGCTCGGCGCCGCGGC
This sequence comes from Massilia sp. GCM10023247, assembly GCF_042653325.1. Classification (NCBI taxonomy): domain Bacteria; kingdom Pseudomonadati; phylum Pseudomonadota; class Betaproteobacteria; order Burkholderiales; family Oxalobacteraceae; genus Massilia; species Massilia sp. GCM10023247. The sequence continues at coordinate 12,282 of NZ_JBHSIB010000025.1, forward strand.
CCGCTGACGGGCTTCAAGGTTCCAGCACGTAGCGTCCCGGCGCGTTTTCGCCGCCGGCCGGCGGGGGCGGGGGAGTGGTCAGCGGTCCGGCATGCCTTGCCAGCCAGGTCTCCCAGGCCGGCCACCAGCTGCCTTCGTAGACCAGCGCTTCGCGCTGCCAGCGCTCGGGGTCGACGTAGGGCGCGTCGGGCGCCTGGGTCGTCAGCTGGTAGCTGCGTCCGTCCTCGCCCGGCGGCGCCACCACGCCGGCATTATGGCCCCCGGAAGTGAGCAGGAAATCCACTTGGGAATCGGTGAGCAGCCCGATCTTGTAGACCGAGCGCCAGGGTGCGACGTGGTCGGTGCGGGTGCCGACCGCGAAGATCGGCACCTCGATATCGGGCAGCGCGACCGGCTTGCCGTCGACCAGGTAGCGCGCGCTCGCCAGGTCGTTGTTGAGGAACAGGCGGCGCAGGTATTCCGAGTGCATGCGGTAGGGCATGCGGGTGGCGTCCGCATTCCAGGACATCAGGTCGCTCTCGCGTTCGGGCAGGTCGAGCAGGTAGTGGCGCAAGCGCCGCGACCAGATCAGGTCGTTCGAGCGCAGCAGCTGGAAGGCGCCCGCCATCTGGCGGGTGTCGAGGTAGCCCTGGCTCCACATCGTCGCCTCGAGAAAGTTGACCTCGCTCTCGTCGATGAAGAGGGAGAGCTCGCCCGGTTCGGTGAAGTCGACCTGGGCCGCCAGCAGGCTCAGGCTGGCCAGGCGCCGGTCGCCGTCGCGCGCCATGGCGGCGGCCGCGATGGCCAGCAGCGTGCCGCCCAGGCAGTAGCCGCAGGCGTTGACTTGCGGCGCGCCCGTCTCCTGCACGATGGTATCGAGCGCTGCCATTACGCCCAGGCGGCGGTAATCGTCCAGGCCGAGGTCGCGTTCGGCCGCGCCCGGATTCTTCCATGAGATGACATACACCGTATGCCCCTGGCCGACCAGGTAGCGCACCAGCGAGTTGGCCGGCGACAGGTCGAGGATGTAGTACTTCATGATCCAGGCCGGCACGATCAGGAGCGGCAGCGCATGCACCTGCGGCGTCGCCGGGTCGTAGCGGATCAGTTCGGCCAGGCGGTTGCGCAGCACGACCTTGCCGGAGGTGATCGCCACGTCGCGCCCCGGCAGCAGGCCGGGCGCGGCGGCCTGGCCGGCCACGGCGCGCCAGCCATCCTCGATCGCGCGTGCCGCGCCCGCCGCCAGGTTGGTGCCGCCCCGCTCGAACGTAACCTGCTGGACGACCGGGTTGGTGGCCACGAAGTTCGACGGCGCCACGCAGTCGAGCAACTGGCGCGCGACGAAGGTCGCGACATCGGCATGGTGCCGCGAGACGCCGCGCACCCCGTTGGTGGCGCGGTGCCACCACTGCTGTTGCAGCAGGAAGCCCTGGCTCAGCGCATTCCAGGGCCAGCGCTGCCAGGCCGGGTCGACGAAGCGTTTATCCTGCGCCAGCGGGGCGACCGGACCGGCCAGGTTGGCGGTGGCGGCGCCGCCGCAGTACTCGATCCAGCGCCAGGCGGCGGAGAAGGCATGGTTTGCCAGCTCGGACTGCTTGTCAGGGGACAGCAGCAGGTGGCTGCTCCAGTCGAGCCAGGCCAGGGCCAGCGCCGCCGGCGACACGTGGCCGGTGAAGCGGCCGAGCCAGGCGTTCACCGCCAGGTCGGCCGCCGCGTGCTCGACCGCGGTCTCGGGATATTCGTGGTGCGTGCCTTGCCAGGCACTGGCGTCGCGTTCGGGCGTGGCGGCGGGAGGGAAGCCGGGTCGGTTCATGTGCGCTCGTCGAGTGTGGATCGGTGTCGATCAGGGTAATCAGTGGGCAAACAGCACCGGCAGCGTGGTGCGCTCGAGCAGGATGCGGGTGACGCCGCCGAGTACGATTTCGCGATAGCGGCTGTGGCCGAATGCGCCGGTCACCAGCAGGCCGGCACCATGCGCGTCGGCGAGCCGCAGCAGGGCTTCCCCTGCGGGCAGGTTGGTCCGGTCGACGACGACCTCGACGGGCACGCCGTGACGCGCCAGGTACAGGGCCATGTCGGCGCCGGGTTCGTCGCCGTGGATGCCGCTCTCCTGCTCGGGATTGATCACGGCCAGGCGCACGCTATGGGCGCGCGCGAGCAGCGGCAAGGCGCCGGAGATCGCGCGCAGCGCCGGCACGCTGCCGTCCCAGCCGACGACGATGCTGTCGGCGATCGGCGCGCCCGCATACGAGGGCGGGACCGCGAGCAAGGGCCGCGGCCCGTGGAGCGCGAGGTATTCCGGCAGTCCGCGCACGGTGGAGGCCGGATCGTCCCGGCTCACCACCAACAGGTCGGCATAGCGCGACTGCAGCAGCAGGGCAGGTCCGTTCTGGTCCTCGACCAGGCGGCCTTCCAGCGACTCGACGCCGTGCCGGCGCGCGCGCTCGGCGAACTGGTCCAGGCACTTGCGGCCCTGTGTGCGCAACACTTCGTAGTCGGCGCCCGGCATGACGCCCATCGAGCCGTTGAGCATGGCAAACGCGGCCCAGGACATGCCGGTCGCGGCGGCGCCGACCAGGTGCGCCCCATGGGCGTTCGCAAGCAGGGCAGCAGCGCTCAGCCGGCTCTCCATCGCAGGGCTGTCGTCGGCGTGGACGAGGATGGTCTTGTACATGGCAATTCCTTTCGGGGGAAGGTACTGGTCAGGGAACGATCGCGACTTTCAGCACGCCGTCGCGCTGGTTGGCGAAGAGTTCGTAGGCCTCCTCGATCTGTTCCAGGCGAAAGCGGTGGGTGACCAGCGGCTGGAGGTCGAGCCGCCCGGAGGCGACGACGTTCATCAGCCGCCGCATCCGCTCCTTCCCGCCCGGGCACAGGGTGGTGACGATGCGGTGGTCGCCCAGCCCGGCCGCGAACGCGTCCACCGGCAGGGTCAGCTTGCCGGAATAGACCCCGAGGCTCGACAGGGTGCCGCCGGGCCGCAGGCAGCGCAGGCAGCTCTCGAAGGTCTGCTGGGTGCCGAGGGCTTCGATGGCGACGTCCGCGCCCACGCCGTCGGTCAGGCGCATGATTTCCTCGACCGGGTCGCGCTGGCTGTAGTCGATCACGTGGTCGGCGCCCAGGCGACTGGCCATTGCCAGCCGTTCCGGCAGCCGGTCGACGGCGATGATGCGCGACGCGCCGCGCAGGCGCGCGCCGGCGGTGGCGCACAGGCCGATCGGGCCCTGGGCGAATACCGCCACCGTGTCGCCGATGCGGATGCCGCCGCTCTCGGCGCCGCCGAAGCCGGTGCTCATGATGTCCGGACACATCAGGACCTGCTCGTCGCTCAGGCCATCCGGGATCGGCGCCAGGTTGGCCATGGCAAACGGGACCCGGACATATTCGGCCTGGCAGCCGTCGATGGTATTGCCGAAGCGCCAGCCGCCGATCGCATGGCCGCCGCACTGCGCCTGGTGGCCGTCGAGGCAGGAAAAGCATTGGCCGCAGGGGCAGATCGCGCCGGCGACGACGCGCTGGCCGATCGTGTAGCCGGTGACGCCGGCGCCCAGTTCATGGATGACGCCGACCGGTTCGTGGCCGATGGTCAGGCCGTCGGCCACCGGGTACTCGCCCTTGAGGATATGGACGTCGGTGCCGCAGATCGTGGTCATGGTGATCTTGACGATCGCCTCGCCGGGACCGGCACGCGGGACTGGTTTGCGGCCCAGCACGATCCGGCCGGGGCCCGTGAAGACGGCTGCATTCATGTTCGTCATCGTTTGCTCCTTGTCGGGTTTGCGGGGCGGCTCAGCGCGCCATCAGTACCGGCAGCGCCGCCTCCCGCAGGACGGTCCTGCTGGCGCCGCCCAGCAGCAACTCCTGGAAACGGGTATGCCCGTAACAGCCCATCACGACCAGGTCGCAGCCCTGCTCGGCCGCGAGGGCGAGGATGGCGCGGCCGGTGTCGCCGTGCGGATCGCGCAGCACGGGCTCGGCGCGCACCCCATGGCGCCCGAGGAAGGCAAGGGCGTCGTCCAGTTCCGCCTGTCCCAGGCGATCGCTCGGGAACACCGGCGTCAGCACGGCCAGGGCGACCTGGGCGGCGCGCTGCAGCAGGGGCAGCGCCGCGGCCATCGCGACCGCCGCCTCGCGGCTGCCGTTCCAGCACAGCAGGATGCGGCGCGGGCAGGCTGCCGCGGCGGCGGCGCGCGGCACCACCAGCACCGGGCACGCCGCATTGAAGACCACATGGTCGGGCATGCGCGAGGCCGGCGGCAGGTAACCCAGGCTTTCGTCGGGATCGTCCTGGCTCAGCACCACCAGGTCGGCGCAGCGCGCCAGCAGGGCCAGCGCCTCGGGCGCCTGGTCGCTCACCAGCCGTGCTTCGTGCGACAGGCCGTGGCGCCGGGCGATCTGCTCGAAGGCATCGAGTGCACGGCGGGCCGTGCGCACCAGCGGATCGACATAGCCGGCAAGCAGGGTTCCCGGCGCGGCATCGCAGCCGTCCGGGAAGACGGCGCGCGAAATACCGGTCATTGCCGCGCCGACCAGATGGGCGCCATGTTCGGCGCACAGTGCCGCGGCCAGCTCGATGCGCGCGGGAGCGTGGCGTGACGGGTCGACGTGCACGAGGATGGTCTTGAAATGCATGGGGCTGGCCTCTCAGGTGGCGTGGCAGGGAACAACCATGACCGGGACGGCGCTGTGCGCGAGCACCGCTGCCGTCTGGCTGCCCGGCAGCGAGCCGCGGCCGGTGCGCTTGCTGCGCAGGGCCATGACGATCAGGCCGCAATCGAGGTCGCGGGCAAGCTCGAGGATGGCTTCGCTGGGCGCATCCGCACGCCGTGTCAGGAGTTGGGCGGCCACACCTGCCTGGGCGGCGCGGCGCTCGACATCGGCCAGGCATGCCCGGGCCTGGTCTTCGCTTTCCGGGGCGGCGACGACGCCCATCCCCTCGCTCAGGAGCGGACGCAACGGAACCACGTGCAGGCCGACGATCTGCGCGCCGCTATCGTGCGCAAACGCCATCGCCGCGTCGACCGCGGCCGTCGAGGCGGGGCTGCCATCGGTAGGAACGAGTATCCGCTTTGTCATCCGACTCTCCACGTTGGTACTATCCTGTTTTGGCCCGGGCCAGCGGACCGGTATCGTCTCTGACACAGTTTCCCGGTCACGGCAGTCGACTGCCATGATCTGGATCAAATGCATTGGACTGATCGAAGGAACTTTAACCAAGGCACTAGACGACTATCCGTATATCTGCTTGCGGCTCAGTGCGCCATCAGCACGGGAACCGTCATGTCCCCCAGGATCGAGCGCGTCACCCCGCCGAGCAGCAGTTCGCTCAGCCGCAAGCGGCCATAACCGCCCATCACCAGCAGGTCGGCGCCGCGCTCGGCCGCCAGCGACAGCAGCGGTTCGCCGCTGTCGAGCCGCGCCGCTTGGACGACGCATTCGGCGCCGATTCCCTGCCGCTTCAGGTAGGCCTGCAGCTCCGGGCCGGCTGCGGGCGCGTCGGGAGCGCAGAAGCTGGCCACGGTGACGCTCGCGGCCCGGCGCAGCAAGGGCAGTGCGCCGTCCAGTGCCCGGGTTGCTTCGACACTGCCGTTCCAGGCAAGCAACACGTGCCGGCCTGCGCTGGCGTCGCGCTGGATATAGGGAACGACCAGCACCGGCCGCGGGCAGGCCAGCAGCACGTGCGCGGCCAGGTCGCCGCCCGTCGCCGGCGCCGGCGTGCCGGGGTCCGTCTGGCCCAGCACCACGAGGTCGGCATAGCGCCCCGACAGCGCCAGCCCGGCGCCCACCTCGTCGTCCACCAGGCGCTGCTCGAACGAGGGCACCCCGGCAGCCGCCGCCAGTCCGATAAAGCGCTCCAGCGCTTGTTCTGCGCGGCGGTACAGCGTGTCCATCAGCGGCGCGAGCACGGTACGCGCCAGGTCCGCGCCGGCTTCGCGGTAGTAAAAGCGCGACACCCCGGTGAGGGCGACGCCGACCAGGTGTGCGTCGTGGCGCAGCGCCAGTTGCGCCGCCAGGGCGATGCGCGCCTCGCCCTGTGGGGTCGCCTCGGCGTGTACCAGGATCGTCTTGTAGTCCATGTCTGGCTCCGTTCTCGCTCCGTTTGCGGTTGGGTTGTCGTGTGCGGTCAAGCCGGCAAGGCGCGCGGCCGGCGCCGCCGCGCCAGCTTGAGCAGGTCGAAGGGCAGGGCGGCGGCCAGCCCCAGCCCCACGGCCGCGAATGCGTACTGCGGCGGCGGCGCGTCGAACTGGAACAGCCGCGCCAGCGCTTCCACGTACAGGGCCGCAGCCAGCGCGCACAGCGCCGCGCCGGCGACGATCCAGGCGACCCGGTTGGCGCGGCGCACGACCTCGAACAGGGTGAGGGCGCGCGAGCGGTTGCCGAAGATCAGGCCGACGTTGGCGGCCACCAGCGCGGCGAAGGCAAAGGCCCGCGCCTGGCCCGCGGGGAGCGCGTCGAGCGCCCAGCCGTAGGCGGCAATCACGGTCACCAGCACCGTCAGGCCCTGGGCCAGCGCCAGCACCAGCGCTTGCCGGTCCAGCAGGGGGGCGTTGCGCGCGCGCGGCGGGCGGCGCATCAGGTCCGGTTCCTCGGCCTCGTTCTCGAAGGCCAGCGCGCAGGCCGGGTCGATCACCAGCTCGAGGAACACGATGTGGATCGGATACAGGACGACCGGCCAGCCCAGCATCACCGGCAACAGCGCCAGGCCAGCCGTCGGCACATGCACGGCGACGATGTAGACCATGGCCTTGCGCATATTGGTGTAGATGTGGCGGCCGAGCCGCACGGCGCGCACGATGGAGGCGAAGTGGTCGTCGGTCAGCACCAGGTCGGCGGCCTCGCGCGCGACGTCGGTGCCGCGCTGGCCCATGGCGATGCCGACGTGGGCCGCCTGCAGGGCCGGCGCGTCGTTGACGCCGTCGCCGGTCATGGCGACCACCTCGCCGTCGCGCTGCAGGGCGCGCACGATGCGCAGCTTCTGCTCGGGGGCGACGCGGGCGCAGATGTCGGTCGCGCGCAGCGCCTCGGCCAGCGTGGCGTCGCCGGCCGCGGCGATCTGCGCCCCGCTCAGCGGCGCCTGGCCGGCCAGGCCCGCCTGGCGTCCGATGTTGAGCGCAGTCGCCGGATAGTCGCCGGTGATCATCATGACGCGCATGCCCGCCGCCCGGCATTCCCCGACCGCCTCCCTGACGCCTTCGCGCAGCGGATCGGCGAAGCCGACCAGCCCGAGGGGAACGAAGTCGAAGTCGTGGACCGCGTCCGGCCAGGGCGGGGCCTGATGCCTGGCCCGGGCCACCGCCAGTACCCGCAGGCCGCGCGCGGCCATGGAATCGGCCGCGGCGAACAGGGGCGCGGCCGATGCCGGCGTCAAATGGCAGAGGTCGGCGATGGCCTCGAGCGCGCCCTTGGCCGCCACCACGGCCTGCGGCCCGGCGCCCGGATGCCAGCCATGGGCGACGGCGCGCAACTCGGCGCTCATGCCGTACTCGCGCGCCAGCGTCCAGCCGGCGCGCCCGGGTTCGGCGGCGTCAGGAAAGTCGGCGCCCAGCCGGTGCAGGGCCTGGTCCATCGGCTCGAAACCGTCCGCGCGGCTGGCGAGTATGCCGGCGTCGAGCAGGACGGCCAGGCTGCCCGGGAGGGCTTCTCCGCCCCGCATGCCGGCCTGCCATTCGACCCCATCGGCATACAGCGCGGCAACCCGCATGCGGTTTTCGGTCAGGGTGCCGGTCTTGTCGACACACAAAACCGTGGTGGCCCCCAGCGTCTCGATGGCGCTGAGCTGGCGGGTCAGGACTTTCGCGCGTGCCAGGCGCGAGGCGCCCAAGGCCGGGAACAGGGCCAGGACGACGGCGAATTCTTCCGGCAGCATGGCCAGCGCCAGCGCCAGGCCCGCGAGCAGCGCCTGCAGCAGGCCGGCGCCCTGGGCCATGTAATACAGGACCAGCAGCAGGCTGACCGCCGCGCCGGCGACACCGAAGCGGGCGATCACGGAGGCCATCTGGCGCTGCAGCGGCGAGCGCTCGGGAACCAGGCCGGCGAGCGACTGGCCGATGCTGCCGATGGCGCTGGCGGCGCCGGTGGCGGTGACGCGCAGCAGGCCGTGGCCGCGCACCACCAGCGTGCCGGAGAACATGGCCGCGGGCTGGTCGGCGCCGGGAGCGGCGGCCGGCGCGGGTGAAGCGGGCGCCGGACGCTTGGCGACCGGTTCGGACTCCCCGGTCAGCAGGGACTCGTCGGCCTGGACGTCCTGGCCTGCGACCAGCAGCCCGTCGGCCGGGATGCGGTCGCCCTCGCCGATGACGCACAGATCCCCGACGACGACCTCGCGGCTGTCGACCTGCAGCCTGGTTCCAGCGCGGATGACGAGGGCGCGCGGCGTGCTCAGGTCGCGCAGGGCGCTCAATGCGCGCTCGGCCTTGCCCTCCTCATACAGGGTCATGCCGAGCGTGGCCAGCACCAGGGCGAACATCAGGATGCCCTCTGACCGCTCGCCCAGCACCAGGTAGAGCGCACCGGCGGCGAGCAACAGCACGAACATCGGTTCGCGTGCGGCCTGCGCCGCGATCACCCACCAGCCGCGCCGCGCCGTCGAGGGCAGCGCGTTCGGACCGTCCTCGGACAGCCTGCGCGCCGCTTCGTCCGGGTCGAGCCCGGCGTGGGCGTCCGGTGCGTTCATGCGGGCGCCTGTCCCGCCATGGCGGCGAGGGCGCAAGCCTGCGATGGCTGCCGGCAGTGCATCAGTCGGACGCTTGCGAGCCGTCCGCGGCGCGGGACGGCTCGCGGCCATTTCCATGCGCCGCGTCCGGCCGGTAGACCATCACCGGGACCGGCGAATAGGCCAGCACACGCTGGGTCACACTGCCTGCGATCAGGCGGCTCAGGCCGCGCCTGCCGTGCGATGCAATGAAGATCAGGTCGCAGTGCTGGCGTTTCGCGACGGCAATGATTTCGTCGGCAGGCGAAGCGCCATACGCCGTCAGCGCCGTGCAGTCCACGCCGGCCTTGCGCGCGGCCTCGGCAACCTGGGCCACATGGTGTTCCGCCTGCTCCAGCAGGACGTCGACGCCCAGGCTGGTGCCGGCCGCCACCGCGCCTTCCGCCGACAGCAGCACGGGTTCGGGATAGGCAACCGACAGCGCGACGATATTCCCGCCGCAGGCGCGCGCAAAGGCAATGGCGGCGTTCACGGCCACCGTTGCGATGGCAGAACCGTCGGTCGGCACCAGAATCCGTTGGTACATGGCATTTTCCCCCTTGTAGATCCGTGTTGTACGTCCCTGTAGGTGTCCCGGCAGCGCATGCCTGCCCAGGGCGCTTGGCGTCGCCGCCAGAATGCGCGCTGCGAATTGTCGCGTCCTTGATGCAGATCAAACACCCGACCAGGATCCGAGAACGCGGCTCGCCAAAAAAGCCGTCACGGCGGGTTCCAGCGAACAGGGTCGAGGCGCACGATCCGGTACTGGTTGGCGCGAAACCCCCATGCCAGGATCTGGCCACGATCGTTGATGTCGACACCTGCCTCCAGCTGCCAGCCGCTGCCCGGCAGGAGCCGGTCGTTCAGGTTGAAGAGCCGGCCGCGCTCGTACAGGAAGGCCCGCGTTTCCAGCCAGCGGATGTTGGCGCCCCCCACGACCTGCCCGAGCTTGTTGATGGCGACGGCGAAGGCGAAGGGGCCACCCAGCGTGCCCAGGTCGGTCGTCTGCCCGTTGCTGTAGAGGAAGGCCTTGCCGTCGGAGGGCGACGCCGCGCCCGGCAGGCCGGCCGAGCCGACGATGTCGCCTCGCTCGTTGATATCCTCCGGCAAGCTCCAGGGCGCGATACGGGGTCCGATCAGCCGCACGCGGCCCCGCATCCAGACCACGGCCTGCTCCGCGCCGGCAATGCCGACCACCTGGCCGCGGTCGTTGATGCCCCGCGAGTAGGCCAGGTAGCCCGGATCGGCCGCAGGCAGTTCGCGCAGCCTGCCGTGCGAAAACAGGAAGGGCACGTTGCCGCGGCCCGGGGGCGTATGATTGCCCGTGATCTCGCCGCGATTGTTCAGCCCGGTCACGTTCGCGCTGCCGCCAAGCACGGCAAGGTCGCGCATCGTGCCGCGCGCCCACAGGAACAGGTGGACTCGGCCATCGAGACCGAGCGACAGCCCGGCCACCTCGGCGCGGTCGTTGATGGCGCCGGCCGTGCTGTAGCCGCCGAGCGTGCCGAGGTCGGTTCGCACGCCGCCGCTTTCGATGAATCCGTGCGTCACCCCGGTCGAGGTGACGAAGTTGCCGATCCCCTGGCCCTGGTTATTGATGTCGTGGACCGGGAATTCGGTCACGACGACGCGGTACATCCTGGCCGTGCCCTTGCCGTCTGCGGCTGGCGCAGGCGAAGGTACAGCCAGCAGGGCCAAGGCTGCCGCTCCCGCGGAAACCGATTTGACGAGCAAGTCCATGTCTGTCCCCTGACGTCACGCGTCGCACAAGTAGCACGAGTCCAGAGGCTAGGATTCGTGGCCCCGTCGGATTTGATCCCGATCATAGGTGCGCGGCTTATGGCAGCGTTGCCGCACGGTTCCGGCCGGGAAGCAATTCGAGGAATTTGATTCAGGTCAAAGCTTTTGCACCTTGCAACGATCATTCTGATGTCGAATCCACACGCCCTACAATGACCAGCCGCTGGAGGCAGAACCATGTTTCGGAGAATCCTGATCGCGACCGATGGCTCCTGGCTGGCTGAGTCAGCAGCACGTGCCGCGATCTCCCTCGCCAAGGGCGGCAAGGCGGAAGTCCTGGCTTTCTCGGCCGCGCCTCCGTATCCGGTGCGGCTGACCGGACGCGAGACGAAAGCGGATATCGAGGCGGCAATGGCTGAGGCGCACCAGGAGGCGATCGCACACGTGGCGACGGTGGCCGGCCTGGCCCATGAGGCGGGCGTTGCCTGCCGTACGGTGACCGCCATCTCGCCGTTTCCGGGCGACGAGATCATCCATGTCGCCGAGGAGAACGCGTGCGACCTGATCGTCCTCGGCGCCAGCGGCGGGCGCATCGTTCCGCCGGGACTGGCCGGCGGCGTGGCCCAGCAAGTGCTGGCCTACTCGCCGGTGCCGGTCCTGATGTTGCGCGATGCCGGCAGGCCGGAACACACGCTCTGAGCTTGTCACGCATATCAGGCGGAACCGAGAAATTGTCGGAATCGACTTTGGTCCCGGCCACCGGTTCGCCTCCGTCGCAGCGCGCGACCCTCACCGGCCTCGCACTGCACAGGCAAACTGAGACGCAAGGCGGAAAGCTAGCGGCGTCAAATTCAGACGGCTACACGTACAAAGGCATCGTCAGCGCTCGGATATGAGGTTAAGTATTTCGGCCATGCCGCCGGACGGTTCCTCCACCTGTTCACCCATGGCGAAGCATAGTTAAAAATGAGTTCTGGATTGCTAATGGACCCGATGAGCCGGGCGATAAGGGCTTGGTCGGGATGTGCATGTATCTTGCCGTTCGTGCTGAAGGCAAAACGCTTGCATTCTATCCTTCTCAAGAAATCTGCGGAGGTATTGGCTTGGCTGCCGTGGTGCGATACCTTCAATAAATCGAGTTTAACCTTCTGTCTCGGCCAATAGTAGGCCAGTGAGGAGCAGACCACATCAGCGTGCGCATCGCCGGACAGCAGGATCTGCTTGTCTCCGTAGTTCAGTAAGAGGGCGATACTGCTCGCGTTTGATACGGACTGGTCTGGCAGAAAACGCTTTCCGACCAGACTGGAGAACGGCGGCGGCGGCCAGGCATCCCGACGTCCAAGTCGATCCCGCAGCCCTGAATTACCGTCGCTCAGCAACTGTGCGGGCGATTGTTTCGCCAACGCGGCCAATTCCTTTTTCGTTGGTGACAACACCCAGATTGATATGCCTCCCGGCAGGTCAATACTTCCAGGAGAACAGGCGCACACGGCATGCTCTTTAAAGGCCTTGTTCCACGGCAGTCGGTTTTTCACGATGAGGTCAGTCAAGGCTTCACTGTGCCGTGGCCCGAGCAAGTCCTGCGGCAACGCGTGTTTATACCCGTTGAACCAAATGTCATTGACGACCACCCAGTCCGGCATTTGTTCCAGTAAAGCGATAATTCCGCCAATATGATCGAAGTCATAATGGGTAACGACAATCGCCTCAAGGGTCAAGGTGCCATTGGTACGCGATGCGGAAAGGACTTCAAGTAGATTCGGTAGTGACGACGCGGGACCGCCATCGACTAGAATGTGACGGACGGGATTTTCGCCATAGCTCACCAGGATCGCATCGCCGTGTTCGGCTTGGATCAGTTTTACTTCAAAAAAGCTAGTCATGGTGACTGCTCTCCTAGGCAGCAATCCGCATCGCCGAAAGCAATCAACACCATGCCTAAAGCATTATCTCTTGCGAGGAATTCGCGGCGCAGGCCGGTGATTAGTTCGCCAATGGTTACTGGCGAGCTTGCTACCGATGCCGATATCAGTTTTTTGGTCAGGTCGGCGACCGCGATATTTGCGAAGCGGCCGAGGACGGTAGTAAGCGCGGCAACTACCACTTTGGCTCCCTCGCGCAACAATATGGCAGGCAAGCTAGTGTTAGAGGTGAGTCCGATGGCGGAATTACATCCGATTGCGATAACGACGGGTTCGGAGTTTCCGATATGCGAGCGGCGCACTGATCCGAACGCGAGTTTCTGCTCGTCGCCAATATAGAGATGATTGTTTTCGATGTGTGGAATTAAAACCAGCAATTTGGGATGTATCGCAGCAATGGATTGGCTCCAATCGTGCCAGTTGTTCCTGCGCCAGCCGCTGATCAATGCTTCCAGATCTGGCGTGCGTGTAACGACAAATGCTGCCGGTACGTGATCGTCATCGAATTCGTCCGCCTTGTTGGAAGTGGCGAACAGTGCTCGCTGCAAGTCAGATATTCGGCTACGCTTGGCCTGGTTAGTGGCTTGCTTCAGCCATAGTCTCTTGCCCATAGTCCGGTCCCAAGTACGGCGCTCGATTACCGATGTGATGCCCAGGAAGCCCATCGGGCACAACTGTTGCCGCTCAGCTCGGATCTCGCAGTTCTTTATTGCAGTGCCCGCGATGAGACAGGCCGCGCGGTTATCGCACAACGTGGCGTCTTCGTTATCGGGAATGTCGCCATCGTAAAGATACTCAATCGGAAAATGCTCGTTAGATGGTGTGGTCAGTTGTATCCTAGTCATCGTTGTTGGCCAGTGAGGGACTAGATCTCTCAACGCATCCAACAGGAGTTTGCCGAAATTCGCCAGATTGAAGAGTGATGAACTGAACGCGGCGTCGGGCGATAGACATGCCTCAAGGGTCGCCCGCAGCTCTTCGCGGGTGGCCATCATCTCGCGGTATTCGAGTTCCTTGAGATGTATTCCGTCGCGCGTTAGGATGGTTGCGCTTGGCGTGTTACCTAGACTGCTGTTGACGAGTAAGGCAACATCAAAGCCATTCTTGTCGTGGTCAACAGGCGAATTGAACGCTTCTACAAAGAACTCAATTGGGGCGCCAGCACGCCCTTGTAACCTTGCTGTCTGCAAAATGCACGCGCCCTCACTGACAACGAAACGCATATCGATTGCACGGTCGGGGGATATCTCATAATCGAAAATCGCTGCGGGCGATTCGCCAGTGCGAGGCAAAAGCAACGCGGTCGACTTCGGTAAAGAACCAACTTCGAGTAGATGCACCTGCAATGATTTTTTATCTTCTTTCCAGTCCAAATTTTCGTCGGGAAAAGCAACGATGCCGCGTTTGAGAGGAGTAACCGGCTGAATGCTGAGCTGAATCTCAACAACTCCAACCAGTGGGAACGCTGTTACAAGCAGGCCCTCGTGCTCGACCCGTGTGTGCATGACTCGAATAGCGGGAGGCGGTGCCTCCATTCTTACCCCGTCGATCTCTAGATTAGGCAACGGCTGCGACCTTCGCCTTAGTCGCTTTGCGACCGATGCCGAACTGGTTGTTTGTGGGCTATCCTCCCGTTCATTTCGTTCTGCCCGCCGCGTGGTCGGAGGGAAAAACGTGCGGTTGGACTTGGTCATGAATGTCTGGGTCGATGCTAAGAAAAATCCACCTCGCTCAACTTCCTTGTTCGCCTCACTTAGCGCAAGATCAATCGCTACATGCGCCGCGATACGAGCGCCGAAAATTTCCAACCAACGCTCGATGTTGGGCTGGTCAGCAGGCAGAAAAATGGCGCACTGCGCCCCGGTCCCCGCCCGTATCGTATCGATGTGAGGTATCACCGCCTCTCGAGAAGTATCCAGGATTACTAGCAACTCACTCGAGAACTGGTTCTGCAAGATGTCATCGAGTGTTATCACAGCGATGGTGGCGGGTTGAACTGGCGGAGTCCAGGTGGCACCTGGGAGTGACTTAATGAGTGAGCCCGTCTTTTCAACCAGGTATTCAGACGAGGTGACGCTCACTCCCTGCTTTGTAGAGGCGACTGGACGGCGGGGCCGGCGGTCGGACGGCCAATCGATGAAGATACGTTCGCGGTCGAAGGCGCGCGCGAGGTCGTCGCAAATAGCGATGGGCGAGATGGCGTCCCAAGAATATACGGCCCGTTGAATCTTGAGCCGCAGGTCTCCACCGCGTCGGGCGAGCACGACTCGAAAGGATTTGGCTATCTCAAGTGCAATATTAACATCGAGCCATTCTGACGCATCCAATACTGCTGGGTCGCCGCCCCATTCGGCAACGCCAGACGCTGAAACTGCGTCCAGCATGAACGTTGACACAGCGCCCGGATGATGCCACCACGTCCAATCACCCCTCGCCAACAGGATACCCAATCCCGCGCGAACCATTGGCCCTGCCGATGCTTGTTCGCCTAACCACTCGTTATCATCAGTAATCATCTTTGTCCACTTACCAAAACCAGCGTGCATCTTATCACTACTGCAAGAATTTTCCACTTGGGAAAACTTCCTTGCTTAATGTTATTGTGATTTGGCGACTGAAAGTAGGTTGCACCGCATGGGAAGATCACCAGGTTTTTATGTTGCTCGGTGACAGCTGGCGTCAGTGCGGCAACCGGAACCGCTTGCACTTGAGATGGGGCTGGACCCGGACTTGGCGCCGTAGGAATGGTAAGCGCGCTACGGTCACTGCGCACTCCGACAATTTCATTATTGTGACGCCGGGTTGCTACCTCTAGAGCAACAGGAACGGCACACCTCATGGCGCTGTTCTAACGTTTTGAGCAGGCTATTAGCTATGCCATGCCCAATCAACAAGGTGCACGCCTGATAGGAGGGTGCCGCTTTCAGAAGTTAGAGGATTCCGACTGTGAACCGTTCGGTGGCGAGTCGGCGGTGCCAATTCTCGAAAACTGGCGCCGGGCTGCATGTGGGCCTCTGTTCGAGCGCATTGGAGGCACCCGGACCTTGATCCGTACCTAGAAATACTCGGTAAGGGGCGGACAGCAGTAATCGCTGCTGGCCCTGCAGCCGCTTTTTCGCGGATAGTGCTCAATATGCGTCGAGCTTTTTAATTAACAGAAAACAACAGAAAATGGGAGGCTCAGAGTCTTTGATGTTCCGAATGGAATGATTCGGGGCTACGCAATAGCTGCCCAGCTAAGGCAATTGAGCCAATCGAAACCCCTAATTCAAAGGATTTTCTTTGTCCAGGTTTGTAGAACTAGCAGGACTGCCACCGGTTGGCAGCCAACGGCAAGAAACGTTGACGGGGACCGAGGCCGGTATCAAATGGAGCGAGCGCCTCCGACCAAAGACCCATTCCCCGCTGGGTTTTTCCGGACAAAGGCCGCGCACCTAGGCCACTTGCGCGCCGCCTTGGAGCGAAGCCGTCATCGCTCAACCCGCATCCGCCCCTGCAACGGCCGCCTCGACCATTTGCGCAGCGGCGTCGTCTTCGGCCGTCATTTGTCCGCGCCCCCATTCGCGGTACTCGACCAGCGAGGGAATCCGCGCAATGGCGCCAAGGGGTGCGATGCCCATGCTCTCCAGCTGCGCGAGCAGTTCGCCGAGCACGGCCTCGCGCCGCAATGACCAGGTCGAGGCGAAGCAGCGCCAGAAGGTCCAGCCGGCGCGTTCGAGCACGCGCTGGCGCCCCATGTCGGCCTGCCACCGGTCCGGGCCGTGGAATTCGTCGCCGTCGAGCTCGACCGCCAGGCGCCGGTCGTCCGCGCCTTCGATCACCATGTCGATGCGGTAGCCTGCGGCGGGCACCTGCGGGACCACCCGATAGCCGCGATTGAACAGCTCGGTATAGACATCGCGCTCGAAGCCCGATTCGCACAGCTCGATCAGGCTGCCCGCTTCCTCGTTGCTCTCCACGGGTTGGGCAAAGTGCTCCACCAGGGTGCGCCGCAGGTCGAGGGTCGACAGCTCTTCCAGCCGTACCGAGCGCACCAGATACATCCGGTCGCGTGCGCGCGAGGCGGCGACATTGAAGCGCTGGTCGTACATCACGCCGGACAGGGCATGGTGGTTCTCGCTGTCGGCCACCATGCTGAGGAAAACGATGTCGCGTTCGCTGCCCTGGAAGATGCGCGCATCGCCACAGGCAAACTGGCGCCGCGCCAGCTCCACGGCATCGCAGCGGGCGCGTACCTGCTTGTCGATCAGCTGCGCCTGCTCCGGTCCGAGCAGCGACACGACGCCCAGCGTGCGGCCGGCCAGCCTGGGATCGCGCAGGATGGCGTCGATCTCGGCGACGATGAAGTCCGCCTCGGGAGGATTGTGTCCTTTGGTCGACCGGTAGCCGCCGGCGACGTAGACGTCGACGAGGGGCGGGTCCAGCCGTTCGGACGCCCTCGGGACGCGCACCGGCTGGATGAAGTCCTTGTAGAACACGCGGTTACTGTAGGCGATGATCGGCTGCACGCAGCGGAAGTGCTCGCGCAGCATGACTTTGGAGGCGGCAAACACGGTCGAAGCGATGTCGTAGAGCGACATGTCGGCGGTGAGCACGGCTTCGAAGGGCTGGCCGGCCAGGAAGCGCCGGCGCAGCTCGGTAATCTTCGCTCCCGAGACAAAGCCGGCCTCCGGCGAGACCTGTTTGTCGTCGCCGACCACCAGGATCTGCTTGCCGCGCAGGACCGCGGGCAGGGCCCACAGGTCCGACTGGCTGGCCTCGTCGACGATCACGAGGTCGAAGGCGCCAAGGGTCGCGGGCAGGGTTTCGGACACCCGGGCATGGCTCATGATCCAGCAGGGCACGGCTGCCTGCGCGTCCACCATGGCCTGTTGCGCATCGCGCCGGTAGCGGGCGGCGTTGACGCCCGTTCCCTTGCCGAACTTGCGGATCGCGGTGCGGTAGGTCTCGAGCGCGCTCAGGACGTTCTGGCCGGCGTTGCGCTTGGTCTGCAGCCATGCCGATGTCGACACCAGGTCTTGATACAGGCGCGCCAGCGCCTTCTCCAGGTCGCGCCGCCGCGCCGCCAGCGCGCGCATTTCGTCCCGGCCGTCGATCTCGTCCAGGTGGGTGCGCAGGCGTGCCCAGTTCCAGGCGTCGCGCCAGCGCACGGGAAAAACGGCGTCGTCGCCGGCGGCGCCCGACGGGACCATCGTCACCCGGGCCGCCAGCTTGGGCGCACCGTGTCGTTCGATCTCGCCGGCGAGGGCCCGCACGGTGGCCAGGTCTGGCGCCAGGCCCTCGATCCGGCGCACCTCGCCGAGGAGGGTGACGTAGTCGCCGGCGAGCTTCTCGCCAGGCAGGTCGGGTTGGCCGAGTGCCTGCTCGACCAGCGCGCGCAGGCGGACCGAGACAGGCCCCTCGGTGCCTGCCAGCTTTTCCTGCAACGCCGCGAGGCTGCCCGTGGCCTGGGCCAGTTCGGCGCGGGTCAGGTGGCGGCGCAGCTGTTCGCGCACGCGCGAAAGCTCCGCCTGGCGTCCCAGCAGGTCTTCTTTCGGCACGTTTGCGAATACCCGTTCGGCCAGGGCCGGCAGGTGGACGTCGTGCGTAGTGGCCAGCGTGTGGGCGGCGCGCGCGGTCAGCGCAATCGATTCGATCGTTCGCAGTTGGGCCACCTCGGGCGGCAGCACCGGCAGCGACAGCAGTTCTGCGAAGGCATTCCAGCGCACGACGAACGACAGGAGGCGCGAATGCAGCGCGGCGAAGCGCTGCACGTGCGCCCAATCGGCGCTCGAAGCTGGGGCCAGGCCGGCCACGCGGATGGCGTGCACGTGCGGCTTGATGTCGCCGGCGCCAAAGGCGAGCAGGCCGAACGGCTTGCCGGTGTCGACTGCGCGGGCAATCGCTTCCTGCGCCTTCGGATGCTCCAGCGCCTCCCTGGACGCCGTCACCGGCTTTTGCATGAATTCGGCACGCGCCTGAAGCAAGGCATCCGCCTCCGGGAACAGGGCTTCGAGCGACCCGCGCTCGGTGGCAAACTGCGGACGGCGGCATGTATCCCGCAGCGAGAATGCCCATTCCATCCCCGACTCCTCGAGCTCGCGCACCAGCGCGAGCGAACCGTCCAGCGCGGCCAGGAGCGCGCGGGCCTGTTCCAGCACATCAAGCGTCGGCGCGCGCAGCGGCAGCAGCGCGCCGCTCGCTTCGTCGCGCTCGATCTCGCGCATCGTCTGCAGGACCTCGTGCAGCTGCCCGAGGTCGGCGGCCGCGGGCAGGGTGTGCGATGCCGGAACCCGGGCCTGGCAATACACCAGGTCTTCGGCGAGCCGGCGCCGGGCATCGCGCAAGGCCATGCCTTGTTCGTCGCTGAAGGGCGGAGCATGGTGCGGCGCCAGCGTCAGCTCGTCGTCGAACCAGCCGAACTGCGCGCGGCCGTCGATGACCAGCTCGGCCATTTTCTGCGCGCGCATGGCGACGCCGTCCACTTCGATTTCCGCCAGCTGGACATGGGCAATCTCATCGATGCGGGAATCGATCTGCGCCATCTCCGCGTGCGTCCGGTCGAGCGCCAGGCGGCAGGTGGCGATTCTCTCCTGCTCCAGGCCGGTGTTGAGGTGGGTGAGCGTATGGATGATGGCTTCGATCGAGGCCTGGAACTGGCGCATGCCTTCCTTGTCGCCGGACAGCAGGGCGACCGTCAGCGGCCTGACCGATTCGGGAATTTTCTCCTGCAAGACCTTCAGCGCCGGCTCGCCCTTGGAGGTGACGAGGATCCGCTTGCCCGATGCCAGGTAGTGGCTGATGATGTTGGCGATCGTGTGCGTCTTGCCGGTGCCGGGCGGCCCCTGGACGGCGACGCCTGGCGAGCGTTCGAGCTGCTGGATGATCGTTTCCTGCTCCCGGTTGTAAGGCAGCGGGAAGTAGAGCTCACGCGGCTCTCCCTTGACGATCGCCCGGCCGGACAGGCCGCGGAACGCGATCGGCGCATGCTCGATGACCGCCTCGAGCGGTTTCATGACAATGCTCATCGGTCCGGCGGGCAGGTCTTGCCCGGCGCTTGCGCCATGCACGATGCGCTCCTTGAGCCGCGCGATGTCCTCGGTGAGGAAATGGGTGGCGCGCGGGCGGGCGAACACGACCCACTGGTTCGTTACCACCAGGTCTGCCCCCGCGGCGGGCACGCTGGTGGCTTCGCGCTCGTAGCGTGCCGAGGCTGTCATGTTGCCCGCCACCAGTTTCAGGATCGGCTCGGTCGACGCATGATCGAAGGGGGAGACGTCCATGCCGGCGCCGGCGTGAAGCAGCGAGCGGGCGGCACTCTCGATATCGCCGATGCCGGGGACATCGCAGGCGGCAAAGGCGTCCAGTTCCAGCCGCGGCTCTGCTTGCCGTGGACCCAGCGTAATCGCATGGGAGGCGCTGTCGATATCGATCTCGAGCGCCTGCGTGATCAGCGGATAGTGAAAATCCACGGTGCCTGGCGAGCCCGTCCGGTCCACGTTTGGCACGCGCCAGGACGAGACGCCCATGCCCCATACGAGTTCCAGCGGACGGACCGCTTCCTGGGACTCCAGGCGCGTCTTCAAGGCAAACAGATCCGCATACAGGGACATGACCTGGCGCCGGGGCTTTTCGCGCGCAGCCCAGTGATGCCAGTGCGGCAGGTAAGCCTGCAGCAGGTGCCCGACCCGGGCGCGGCGCTCCACGTCGCGCTGCTCGGCTTCGTCCTCGTCGACGACCTTGGCGTCGGCGTCGCGCGCGCCCGCCAGCGCAGCTTCCTTCGGGGCGGGCGCAGCCGCAGCCGGGTCGTCGCCGATCGTCAGGAAGGCGGCAAGCTCCGGTTCGGACAGCATCGGCGCGCGGGTCGCCTCCAGGCGATGCACACGCAGCCATGCGTTACCTTCGGCGGCGTCGGGATTGAAGTCGACCCAGGGCAGCGTGGACAGGTCGGCATAGGTCTTCTTGAATTCGGTCAGCCTGGACAGCGTGAAAGCGGCAGGGTCGATGTCTTTGGCTTGCTCGACGAGATAGTCGAGCAACCCGCTCATGAGCTGGGCAGGGGTTTGCATAGTGGGTTTGCCGGCTGGGCAGATAGGGTAGGGCGTTGGATCCGGAGTGGCTGCGACAGGCGAAGCGCGCACTGGCGCATGGTTTCGTTACGTATTGCTCAGGTGCATGTAATTGCTCAGCCTACCGGCTTATTGAAGCCTTATCAATGCGGAGGAGGGTTTCCTTGAGTTTTTACAATTTTACCTTGTGGCCACGGGTTATTGCGCTTCGAACTCAACAGAACGGCGGATGCGCCACGGCGGTTTTCAGGTAGGCACAGAGGGAACCATGACGCGTTGTTGCTCAGGTGTGCGTGCGTATCACCGGAGGATGTCGGCCCGGACGCGGAAGCCGGCGACGCGTGTTTTCTTGCCAGGCGCCTCATGCGGCATAATCGACCCGTTCAAGCACCGCCGATTACCAGCCCATGGAGCAACGCATGACCGATAGCACCGCATACGATCCCGATAATCCCTTCGCCCGGATTCTCCGCGGCGAGCTGCCCTGCATCCGGGTGTACGAAGACGCCGCCACGCTGGCGATCATGGACATCATGCCGCAGGCCGCCGGCCACGTGCTGGTCCTGCCGAAGGAGCCTGCCGTCGAGCTGTTCGGGCTGTCCGACGAGAGTGCCGCGGCCTGCATCCGGACCGTCAAGAAGGTCGCCGCCGCGGTAAAGAAAGCGATGGGCGCGCCCGGCATCATGGTCGCGCAGTTCAATGGACGCGCGGCAGGCCAGACCGTGCCCCATCTGCATTTCCATATCGTCCCGCGAAGCGAAGCGGCGCCCCTGGTGCCGCATGCTGCCGTTCCGGCCGATCCCGAAGCCTTGCGAGCGATTGCCGAGCGCATCGTCGCTGCCATGTCCTGAGCCGGGCCGGCAAGGAGGCGCTTGCCGCAAGCTTCGCGCGGGCTCCGCAACCATGGTCAACTAAATATTTTCGCCCGCATGGAATAGTCTTCCCGTCCTGCACGTATACGACAGTGTTCCCACCCCACATCAGGAGATTGTCATGGTATCGATTCGTGCAGCATTGGGCGCCCTGGGCGCAGCCATGGTCTTGTCGGCCTGCGCATCCACGGCAGGCACTATGCCCAGGCAGGCCGACGGCGCGCTCGTCAATGAAGCGGGCATGACCTTGTACACCTTCGACAAGGA
Organism: Massilia sp. GCM10023247; assembly: GCF_042653325.1. Classification (NCBI taxonomy): domain Bacteria; kingdom Pseudomonadati; phylum Pseudomonadota; class Betaproteobacteria; order Burkholderiales; family Oxalobacteraceae; genus Massilia; species Massilia sp. GCM10023247. The sequence continues at coordinate 33,802 of NZ_JBHSIB010000025.1, forward strand.
CGTGGCCGGCAGCGGCAAGAGCGCCTGCGCGGGACCCTGCGCCACGATGTGGCCGGCCGTGCCTGCCACCGCCGCCACGTATGCGGCGCCGTATTCGGTCGTCGTGCGCGACGACGGCACCAGGCAACTGGCGCGTAACGGCAAGCCGCTCTACCTGTACGCCCAGGACACGCGCCCCGGCGAGCGCAATGGCGACAATGTCAAGAATGTCTGGCACATCGTGACCGACTGAGCCGCGTTGCATCCTCGTTCCCTGTCGCCATGCCTGATCCGAGTCTCGAGCTGATTGCCTGCATCCCGCGCCTGCGCCGCTACGCGCGGGCGCTGGTGGGCGAACGCAATGGCGCGGACGACCTGGTCCAGGACACCGTCGAGCGCGGCTGGAGCCGGATTGCCGAGTGGCGCCGCGACGCCGACATGCGCGCCTGGCTGTTCGGCATCATGCACAACCTGCACGTCGACCACCTGCGCGCGCGGCGGCTGCAGACCGCGCCGCTGGAAGAGGCGGACCAGCACCAGGCGCCCGCCGTCAACCACGGCGCGGCACTGGAACTGCGCGACATGCAGGCCGCGCTCGATCTCTTGCCCGCCGAGCAGCGCGAGATCCTGCTGCTGGTCGCGCTCGAGGGAATGACCTATGACCAGGTGGCCGGCACGCTCGGCCTGCCCCTGGGAACCGTGATGTCGCGCCTGTCGCGCGGGCGCGAGAAATTGCGCGCACTAATGGAAGGCAGGGCCGCGCCCGTCGCGCCCCTGCAGGTGGTCAAATGAATACCTTGCCAGTCACCGAAGCGGACCTGCACGCCTATGTCGATGGCCTGTTGCCGCTTGCGCGCCAGGCCGAGATCGCGGCCTGGCTTGCGGCCCGGCCGGAGGAGGCGGCGCGGGTCGATGCCTATCGCGCCCAGAACCTCGAGCTGCGGCGCCTGTTCGATCCCGTGCTGGACGAAGCGCTGCCGCAGGCGATCGCCGGCGCAGCCCGCCCCAGGCCCTGGCAGGCCGGGCTCGCCGGGCGCGCCGCGGCCGCGCTGGCCATTGCGCTGCTCGGCGGCGTGGGCGGCTGGATGCTGCGCGGCGCGGCCGGCATGCCGGAGACGTTTGCGGGCCTGGGCGTGCCCGGGCGCGCGCCGTCCGCGCCGGCCGCCCTCGCGCGCCAGGCCGCCATCGCGCACGTGGTCTACAGCCCCGATGTCCGCCATCCGGTCGAGATCGGCGCCGACCAGGAAGCGCAGCTGGTGACCTGGCTGTCGAAACGGCTCGGTACCCCGATCCGGCCCCCGCGCCTGGGCAAGCTCGGCTATGAGCTGATCGGCGGGCGGCTGCTGCCCGGCCAGAGCGGGCCTGTTGCGCAGTTCATGTACCACAACGCGGCCGGCAAGCGGCTCACCTTGTATGTCTCCACCGAACAGTCGCAGAATCGCGATACCGGCTTCCGCTTCGCGCAAGAGGGGCCGGTGAGCGTGTTCTACTGGATCGACGGCAAGTTCGGCTATGCCTTGTCGGCCGGCGCCGACAGGAAGGAACTGGCAACGATTGCCGTCGCCGTCTACGACCAACTGGAGAGAAAGCAATGATCCGACATCGACTTGCCCTCCTGCTCAGTTGCGCCGCGGTCGCGGCGTTCGCGGCGCCCGTGAACGGCGCGGGCGCCCAGCCGGCGCATGAACATGGAAGGAACGCCCCGGCCTCCGCCGCGCCGCCGGTATTCGTCGCCAGTACCGCCAAACCCTTCGCCGCATTGATGGACGATGCGATGGCGGTGATGGAGGACGGCATGCGGCGCGCGCCGACCAACGGCGTGCCGGAGCACGATTTCGTGACCATGATGATCCCGCACCACCAGGGCGCCATCGACATGGCCAAGGCCCTGTTGCTGCGCACCAGCGATCCCGAGCTGCGCAACCTGGCACAAGGGATCATCACCGAGCAGCAGAACGAGATCCAGGTCATGCAGGCATGGCTGCGCCGCAAGGCCGCGCCTGCGCGCATCCACACACCTTGAGAGAGGAACGACATGAACCCACGCTCGCTACTCGCTGTCCCGGCGCTCCTGCTGGCGGCGCTTGCGCAGGCCGCGCCGGCGCCGCAGGACCGGGTCTACACGGCCGACCAGAACAGCAACACGGTCTCGGTGATCGATCCGTCGACCAACGCCTTGCTGGGCCAGATCCGCCTCGGCAACCAGCGGCCCGACATCCTCTCGCCGCTTTACAAGGGCCAGATCAATGTGCACGGCCTGGGTTTCTCGCCGGACCACCGCACCCTGATCGCGATCTCGAACGGCTCCAATTCGGTGAGCTTCATTGATACCGCCACCAACAAGGTCAAGGGCGTCGCCTACATCGGCCGCTCGCCGCACGAGGGTTTCTATCGCCGGGACGGGCGTGAGGTCTGGGTGGTGGTGCGCGGCGAGAACTACGTGTCGGTGATCGACCCGAAGACCTTCAAGGAAACGCGGCGCATCGAGGTCGCGCCCGGTCCGGGGATGGTGCTGTTCCATCCCGACGGCAAGCGCGCCTTCGTGGTGTCCAGTTTTTCGCCCGTGGTGTCGGTGATCGACGTCCGGTCGCACAAGGTGATCCGGACGATCGACGTGGTCAGTCCGTTCTCGCCCTTCCTGCAATTCACGCCCGACGGCGGCGAGCTGTGGATGACCCACAAGGACGTCGGCAAGGTCACGCGCATCGATACCGGGTCTATGCAGGTGAAGGAGGTCTTCGACACGGGCATGATCACCAACCACCTGTCGTTCGCGAACACGGCGGCCGGCACGCTGGCGTATGTGTCGATAGGCGGGGAGAACGCGGTGAAGGTGTATCGGACCGGACCCCGGGCGGAACTGGTGACGACCATCCCCGTTGGCGCGCTGCCGCATGGCATGTGGTCGTCCGACGACGGCAGCCGGGTCTATGTCGGCCTGGAGAACGGCGATGCGGTCGACGTCATCGACACGGCCAGCAACAAGGTCGTGGCCCGGGTGCCGGTCGGCCAGGCGCCCCAGGCCCTGGTCTACGTGTCGCGCGCGGTACCCTCGGGCGCGGGCAAGGACAACCTGGTCGCGCGCACCGGTCAGGACCCGGTGAATATTGCGCTGCGTCCGGTGTCGGGCGAGGGCAAGGGTTTTATCGTCGCGCGCAACCTGGGACTGACCGATGCGCTGGAGGTATCGCTGTTCAAGCTCAAGCCCAAGACCGTCTACAGCGTCTACGCCAGCGGGCAGCAGGGGCCGGTGGCGGTCTTCGAGACCAATCCGATGGGCGGCGCCAACGGCACCGCGATCGGCCCGATGCGCGCGCTGTCGACGGCGCCGGCCGGGCAACCGGACGCCGCCAGCCGGATCGTCGTCATGGAAGGCAATGCGGCGCCCGACCCGGAGCGGGCGGTGCTGGTCGGCGTGCGCTAGCCGGGCAGGGCAGGTGGAACCCCGGCAGCCATGATCCCGGGCTGCCGATAAAATCATGCGCGCATCTAGACAAAATGGTCTAGTATGGGGAGCTCAACAACAAGGGAGCCCACCATGCGTGTCTTTGTCCTGCTTTTTGTTAGCGTTCTCGTCGCCCTTCCGGCAGGCGCCAGCCAGCCTGCATCCCGGTTTGCCTTCCCCAACCCGCCGGGCCCGTTCGCGGTCGGATTCAAGGCGGTGCACCAGTACGACCATACACGTGCCTACCGCACCGGGGTCGATCCCTTGAGCGGCAAACGCTACGACGGTGAGCGGGCGCGGCCGGTGCAGACCCTGGTCTGGTACCCGGCAAGCGGGCCCGGCAAGCCCCTGGTCTACGGCGACTACCTGAAGCTGACCGGGAGCGAGGACGACTTCAGCCGCACCGAGGCCCAGGCCGCCAAGTTTGCGGACAATGTTGTCCGCGGCAACTATTTTCCCGTATCGGGCGCGGAGCAGGGAGAGGCCGCGCTGCGCGACCCGATGCGCGCCCAGGGCGATGCCGGCGCCGCGCAGGGCAGCTTCCCGGTCGTGCTCTACGCTCCCAGCCTCAGCGCGCCGGCCGCCGAAAACGCCGACCTGTGCGAATACCTGGCCAGTCATGGCTATATCGTCGTCGCCAGTCCCAGCATGGGTACGCGCTCGCGCGAGATGCCGATCGACCTGGAGGGCGCGGAAACGCAGGCGGCCGATATCGCGTTCCTGGTCCGCTACGCCCGTTCCCTTCCCGAGGCCGACCCCGGGCGCCTGGCCCTGGTTGGCTACAGCTGGGGCGGGCTGGCGAACGTGCTCGCGGCCGCGAAGGACCCGCGCATCAAGGCGCTGGTCGACCTCGATGGCTCGGTGCGCGCCTATCCGGACCTGATCGCCGCCGCGAAGTACGTCACCCCGGCCACCATCCGCCTGCCGATGCTGTTCGCCGGCGGACGGCCGCCCTCGATGGAACTGCTCGCCAAGCGGGGCAAGCCGGTGTCGGGCTTCCTCAACGACGTCAAGCATGCCGACCTGTACAAGCTGACGATGTACCCGATGCAGCACTTCGCCTTCTCGTCGACCTACCTGCGCTTCGCGCCCGACACGATGTTCAACCAGTACCCGCGCGCAGACGTGAACCGCGCCCATGGCTGGGTTGCCGACTACGTGCTGCATTTCCTCGACGCCTACCTGAAGGACGACGGCGCGGCCCGTACCTGGCTGGCCGCCACGCCGGCAAGCCATGGCATTCCGGCCTACGCGGCCACGCTGGAAGCACGGCCGGCAGAGCCGGGACCGGCTAGCCGCAGCGAGCTGGCAGCCGAGCTGGCGCGCCGCGGTTTCGAGCACGCGCATGCCGCCTACGAGGCGCTGCGCGCGCGCGACAAGACCTTTACCCTGCCTGAAGCCGAGCTCAACGCCTGGGGCTATGGACTGGCAGCGGCCGGCCAGCCGCAGCAGGCCGTCCAGATCTTCCGCCTTGCCACGCTCGTGTATCCGGACAGCGCCAACGCCTTCGACAGCCTCGCCGAGGGCTATGCCGAAGCCGGCAACAAGGCTGCGGCGATCAAGCACTATCGCCGCTCGCTCGAACTCGACCCGAACAACAAGAATGCGCAGCAGCGGCTGGAGCTGCTCGGTGCCGGCAGCACAGTACGCGGCCGGTAAGGATGCTGGTGCGGGCGTATCGCCAGGCGGCCGCTTCGGTCTACAATGAACGCCGCTTGCACGCCCGGCCCAGGTCGGAATAGACACATAAGCTAGGCCGCGCCTCGGCCTTATAAAAATGAAAAAAACCCCTGTCTGCTTATCCGCTATCGTCCTCGCCGCTGCCCTGGTGCCTGCCAGCGCAGCGGAGTGGTACGCCCCGCAGGAACCGTTTGCCGTCTACGGCAATACCTATTACGTCGGTACGGGCGGCCTCAGCGCGCTGCTGGTTACTTCTGCCGCCGGTCATGTCCTGGTCGACACCGGCGGGCCGAAGTCGCCCGCCCGGCTCGTCCAAAACATCCGCAGCCTGGGATTCAAGGTCGAGGACATCCGCTACATCCTCAATTCGCATGCCCACCACGACCATGCGGGCGGCATTGCCGAACTCCAGAAGCTGAGCGGTGCCACGGTATTGGCGAGCCCGGCTTCGCTGGCCGTGATCGCAAGCGGCCAGCCCGACAACACCGACCCGCAGTTGGCCGGCCTGGTTCCGATGGCGCCCGTCGCGAAGATTCGCGCGGTCCAGGACGGCGAAGTAGTCCGGCTCGGGCCGATCGCGCTCACCGCGCACTTCACACCGGGGCACACCAAAGGAGGCACCAGCTGGACCTGGCAATCGACGGAAAAGGGACGGACGGCGAATATGGTGTATGCGGACAGCCTGTATGCCTTGTCCGGCGACCGGGTGCGCTTCAGCGCCAACCCCGGCTACCCCGATGCGAAGGCAGCCGTCGAGCGATCCATCGCCACGGTCGCGTCGCTCAAGTGTGACGTGCTGGTGGCCGCCCACCCGGAACTGGGCGGTCTGTGGGAGCGCAAGGCCAGGCAGCCGGCACTCGGCAACGCCGCCTTTATCGACCAGGACGCGTGCCGGAACTACGCCGCCAAGGCGCGTGCCTGGCTGGCAAAAACGCTGGCCGACGACGCGGCGGCTGCACACAGCGGCAAGGCGAACCAGTGAGGTGCATGCACAGCGGTACATAAGACCGCCGTTGCTCATTCATAAAGCCCTGTTTTTACAGGGCTTTTTTATTTTCGCCTAGGCGATGCGGACGAAACAACGGATAATGGCGGCCATATCATTTTGAGCAAACAGTCTGGATTCTCTCATGGAAATTAAGGTCAACTTTCTCGACAAGCTGCGTCTCGAAGCCAAGTTCGACGACTTCACGGTCATCGCCGACCAGCCGATCCGCTACAAGGGCGACGGCTCGGCCCCTGGCCCCTTCGACTACTTCCTGGCCTCGTCGGCCCTGTGCGCAGCCTACTTCGTGAAGTTGTACTGCAATACCCGGGACATCCCGACCGAACACATCCGCCTTTCGCAGAACAATATCGTCGACCCGGAAAACCGCTACAAGCAGATCTTCAAGATCCAGGTCGAGCTGCCGGCGGATATCTCCGAGAAGGATCGCCAGGGCATCCTGCGCTCGATCGAGCGCTGCACGGTGAAGAAAGTGGTGCAGCAGGGGCCCGAGTTCGTGATCGAGGAAGTGGAGAGCCTGGACGCCGACGCCCAGGCCTTGCTGACCTTGCAGCCCGGTGCCGAAGCCCGCACCTATATCCCGGGCAAGGACCTGCCGCTGGAACAGACCATCGCCAACATGTCGGCCATGCTGGCGAGCTGGGGCATCAAGATCGAAATCGCCTCCTGGCGCAACATCGTTCCGAACGTCTGGTCGCTGCATATCCGCGATGCGCACTCGCCGATGTGTTTTACGAACGGCAAAGGCGCGACCAAGGAAAGCGCGCTGGCCTCGGCCCTCGGCGAATACATCGAGCGCTTGAACAACAACCATTTCTATGCCGGCGTGTTCTGGGGCGCGGACATCGCCAACGCGCCCTTCGTGCATTATCCGAACGAGCGCTGGTTCCAGCCAGGCCCAGGCGACGCGCTGCCCGCGGGGATCCTCGACGCCTATTGCCTGGACGTGTACGACCCCGATGGCGAGCTGCGCGCTTCGCACCTGGTCGACACCAATTCCGGCAATGCCGAACGCGGCATCGTTTCTCTGCCCTTCGTGCGCGAGTCGGATGGCGAGACCGTGTATTTCCCGTCCAACCTGGTCGAGAACCTGTATGCCAGCAATGGCATGAGTGCCGGTAACACGCTGGCCGAAGCGCAGGTGCAATGCCTGTCCGAGATCTTCGAGCGGGCGGTGAAGCGCGAAATCCTGGAGGGCGAAATGGCCTTGCCGGACGTGCCCGCCGAAGTGCTGGCGAAATACCCGGGCATCCTCGCGGGCATCGCGGCGCTGGAAGAGCAGGGCTTCCCGGTGCTGGTCAAGGATGCCTCGCTGGGCGGACAGTATCCGGTGATGTGCGTCACGCTGATGAATCCGCGCACCGGCGGCGTGTTCGCCTCCTTCGGCGCCCATCCGAGCTTCGAGGTGGCGCTGGAACGCAGCCTGACGGAACTGCTGCAGGGGCGCAGCTTCGAGGGCCTGAACGACCTGCCGCAGCCGACCTTCGCCAGCGAAGCCGTGACCGAGCCCTACAACTTCGTCGAGCACTTCATCGATTCCAGCGGCGTGGTCTCGTGGCGCTTCTTCAGCGCCAAATCGGATGTCGACTTCGTCGAGTGGGATTTCTCGAGCCAGGGCCAGGACTCGAATGCCGAGGAAGCGGCGACCCTGCTCGCCATCCTCGCCGACATGGGCAAGGAAGTCTATACGGCCGTCTACGACCAGCTGGGCGCCATCGCCTGCCGCATCCTGGTCCCCGGCTATTCCGAGGTCTATCCGGTCGAAGACCTGGTCTGGGACAACACCAACAAGGCGCTGCTGTTCCGCGAGGACATCCTGAACCTGCACCGCCTGGACGACGACGCCCTGGCGGCGCTGCTCGAGCGCCTGGAGAACAACGAGCTGGACGAGTACGCCGACATCGCCACCCTGATCGGCATCGAGTTCGACGAGAACACCGACTGGGGCCAGTTGACGGTGCTCGAATTACGGCTCTTGATCAACCTCGCGCTGCAGCGATTCGAAGACGCCCACGAACTGGTGGGCGCCTTCTTGCAATACAACGACAATACGGTCGAACGCCGCCTGTTCTACCAGGCCCTGAATGTCGTGCTGGAAGTGGAACTCGACGATGAGCTGGAGCTGGACGATTACGTGCACAACTTCCGCCGCATGTTCGGCGACGTCCGCATGGACGCGGCGCTGGGGGCGCTGGACGGCAGCGTGCGCTTCTTCGGCTTGACGCCGACCAGCATGCAGCTGGAAGGGCTCGACCGGCATCATCGCCTGATCGACAGCTACCGCAAGCTGCACGCGGCGCGGGCGAAAGCGGCAGGGCTGAACCTGCGGTAAGGCCGCCGGGCGCGCACCTCCTGGACCGGCCTGAGTAGCTGTCCCTCGCTGACGAGGGGGCGGTCCCCGATGTCCAGGCGGTGACTTGCGAGTCACACCGAGATCAGGACCGGTTGGATCGACGCGCCCACATACATCGGAATCCAGTGATGAAAAATACGAACAAGGCGACCATGATCGGCCTGGTGGCCGTCCTGCTGTGGAGTTCTATCGTCGGCCTGATCCGCAGCGTCAGCGAGCACCTCGGTCCGACGGGCGGGGCTGCCATGATGTACAGCCTGGCCTCGGTGTTCCTGCTGCTGTCGGTCGGGCACGTGAAGCTGGGCGAATTCCCGCGCCGCTACCTGGTATGGGGCAGCCTGTTGTTCGTGGCCTATGAACTGTGCCTTGCGCTCTCGATCGGCTACGCCGACAACGCGCGCCAGGCCATCGAGGTCGGCATGGTCAACTACCTGTGGCCGACCTTCACCATCGTCGCCGCGATCCTGTTCAACCGGCAGCCGACCAATCTGCTCATCGTGCCAGGCTTCCTGCTCTCGATCGTGGGCATCTGCTGGGTGCTGGGCGGCGAGCAGGGTTTCGATGCGGCCGGCATGCTGGCCAACGTGCGCGACAACCCGCTCAGCTATGGCCTGGCTTTCGCCGGCGCGCTGATCTGGGCCGGCTACTGCACGGTCACGGCGCGTATCGCCGGCGGCAAGAACGGCGTGACGCTGTTTTTCATCCTGGTGTCCGCCAGCCTGTGGGTCAAATACCTGCTCGAGGGCGGCGGGCGGATGGACTTCAGCCTCGAGGCCATCGTCTACCTGGTGCTGGCAGCCGGGGCGATGGGCTTCGGCTATGGCGCCTGGAACGTGGGCATCTTGCACGGCAACGTGACGATCCTGGCAGGGGCGTCCTATTTCATTCCGGTCCTGTCGGCCGCGCTGTCGTCGCTGCTGTTGCGCACCCACTTGCCGGGCGCCTTCTGGCAAGGCGCGGCCATGGTCTGCGGCGGCGCCGTCCTGTGCTGGATGGCGACCCGCGCGAAGGCCGCGCGGCAGGCCGCCACCTGAGCGCCGACCCCATGCACGAACCGGCCGGCGTTATCGTCGCGGACGGGAGTCGGAGCGCTGTACGACCATGTAGAGATGTTTTTCGGGGTACTGGTCGAATTCGAGATGCCGGCACACGCATCCGGCTTCGCCGATGAGGGCGAGAAGGCCCGGGATGCCGAGCGTGCTGTAAGTGAGCGCGGGTCCCATGCTCGCGTCGACATGTTCGCCCGCCGTATCCAGTCCGCCTGCCGAGAAGACGAACACGCCGCCCGGTTCCAGGCCGCGCATGAGCTTGAGCATCAGGGGGCGCTGCTCGTCCAGCCGCACGTGCCAGATGCTGTCCCAGGCCGAGATGAAACGGTAGCGCCGCGGGAGCGGCCAGCTGCGGATGTCGGCCTGGTGCAGCAGCACGGCCGGATCGGCGTTCGCGGCCAGGGCCAGCATGCGCGCGGACAGGTCCACGCCTTCGATTGCCAATCCACGGTTGCGCAACAAGCTGTTGAAGCGCGTGCTGCAGCCGCAGCCGGCGTTGAGCGCCCAGCCTGGGTTGTCGCCTTCGAGGAAAGCCAGCGCCCGCCGATGCTGGGCGAGGCCGTTCGCCTGGTCGAATGCGGCGTCCAGCCAGCGTTCGGCCAGCATGTCGTAGGCGGCAGCGGTCGGATCCGGAGTGTGCCCTGCGCGATCGTTCATGGCGCAAGTATATACGGGCGGCCGATCGGCAAGGGCGCGCTCGCGCGGCCCGCACGGGAGGCGGACGGCTGCGGAGGCGCGCATGCCATAATCTTATGTCCGGCCAGCCCATGGCGGGCTGTATCTCCGCTTACGCTATCCACCTGGAGACCCCATGAACAAGTTACTGGCCGTGCTCGGCGGCGTGCTGCTGGCGCTTGCCGCCTCCGCCTCCGCCTCCGCCTCCACCTCCGCCAAGCCCAAGGATGAGCATGCGCTGCATGCCGCCGCCGAACGCGACGATGTTGCCGCCATCCGCCGGCTGCTGGCACAGGGCAGCGCGCTCGATGCGCGAGACCGTTCCGGTGCCACCGCGCTGCTCGTCGCGACCAGGGCCAACAAGGTGGGCGCCGCCAGGGCGCTGATCGAGGCGGGCGCAAATGTGAACGCGAAAGACCGGATCCAGGACAGCCCCTACCTGTATGCGGGCGCGAGGGGACACCTCGCCATCCTGAAAATGACCCTGGCCCACGGCGCCGATCTCAATAGCACCAACCGCTACGGGGGAACGGCCCTGATTCCGGCCGCCGAGCGCGGCCATGTCGAAGCGGTCAAGACCCTGATCGATGCCGGCGTCGCCGTCGACCACGTCAACAAGCTGGGGTGGACGGCCTTGCTCGAAGCGATCATCCTCGGCAACGGGGGCGAACGCCACCAGCAGATCGTCGCCGTGCTGCTGGAGGCCGGCGCGAATCCGAATCTCGCCGACGGCGAGGGCGTCACACCCCTCCAGCATGCGCGCACGCGGGGCTATCGCCGGATCGAACAGCTGCTGCTCGGCGCCGGCGCGCGCTGAATTCGAAAGGAGAAGGAATGAAACAGATGGAACAGGATTTTCTCGAACAGGCCATCGCGCTGGCCTATGCCAATGTCGACCAGGGCGGGCGCCCGTTCGGCGCGGTGATCGTCAAGGACGGCAAAGTCATCGCCAGTGCCGTCAACGAGATCGCGCAGACCAACGACCCCACGGCGCATGCGGAGCTGCTGGCAATCCGGGCCGCGGGCCGGCAACTGGGCTCGCCCTCGCTTGCCGGCTGCGCCGTGTTCGCCAGCGGCCACCCATGCCCGATGTGCATGGCGGCCATGCGCCTGGCCGGGGTGGCGGAGGTGACCTACGCCTATTCCAACGAGGACGGCAGCCCGTTCGGCCTGTCCACCGCGGACGTCTACGCCGATCTCGCCAAGCCGTTCGCCGAGCAATCGATGCGCATCCGCCATGTGCCGGCGCGGCTCGAGGGCAGGGAAGACCTGTACGCGCACTGGCGAGAGCGGCATTAGCGCGCCCCCTGGCGCTGCGCCGCTTTCGCTCGACGACGGCTGCTAGGCCGCCAGCGCCGTGACCGGCGCCCCTTGCGCCGCCACGTGGCGGTTCACCGCCGACAGCACCGCCTTGAACGAGGCCGTCACGATATTGCTGTCGATGCCGACCCCGAACAGGGTCTGGCCATTCCCGACACGCAGTTCGACATAGCAGGCGGCGCGCGCATCGGCGCCGGAGCCGATCGCATGCTCGTGGTAATCCATCAGGCGGATGTCCATGCCCAGCGCCTGCACGAAGGCGTCGATCGGGCCGTTGCCGCTGCCATGCAGCGCGCGCTGTACCGCGCCGTCGGCGATGGCGACATCGACCTGGACCGGCGCATTGGCGGAACCGGCGCCGCCCTTGTCCGTCATCCGGTGCGAGCGGTAGCCGTAAGGCGTGTCCTGCTCCAGGTATTCGCGGGTGAACAGGGCGTGGATGTCGGCGGCGGCGATCTCGCGCCCGCTGGCGTCGGCCAGGCCCTGCACCACGCGCGAGAATTCGATCTGCAGGCGGCGCGGCAGGGCCAGGCCGTATTCCTGTTCGAGCAGGTAGGCCATGCCGCCCTTGCCGGACTGGCTGTTGACGCGGATGACGGCGTCGTAGCTGCGCCCGAGGTCGGCCGGGTCGATCGGCAGGTAGGGCACTTCCCAGATGGCGTCTTGCTGCTGGCATGCAAAACCCTTCTTGATCGCATCCTGGTGCGAGCCCGAGAAGGCGGTGAATACCAGGTCGCCGGCATACGGATGGCGCGGATGGACCGGCAACTGGTTGCACTCCTCGACCAGCTGGCGCACGGCGTCGATGTCCGAAAAGTCCAGGCCTGGATGCACGCCCTGGGTGTAGAGGTTCAGCGCCAGGGTCACCAGGTCGACGTTGCCGGTGCGCTCGCCATTGCCGAACAGGCAGCCCTCGACGCGGTCGGCGCCGGCCATGACGGCCAGCTCCGCGGCCGCCACCGCCGTGCCGCGGTCGTTGTGCGGGTGGACGCTGATGACGAGGGACTCGCGCCGTTCGAGGTGGCGGCACATCCACTCGATCTGGTCGGCATAGACGTTCGGCGTGCTGGCCTCGACGGTCGAGGGCAGGTTGACGATCATCGGCTTGGCCGGCGTCGGCTGCCATTCGGCGCTGACGGCGTCGACGATCCGCTTCGAGAATTCCAGTTCGGTGGTCGAAAAGGATTCGGGCGAGTATTCCAGGCCCCATTGCGTCTGCGGGTGAGCCGCCACCAGTTCCTTGATCAGGCGGGTGCCGGTGACGGCGATGTTGACGATCTCGTCCTGCCCCATGCCGAACACGACGCGGCGAAATACCGGCGCCACCGAATTGTAGATGTGGACGATGGCGCGCTTGGCGCCCGCCGCGGCGTCCACGGTGCGGCGGATCAGTTCCTCGCGCGCCTGGGTCAGCACGATGATGGTCACGTCCTCGGGAATGCGGTTTTCCTCGACCAGCATGCGCACGAAGTCGAAGTCGGTCTGCGAGGCCGAGGGGAAGCCGACCTCGATCTCCTTGACGCCGATTTTCACCAGCATCTCGAAGAAGCGCAGCTTCTTCTCGGGGCTCATCGGCTCGATCAGCGCCTGGTTACCGTCGCGCAGGTCGGTGCTCATCCAGATCGGCGGGCGGGTAATCGTGTTGCTCGGCCATTGGCGGTCGGCCAGTGGGACGGCGGCGAAAGGACGGTATTTGGCGGATGGGTTGGTCAACATGTCAGCTCCTGCTAAAGATTTTTCTGTGCCGGGATCGGCGCGGGAGTGGCGGCAGGCTGCCGGACGGGCCACGGAAACGCTAGGCCCGGCAACCGATCGGTAGTTTTAGCGCGCCTAACAAAACCTCCATGGCGGCGTTGCATTCGTCTCGCCGTACTAGCGTACTGTCTTCGACGATGCGCCTTGCCCTGAAGGTTTTGTTAGGCGCTTGGCGCAGGAGACGAACGAAGGCGTGCGCGCTCGGGTTGAGCGACTGAGGGAGAACTTGGAGGGAATGCGGCAGTGCGAACATCGGTCGAATCCTGTAGCTACTTGAAACCGGCAGGGCCGGACGCGGACAAACTTCAGGCGCGTAGTAGTAGCGCCGGCAGCAGGCCGGTTAGCGGTAGGACAGTCGACAGGTGCAGTTGGGTGAACATTGACTTCACTCTAAGCGGCGGGCGCTTGGCTTGTCAAGTGTTTCCGGAAGAGGCAGGCCGCGCCGCCGAAGCAAAAAAAAAGCCCGCTAGCGGCGGGCTTGAAGACTATTTTCTTGGAGGAGAATAGTGGAGACAGGTTGATTATGCTGCCGCGCAGCATATAAATCCAATGATCGTTCGTTATGTCCCTTATTCAGGATTCATATGAATAGGGTGCGCAGGAGCGATCAGCGTTTCAGCTGGGCCAGGTCGCGCACCGCGCCGCGGTCGGCGGAGGTGGTCAGGGCCGCATAGGCCTGCAGCGCCTGCGACACGTAGCGATCGCGCCCGACCGGCTGCCAGGCATCGGCGCCGCGCGCCTCCATTGCCGCGCGCCGGTGCGCCAGCACCTCGGCGGACACGCGCAGGTCGATGGTGCGCGCCGGGATGTCGATATCGATCATGTCGCCTTCCTCGACCAGTCCGATCGCGCCGCCTTCCGCCGCTTCCGGCGAGGCGTGGCCGATTACCAGGCCCGACGAGCCGCCCGAGAAGCGCCCGTCCGTGAACAGGGCGCAGGTCTTGCCGAGGCCCTTCGACTTGATATAGGAAGTCGGGTAGAGCATCTCCTGCATGCCGGGGCCGCCTTTCGGGCCTTCGTAGCGAATGATGACCACGTCCCCCGCGTGCACAGTGTCGCCCAGGATGGCGTCGACCGCCGCGTCCTGGCTTTCGAACACCCGCGCCTTGCCGGAGAACTTCAGGATGCTCTCGTCGACGCCGGCCGTCTTCACGATGCAGCCCTTCTCGGCGATGTTCCCGTACAGGACCGCCAGGCCGCCGTCCTGCGAGTAGGCGTGGGCCCGGTCGCGGATGCATCCGGCGCTGCGATCGAGGTCGTTGCTGTCGAAACGCTCGGACTGCGAGAAGGCGACCTGGGTCGGCACGCCGCCCGGCGCCGCGCGGAACAGCTGGTGCACGGCAGGGTCGTCGCTGACGCGGATGTCGTACTTCGCGATCGCGTCTCCCATGGTCGGGCTGTGCACGGTGGGGAGCGAGGTGTCGAGCAGGCCGGCGCGCGCCAGTTCGCCCAGGATGGCGACGATGCCGCCGGCGCGGTGCACGTCCTCGATGTGGAACTTGTCGGTCATCGGCGCCACCTTGCACAGGCAGGGCACCTGGCGCGAGATGCGGTCGATGTCGGCCATCGTGAAGGCGACCTGCGCTTCGTGGGCGGCGGCCAGCAGGTGCAGCACCGTGTTGGTCGAGCCGCCCATCGAGACGTCGAGCGCCATCGCGTTCTCAAAAGCGGCCTTGGTCGCGATCGAACGCGGCAGGACCGAATAGTCGTCCTGCTCGTAGTGGCGTTTGGCCAGCTCGACGATCAGGCGGCCGGCGCGCAGGAACAGTTCCTTGCGGTCGCCGTGGGTCGCCAGCACGGTGCCGTTGCCGGGCAGGGACAGGCCGAGCGCCTCGGTCAGGCAGTTCATCGAATTGGCCGTGAACATGCCCGAGCAGGAGCCGCAGGTAGGGCAGGCCGAGCGTTCGATCTCGGCCACGTCGGCGTCCGAGACGCTGCTGTCGCCGGCCTTGATCATGGCGTCGACCAGGTCGAGCTTGATGACCTTGCGGTCGTTGTTGACCACCTTGACCACCTTGCCCGCTTCCATCGGGCCGCCGGACACGAACACTACCGGGATGTTCAGGCGCATCGCGGCCATCAGCATGCCGGGCGTGATCTTGTCGCAGTTCGAGATGCAGACCATCGCGTCGGCGCAATGGGCGTTGACCATGTATTCGACCGAGTCGGCGATCAGGTCGCGCGAGGGCAGCGAGTACAGCATGCCGCCGTGGCCCATGGCGATACCGTCGTCCACGGCGATGGTGTTGAATTCCTTTGCCACGCCGCCCGCCGCCTCGATCTCGCGCGCCACCATCTGGCCCAGGTCCTTCAGGTGCACGTGGCCGGGCACGAACTGGGTGAAGGAATTGACGACGGCGATGATGGGCTTGTCGAAGTCGCCATCCTTCATGCCGGTGGCGCGCCACAAGGCGCGCGCGCCCGCCATGTTGCGGCCCTGGGTGGTGGTGTGGGAACGGTAAGTCGGCATGCAATCTCCTGGCGTAGCGGTCGAATGTGAAAACACTACGGTGCCGGATCGCCGGTGATTTGTCTAATATATGATGGAGAGCCCTGTGATTCTTTTTGCGTATCGACCGACATTGGACCTGTGTCGATTAGCAACTACCCTTCCCGCATCGATGATGTCAATACACTACCGAATCGTTGTTTTTCCCACTTGGTTTATTAACTTGTCGATAAGCAACAACAATTTTTCTTGGTTGAATTGAATCCGAGCAACAAATTGAGTGTAGCCTCTAAAAAATCGGCATGCGGCTTGCGGTGTATCCGCAAGATCCTTGTCGTAACGCATACCTCTTTCGACTTACTCATGGTTTGAAACAATGGTCCTCTCTAATCTCCGTATCGGTACCCGTCTCGGCAGCGCCTTCGCCGCCATCCTCTTCCTGTTGGTCCTCATGCTGTGCAGCGCGCTGTGGCAGATGAACCGTATCGCCGAGGCCAAGAACACCATGGCGGCGACCAGCCACAAGGTCAAACTCGCCAAGGACTGGCTGGGCGGCATCGCCACCAACAGCGTGCGCACGCTGGCGAAACTGCAGGCGACCGATCCCGCGGACGAGAGCCAATACGAGCGCGACATGAAGGCCGTCAGCGCCGGCGTGTCGACGGTACAGAAGGAGCTGGAATCGCTGGTGGTAAGCGAGAAAGGCAAGCAGTTGCTGGCCCAGGTGGCCGAGCGGCGCAAGCACTACACGTCCGTGCGCGACCAGGCGTTCAAGCGCAAGGCGGCGCTCGGTGGCCTCGACCAGGAACTCAAGGCCTATGCCGCGACCACCGTCACGCCGGCGATGAAGGACTACGTCGGCGCGGTGGAGGAGGTCGTCGCCTTCCAGGAGGGCTTGTTCGCGAGCGCCAACAGCCAGATCGATGCCATCACCGAGGAAGCCGTGCGCCTGCTGGTCGGCATCGGCATCGGCGCCATCCTCTGCGGCGCGCTCTTCGGCATCTTCCTGACCCGCAGCATCACCCGCCCGCTGGCGCGCGCCGTCTCCCTCGCGCAGCAAGTCGCCTCCGGCAACCTCACTGCCGACATCCGGGTCAGTTCGCGCGACGAGGTCGGCGACCTGCTGGCCGCGCTGAAGGTCATGAACGCCAGCCTGCTCAAGACGGTGGCCGAAGTGCGCAACGGGACCGAGGCGATCGTCACCGCCTCGCAGCAGATCGCGTCGGGCAACCTCGACCTCTCCGCGCGCACCGAGCAGCAGGCCAGTTCCCTGGAAGAGACGGCGTCCTCGATGGAAGAACTGACCAGCACCGTGCGCCAGAACGCCGACAGCGCGCGCCAGGCCAACACGCTGGCGCGCTCGGCTTCCGAGATCGCCGTGCGCGGCGGCGCGGTGGTCGCCGAAGTGGTGTCGACCATGGAATCGATCAATGCGTCCTCGAAGCAGATTGGCGACATCATCGGCGTGATCGACAGCATCGCCTTCCAGACCAATATCCTGGCCCTCAACGCCGCGGTCGAAGCGGCCCGCGCCGGCGAGCAGGGCCGGGGCTTCGCGGTCGTCGCCTCCGAGGTGCGCAACCTGGCCCAGCGCTCGGCCGGGGCGGCCAAGGAGATCCGCACCCTGATCACCAACTCGGTGGAAAAGGTCGGCGCCGGCGGGCGCCTGGTCGACCAGGCCGGCGCCACCATGCAGGAAATCGTGCAAGGCATCACGCGCGTGACCGACATCATGTCCGAGATCGCTTCGGCCACCACCGAGCAGACCCTCGGCATCGAGCAGGTAAACGCCGCCATCACCCAGATGGACAGCGTCACCCAGCAGAACGCCGCCCTGGTCGAAGAGGCAGCGGCGGCGGCGGCCTCGCTGGAGGACCAGGCCGCGGCCCTGGCCCGGCTGGTCAGCACCTTCACGGTCGACCCGTCCGCCGCCGGCCAGCCGCCGCGCCTGGGGACGCAGCGAGCCGGCGCACCCCGGCTGATCGCGGCCTGACGGCGCCGCGCCCGCCGGCCCGGCCATCAGGCGCCGGAAGCTGAGCGACTGCCGTCCGGGCAGCGTTGCCGCCCGGACGCGCAACCGCGCAAGGAGCGGCGCACTGCGCCGGGCTGCTTGCTGCCGGCCTCCTGAATTTCCTTGTTCACTCCCTGTCCGTGTTCCCCGCACGGATATGCCCGGGTTGCCCACCGCCCGGGCCGCGTCCCCTGTTTCTGTCGACTTATCCCCCTTCGAAAAACCTTCCGTAGTCTTATCGGACGATGGTTTTGTTTCTTGCCGCATGAATAATCAGACGCGTATTGATCCAAGCCGGCGGGCTCGGGTCTGGGCATCGGCTCAGCCCGGGTCCCTATCGTCCAATTCACGATGGGACTTCGATGACGACCAGGTATCAGGAGTGGGAGCCAGTCCTGCAGGAGCTCGAGCGACGGCGCGCAGCCGCGCAGGCCATGGGTGGCCCGGAGAAGGTCCAGCGCCATCGCGACACGGGCAAGCTCGACGCACGCCAGCGCCTGGCACGCCTGTTCGACCCGGGCAGTTTCGTGGAGCTGGGCGCTTTCGCCGGCGGCATGGCAGCGGCCGGCTCCGGGCCCGTCGGCGCCGACGCGCTGGTCGCCGGATTCGGCATGATCGACGGCCGGCCCGCCCTGGCCGGTGCAGAGGATTTTACGGTACTCGGCGGCTCGATCGGCGACGCGACTGCCGACAAGCGATATCGCCTCACCCAGCTCGCGGCGCAGGAGCGGGTGCCGCTGGTCTTCATGCTCGAAGGGGCAGGGCACCGCTTGACCAACACCCATGCGGGACGGCGCCCGAACGATCTGCAGGGGCTGGCCGACCTTTCCGGCCAGGTCCCGATCGTCTGCCTGGTCATGGGCGCCGCTGCCGGGCATGGCGCGCTGACCGCCCCGATGTCCGATTTCGTGATCATGACGCAGGCGGCATCGATGTTCGCCGCCGGCCCGCCGCTGGTGAAGGCGGCCACCGGCGAGTCGGTGACCAAGGAGCAGCTCGGCGGCCCCCAGGTGCACGTGGCAGTCTCGGGG
Source organism: Massilia sp. GCM10023247 (assembly GCF_042653325.1). NCBI lineage: Bacteria > Pseudomonadati > Pseudomonadota > Betaproteobacteria > Burkholderiales > Oxalobacteraceae > Massilia > Massilia sp. GCM10023247. The sequence continues at coordinate 52,555 of NZ_JBHSIB010000025.1, forward strand.
GTTGCCCACAACCTTGCCGCGGACGACGAGGCAGCCATCGCGCTCGCGCGGCGCTACCTGTCCTACTTCCCCCTGAACGCCTGGGAGCGTGCCCCCAGGCGCAATGGCGGCGATAGCGGCGATATCGGCGAACGTCGCCTCGATGCCCTGCTCGACCTGGTCAGCCCCAACGCGCGCACGCCTTACCGGATGCGCAAGGTGCTGGAGCTGTTGGTGGACGACGCCAGCCTGCTCGAGATCCAGCCCCAGTTCGGTGCGTCGGTCATCGTGGCGCTCGCCCGCCTGGGCGGCGAGAGCGTCGGCATCGTCGCCAACGACCCCAGCGTGATGGCCGGCTCCATCGATGCCGACGGCGCCGACAAGGCCACCCATTTCATGGACGTGGCCAGTGCGTTCGGCCTGCCGATGATTTTCCTGGCCGATAACCCTGGCGTCATGGGCGGGACCAGGGCAGAGCAGTCCGGCGTGCTGCGCCATGCGGCGCGCATGTTCGTCGCGCAGCGCCGGCTGCAGGTGCCGAAGCTGCACGTGACCATGCGTAAAGCCTTCGGATTCGGCTCCTCGATCATGGCGATGAATCCGTTCGACGGCCAGACCCTGTCGCTCGCCCTGCCTGCGGTGACGCTCGGCTCCATGCCGGTCGCCGGCGGCGCCGACTCGGCGAAACTCGACGATGCCACGCGCGCGCGACTCGAAGCCGAACAGGCAGGCGAGTCCTTCCGCGTCGCGGACAGGATGGTCTACGACGACGTGATCGATCCGCGCGACCTGCGCAATGCCCTGCTGCGCGGCCTGTCGCTCGGCGCCGGCCGGCACGCGCAGGCCCGCAGCCCGCGACGGGTCCCCGGCATCACGCCATGATCGCCGCCAAGACCGCCACCTATTCGAGAACCGACCAACAACAGGGACAAACGTCATGACAAACATGGGGACAAACACGGAAGTCGACGCTGCGATGAACGCGCTGACGGCGCCGGGGGCAGCGTTCGAAATGCGGTCCGTCGAGGTCGAGGGACAGCCGTGCCGTGTGTTTTGCAACGGGCCGCAGGACCTGGGCGACGTCTACCGGACTGCTGCCACCCACGCGCAGCGGACCTTCACCATCCTCGACGGCATGCCCATGTCGTATGCCGAGGCGCTCGGCAAGGCGGCTGCGCTGGGGCGCTTCCTGACGCAGGACATCGGCGGGCCCGACCTGCGCGGCAAGCGGATCGCGCTTGTCATGAGCAACCGGCCCGAATGGATGATCTCCTTCATTGCGGTGACGGCCCTGGGCGGAACGGCCGTGCTGGTCAACAGCCGCGGGACCGCGCCGGAGATCGCCGCGGCCCTGGATGAGACGGACAGTGTCGCGGTCATCGCGGACGAGCGGCGCGCGCCCCTGGCGGCCGACGGCGGCGCGCGCTTGATGATCGTCGCCGGCGATGCCGCCACGGGCCATGCCGCCCGGCCCGGCTGGATCGGCTTCGCCAATGCATGCCGGGGATGGGAGAACGCGCAACTGGAGCCGATGGCGCTGCAGCCCGAGGATGAAGCGATCGTCATGTTCACCTCGGGAACCACCGGCAAGTCGAAAGCGGCGCTGTTCAGCCAGCGCGCCGTGGCGACGGGCCTGATGCACATCCAGCTGTCCGGCGCCCTGGTCGGTCCGCACATCGTCGCGCGCCGCGGCAAGGATGCCCTGGGCGGGGCCGCCCCCAGCCAGCCGGCGTCCTTGCTGGCATTCCCGCTGTTTCACGTCAGCGGCTGCTATGCCGTCTTCCTGGCCAGCCTGCTCCGTGGCGGCAAGATCGTCATCCTCCCCAAATGGGATGCGGCCACCGCCCTGGCGCTGATCGAGCGCGAGCGCATTGCGTCGTTCTCGGGCGCGCCTGCGATGTACTGGGACATGCTGCGCCTGGACCCCAGCGCGCGGGATGTGAGCTCGCTGCTGTCGGTCGGCGCCGGCGGGCAGGCGTTCGCGCCGGTACTCTACAAGGAGATCGCAGCGGCTTTCCCCCTGGCCGTGCTGGGCGTCGGATACGGCATGACCGAGTGCGGCGGGACCGTGTGCACGATCGCCGGCGAGGAGCTGGACACGCACGTGACCGCATCCGGGCGCGTCTTCCCTTCGGTCGATGTCCGCATCGTCGACGACGAGGATGCCGACCTGCCTGCCGGCGAGCCAGGGGAGATCCTGATGCGTGGCGCCATGCTGATGCGCGGGTACTGCAAGCAGGCGCAAGCCACGGCCGACGTCCTGCAGGGCGGCTGGCTGAGAACCGGCGACATCGGCCGGGTCGATGCCGACGGCTACCTGCACGTGGTCGACCGCAAGAAGAACATCGTGATCTCGGGCGGCGAGAATATTTCGTGCAACGAGGTGGAAGCCGCGGTGATGGAGCATGCCGGTGTTGCGCAGGCTGCCGCATTCGGCGTGCCCGACGAGCGGCTCGGGGAACAGGTCGTGCTCGCGGTCGTCCTGCTCGACGGCACAACGCTCGCGGAGGAGGCCCTGCACGCGCACCTGCGGCAGCGGCTCGCCGCCTACAAGGTCCCCCGCGCCGTCTGGTTTCTCGATGCCTTGCCGCGCAATGCGACCGACAAGGTCATGCGCCATGAGTTGCGCCGGCAATTTCTCACACAAGTCGATGGCGCCAGCGTCGCCGCCTGATTCAGCCTTGCAGTGTCCACAGTTCAGCCATTCATAAAGGAAGCGACATGACGTATACCCTGACCGGTTTCGAAGGAAAAGTAGCCGTGGTGACCGGCGCAGGCCGGATGCGCAGCATCGGCCGGCCGATTGCGCTGGCATTGGCGCAGGCCGGTTGCGATGTCGTGTTGACCGGCACGGGCCGCCCTCCGGAAATGTATCCCGACGACGAGCGCGCGGTGAACTGGCGCGATATCGACTCGGTGGCCGACGAAATCCGCCAGCTCGGCCGCCGCGCCTTGCCGGTCGTCTCCGACGTCAGCAAGCCGGAGGCGGTCGATGCGCTCCTCGCGCGCGTGGTCGACGAATTCGGCCGCGTCGATTTTCTGGTGAACAATGCCGGCGCTACCCGTGGCGGAGACCGGGTCCCTGCCACGGAGCTGTCGATCGAAACCTGGCAACGGGTGATGAATACCAACCTGAACGGCACCTTCTATATGTCGCGCGCCTTCGCCAGGCACATGAGCGAGCAGGGCGAAGGCGGCGCGATCATCAACATTTCATCGCTGGCAGCGCAACTGCTGGCGCCCGACACCAGCGCGTACGCCACCACCAAGGTGGCCATCAATGGCCTGACGACCATCATGGCGCGCGAACTGGGGCCGAAGAAAATCCGGGTGAACGTGATTGCGCCCGGCATCGTCGAGACCAGCCGCCTCGACGACGTGCCGCGCGGTAAGGTGTGGGACGACATGGTCGCTGCCTACATCTCCCTGGGGCGCGCAGGCACCGGCGAAGACATCGCGCACCTGGTCGCGTTCCTGTGCAGCGATCAGGGCGAATGGATCACCGGGCAGAACATCTATGTCGACGGTGGACACCTGCCGACGCCACGGCGCCAGCAATAGCGCGAACGCGCCCCCGGGGCGGGCGGCGCGGTGCCGCGTGACCGGAACGCCGTTTTGCGCGACAATCCGGCGATCGAGCGTCTCCGCAGCTCTCCGACTCCAACCCATCATGTGCGTCAACTACCGTCCCCCCACACCCGAGCAATTCGGCCGGCTCGGCGCCTTCAGCGATCTCCCCGCCGACTGGCGCTGGCCGGAAGAGACCTGGAAGGATTACCTGGCGCCGATCCTGCGCCTTGGGGCCGACGGGCGGCCGCAGGCCTGCCTGGCCAGCTACGGCATGGTGCCGCGGCGCCGCATCCCGCCCGAGATCAAACCCTTCGATACCATGAACGCGCGCGCCGAGTCGCTCGGCGAGCGGCGCTCGTTCGCGCCGGCCTGGCGCCGCCTGCAATTGTGCGCGGTGCCGATGGCCTGGTTCTACGAACCCTGCTACGAGAGCGGGCGCGCCGTGCGGCATGCGATCGGCATGGCGGACGAATCGCTGTTTTTCGTCGCCGGGCTATGGCGCGAATGGCTTGAGGACGACGGCGCCAGCCAGTCCTCGTTCACCCAGATCACGATCAATGCGGACGAGCATCCGCTGATGCGCCGCATGCACAGGCCGGACGACGAGAAGCGCTCGCTGGTGATCCTGCCCGAGGACGAGATCGGCGACTGGCTGGCCTGTTCCGACATCGAGACGGCGCGCAGCTTCCTGCGCCATTATCCGGCGGCGCGCATGCGCGACTGGCCGGCGCCGGCGGCAGCGCGCAAGGCCGTGCAGCCGTCGCCTAACCTCGAGTTGTTCTGAAGGGGGCAGAGCCCAACAGGACGTCACCAAATGCCGGGCGGCTCTAGAGTAGCACTGTCGGGCCGGCTTCCGCGTGCCGGCCCATTTTTCGAGAGAGAACGATGACCTGGTTTCCCGACGACTGGTCCGCGCTGTTCGTGGTCGACATCCCGCTGCTGGAGCTGTTCGTGCGCGGCTCCGTCCTGTACTTTGCGATCCTGTTCCTGATGCGCCTGATGCCGCGCCGGACCGGCGGCGAGCTCGCCACGATGGACCTGATCTTCCTGCTCCTGATCGCGGAAGCGGCCTCGAACGGATTCGGCGAGTACACCTCGGTGGGCGAAGGCCTGATCCTGGTCGTGGTCCTGATGGGCTGGAACTACATCGTCAATGCGAGCAGCTACCGCTTCCGCTTCATCGAGAAACTGGTGTCCTCGCCGCCGATCGAGATCGTGCGCAACGGTGAAATGCTGAGGAGGAACATGCGGCGCGAATTCGTCACCGAGGAGGAATTGATGAGCGCGCTGCGCCGCCAGGGCCTCGATTCGCTCGACCAGGTCAAGAGCGCGACCATCGAGGGCGAGGGCCCGATTACCGTGGTCAAGGCGGGCGAGGGCTGAGGACGGCGGCGGCGTCCTGCACCCGCGCCGTCCAGGCGGCTTACTCGATCCAGCTGAACCCGTCGCGCGCCAGCAGCGCGAACGACTCCGGCGGACCCCAGGAGCCGGCCGCGTAGGGGTGCGGCTTCTCGTCCAGCGTGCCCCAGCCTTCGATGATCGGGTCGGCCCAGGCCCATGCCGCCTCTAACTCGTCGCGCCGCATGAAGTGGGTCAGGCGCCCGCGCACCACGTCGATCAGCAGCCGTTCATAGGCTTCGGCGCGGCGCTGCTGGAAGGCCGATTGCAGGTCGAGGTTGAGCTCGACCTGCTGCATCTGCATGCCGCTGCCCGGCTGCTTGGCCATGATCTGCAGCTTGATCGCTTCCTCCGGCTGGAGTTCGATCACCAGGCGGTTGGCGACGCCGCCCGGGGTTTCCGCGAACAGCGGGAAGGGCGGGTTGGCGAACTCGATCACGATTTTCGACGAGCGGCGTCCCATGCGCTTGCCGGTGCGCAGGTAGAACGGCACCTTCGACCAGCGCCAGGTATCGACGTGCGCGCGCAGGGCGACAAAGGTTTCGGTCTTCGAGCCCGGCGGGACGTTGCTCTCTTCCATGTAGCCCGGCACTTCCTGGTTGCCGCTGACGCCGCGCGTGTACTGGCCGCGCACCGTGTCGCGCGCGATGTCGGCCAGCTTGAGGCGGCGCAGCGAGCGCAGCACCTTGAGCTTTTCGTCGCGCACGGCGTCCGGCGCGAGCGAAGTCGGCGGCTCCATGGCGACGATGCACAGCAGCTGCAGCAGGTGGTTCTGGACCATGTCGCGCATGGCGCCGGTGCCGTCGTAGAAGCCGGCACGGCTGCCGACGCCGACTTCCTCGGCGACCGTGATCTGCACGCTGGTGATGTTCGGCGCGCGCCACAGCGGCTCGAGGATCGAATTCCCGAAACGCAGCACCATCAGGTTCTGCACGGTTTCCTTGCCCAGGTAATGGTCGATGCGGTAGATCTGCGATTCGGCGAAATGCTTGCCGACCGCCTCGTTGATGTCGACCGCCGAGGCCAGGTCGCGGCCCAGCGGCTTTTCCAGCACGACGCGCGCATGGCGGTCGACCAGGCCGGCCTGGTCGAGCTTGTCGCAGATGGTGATGAACAGCGAGGGCGCCGTCGACAGGTAGAACACCCGCTGCGCGCCCGCGCGCGAGGCCTCGGCCAGGGCGCCGAAGTCGGCCGCCTGCTGGACGTCGAGCCGGACATAGACCAGCAGTTGCAGGAAGCCGTTCCAGGTCTGCTCGTTGAAGTTGGTGCCGGCGATGAAGGAGCGCGAGTGCTCCTCGACGTGGGCGAGGTAGGCACCGCGGTCGAGTTGCTGGCGGCCGGTCGAGAGGATCCGGGTGGACGCCGGCAGGTTGCCGTGCAGGTAGGCCATGTACAGCGCAGGCAGCAGCTTGCGCATCGCAAGGTCGCCCATGCCGCCGAAAATGATCATGTCGAGGGGAAGACCGGGTTCGATCTCAGTCGGGGACGTCATGTGTATCCTTTGCCAAAAGAAGTTATGCAAACCAGCGTGCGCACCAGACTACCAGATGGGGTGGCCGGGAGCCAAATCTTTGCGGCACTGCAGCAGGGGCGAACCGCGCTCAGTCCTGCAGCCGCTGCGCCGCGAAGCGCCGGAACACGGCCATCACCGGCGCCTCGGTGCGCCCGGCCAGGGTGACGTAGGCAAAGCGCGCCGTGACGTCCAGCAGCGGGCGCACCGGCAATTCGACCAGGGTGCCGGCCGCGATGCCCTCGCGCACGGCTGCCGCCAGGCCCAGGAAGACCGCCTGCGAACGCTCGGCCGCGCTCACCAGGCTGCCCACGTCCTCGCATTGCAGGGTGATCATCCGTTCCGGCACGGCCTCAAGGCCGTACAGGTCGACCAGCCAGCGCGCCGTCTCGTCCGACAGCGGCGTGGAGGCGACGGGATAGGCCAGCACCTGGGCCAGCGCCACGGTTTCGTGCCCGGCCAGCGGATGGCCGGCGCGGCAGGCGAAACAGGTGCGCAGCCCGGCGATGGCTTCGGTGACGAGGTCGGGCGCGGGGACGACGCTGCGCGCATCGAGGACCAGCGCATCGAGCAGGCCGGCGCGCAGCTGCATCAGCTGCAGCTCGCTCGGCCCGCGCGTGATCGCCACCTGCACCTGCGGGTGCTCCGCGGCCATGTGGCACAGCAGCGGCGTCATCAGCATGGCGGCCGGGCCGGGGCCCAGCCCGATGCGCATGCGGCCGCCTTCGCCCTGTCGAAAAATGTCGACGCTGCGCTGCAGTTCGCCGGCATCGCGCACCAGGCGCGCGGCGCGTGCCACCACGTGGGTGCCGAGGGGCGTGAGTTCGATCCGCTTGCCGATCCGGTCGAACAGCAGGGCGCCCAGGTCTTCCTCGAGCGTCTGGATGCTGCGGCTCAGGGCCGACTGGGTGATGAACAGGCGTTCGGCGGCGCGGCTGAACGAGCGGCTGTCGGCCACCGCGAGTAGATGTTCCAGCTGTTTGATGTTCATGCGCAGGAAGGATAAGAGGCGCCAGGTGCAGATGTATTCGTGACACGCATGCTTGACGAACAAATTATGCATTGGACACATTGATGAGCCGGATCGTACCATGGCTTGCCCCAGTCCACGATTCACCAGCTCCCCGGAACCACGACGCATGACCCTGCTGCACACGATCTACCTCGTCGCCATCGCGGCCGAAGCCGCCTCCGGCGCACTGATGGGGATGCGGCGGCGCATGGACATCTTCGGGCTGTGCGTGGTCGGCACCGTGACCGCCCTCGGCGGCGGCACCATCCGCGACCTGATCCTCGGCCACTACCCGCTGGGCTGGGTGGCCCATCCCGAATACCTCGCCTTCACGGTCGGCGCCGCCCTGGTCGCGGCGCTGCTGGCGCGCCGCCTGCACCGTTTGCGTACCGCCTTCCTCTGGCTCGACGCCCTCGGCCTGGTGGCATTTACCGTGATCGGCTGCGACATCGCCGCCTCCACCGGGGCGGGCGTCGTCGTCGTGATCCTGATGGGCATGGCCACCGGCGTGTTCGGCGGCCTGCTGCGCGACATCCTGTGCAACCAGGTGCCGCTGGTCCTCCAGCGCGACCTGTACGCCACCGTCTCGCTGGCGACCGGCATGCTGTACGTGGGCTTGAAGCACGCCGGCGTCGACGCCGGCCTGGCCAGTGCCGCGGCGATCGGAGCCGGTTTCTCCCTGCGCCTGCTGGCGCTGCGTTTCGGGCTGGCGCTGCCGGTGCTGGAAGCGGACACCAGTTCGTTCGACGACGAACCCGGCACGCATCGCCACTAGAATCATGGCCTCCAATCCACGTGTTGCCGCCGGCAAGGGCCGGCCATTTTCCTCCAGCCCGGTGCTGGCCACGACCCTGCCGGCCTGGCGTTCGCGGCTGGTCCTGTTTGTCCTGTTTGCGGCCTTTGCCGCGCTCGGCGTGCGCGCCGTCTGGCTGCAGCTGTTCACCGAGGACTTCCTGCAGAAGCAGGGCGCCTCGCGCTACGCGCGCACGCTCGTGGTGCCGGCCACCCGCGGACGGATCCAGGACCGCAACGGCGACGTGCTGGCGCTGTCGCTGCCCGTGAAAGCCGTGTGGGCGATTCCCGACGAGGCGCGCGCCGCGGCCCCCGACAAGCTCGACGCCCTGGCGCGCCTGCTCGAGATCGAGCGCGGCGAGCTCGACACCAAGCTGCGCTCGCCGCGTGGCTTCGTCTACCTGCGGCGCCAGGTCGAGCAGGACACGGTCGACCAGGTGCTTGCGCTGGGCATCGACGGCATCGAGACGCGCAAGGAATACAAGCGCTACTACCCGCAGGGATCGCTGACGGCGCACCTGGTCGGCTTCAACAACGTCGAGGATCTCGGCCAGGAAGGCATGGAACTGGCCCACGAGGACAACCTGGCCGGCGCCACCGGCCGCCGCCGCGTGATCAAGGACCGCCTCGGGCGCGTGGTGGAAGACGCCGGCACGACACGGCCCGCGCGCGACGGCAGCAACCTGGTGCTCTCGATCGACCGCAACATCCAGCACATCGCGCACAGCCACCTCAAGGCGGCCGTCGAGCGGCACCAGGCGAAAGCGGGCGCTGTCGTCGTGCTCGACGTGCGCAGCGGCGAAGTGCTGGCGCTGGCGAATCTACCGGACTTCGACCCGAACGACCGCCGCGGCCTGACCGGCGCCCAGCTGCGCAACCGGGTCCTGACCGATACCTACGAGCCGGGCTCGGTGATCAAGCCCTTCACGATCGCGCTGGCGCTGGAAAACGGCCTGGTCACGCCCGACACGCTGGTCGAGACCGCGCCCGGCACCCTCACCATCCACCGCGCCACCATCCGCGACGCCAAGAAGCACGGCACGCTGACGGTCTCGGAAGTGCTGCAGAAGTCGTCGAACGTGGGCACGGCCAAGCTGGCGCTGCAGATGCCGGCCGAGGACATGTGGACGCTGCTGACCAAGGTCGGCTTCGGCCAGCCGCCGCAGCTCGGCTTTCCCGGCACGGCGGCCGGCCGGCTGCGCCCGCACGCCAAGTGGAAGCCGATCGAGCACGCGACCATCAGCTACGGCCACGGCATGTCGACCTCGCTGCTGCAGATGGCCCAGTCCTACCTGGTCTTTGCGCGCGATGGCGACATGATCCCGGTCAGCCTGCTCAAGACCGACGAGGCGCCGCCGGCGCGGCCGGTGCTCTCGCCGCGCACCGCCGCCGCGGTGCGCGCGATGATGGAACAGGCCACCTGGCCCGGCGGCACCGCGCCGCGCGCCCGGGTCCCCGGCTACCGGGTGGCGGGCAAGACCAGCACCGCCCACAAGCCGGTCGACGGCCGCTATACCAACCGCTACATTGCCGGCTTCGTGGGCTTCGCCCCGGTATCGGCGCCGCGCGTCATCGTCGCGCTGATGATCGACGAGCCGAGCGAAGGCGGCTATTTCGGCGGCCTGGTCGCGGCGCCCGTGTTCGCCGCCGTGACCCAGGACACCCTGCGCGCGCTCGACGTGGCGCCCGACGCGCCGGTGACCGACATCATTTCCGTGGTCGAGGAAACGCCCGAGGCCATGTAAGGGCCGCGCGCTGCGCGCTCTACCCGGCGTGCTGCCGGGCTATCCAATCCTGCACCCGGTCCTGCGGCAGCGGCCGGCTGAAGTAGTAGCCCTGGCCCTGGTGGCAGCCGCGCTCGCGCAGCCAGTCCAGCGCGGCCTCGGTCTCGATCCCCTCCGCCACCAGTTCCAGGCCCAGGCTGTTGGCCAGCGCGATGACGGCGTCGATCACCGCCCGGCTCGCGTGGTCGGTGTCGAGGGTGCGCACGAAGGACTGGTCGATCTTGAGCTTGTCCAGCGGCAGGGTGGACAGGCTCGCCAGGCTCGAGTAGCCAGTGCCGAAATCGTCCAGCGCGATGCGCACGCCCAGCGCCTTCAGCTGGCGCAGGATCTCGACCGCGTCCGCCAGGTTTTCCATCAGCGCCGTTTCCGTCAGTTCGATCACCAGGCACTGGGGCCGGATGCCGGACGAGGCGATCAGCTCGCGGATCCGGGCGCAGAAGTGCTTGCGCCGGAACTGCAGGGCCGAGACGTTGACCGCGACGCTCAGGGGCATCCCGGCGCGTTCCCAGCGCACCTGCTGGCGGCAGGCTTCGCGCGCCACCCAGTCGCCGAGCGGGGCGATCAGGCCGCAGGACTCGGCAACCGGAATGAAGTCCGCCGGTCCCAGCGCCGGCTCGACGCCGTCGGCCAGGCGCACCAGCGCCTCGATGCCTTCGACCCGGCCGGAGGCGATATCGACGATCGGCTGGTAGTGCAGGGCCAGGCCGTCGCCGTCGAGCGCCTGCTGCAGGCGCCGCTCGACCTGCAGCACGAACTGCGCCTGGGTGCCCATGGCGGGCGCATACAGGGCGAGCGCATCGCGGCCGCCCTGCTTGGCGTGCAACATCGCCATGTCGGCGGCGTGCACCAGGGCGCCGGCGCTGCTGCCGTGCCCGGGAAAGCGGCTGACGCCGACGCAGGCCGACAGCGCCACCTCGATATTGCCCAGCCTGACCGGCTGCGACAGCGCGTCCACGATGGCGGCCGCGGCCGCCAGGCCGGGCTCGGGATGGCCTGGCTTCTCACTCGGTGCGCGCAGCACGGCAAGGAACTCGTCGCCGCCGAAGCGCGCCAGCAGATCGTCCGGTCCGACGCAGCCCGGCAGCCGGCGCGCCAGTTCCTGCAGCACGCGGTCGCCCACTTCGTGCCCGTAGAGGTCGTTGACCGGCTTGAAGCGGTCCAGGTCGATGTAGAGCAGGGCGCCGGCCTCGCCGCGGGCAAGCACCTGTTCCAGGAAGTCGAGCGCGCGGGCGCGGTTGGCCAGCCCGGTCAGGGCATCGTGTGTCGCTGCCCAGCGGATCGCCTGCTCGGCCCGGCGGCGCTCGCCGATGTCGCGCGGCGCGACGTGCATCAGCTTCTCGCCGCCGTGTTCGAGGACGGTCGCCGTGATCTCGACCGGGAATTCGGAGCCGTCCTTGCAGCGGTAATCCCGTTCGAAGGACGGGATCAGGCGGTGGCCGAAATGCGCAAACTTTTCTTCCAGCAGCGCCGGGGTACTGCGCGTATCGACCTGGAACAGGGTCAGCGACAGCAGTTCGTCCTTGTCGTAGCCGAGACGGGTGCAGGCCATCCGGTTGGCATAGCGCACGGCGCCGCGCTGGTCGAGCAGCAGGAGCATCTCGTTCGAATGCTCGCTGAAGAAAGCGAAGCGCTGCAGTTCTTCCTTTTGCGCGCGCAGGGCGGCGTCGCGCCGCAGCAGCAGGCCGCCGGCGCGCTCGATGGCGTCGCCGAGCCTGGCCGCCTCGGACAGGTGGACCGGCGCGACGGCCAGTTGCCGGCCTTCGCCCAGGGCGGTGGCCGGCGCGACCAGGGCGTGGATCGAGCTGGCGATGCGGCGCGCCATGGCGCGTGCCAGCAGCAGTCCGATCGCGAACAGGCCTGCCGCCGCCGCGCTCAGCGCGATCAGCTTGTTGCGCAAGGGCTTGACGAGCTGCGCCTTCGGCACCCCGATCACGGTCGTGAAGCCGGTGCGCGGCGAGCGCCAGAAGGCCATGAAATGCAGCACGCGGTCGCGCGAGACGGCGTCCAGCGCGCCGCTGTCGCTGTGCACGATCGCGGCGTGCAGGTCGAGGTCCGGCGCCGCCCCGACGAACTTGCCGGCGTCGCGGCTGCGGCCGGCGATGCTGCCGTGGCGGTCGAGCAGGGTCAGCAGCCATCCGACCGGATAATTCTCCTGCAGGAGAATGCTGCTCAGTTGGGCGGCAGGCAGGACCAGGGCCAGCGCATACGCGACCTTGCCCTCGCGCAGCACGGGCACCTGGATGCCGAGGGCAGGGCGGCCCGATACCGGGTCGGGACCGACGTCGGAGATCGCGCCCTGCCCATCGGTAAGGACGCGCCGCGCGGCCTCGGCGCCGGCAGTGGCCTGCACCCAGCCGCCGCCCGAGCTGGATTTGGCGAACATCCGTTCGCCGTCGAGCTTGTACAGGACGACGCGGCTGCCGGCGCGGACGGCCTCTTGCGGCAGCGCGGGCAGGCTCCCCGCGCCGGCCTGGGCGGTGCCGGCGAGCGACTGCGCCAGCGCCCCGGCATGCAGCAGGTGCTCGTCGACCGCCTGCCCAAGCCGGCTGGCAGCCTCGATGTTGGCCTCGCGCAGGCGCCGCTGTTCCTCGCCGTAGTCGGACAGGACCAGGAAGGCGACGCCCAGGATGCCCGGCAACAGGCAGGCGAGGACGAGGGCGTTGAGGTACCAGGCAACGGGGCGATATGGTGTTGGCATCGGGAGCGGGAGCATGGGCGTGTCGGGGCGAAGACGCTGGTGTTGCCGTGCGCCCGCACGAGAGCGGGAGCGGAGACGGGAACGGGAACGGCAAGCGGCCCTGCAGGGAGGCCGGGAGCGGCGGATCCGCAGGGCGCCGTCGATGTTGCTTACCAGAAGTAGATCGCGCTAACTACCGGTAGGTCGCCACGATAACCGCCCTGCATGGCCCGGTCCAACACCGAGTGGGTATCGTGCCGATACTCGGCGGGTATGGCGGGCCCTGGCGTGGCGCCGGCCTGTGGCGACGGCGTATCTGCACGGAAAAAAAGGGCGGATTCGCAAGGCGGGCGCTCGAGATGCGGCACGCTTGCTGCACTCGGGTTAACATTGCTCTTTTCGCCAACACAGGAAACCACCGCCATGACGACGTCCAGCTATCCCGACACCCGCCTCCTGATCGCCAACGAATGGATCGACGCCAGCGGCGGCAAGACGATCCCCGTGCTGAACCCGGCCACCGGCCAGCCGATCGGTACTGTTGCCCATGCGTCGATCGCCGACCTCGACCGCGCGCTGGCGGCGGCCCAGAAGGGCTTCGAGACCTGGCGCATGGTGCCGGCGGCCGAACGCGCCGCCACCATGCGGCGCGCGGCCGGCCTGCTGCGCGAGCGCGCCGGCGACATCGCCCGCCTGCTGACCCAGGAGCAGGGCAAGCCGCTGGCCGAAGCGAAGGGGGAGGTGATGGCCGGCGCGGAAATCATCGACTGGTTCGCCGCCGAAGGCATGCGCGTGTACGGCCGCATCGTGCCCTCGCGCAACCCTGCCGCGCAGCAATTGGTGCTCAAGGAGCCGGTCGGTCCGGTCGCCGCTTTTACCCCGTGGAACTTCCCGATCAACCAGATCGTCCGCAAGCTCTCGGCCGCGCTGGCCACCGGCTGCTCCTTCCTGTGCAAGGCGCCCGAGGAAACCCCGGCCTCGCCGGCGGCGCTGCTGCAGTGCTTCGTCGACGCCGGCCTGCCGCCGGGCGCGGTCGGCCTGGTGTTCGGCGATCCGGCCGAGATTTCGGGCTACCTGATCCCGCACCCGGTGATCCGGAAGGTGACCTTTACCGGCTCGACGCCGGTCGGCAAGCAGTTGGCAAGCCTGGCCGGCGCCCACATGAAGCGCGCCACGATGGAGCTGGGCGGCCATGCGCCGGTCATCATCGCCGAGGACGCCGACGTGGCGCTGGCGGTCAAGGCGGCAGGCGCCGCCAAGTTCCGCAATGCCGGCCAGGTGTGCATCTCGCCGACCCGCTTCCTGGTGCACCGCGCCGTCAAGGAAGAATTCACGCGCGCGCTGGTGCAGCACGCCGAGGGTCTGAAGCTGGGCGACGGCCTGATGGAGGGCACCACGCTCGGGCCGCTGGCCAACGCGCGCCGCGTCAGCGCCATGGCCAAGGTGGTCGAGGATGCGCAGGCCAGGGGGGCGGTGCTCGCCACCGGCGGCCAGCGCGTAGGCGAGGCCGGCAACTTCTTCGCGCCGACCATCCTGGCCGACGTGCCGCTGGAGGCGAGCGTGTTCAACGACGAGCCTTTCGGCCCGGTGGCCGCGATCCGCGCTTTCGACAGCCTGGAAGAGGCGATCCAGGAGGCCAACCGCCTGCCCTACGGCCTGGCCGGCTACGCCTTCACGCGCTCGATCAAGAACGCCCAGCTCCTGATGAACCGCATGGAAGTGGGCATGCTGTGGATTAACCAGCCGGCCACGCCGAGCGCCGAGCTGCCTTTCGGCGGCATCAAGGATTCGGGTTACGGTTCCGAAGGCGGTCCGGAGGCGCTCGAGTCCTACCTGAACACCAAGGCGGTGTCGATGGTCGGCGTGTAAACATCCGCGCGGCGTCCACCGGGGCCCTGGCTACCGGTGGAACTCGACGCAAAAGCGCACCGGCCCCTCGAGCTCCACATGGTGCAGGACCTGCGGCTCGACGATGCCCGGCGCGCCGGGAACCAGCCGGTGCTCTTCCTGCTCCGGCTCTTCGATCACATAACGCAGGCTGCCTTCGTGGACGACGATGCGTCCCCACACGCCGGCGGCGGTGCTGTGCTTGCGCTGCAATCCGGCCGGCACGCTGGTGTCGGTGAAGTCGGGCGTCGTCTTGTAGTGGTCCAGGTTCGAGGGCAAGGTCTTCATCGTTCTTCTTTCAGGTGAGTTCGGCGCGGCCGAAGAACCCGTATTGCAGGCTGGCCGCGATCCGCTTCGCCGCGGCGATGAAGCCGTCCGCCACGTCCGGCGCGAACAGGCGCCGCGCGTGCATCTCGAACAGCGCCAGCCAGCGCCGGAAGTGTTCCAGCTCGATCCCCTCGAGCTGCATGTGCTTGCCGAAGACATTCCCCTTGAACTCGCCGCTGGCGAGCATCACCGAACACCAGAAATCGACCATGCGTTCGAGGTGCGGCTCCCAGTCGTCGCCGATGGCGCCGTCGAACACGGGCTGCAGCAGGCTGTCGCGCCGGATGTCGGCATAAAAGTCCTTGACCAGGGTGGCGATCGTATCGCGGTTCAGTTCGGCATTCATGGTGCGCAGTGACTCAAAGAGGGGTTGGCTTATTGCCGGGATATTCTGGCAGATTCCGGCGCGCGCGTCTCCCGCGTAAAATGGCCGGTCGTTTCCACAACAGGAATCCCGCTTGCACTCCGCCATCCAGCCCCTGATCCGCACCCTGGTGTTCTACCTCCTGTCGGTACTGGCGATCGCGCTCGTGCTGGTGGTGGGCGGCTATGTCGCCAGGAGCGTGCAGGAGTACCGGGTGTCGAGCGAGGACCGCCAGGCGCTGGCCGCCGTCCAGGCCGGAATCGGACAATACCGCCGAGGCGAGGCGGACGCCCTGGTCCAGCGCCTGGGCGCGGCGCAGGCCCTTCCGCTCGATGCGATCGAGCGGCGCATCCGGGGACTCACGCGCACGCTGCAGGCGGCCCCGCCGCCGGGCATCGAGCTGCGCGCACTGCTGCGCGCGGGGCCCGGCCAGTACGCGGGGCGCCTGGGCGCGCACTACAGGGAGGTGCTCGCGCGCGAGCTGGCGGCCCAGGAACTGGCCTACCTGCAGCAGCTGCGGGCGCAGCTGGTGACGCTGGAAAGCCGGGCCGGGGCCCGGCGCGAGCTCGAGCGGCTGCACCGGGTGCACAGCGCCGTCTATCGACGCTACCTGCAGAAGCAGCGCGAGGCGGACCGGCTCGGCTACATCGACCGCCAGCTGATGAAGCACGACTGGACCATCACGCCCGCGCTGCGCCGCCTGGCCGGCGAGCTGTCCGCGCTGCGGATGGAGAACCAGCGCGCCGCCGCGGCCTGGAAGGCGCAAAAGGCGGCGCTGGACCGGATCGGGCAGCCCGGCAAGCTGCGCGCCTTCGTGCCGGACGAGGCGGCGCTCGAGCGCGCCGTGCAACCGCTCGCGGAATTGGCCGCCGAGGTCGACCAGGCCGTGTCGGCCCACCCGGTATCGCGCATCGCGGGGCTGCTGGTGCCGGCGCTGCCGGCCGCCGCCGCCATCCTGCTGCTCTGCCTCGCCGGAAAATGCGCGGTCCGCGCATTCCTCTATTTCGTGCTGGCGCCGCTCGTTACCCGGCGCGCGCCGCTGCGCCTGGACGACGCGCCACGCAAGGCCGCTGCCGAAGCCTGCGCCCTGATTGCGCCATCCGGCGTCACCCAGGCGCTCAGGCTCGACCCGCACCATGAGTTGCTGGTACTGCCGCGTTACCTGCAAAGCACGCCGGTCGCCGCCTCCAAAACCACGCGCTGGCTGCTCAAGGGCCGCTGGTGGACCGGCCTGGTCTCGGGCATCGCGCTGCTCACCTGCGTGCGCACCAGCCACGCCGGCGAGCAGGTGCTGCTGTCGGCCGGCGACGCCGGCGCGAGCGAACTGGCCCTGGTGCGTGTCGGCGCGGGATCGGCCCTGGTGTTCCAGCCGCGCGCGCTGGTCGGCCTGGTCTGCGAGCGCGACAGGCCTTTGGCAATCGAGGCGCACTGGCGGCTGGCCAGCCTGCATGCCTGGCTGACCCTGCAGCTGCGCTACTTCCTGATCCGGGGTCCGGTGACCCTGGTCCTGCAGGGCACGCGCGGGGTGCGCGTGCAGCAGGCCGACGGCGCCCACCTGGTGCGGCAGTCGGCGACGCTGGGCTTTTCGAGCGATGTGGCCTATTCCACGCTGCGCAGCGCGCCTTTCCTTCCTTATTTGCAGGGCCAGACCGAGCTCCTGTACGACAGGTTCGCGAGAGAGGGCGAGGGCGCGGGCGGCATCTTCATCCATGACGCGAGCCCCGGCACCCGGGGAAAGGGCGGCAGGGTCAAGCGGGGAATCGAGGGCCTGACCGATGGCGTGCTGAAGGTGTTCGGCTTCTGAGACGGGCCCGCCTTTTGTTGAGCCTGTGTTTTGTAGTGCACGGAAGGCGTACCGGTTCTTCCTGCACACTGGCACCATTCAATCCGAGGAAAGACATCATGTCCACATTACCGGTCACGGTGGAGCAGGGGATCCGGCTGGCTGGGGTCGGGAAGTTCCAGTATCGCCTGTTCATGATTTTCGGCCTGGTCTGGATGGCCGACGCCATGCAGGTGTTGTCGATCGGCTTTTCCGCGCCCTCGATCGCGAAGACCTTCGGCATCGGCCTGCCGCAGGCGCTGCAGACCGGCACCCTGTTCTTCGTCGGCATGCTGGTCGGCGCCTTCGCCTTCGGCCGCCTGGCCGACCGCATCGGA
This sequence comes from Massilia sp. GCM10023247, assembly GCF_042653325.1. Taxonomy (NCBI): domain Bacteria; kingdom Pseudomonadati; phylum Pseudomonadota; class Betaproteobacteria; order Burkholderiales; family Oxalobacteraceae; genus Massilia; species Massilia sp. GCM10023247. The sequence continues at coordinate 70,015 of NZ_JBHSIB010000025.1, forward strand.
CGCCGGCCGGTGCTGATGGCGGCGGTGGTGCTCGACGCCTGCTTCGGCGTGGCGTCCGCCTTCGCGCCCGATTTCACCTGGCTGCTGGCGCTGCGCTTCATGACCGGCGTCGGCGTCGGCGGCACCCTGCCGGTGGATTATACGATGATGGCGGAATTCCTCCCCAGCGACCGGCGCGGCCGCTGGCTGGTGCTGCTCGAATCGTTCTGGGCGGTCGGCACGATCCTGCTCGCGGTGCTGGCGCTGCTCGCCGTCAGCTGGGGCGATGATGCCTGGCGCGTGATCTTTTTCGTGACCGGCCTGCCGGCCCTGGTGGGGGTGGTGCTGCGCCTGTTCGTGCCCGAGTCGCCGATGTACCTCAACCGCAGCGGCAAGCCGGAGCAGGCGCGCGCCGTGCTCCAGCGCGTGGCCGCGGCCAACGGGCGCCAGGCGCCGATCCCGCAGCTCGTTCCCGACATCGCACAGCGTCAACCCTTGTCCGCGCTGTTCGCCGGCAAGCTGCGGCGCCGCAGCGTGGCGCTGTGCGTGGCCTGGGCCCTGATTTCGGTCGCGTATTACGGCGTGTTCGTCTACCTCCCCGTGAAGCTCAGCGCCGAGGGCTTCGGCTTCCTGCGCGGCCAGGAATTCCTGATCCTGCTGGCCGCCGTGCAGCTGCCCGGTTTCGCGCTGTCGGCCTACGGGGTCGAACGCTGGGGCAGGAAGCCGACACTGGTGGGCTTCCTGTTGCTGAGCGCCCTGGGCTGCATGTTCTACAGCCTGGGCAGCACCACCACCGTGGTGGTCGGCTCGACCCTGCTGATGAGCTTTGCGTTGCTCGGCACCTGGGGCGCGCTGTACGCGTTTACGCCGGAAGTCTATCCGACCGGCCTGCGCGCCAGCGGCATGGGCATGGCCGGCGCGGTCGCGCGCTTCGGCGGCCTGTTCGCGCCGACCATCGTGGCGCCGGTGATGGCGACCCACTTCACGCTGGCGCTCGGGATGCTGGCCGCCTTCCTGGCCATCGGCGCGTTCGCGATCCTGTGCGTGGATGTGGAGCCGCGCAACCTGGCGCTCGAGTGATCTCGAATGAGTGCGCCTGGCAAACCCTCGAGTTGCCTTTAGAACAGTACATCCGTGCACTGACCTTGACGAACCTGCGCGACCGGCCAGAAGCGATCATTGCCGCGGTGACAAAAGTTTGGCCGATGGGTAATTAAGCGAGTACGTCGAGCGATCCAGTCCTTTCGGAAAATCCTGCCGCCAGTAGCCCTGCAGGGCCCGGTATCCTTTTTACGCTCCCTGGCGCACAATGCTTGTGTTCACTGGGGAGGAAGCGGATGCGTGACGTCGTCATCGTCGGCGCCGGCCACAACGGCCTGGTATGCGCCTTTTACCTGGCCAAGGCCGGCCTGAAGGTGACCCTGCTGGAGGCGCGCGAGGTCGTCGGCGGCGCCGCGGTCACCGAGGAATTCCATCCGGGTTTCCGCAACTCGGTAGCCGCCTACACCGTTTCTCTGCTCAACCCCAGGGTGATCGCCGACATGGACTTGCCCGCCCATGGCCTGCGCATCGTCGAGCGGCCGCTGTCGAATTTTCTTCCTCTCGAGGACGGCCGCTACCTGAAAGTCGGGGCCGGCAAGACGGCCGGCGAGGTGGCGCGCTTCTCGCAGCGCGATGCGGACCGGCTCGACGCCTACCACCGCCAGCTCGAGGGGGCGGCCGACCTGCTGCGCGAGCTGGTGCTGCAGACGCCGCCGAACCGGATCGAGGGCAGCTGGCTCGCCGCGCTGCCGGAACTCATCAAGGCGGGCAGGCTGGGCAACCGGATGCGCAAGCTGTCGCTCGCCGCCCAGCGCGACCTGCTCGACCTGTTCACGAAATCGGCCGGCGACTACCTCGACGGCTGGTTCGAGAGCGCGCCGATCAAGGCCGCCTACGGCTTCGACAGCGTGGTCGGCAACTATGCGAGCCCGTATTCGCCAGGATCGGCCTATGTGCTGCTGCACCACGTGTTCGGCGAGGTGAACGGCAAGAAGGGCGCCTGGGGCCACGCCATCGGCGGCATGGGCGCGATCACCCAGGCCATGGCCAGGGCGGTGCAGGCCCTCGGGGTGGAGATCCGCACCGGCTGCCCGGTGGCCGAGGTGCTGCTGGAGCGGGGGCGGGCGACGGGCGTCGTGAGCGCCGCGGGCGAACGCTTCGACGCGCGCGTGGTGGTGTCGAACCTGAATCCGCGCCTGCTCTACACGAAGCTGGTCGATCCCGCGGCGCTGCCGCCGGACTTCCTGCGCCGCATCCAGGCATGGCGCTGCGGTTCCGGCACCTTCCGCATGAACGTGGCGTTGGCCGAACTCCCCAGCTTTCGCTGCCTGCCCGGCACCGACGCCGCCGAGCATCACGGCAGCGGCATCATCATCGCGCCCAGCCTGGCCTATATGGAGCGCGCCTACCACGATGCGCGCGCCCTGGGCTGGTCGCGCGAACCGATCGTCGAAGTCCTGATTCCTTCCACGCTCGACCCGACCCTGGCGCCGCGCGGCCAGCACGTGGCCAGCCTGTTCTGCCAGCACGTGGCGCCGCAGCTGCCCGACGGTTCGAGCTGGGACGAGCACCGCGAACGGGTGGCCGACCTGATGATCGAAACCGTCGACCGCTACGCGCCGAACTTCCGGCGCGCGGTGCTGGGACTCCAGATCATGAGTCCGCTGGACCTGGAGCGGACCTTCGGGCTGGTCGGCGGCGACATCTTCCATGGGGCGCTCGGGCTCGACCAGCTGTTCTCGGCGCGCCCGATGCTGGGGCATGCGGACTACCGCGGCCCGCTGGCGGGCCTGTACACCTGCGGCTCGGGCACCCATCCCGGCGGCGGGGTGAGCGGGGCGCCCGGACACAATGCGGCGCGCGAGGTGCTGCGCGACCTTGTTGGACTGCGTGCCGGGCTGCGCGCCGGGCCGCAGCGCCGTTCAAGGTAGAATCCCCGCGCGCCGGGCGCGCTGCGCGTGCCCGCTTCATTGACCAGAACAAGACAGACATGACAAAAGCAACAATTGCGGCAACGACTGCCAGCCTTGCCCTGTGCTTGGCCGCGGGCCCGCACGCCGCCGCCCAGAACGCCGACCGCGCGCTGCAGGGCGCCACCCTGAACGGCGACACCCTGGAACTGGCCACCAGCGACGGCCGCTACCTGATCCGGCCGTATTCGAACAACATCGTCGAGACCACCTTCGTGCCGCGCGGCGAACGCCTCGATCCGGCCTCGCATGCCGTGATCATGGCGCCGGGCCAGGTGGCGGCGCACTTCAACGACGAGGGCGCGCGCCTGAGCTTCTCCACGCCGGGCATCGCCGTCGCCATCGACAAGCAGCCATTCAAGATCAGCTATACCTACAAGGGCAAGCCGCTGGTGGCCGAGAAGCGCGGCTACGAAGCGGGAACGGCCGCCGGCGCCGGCGCCAAGGGCAAGCTCGAGACCATCGAGTTCGCGCTCGCCGACGGCGAGGCGCTGTACGGCGCCGGGGCGCGCGCGGTCGGCATGAACCGCCGCGGCCACCGCTTCCAGCTCTACAATCGCGCCCATTACGGCTATGGCGATCGCTCCACGCTGCTGAACTATACGATCCCGGTGGCGCTGTCCTCGAAAAAGTACGCGATCCACTTCGATAATCCCCAGGTCGGCTGGCTCGATTTCGACAGCCGCCGCGACGGCACCCTGCGCTACGAGGTGATCGGCGGGCGCAAGACCTACCAGGTGGTCGCCGGCGACAGCTGGGAGGAGGTCATGGCAGGCTACACCGGACTGACCGGACGCCAGCCGCTGCCGCCGCGCTGGACCTTCGGCAATTTCGCGAGCCGCTTCGGCTACCGCAGCGAGGCGCAGACGCGCGCCGTGGTGGACAAGTTCATCGCCGAAGACATCCCGCTCGATGCCGTCGTGCTCGACCTGTACTGGTTCGGCAAGGAGGTCAAGGGCACGATGGGCAACCTCGACTGGGACCGCGATACCTTCCCGAACGCCGAGCAGATGATGGCGGACTTCAAGAAGAAGGGCGTCAAGACCGTCGTCATCAGCGAGCCCTTCGTCCTGACCACGTCGCGCCGCTGGCAGGAAGCGGTCGAGCGCAAGGTGCTGGCCACCGACAAGGGCGGCAAGCCGTATACCTACGATTTCTTCTTCGGGAACACGGGGCTGATCGACCTGTACAAGCCCGAGGGACGCGACTGGCTCTGGAACATCTACCGCAACCTGAAACAGGGCGGCGTGAGCGGCTGGTGGGGCGACCTGGGAGAGCCGGAAGTGCACCCATCAAGCCTGCAGCACGCCACCGGCCCTGCCGACACCGTGCACAACATCTATGGCCACGACTGGGCGCGCCTGATCGCCGAAGGCTATGCGAAGGAGTACCCGAAGGAGCGCCCCTTCATCCTGATGCGCGCCGGTTACTCCGGCTCGCAGCGTTTCGGCATGATTCCCTGGTCCGGCGACGTCAGCCGCAGCTGGGGCGGCCTGCAGTCGCAGATGGAGATCTCGCTCCAGATGGGCATGCAGGGCCTGGCCTACATGCACTCGGACCTGGGCGGTTTCGCCGGCGCCGTGCTCGATGACGAACTGTATGTGCGCTGGCTGCAGTACGGCGTCTTCCAGCCGGTGTTCCGTCCGCACGCGCAGGAAGACGTGGCGCCGGAGCCGGTGTTCCGTTCGGCGCGCACCAAGGTGCTGGCACGCGCGGCGGTGTGGCTGCGCTATGCGATGCTGCCTTATAACTACACGATCGCCTTCGACAACAACCAGACCGGCATGCCCCTGATGCGGCCGCTGATGTTCGTCGAGACCGATCCCGGCAAGCCCGTCGATCGTGCCGGCACCTATATGTGGGGGCCGGACTTCCTGGTCGCACCCGTGGTCGAACCCGGCGCGACGCGCCAGGAAGTGATGTTCCCGAATAGCGGCAGCGTCTGGTTCGACTTCCACACGGACGCCATCCATCGCGGCGGCGTGCTGGAAGTGGTGAAGCCGGAAGAAGCGCACATCCCGGTGTTCGTGCGCGCAGGTGCGTTCGTGCCGATGGCCAAGGTGGTGCAGACCACGCGTGACTACACGGGGCGCCAGCTGGACCTGCACTATTACCACCACGATTCGGTCGCGTCTTCAAATGGCAAGGTCTACGACGACGACGGCGAAACCGCCAACGCCTTCGAGCAGGGGGAGTACGAGATCGTCCGCTTCAGCAGCCAGTACGCCGGCGGCAGGCTCGAGATCGGCTTCGAGACCGAAACCGGCAAGGACTACCCCGCCGCCGCGCGCGCCTTCACGGTGAAGGTGCACAACGTACAGGCCCGGCCGCGTTCCGTGACGATCGACGGCCGCGCGGTCGCCGCCGGCTGGAACGCCAGGCACAAGCTGCTTGAAGTCAGGGTCCCGGCGCGTACCCGGCAGGATGCCAAGCTGGCCATCGTCCTGTAGCCGCCTGGTCCTGAAAAGAGGCTTGCGAACCCCCACCGGGGTTCGCTATAATTCTCCTCCCGCTGCAGTGAGCACTGCGAAACACCCGACGAATCAAGTAGTTGGGCCCGTCTCAAGTGTGCAACGAACAGCGCGGCGAAGTAAAAAAGGGTTGACGAACACCGCGAAACACTGCATAATCTCATCTCTCTGCTGCTGACGAACAAAACGATTCGCAGAACACAGCAAGGCAGTACCGCCCTCGGCGGGAGCCCAGTTCTTTAAAAATTAACAGTCGATAAGTGTGGGCGTTTGATGAAGGTGCCAAGAACTTCGGTTCTTGATTACTTAAATTATCAAATGTTCACAAAAGTATTAAGCGTTGTCTCAGCAATGAGATGACGGTCAGTATCTTGAGTGAGCGACCCCTGAGCAATCAGGGTGACTCGAAAGAGTCAATAAACAGAGATTGAACTGAAGAGTTTGATCCTGGCTCAGATTGAACGCTGGCGGCATGCTTTACACATGCAA
>NZ_JBHSIB010000026.1:0-212303 GCF_042653325.1 Massilia sp. GCM10023247
GGACTTACGCCGAATGCACGGCACAGCGCCCGTACATTGGCTCCCGGAGCCAACGCCAACATCACGAACTCTCCTTCCAAGGCATCGCACGCTCCCAAAGTCAGCAGTGCAATGATCATAAAAGGTGTTACCTATGTCCCTAGCCAAGTGTTTAGGATGTCCCTGTGCTGAACAGTCCTGACTCCACGCGGCCGTAGCCGTGCGGAACTCGCCGCAGGTAAAACGGCACGCCCACCTCATCCCGGCAGTTCAACCATGAACCCGATGCGCCGAGATTTCACCGGTTCGGCTACACTATGAATGGCTGTGTTTGCCGATATGGGCGCGAGCCTGCTGGTTGTGTTCAACGGCCTGCGCTTGCTGCGTCAAAAACCTGATGAAACGCTACTTCCTTATCTTGCTGCTCGTGTTACTGCCGATCCAGTTCTCTTGGGCGATCGCGGGAGCGTATTGCGCGCATGAGGAAGCGGCTGCCACACACTTCGGTCACCACCAACACAAGCACGACGAACCGACTGGGGATGGTACCAAGGACGACGGCAAGCACGAGACAAAGAAGATCCAGCTCGATATCGACTGCGACTATTGCCATCACGTCCCATCGAATGCGATTGCCCCCGCCTCCCCCGCGTTGGCGCAGCCTGGCTTGAGCACGCATATTCAGACTGACTCTCCTCACTATTCCTCGCATATCTCCGACCTGATTCCCCGGCCCGACTGGTCATTCCGCGCCTGAAACCGCGGATTCGCTCGCATCCCGAACGCCCGACCTGACCGGGCGGTACGGGTGCTGCGACGCCGAATGAAAACCTTGTTCGGAGAAAAAAATGAAGAAAGCAATTCTATCGCTTGCGATAGCAGGGACGGTCTGCGTGCCGTTCCTTGCGCAAGCCCAGCCGGAGGCTGCCGCTCCGGTTGAACCAAGTCAAACCGCGACAATCCCGCTGACGGTCGACGCGGCCGTGGAGCGTGCGATGCGGGTGCATCCGGAGATCAGCGCCGCACTCAACGAAGTTGCCGCACAGACAGGTGCAGTAAAGCAGGCAGGGATCCTTCCCAATCCAGAACTTGAACTGTTGCGTGAGGGACTTGACGAGCCGAACCGTACTTCGACGGTCCAGGTGAATATTCCACTCGAACTTGGCGGCAAACGCTCGTCACGCATTCGTGCGGCCGAGCGTGAGCAACGCGTTGCGGCCTTGGAGGTCAGCGCCGTACGCGCGCGCGTACGCGGCGAAACGATCGCGGCCTTCTACGAGGTGATCGCAGCAATGGAACGCAGCCGCTTGGCCGGCGAGATCGCGTCGATCGCCGCGAAAGCGACCGACGTGGCCGGCAAACGGGTTCTCGCGGGGAAGGTGTCTCCGGTCGAGGAGACCCGGGCCAGGGTGGCACAGGCAAGCGTGCGTATCGAGGCAGTGCAGGCCAAGCGCGAGCTTGCGCGCGCCAAGGGCAAGCTGGCGGCAATGGTAGGTGCAGACCCGCACAGCATCGAAGTTGCGCGCCCGGATGCGATCGAGCTGCCGCGCCTCGCAGCGTTGCCGACGCTGCTCGCGCAGATCGAGCGTGCGCCCGGCGTAGAGCGTGCACGCGCACTGGTCGAGCATCGCCAGGCCGTGGTCGACGTCGAGCGTACAAGACGCATGCCGGATGTAACGGTCGCGGTAGGTACCAAGCGTGAGGATGGCCACAGGCAGACCGTGGTGGGATTGTCGGTTCCGCTGCCATTGTTCAACCGTCACCAGGGCAGCCTGCTTGAATCTTTACGCCGCACCGATAAGGCACGCGACGAGCTGGACGCCGAATCGTTGCGCCTGCGTGCCGAGCTGTATGACGCCCATGCCCGTATGGCCGCGGCCCTCGAGGAAGCAGCCTTGATCGCAACGGACATGCTTCCCGGAGCCGAGAGTACCTACCAGGCAGCCAGCCGTGGGTTCGAGCTTGGCAAATTCAGCTTCCTCGAGGTGCTTGACGCGCAGCGCACCCTGTTCCAATCGAAAAACCAATATCTGTTGGCGGTGGCGGAGAGCTACCGGGCATCGGCCGAGATCGATCGACTCGTCGGCGCGACAGGCCCGTTTACCGGAACCATCCAGGCACAGGAGCAACAATGAAAATGCATCAGTTGAAGGTCATCGCGATCATGGTGGCCCTGGCCATCGCGTTTGGTGGGTACGTCGTATTCAAGGGCCGCAGTGGCGGCGCGCAAGAGGCTGAACACAGCGAAGCCGCCGAGCATGGCGAAAAGGACGATCACAAGCAAGCAAAAGGAGCCGGCGAGTCGGACAATGGCGACAAGCATGCCGGCGAAAAGCACGAAGCCGAAGGCGTGATCCGTTTCACCGGCGACCAGGTCAAGCTCGCCGGCATCACGATGCAAACGGCGGCCGCGGCACATCTCGACACGTTCATCCGGATGCCGGGCCAGATCGCCCTCAACGAGGATCGCACCGCCCACGTTACTGCACGTGCGCCGGGCGCGGTGGAGCGGGTTGCCGCAACGCTGGGCCAGAACGTCAGGAAAGGCGATGTCCTCGTCGTCATCGCCAGTGCCGAGATCGCCGGCCAGCGTGCGGACCTGGCTGCGGCCGAGAAACGCGTCGCCTACGCGCGCAGCGTGTACGCGTCGGAAAAATCGCTTTGGGAGGAGAAGATCTCCGCCCGCCAGGACTATCTCAAGGCGGAAAGCGATCTGCGAGAAGCCGAAATCGCCGTGCAGGGCGCACGGCAGAAACTGGCGGCACTCGGGGGCCAGGGCGGCAGCTCGGGGGCAAGCAACCGCCTGCAAGTGCGTGCACCGTTTGGCGGAACGATCGTGGAAAAGCATGTGGCCCAGGGCGAAGTCGTCGGCGCCGACACGCGCATCTTCACCGTGTCGGACCTGTCGACCGTGTGGGCTGACGTGGTCGTGCCGGCCAAGGATCTGGAAATCGTTCGTGTCGGCACCGAAGCGGTCATCCGCTCGGTCGCCTCCGACACGACGGCACCAGGCAAGGTCAGTTTCGTCAGCAGCCTGATTGGCGAAGAGTCGCGTTCGGCCAAGGCCCGGGTCGTCCTGGACAATCCGAAGACCGCGTGGCGGCCGGGGCTCTTCGTCAATGTGGATATCGTCACCGGTTCAGCGGAGGTGCCGGTCGCCGTCGCCAGGGAGGCGATCCAGACGGTCGAGGGACGCCAGGTCGTGTTCAAGCGCGTGGGCGAGGGTTTCGTAGCCCAGCCCGTCTCGATTGGCCGCTCGGACGGGCGCCTGGTCGAGATTATCAAAGGGATGAAGGCGGGCGAGCACTACGCCGGCGCCGGCAGCTTCGCCATCAAGGCCGAGCAAGCCAAGGGCGACGCCGAGCATGGGCATTAAACGGGGATCACGATCATGTTTAATAGAATTATTCGTGCTTCCATCGAGCACCGCTGGATCGTCATGTTCCTCGTCCTGGTCATGGCGGTGGCGGGCGTCTACAACTACCAGCGGCTACCCATCGATGCGGTACCGGACGTCACCAATGTCCAGGTGCAGATCAATACGGCCGCGCCCGGGTTTTCGCCGCTCGAGACGGAGCAGCGCATCTCGTTCCCGATCGAGTCCCTGATGTCGGGCTTGCCGCAACTCGAGTCGTTCCGCTCGCTGTCGCGCTACGGCCTGTCGCAAGTGACCGTCGTCTTCAAGGACGGCACCGACGTCCATTTCGCCCGCCAGCTGGTCAGCCAGCGGCTGCAGGACGCACGCGAGGAACTGCCGGCCGGCGTCACTCCCGAGATGGGGCCGATCGCCACGGGGCTGAGTGAAATCTACCTCTGGACTGTCGAGACCGTTCCAGGAGCGAAGAAGGCGGATGGTTCGCCCTATACGCCAACCGACCTGCGCGAGGTGCAGGACTGGATCATCAAGCCGCAGCTGCGCAACGTGCCCGGCGTCACCGAGATCAACTCCATCGGCGGTTTCAACAAGGAGTTCCTGGTCGCGCCCAATCCCCACCTGCTGTCGTCCTACGGCTTGAGCCTTGCGGACGTCGTCACTGCGCTGGAGCGCAACAACAGCAACGTCGGCGCCGGATATATCGAGCGGGCAGGGGAACAATACCTGATCCGCGCACCTGGCCAGGTGGAATCGATTGCGGACCTCGGGAACATCGTCGTGTCGAGCAGGCAGGGCGCTCCGGTGCGGGTGCGCAACGTGGCAGAGCTGTCGATCGGCCGCGAGCTGCGCACCGGTGCCGCCACCGAGAACGGGCAGGAGGTCGTGCTGGGGACCGTGTTCATGCTGATCGGCGAGAACAGCCGGGCGGTATCGACCGCGGTCGACAAGAAGATGGCCGAGATCAATCGCACGCTGCCGCCCGGGGTCAAGGCCGTTACGGTGTACGACCGTACCGTACTGGTCGAGAAGGCCATCAACACGGTCAAGAAGAACCTGCTCGAAGGTGCCGTGCTGGTGATCGCGGTGCTCTTCCTGTTCCTTGGGAATATACGCGCGGCGCTCCTGACCGCGATGGTCATTCCGCTCGCGATGCTGTTCACCTTCTCCGGCATGGTGGGCAACAACGTCAGCGCGAACCTGCTCAGCCTGGGTGCGCTCGACTTCGGCATCATCGTCGACGGCGCGGTCGTCATCGTCGAGAACTGCGTCCGGCGCCTCGCCCACGCGCAGTCGCGTCACGGCCGAACCCTGACCATGCAAGAGCGTTTCGAGGAGGTATTCCTGGCTGCGCAGGAAGCCCGGCGGCCGCTGCTGTTTGGCCAATTGATCATCATGATTGTCTATCTTCCGATCTTTGTCCTCACAGGAGTGGAAGGGAAGATGTTCCATCCGATGGCGTTCACGGTGGTCGTTGCCCTGTTGGGCGCGATGATCCTGTCGGTTACCTTCGTTCCGGCAGCCGTTGCCCTGTTCATGAACAAGCGCGTCGAGGAGAAGGAAAGCCGCCTGATGCACGCGGCGCGGCGTTTTTACGAGCCGGCCCTGCGCTATGTCATGGCGAACAAGCCGGTGGCCCTGGCATTCGCCGGCATCGTGCTCGCCCTTTCGGCACTGCTGGCGACCAGGTTGGGAACGGAATTCGTGCCCGACCTGAACGAAGGCGATCTTGCCGTGCTGACGGTACGGGTGCCGGGGACGAGCTTGACGCAGTCGGTCACGATGCAGCAGCAGATCGAAACCACCCTGATGAAGAAGTTTCCGGAAATTGTCCGCGTATTTGCCCGCATCGGCACCGCGGAGGTCGCGTCCGATCCCATGCCGCCGAACGTCGCGGACGGCTACATCATGCTCAAACCGGAGAACGAATGGCCCAAGCCGAAGAAGACGCGTGACGAGCTCCTCGCGGCAATCCGGCAAACGGTCGAAACCTTGCCCGGAAACAGCTACGAATTCAGCCAGCCAATCCAGCTCAGGGTCAACGAGCTCATCTCTGGCGTGCGCAGCGACGTTGCGGTCAAGGTGTTCGGGGACGATCTCGATACCCTCAACGCGACGGCGGCCCGTATCGGCGAGGTCCTCGAAAAAGTACCTGGCGCAAGCGAAGTTGCGGTCGAGCAGACCACTGGCCTGCCGATGCTCCAGATTCGGGTCGACCGCGAGCGGGCCGCGAGGATGGGGCTGAACATTGCCGACGTCCAGGACATGATTGCGACGGCAACCGCCGGCCGTGAAGCAGGCACGCTGTTCGAGGGAGACCGGCGCTTCGACATCGTGGTGCGACTGCCCGAGGCGATACGCAGCGATGTCGACGCCTTGAAGCGGCTCCCCGTTCCACTACCAGCCCCGGCCGCCGAAGGTGCGCAGCATTTCATCACGCTCGGGGAGATCGCGTCGTTCGAGATGGCGCCTGGCCCCAACCAGATGAGCCGCGAGCAGGGCAAGCGCCGCGTCGTCGTCACTGCCAATGTGCGTGGCCGTGATATCGGTTCGTTCGTCGCACAGGCGCAGCAGCGCATCCAGGCCGACGTCAAGGTGCCGACCGGTTACTGGACGACGTGGGGCGGGCAGTTCGAAAACCTGCAGACGGCGGCCAAGCGCTTGCAGGTCGTCATACCGGCCTCGCTCCTCCTGGTCTTTGCCCTGCTGTTCATCATGTTCAACAATGTGAAGGATGGCCTGCTGGTCTTTACGGGCATTCCGTTCGCACTGACCGGCGGCATTTTCGCCCTTTGGCTGCGCGACATCCCGATGTCGATTTCGGCAGCCGTCGGTTTCATCGCGCTTTCGGGTGTCGCAGTGCTGAACGGCCTGGTGATGATTTCCTTTATCCGCAACCTGAGGGATGACGGGCGATCGCTGATCGACGCTGTGAACGAAGGCGCAGTGACGAGGCTGCGTCCGGTTCTGATGACGGCGCTTGTTGCATCGCTTGGGTTCGTGCCGATGGCAATCGCGACCGGAACTGGCGCCGAAGTCCAGCGGCCGCTGGCAACCGTCGTCATCGGCGGCGTCCTGTCGTCGACTGCCCTTACTCTGTTGCTGCTGCCCTTGATGTACTACCAGGTGCACCGTAAGCCAGAGCAGACCAAAACGGCGTAAGCTGCGACGCGCGGGAGGATCTTCGAGATCGTAGGGCCTCCCAAGCGGCGTATCGGGGGATGCGCTTCGCGAACGGTGCAAATCGGTCCAAGGCTGAGTAGAAAGTACGCGCCAAAGAAACATGGCCCGCACAAGGCGGGCCATGTTTTAGAAGCGTGTTCCGAACTTTGTTAGATCAAAGTCGGCGGCGCTCAGGATGTCTGTTCCGATCTTGCTCAAGTTGTTCCGAACTTGATTATGACGAAACACCGCCAGGCTTACGCCATGTTCTTGTTCACGAATTCCCAGTTGACCAGGTTCCAGAACGCTTCGACGAACTTGGCGCGGGCGTTGCGGTAGTCGATGTAGTAGGCGTGCTCCCAGACGTCGCAGGTCAAGAGGGCCTTGTCGTCCGAGGCCAGCGGGGTGTGGGCGTTCGAGGTGTTGACGATGTCGACGCTGCCGTCGGCCTTTTGCACCAGCCAGGTCCAGCCCGAGCCGAAGTTGCCCAGTGCCGACTTGGTGAACTCTTCCTTGAACTTGTCGAAGGAACCGAACTTGGCGTTGATCGCGTCGCCGACCTTGCCGGTCGGGGCGCCGCCGCCGTTCGGGCTCATGCAGTTCCAGAAGAAAGTGTGGTTCCACACCTGGGCCGAGTTGTTGAAGACGCCGCCCGAAGACTTCTTGACGATTTCTTCCAGCGACATGTTTTCGAACTCGGTGCCCTTGATCAGGTTGTTCAGGTTCGTTACATAGGTGGCGTGGTGCTTGCCGTAGTGGTATTCCAGCGTCTCAGCGGAGATGTGCGGCTGGAGTGCGTCTTTCGCGTAAGGCAGCGGTGGCAGAGTATGTTCCATGTCTTATTCCTTGAGTGGTTGGAAACGGTCGAATTCGTCCGGGCGCGCATATTCTAAACCGGATGGGCGGACGTTGCATGATTGCTGCGTATTCGACTGTCTATTCAATCCGGCAAGCTTGTCTTCCAGCTCATTCCAGCCTTGCCTGCACGCTTGATACCTTCACCTCGGCGCTGCCCTCGGCCAGGCGCACGGTGAGCGTCTGGCGCGCCTTGATCTCGCCGGGAGCACGCAGCGCGTGGCCGTCGGCATGGCTGACGATCGCATAGCCGCGCTCGAGCGTGCGCTGCGGGTTCAGCAATTCCAGCTGCGAGGCGAGGGCGCCCAGCGCGTCGCGGCGCTGCTTGACCAGGCTGCAGACGCTGGCGTTCAGGTGGCGCTGCTCGGACAGGATCTGGGCGCGCAGGGTGCGCAGGTCGGGGCGGTGGCGCGCCCAGCGCTGCTGGAGTTGCGCCAGCAGCACGCTGGCGCGGCCCTGGGGCACCCGTACCGCATGGGTCAGTCCGGCTGCCATGGCGCGCAGCTTGAGGCGCTGGTGGGCGACCTGGGCCGTGGGACTGAGCAGGCGGCGGCTGAGATTGTCGAGGCCCTGGCTTGCTTCGGACAGCTGGCGCCGCATCGCGCGGCGCAGGTCGGTGGCGTCCGCGGCGAGCGAGGCCATCCAGTCTTCGCGCGGGGTGGCGGCCAGCTCGGCCGCGGCGGTCGGCGTGGCGGCGCGCAGGTCGGCGGCGAAGTCGGCAATGGTGACGTCGGTCTCGTGGCCGACGCCGGCAATCACGGGCATGCTGCAGGCGGCGATCGCGCGCGCCACCGATTCCTCGTTGAAGCTCCACAGGTCTTCGATCGAGCCGCCGCCGCGGCATACCAGCAGCACGTCGACTTCGGCCCGGCTCGACGCCGTCATGATGGCGTCGGCGATCTTGTCGGCCGCGAACTGGCCCTGGACGGGCGCCGGATACAGCACGATGCGCACGTGCGGCGCGCGGCGCCGCAGGGCGGTCAGCACGTCGCGCAGCGCCGCTGCCTGCGGGCTGGTGACGATGCCGATGCTGCGCGTGAACAGGGGCAGGGGACGCTTGCGGTCGGCGTCGAACAAGCCCTGGCGGGTCAGCTTTTCCTTGAGCCGCAGGAAGGCTTCGTAGAGCGCCCCGACGCCGGCGCGGCGGATCGTCTCGACATTGATCTGGTAGTCGCCGCGCGCGCCATACAGGGTGACCAGGGCGCGCACCTCGACCTTGTCGCCTTCGCGCGGGACGAAGCCGGCGTACTGGGCACGGCCGCGGAACATGACCGCGCGCACCTGGGCCGCATCATCCTTCAGCGTGAAATACCAGTGGCCGGAACTGGCACGGGTGAAGTTCGAGATCTCGCCGCCGATCCACACCAGTGGAAAGGAGCGTTCGAGCAGGCGCGCCACCTGGCCATTGAGTGCGGTCACGGTCAGGACCGGAGGCGGGGTGTAGGCGGAGTCGGAGTCGGATTCGGAGAAATTGAGCATGGCGTGTCCACAACGTAAGCGGGAAGCTTATGGCATATCCGTGCCATCAAGACAAGCGCTTTCGGTACAAATCGTCTTGGGCCGGCAAGCGCCTTTTTTGCTGGCAGGACAGGTCGAATTGTTTTAAATCAATAAGTTACGGGACGGTATGGGCACTTGAACACAATGTTATCCACAAAAAATGTGGGGAACTCGACAGTACTGAATGCCGTGCTGATGAAAAAGCGTGCACGACAATTATCTCGTTTAAAATCAGTGGCTTAGCGTTTAAGGAATAGCCTTGCGCACATTGTTCTCCACAATTTGTGTGCAGAGTCTGCACATGCTGCGCCGGCTTTTCAAAAAATGGTCAGATTGATCATGTTTTTCGACGTTTGAGGGGGCTTTTCTCTGTCCTGGACCCGCATGCGACAAATTTGTGCAGCCAGTATTTTCCCTTTGAAATCAAGGCGCTTGCGATAGCTCAACACGCTTCCTCACAATTTTGTCCACAGAAAATGTGGGGAAACACACAGGGGCGGCAAACGGAGGACGGCCGGCACCCGGATACGGCTGGGAAAGGGGGCTTGCACCCTGCGCCTTGTCCACCGAATGTATTCGGCTTGGCGCGGAGGTGGGCGAGCGGCGAAACGGTGGGGCAAGGTGATGCCGGCCCCGCTGGCCAGGCGACTTGGGGACCATGCTGTGGAAAAGGCTGCGCCTGCCTAAAAAGCGGGCGGAACAATTAAACTGTTTAAAATCATGCATTTAACAAGTGTCGGGCACCCTTGCACACATTCTTTTCCACAGATCGTGTGCATAGCATGCACACGCGAACCTTGAGCGCGTCTTTGTCAACAGCCGACCCTCAAGACTGGATCAGATCGCTTTATATTGACGCTGCTCAATTTTAGGACAGAATAACATTGCTCTTTAAAAACAGTCACTTAGGTGAGGTCGAGGGTGCTTGCGCACAATTTTGTCCACAATTTATGTGGGAAACCTGGGGAGGCGGGCGTCTCGCATAAGGCCGTCCGGCCGCGCCCTTTTTTTCATCGTGCCGATATTGTTGAGGTAAATCAACGGCTTAAGTCTCCGCCGGGACCATTGCGCACAATTTTATCCACAGAAAATGTTTACAACTGCGCCGCCGTTGCGTCGCCAGTATCTTGCACCGCGTGCAGTCGATCCGGCCAAACTTGCTCCGCGTGCCAGTTTCTTGCGCAGAGGAAAAATTCCTTTAAGAATCAACATGCTCTGGACGAGCAAGCGTCCTTGCGCACAATTTTATCCACAGAACTTGTGCAGAACTGTACTTGCCGCATTGCTGCCAACTTGCTACATTGCCGAATTCGTTTCTAAATGTCAGGAGTTCACTTGCTCGCCATCATTCAAGCCGCAGGCTGGCCCATCTGGCCGTTGCTGATCGCTTCCATCGTCGCCCTGGCCTTGATCATCGAACGCCTGATTTACCTGCGCCGTGAAAAAATCTTGCCGAAGCAATTGCTCGGCGAAGTCATCCAGGTTCACCGCAACAATAAAGTCACCCCCGACATTGTCCACACCCTCGAGCAGAACTCGCCGCTCGGCACCGTGCTGGCCGCGGCCTTGCGCAACGTCGACGCCCCGCGCGACGTCATGAAGGAGTCGATCGAGGAAGCCGGCCGCGGCGTCGCCCATGGGCTGGAACGCTTCCTGACCACCCTCGGCACCATTGCCTCGCTCGCTCCGCTGATGGGCCTGTTCGGCACCGTGGTCGGCATGATCGAGATTTTCGGATCGCAAAACGCCACCGGCGGCGCCAACCCGGCCCAGCTCGCGCACGGCATCTCGATCGCGCTGTATAACACCGGCTTCGGCCTGGCCGTCGCCATGCCGGCGCTGGTCGCCTACCGCCACTTCCGCGCGCTGGTCGACAGCTTCATCGTCGACATGGAACTGCAGGCCGTGAAATTCGTCGACGTCGTGCACGGGGCGCGCAAATGATGGATTTCCGCCGCGGCCAGAAGCGCGAGGATCCGGAGATCAACCTGATCCCCTTCATCGACGTGCTGCTGGTCGTGCTCATCTTCCTGATGGTGTCGACAACCTACAGCAAGTTCACCGAGCTGCAGATCACCTTGCCGACGGCCGACGCCGGGCAGGTGGCGAACAAGCCGTTCGAGATCAACGTCACGATCGACGCCAAGGGCAACTACACGGTGAACAACACGCCGGTTGCCTTTTCCAGCGTGGCCGGCCTGGCCAGCGACCTGAAGGCGGCCGCCAGCCGCGGCCCGAACGGCCAAGCGGTGGCGGACCCGGTCGTCATCGTCAATGCCGACCAGTTTGCGATGCACCAGATGGTGATCAACGTATTGGAGGCGGCGCGCATTGCCGGCTACGACAAGCTGACCTTCGCTGCCCAGACCGGCGGGAAAAAGTAAGTCATTGCAGCACCCGGGACAGCAGCCAGGCCGGCGCCGCACGCCTGCCTGGCTGTTTCTTTTCCATTCTCTTCCCCTTCATGTCCAAGAACAATTCCCTTGAAGCGAAACTGACCCGGGCCTGGCTGCATCGCGGCCCGCTTGCCTGCGCGCTGTGGCCGCTGTCGCAACTGTTCCGGGCGCTCGCCGCCCTGCGAGCCGGCCTGTACCGGGCAGGCGTGCTGAAAGCGGGGCGGCTGCCGGTCCCGGTTATCGTCGTCGGGAATATTTTTATTGGCGGCACCGGCAAGACGCCGCTGACGATCTGGCTGGCGCAGGCGCTGCGCGCGGCCGGTTTTCGTCCCGGCGTGATTTCGCGCGGCCACGGCGGCGAGGGCGAAGCCCCGCGCGCGGTCCGCCCCGATTCCGACACCCGGGACGTGGGCGACGAGCCGCTCCTGATCGCGCGCCGGGCCGGCGTGCCGGTCGTGGTCGGGAGAAAGCGCGTCGAGGCGGGCAGGGCGCTGCTCGCCAGCCACCCGGAGGTGGACGTGATCCTGACCGACGACGGCCTGCAGCACTACGCGCTGGCGCGCGACATCGAGGTCGTGCTGTTCGACGGCCGCGGTGTCGGCAACGGCTGGCTGCTGCCGGCCGGCCCCTTGCGCGAGCCGCCCTCGCGCCGGCGCGACCTGACGGTGGTGAATGCGCCCGAACTGACGCCGGAACTGGCGCGCGCCGTCGGCGGCGCGCCGTTCCGGATGCAGCTGGTCGGCGACACGGCAGAACGCCTGGCGGCCCCGCACGAGCGCCGGCCGCTCGCGGCGTTTGCCGGGCGCCGGGTGCTGGCCGCGGCCGGGATCGGCAATCCGGGCCGGTTTTTTGCCCTGCTGCGCGGGGCCGGCCTGGGCTTTGCCGAACTGCCTTTGCCGGACCACTACGATTTCCGCGACAACCCTTTCGCGAATGTCGACGCCGATGTCATCCTGATCACCGAGAAGGATGCAGTAAAATGTGGGCAACTTGAAAACCTGAAGGACGATCCGCGCTTGTGGGTCGTCCCCGTCACGGCGCGCATCGATGCCGCCCTGGCGGAACAAATTGTGGAGAAATGTCGTGGACGCTCGCCTGCTTGATATCCTGGTCTGCCCGTTGTGCAAGGGACCGCTCGAATACGATAAGAAGGCGCAGGAACTGACTTGCCGCCCGGACCGCCTGGCATTCCCGATCCGCGACGGCATCCCGATCATGTGGGCCGACCAGGCGCGCAAGATCGAACCGGTGTAAGCGCCGCAGGACGAGCGCATCGCTATGAAATTCACCGTCATCATCCCGGCCCGGCTCGCCTCGACCCGCCTGCCGAACAAGCCGCTGGCCGACCTCGGCGGCAAGCCCATGGTGGTGCGCGTCGCCGAGCGCGCCCGTGAATCGGGCGCCGCGCGCATCGTCGTCGCCACCGACCACCCCGACATCATGCACGCCTGCGCGGCGCACGGCGTCGAGGCCTGCATGACGCGCACCGACCATCCGTCCGGCACCGACCGCATTGCCGAGGTGGCGCGCGCGCTGGGCCTGGCCGACGACGAGGTGGTGGTCAACCTGCAGGGCGACGAACCCCTGATCGATCCGGCCCTGCTGGCCGCCTGCGCAGCCCGCATCGGTCCCGACGTGCCGATGGCCACCTGCGCCCACCCGCTCGATGCGGTGGACGAGGTCTTCAATCCGAACGTGGTCAAGGTCGTGCTCGACAAGGCGGGCAGGGCGCTGTACTTCTCGCGCGCGACGATCCCATGGCACCGCGACGCCTTTGCCGCCTCGACCGCCGCGCTGCCGCCCGGCTATGCGCCGCTACGCCATATCGGCCTGTACGCCTACCGCAACGCCTTCCTCCAAGCCTATCCGGGCCTGGAACCGGCACCGCTGGAACAGGTCGAGGCGCTCGAACAATTGCGCGTCCTGTGGCATGGCTATCCGATCGCGGTCCATATCACGGCCAGCGCGCCGCCGGCCGGTGTCGACACGCCCGCGGACCTCGCTCGGGTGCAATTGCATTACGCGTCTTGATCTGTGTGGCAATTGATTGTCGGACCGTCTGCGCTAGATCAAGAAACTGATTTTGGGCCTGCGGGGATTGGCGTTGACGATTACTTTTGTGGTAAGTTTCGTACCAAGGTGATCAGATATGCATCAATCGACCATCTTTGCCAACACCGTAGGACATCTCGAAAAACCGTAGCGTGCACCGGCCAGCGTCACCGGCCCGGCGCCCCCGGCCGCGTGCAAGGCGCAACAGGTTTTTCGAGCTGCCCCACAAACATTTTCAACATCCGTCTTAGGAATTTTCATGCGTCTCATTCTGTTAGGAGCGCCTGGCGCCGGCAAAGGCACCCAGGCTAACTTCATCAAGGAAAAATATAATATTCCCCAGATCTCCACCGGCGACATGCTGCGCGCGGCGATCAAGGCCGGCACCGAGCTGGGCCTGGCGGCTAAAAAAGTCATGGACGCCGGCGGCCTGGTGTCGGACGACATCATGATCGGCCTGGTGAAGGACCGCCTGCAAGAAGCGGACTGTGCCAACGGCTACCTGTTCGACGGCTTCCCGCGTACCATTGCGCAGGCCGACGCCATGAAGGACAACGGCATCAACGTCGACTACGTGCTCGAAATCGACGTGCCCGACGAGATGATCGTCGAGCGCATGAGCGGCCGCCGCTCGCACCCGGCCTCGGGCCGCGTGTACCACACCAAGTTCAACCCGCCGAAGGTCGCCGACATCGACGACGTCACCGGCGAGCCGCTCGTCCAGCGCGACGACGACAAGGAAGAGACGGTCAAGAAGCGCCTGGCGGTCTACCATAACCAGACCGAAGTGCTGCTTGGCTACTACAACAACTGGGCCCAGTCGGGCCTGCCCGGCGCCCCGAAGTATCGCAAGATCACGGGCGTGGGACCGGTCGAACAGGTACGTGACGCGGCTTTTGCCGCGCTCTCCGAGTAAGACCAGGAGCGGACAGCAATGTCCGCTTTTTTTTCGTCCCCGGATCTTTCCGGGGGCGCCCAACAAGATGTTCAGGGCAAGGCCCTGAGGGCGCGGCGACATACGTCGAAGACAGTACGCCAGTACGGCGAGACGAATGCAACGCCGCCATGGACGCTTTGTTGGGCGCCCTAGTCGCACGAATGGTTTGTATCAAAGTTATGCAGTACGCAGTGAGGCAGACTGCTTCGCCGAAGAGGCAAAGCATCTTTCAATGTGTGGTTGTGAATACTTGATCAAAATCTAAGGGGACGAAATGGCAGCAAACTATCTCACGTTTGCCGTGGCGTGCGGCGTCATCGCGGTCATCTACGGGCTCTGGGCCCGCGCCTGGATCCTGCGTCAGGACGCGGGCAATACGCGCATGCAGGGCATCGCGCAGGCGATCCAGGAGGGCGCCTCGGCCTATCTCGGGCGCCAGTACCGCACCATCGGCATCGTCGGCCTCGTGCTGCTCGTCGCCATCTACGCGCTGCTCGGCGCCATGACCGCGCTCGGCTTTTTCGCCGGCGCGGTGCTCTCGGGCGCCTGCGGCTTCATCGGCATGAACGTATCCGTCAGGGCCAACGTGCGTACCGCGCAAGCGGCCGCGACGGGCATGAACGAAGCGCTCGGGGTCGCCTTCAAGGGCGGGGCGATCACGGGCATGCTGGTGGTCGGCCTGGGCCTGCTGGGCGTGACGGCGTTCTACTGGTACCTCACCAGTAACGTGAGCGTCGGCGCCGCCGCCGCTGCCGGCAGTGCCGCCATGCGCCATGACGTCATCCAGCCGCTCATCGGGCTGGCCTTCGGTGCCTCGCTCATCTCGATCTTCGCGCGCCTGGGCGGCGGCATCTTCACCAAGGGGGCCGACGTCGGCGCCGACCTGGTGGGCAAGGTCGAAGCCGGCATCCCGGAGGACGATCCGCGCAACCCGGCCGTCATTGCCGACAACGTGGGCGACAACGTCGGCGACTGCGCCGGCATGGCGGCCGACCTGTTCGAAACCTATGTCGTCACCCTGATCGCCACCATGCTGCTCGGCGCGCTGGTGGTGACCGACGGCGTCGGCGAGGCGATGCTCTATCCGCTGCTGCTGGGCGCGGTGTCGATCATCGGCTCGATCGTCGGCTGCAGCATGGTGCGCGCGCGTCCCGGGCGCAAGATCATGTCGGCCCTGTACACGGGCCTGTGGTGGGCCGCCGGCCTGTCGCTGCTGGGCTTTGTCGCGGTCACCTGGCTGGTCTGGCAAGACCCGGCCATGCGCGGCGCCATGCTCGGCTGCGCGGTCGTCGGCATCGTCTTGACCGGGCTGATGGTGTATATCACCGAGTACTACACCGGCACCGAGTTCAAGCCGGTGCGGCACATCGCCGAGGCGTCGACCACCGGCCACGGCACCAACATCATCGCCGGCCTGGGCGTGTCGATGAAGTCCACCGCCTACCCGGTGCTGGCCGTCTGCATCGCGATCCTGGTCG
This sequence comes from Massilia sp. GCM10023247, assembly GCF_042653325.1. Lineage (NCBI taxonomy): Bacteria > Pseudomonadati > Pseudomonadota > Betaproteobacteria > Burkholderiales > Oxalobacteraceae > Massilia > Massilia sp. GCM10023247. The sequence continues at coordinate 15,733 of NZ_JBHSIB010000026.1, forward strand.
CCTTCCAGCTCGGCCACCTGTACGGCATCGCGATCGCCGCCACCTCGATGCTGTCGATGGCCGGCATCGTGGTCGCCCTCGATGCCTACGGGCCGATCACCGACAACGCCGGCGGCATTGCGGAAATGGCCGGCATGCCGGATGCGGTGCGCGCGATTACCGACCCGCTCGACGCGGTCGGCAACACCACCAAGGCCGTGACCAAGGGCTATGCGATCGGCTCGGCCGGCCTGGCGGCGCTGGTGCTGTTCGCCGACTACACCCATGCGCTCGACTCGGTCGGCAAGTCGATCGTGTTCGAGCTGTCGAACCCGATGGTGATCGTCGGCCTGTTCATCGGCGGCCTGATCCCCTACCTGTTCGGGGCGATGGCGATGGAAGCGGTGGGGCGCGCGGCAGGCGCCGTCGTGGTCGAGGTGCGGCGCCAGTTCCGCGACATCCCCGGCATCATGGCCGGCACCGGCAAGCCCGAGTACCACAAGGCGGTCGACATGCTGACCGCCTCGGCGATCCGCGAAATGGTGCTGCCCTCGCTGTTGCCGGTGGTGGTGCCGATCGCGGTCGGCATGCTGCTGGGACCGGCGGCACTGGGCGGACTGCTGATGGGCACCATCATCACCGGCCTGTTCGTCGCGATCTCCATGACCACCGGCGGCGGCGCCTGGGACAACGCCAAGAAATACATCGAGGACGGCCATTTCGGCGGCAAGGGTTCCGACACGCACAAGGCGGCCGTCACCGGCGACACGGTCGGCGACCCCTACAAGGACACGGCCGGCCCGGCCGTCAACCCGCTCATCAAGATCATCAACATCGTGGCGCTGCTGCTGGTGCCGCTGTTGCCGGCGGCCGGCTGGATCGCGATGTCGGAGCCGCAGATCGCCCAGCTCAGGCGGCCGGCGCATGCGGTCACGCAGCCGGCGGCGGCTTCGGTGGCGGCGCCGGGCGCGGCCGCGACGACCACCATCGTGCCGCCCGTGCGCACCGCGGCCGCCGAGCCGCACGCCGCGCGTCCTTGACGAGCAATGTGCCGCTGGTGTTCGCATGAACTTGCCAGCGGCATATCCCCTTGTGTGGGCGCGGCCGGCGCAGGCGGTGCGGGCGGCGGCGCATACCAACGGGTAGGGTGCGCACTCGTGCGCACGCGGTACGGCCGCCACTCAATCGGCACGCACCCAGCCGGCAGCTCAGGCGCCGTCCAGGGCCTTGCCGATCGCCGCCGACAGCGACGCATGATCGGAATCCCCGTGGTAGCGCTCTCCGTTGATGAAGAAGGTCGGCGTACCGCGCGCGCCGGCGCCATGCGCTTCCTGCATGTCGGCCTGCACCCGTGGGCGGTGCCGGCCGCCCTCGAACTCGCTGCGAAAGCGCTCTGCATCGAGCCGCAGATTGGCGGCGAGCGCCGGCAATGCGTCTTCGTCGAGCATGCCCTGGTTCTCGAACAGGGCGTCGTGCATCTCCCAGAACTTGCCTTGCGCGCCAGCGGCCTCGGCTGCTTCGGCAGCCGGCTGGGCAAACGGATGCAGGTCCGTCAGCGGCAGATGGCGGTACACCAGGGTCAGGCGTTCGCCGTGCTGGCGCTGCAAATCGGTCAGCGCCTTGTGGGCGCGCGCGCAGTAGGGACATGCGAAGTCCGCATATTCGACCAGGACCAGCTCCGCGTCCCTGTTGCCGCGTATATGGTCGTTCTCTGTGATCCTTACCCGTTCTTCCATCTTTCCTCCGCTCGTCTGGTTCGCTTGAAGATGCGGGGCGGCCGCCTACACTGGAAGCGTCGACACCACGCTACTGGAGAGCATCATGGCACGCAAATACATCGATTGCCGCGAGTTTCCGAGCGACACGAAATGTTCGGTGACGATTGCGGCCGACAGCGAAGAGGAGCTGATGGAGGTGGCGGTCCAGCACGCCGCGAGCGTCCACGGACACCCCGACACGCCCGAGTTCCGCCAGCAGCTGAAAGGTGCCATGCACGAAGGCTCGCCGCCGGAGTGAACCGGGCCGAACGGCGCAACGCCAAAGGCGGGCCCGCCGAGCCCCGCAGGGTCCGCACGCGCATGCGCCTGCCGAACCGCGCTTCAGAACACGCACATCCGGTTCGCCTCCTCGCGTAACTGCGCGCGGAAGTCCGGGTGGGCGATCGCGATCAGCTCCTGCGCGCGCTGCTTGGCCGACTTGCCGCGCAACTGGGCCACGCCGTACTCGGTCACCACGTAGTTGACGTCGTTCTTGCTGGTCGTCGCGTGGGTGCCGGGCGTGAGCGTCGGCACGATGCGCGAGATGGTCCCGTCCTTGGCGGTCGAGGGCAGTACGATGAAGGACTTGCCGCCGCGCGAGCGGTTCGCCGCGCGCACGAAATCGACCTGGCCGCCGGTGCCGGAATAGGGCAGGTGGGCGATGCTTTCGCTGCCGCACTGTCCCAGCAAATCGACCTGCAGGCTGGCGTTAATCGACATCAGCTTGTCGTTTTGCCCGGCGATGTACGGGTCGTTGGTGAAGTTCGACGGGTGCATCTCGAGCATCGGATTGTGGTGCATGAACTCGTACAGGCGGCGCGAGCCGAGGGCGAAGGTGGCGACCATCTTCCCCGGCAGCAGCGTCTTCTTGCGGTTGGTCACCGCGCCGCACTCGACCAGGCGCAGGATGCCGTCGCCGATCATCTCCGTATGCACGCCCAGGTCCTGCTTGCCGGTCAGCTGCATCACCACCGCGTCCGGGATGCCGCCGTAGCCGATCTGCAGGGTCGAGCCGTCCTCGATCATGTCGGCCACGTACTTGCCGATCGCTTCCTGCACCGGGCCGATGGCGGGCAGGCCGACTTCGAGGATCGGGTCGCTGCTCTCGACCAGGGCACTGACCTGCGAGATGTGCACATGGCACTGCCCGTGCGCGAAGGGCACGTTCGGATTGACTTCCAGCACGACCAGGCGCGCCCGGGCGATCGCGGCCATCGTGTAGTCGGTGCCGAGGCTGAGCGAGAAGAAACCCTGGTCGTTCATGCTCGAGGCCATGGCGAACACGACGTCGCAGGGCATCAGGCCGCGTTCGATGAGAACCGGGATCTCGGAAAAATAGTTCGGAATAAAGTCGCACCAACCTCCCTGGCCGCTGGCGCGCGAGGCGCCGCCGAAGAACAGGGCCGCATGGCGCACGTGGTGGGCGCTGTCCTGGTCGAAATACCCGTACTTGCGCATTGCCAGGATCTGCGCCACGCGAATGCCGCGCCAGCGCGTGCGCTCGCTCGAGAGCGCGCCGAGCAGGGCGGGCGGCTCGCCGACGCCGGTCGGCACGATGATCATGTCGTTATCACGCAGTTGCGCCAGGGCTTCGGTTGCGCCGACGCGCTTGGCTTCGTATTGCTGGTGTACCGTCTGCATTGCCGTCTCCGTTCGATGATGGTCGCGGTGGCCCGGCAGGCGGGGCTGCCCGGGTCGCACCCCAGCGTAACGCGCGAAGCTGACGTGGACTTGACGGCTGGGCACAAGCGCGCGCCGCCGCCGCCTGGATGGGCAGATAATCGTGTCATGACCGAATCGGCTGCATGGAGGTCCATCATGAAGCATGCGAAACACTCGAAGCCTGTCCGGATCGCGCAGATCGCGCTGGCTTTGCTCGTCGCGCTGGCCGCCAGCACCGCGGCAGGACAGGGCCAGCAGCGCACCCAGGAGCGCACCCAGGCCAGCGGCCAAGCGGCCGCGCCGGCTACCGCGCAGCAGCGCGTTCCCCCCGCAAGCGGGCCCAGCTACGGCCCGGTACTGCACCCCCAGACGACCCGTTCCGAACCCGGCGCCCAGCCGGAGCAGAGCCCGCAAGCCCAGGAAGAAAAGGCGGGCGCGCAGCCGCCAGGCCGGCACGACGAGGTCGACCCGTCGGCGCGGCCGGCGCCCCAGCAGGCCGTCCCCGCCAAGACCGACACCAGGAAACCGTCGAAGAAACAGGCGGCGCGCAAACCGCGCCGCTCGGTGGAGCAGCGCATCGCCACCGTGCCTGAGGTGCTGCCGAGCCGGCCGCTGCCGCTGGCGGCGCCGCCGCCCCCGCAACCGGTGCCGGCCGTCGCCGGGCCGGTGCAGATCAACAGTTGCCTCGGCGGCAACTGCACCGATACCGCGGGCGGCACCTACAACACGGGGGTCGGCAACGCCGCCGTGAACGACGCCGGACGGCTGTGCACCCGCACCGGCAATACGATGCAATGCTTTTAAAAAGCGGCGGCGCGCCCAAAAAGGATGGCCCGGCCGGCCGCTGTGCCAAGGCTTTTCGTCCAAACGTGGTTTTTCCCGGCAAAAGTTCGCTACAATCTCGCGGGTTGACGTTAACGTAAACGTCAAAACGAAGGCACAACGGGACAACAAAGGGAAAACCATGCAAATTCAGAACAATGTGTTCATCGTCACCGGCGGCGCGTCGGGCCTGGGAGCGGCCACCGCACGCATGATCACCGAAGCCGGCGGCAAGGTCGTCATCGCCGACGTGCAGGCCGAAGCCGGCGCCGCGCTGGCAGCCGAGTTGAACGGGCAGTTCGTCAAGTGCGACGTCACCCTTGAAGAAGACGGCAAGGCGGTCGTCGCCGCGGCAGTGGCCATGGGCGTGCTGCGCGGCCTGGTCAACTGCGCCGGCGTGGCGCCGGCCGTCAAGACCGTCGGCAAGGACGGACCGCATCCGCTGGACGTGTTCCAGCGCGCCGTGAACATCAACCTGGTCGGCACCTTCAATATGTCGCGCCTGGCGGCCGAAGCGATGGGCAATACCGAAGCCGGCGAATACGGCGAGCGCGGCATCATCATCAATACCGCCTCGGTGGCGGCCTTCGACGGCCAGATCGGCCAGGCGGCCTATGGCTCCTCGAAAGCGGCGGTGGCCGGCATGACGCTGCCGATGGCACGCGACCTGGCGCGCAGCGGCATCCGCGTGATGACGATCGCCCCGGGCATCTTCGAGACCCCGATGCTGATGGGCATGCCGCAGGAAGTGCGCGACTCGCTCGGCAAGATGGTACCGTTCCCGCCGCGCCTGGGCATGCCGAAGGAATACGCCCACCTGGCGAAAGCCATCATCGAGAACGTCATGCTCAACGGCGAAACCATCCGCCTCGACGGCGCCATCCGCATGCAGCCAAAATAAAGCCGAAAGGAACCGTTCGGCAATTTGATGTAGGATGCCAACGGTATCGGGCGTGCGCGGCGGCTTGCCGTGCACGCCCGTTTTGCTTTTGGAGACCCGATGATCAAGTTCAAGACGCTCGCCTTGACGAGCCTGGCGCAGGCTGCCGCCTTGCTGGCGTTGACCCTGCCCGCGGCGCCGGCGTTGGCCCAGGAGGTGGCCCAGCGCGCGCCGGAAATTGCCACCGGCTATGCCGACAAGGCCGGCTGGGCCGCCCGCAAGTACATGGTGGCCGCCGCCAACCCGCTCGCCGTCGAGGCGGGCTACGAGATGTTGAAGAAGGGCGGCAGCGCCATCGATGCGGCGATCGCCACGCAGATGATGCTGACCCTGGTCGAGCCGCAAAGCTCCGGCATCGGCGGCGGCGCCTTCCTCATGCACTACGACGGCAGGAAGGTACAGGCCTTCGACGGCCGCGAGACGGCACCGATGGCGGCCACCGAGCACCTGTTCCAGAACCCGGACGGCACCCCGGTCTCGCGCACCGCCGGCGTGGTCGGTGGACGTTCGGTCGGTGCGCCGGGCGTGCTGCGCATGCTCGAGCTGGCGCACAAGCAGCACGGCAAGCTGCCGTGGAAGACGCTGTTCGAGCCGGCGATCCGGATGTCGGAACGCGGCTTCGCGGTCAGCGCGCGCCTCAATGGCCTCCTGACCTGGGACGCCCACATCCGCAAGGATCCGGTCGCTGCCCGCTATTTCTACGACAAGGACGGCAAGCCCTGGCCGGTCGGCCATGTGCTGAAGAACCCGGCGCTGGCGAAAACCCTGCGCGACATCGCCCGCGGCGGCGCCGATGCCTTCTATAAAGGCCGGATCGCGCGCGACATCGCCGCCAAGGTCAAGTCGCACCCGACCAACCCCGGCCTGCTGACCAGCACCGACATCGCCAACTACCGGCCCAAGGTGCGCGAGCCGGTGTGCAGCGACTACCGCGCCTTCACGGTCTGCGGCATGCCGCCGCCGTCCTCGGGCGGCATTGCGGTAGCCCAGATGCTGGGCATGTTCGAGACGCGCGACATGGCCAGGCTTGCCCCGGTCGACGGCGTGCCGGGCGTGGACGCGGTGCACCTGTTCTCCGAGGTCGGGCGCCTCGCCTATGCCGACCGCAATCGCTACGCGGCGGACGCCGACTTCGTGCCGCTGCCCGGACGCGGCGTGCCGAGCCTGATCGACAAGGCCTATCTCGCCCAGCGCGCCGGCCTGATCAAGGAACGCTCGATGGGCGAAGCGCCGGCCGGCACGCCGCCCGGCATGGAGGTCGCCTGGGGCACGGACAACGCCATCGAAACCCCATCGACCTCGCACCTGGTGGTGGTCGACGGGCAGGGCGCCGGGCTGTCGATGACGACCACGATCGAAGACGCGTTCGGCTCGCGCCAGATGGTGGGCGGCTTCCTCCTGAACAACCAGCTGACCGACTTTTCCTTCGACTCGGTTGATGCCAACGGGCCGATCGCAAACCGGGTCGAGCCCGGTAAGCGCCCGCGCAGCGCGATGTCGCCGACGATCGTGTTCGACAAGAAGACCGGGAAACTGGTGCTGGCGGTCGGCTCCCCCGGCGGCCCGGCCATCATCAATTACGTGGCCAAGGTGCTGGTCGGCACGCTCGACTGGGGCCTGAACGTGCAGCAGGCCATTTCGCTGCCGAATTTCGGCAGCCGCAACGGGCCGACCGAACTGGAAGCGGCCCGCTTCCCGCAAGCGACGGTCGATGCGCTCAAGGCGCGTGGCCATGCGGTACGCCAGAGCGAACAGAATTCCGGCCTGCACGGGATCATGCTGCTGCCGATTCATGGCGAGCCGTGGTGGTTCGGCGGTGCGGATCCGCGACGCGAAGGCGTTGCAAAAGGTGACTAAAGAGTAACCGACAGGCAATAATTTCCCTCACGGTCAAGTTTGTTTGCTAACCTTATGGCGTGGACAGCAAACGACCTACCGGACCGACGCTGGCCGGAAGCGGTGACAACCGTTTCCGGCCGGTTTTATTGCACGCGCGCCCCGCAAGCGGGCAGGGCAGGCCTGTCCTCGTCTCGGCCTTCGCGCACGTATGAAGGCCTTGCTGTTCGCCCTGTTGCTGGCGCTGGCCGGCTGTCTGGCCGTGCCGGCCGCCGCCGCGCCGGCGCCGACCCTGCGTTTCGAGCACCTGAGCGTCGAGGACGGCATGGCCCAGGAATCGGTGTTGTCGATGGTCCAGGACCCCGACGGCTTCATGTGGTTCGGCACCCAGTACGGGCTGTCGCGCTTCGACGGCTACCGCTTCGTCAATTTCCGTAACGTCGTCGGCGACCCGACCACGCTGCCGAACAACTGGATCAAGGTGCTGCACGTGGATCCGGCCGGGCGCCTGTGGATCGGTACCGACGGCGGCCTGGCGCGCTACGACCCCGCGACCCAGGGTTTCCGTCACTTCCTGCCGGAGGAGCCGGCGCGGCGCGGCAACGGCAACCTCCACCTGCGCGCCATCATCGACGACGGCAAAGGCGGCCTCTGGCTCGGCACCGGGGACGGCCTGCAGCATTTCGACATTGCCAGAGGCCGTTTCACGACCTGGCACCACGTCCCCGGCGAGCGCGAAAGCCTGGCCAGCGACGACATCCTCGCGCTTGCCCTCGACAGGCGCGGCCGCCTGTGGGTCGGCACCGAGGCCGGCCTCGACAGCCTCGACCCCGCAAGCGGCCGCTTCGAGCACCACCGGGGCGGCGCAGGCCGCCGGCCGCCGGTGCAGGCGCTCCTGGTCGACGGCGCGGACACCCTGTGGATCGGGCTGCTCGACGGGCTGGAAAGGATGCCGCTGGCGGGCCCCGGCGCCGGCAAGCGCCGCCACCTCGGGCCGGCCGACGGTATTCCGCGGGCCTGGATCTCGATCCTCTACGACGACGGCCACGGGCAGGTGTGGGCGGGCGCCCACGACGACGGCGCTTACCGCTGGGATGCCCAGGCCGGCCGCTTCGAGTCCTACCGCAAGGTGGCCACCGACCGCAACAGCCTGGCCGACGACCACATTTCCTCGCTGTACCGCGACCGCCTCGGTACTTTCTGGGTCGGCACCTGGTATGCCGGCGTCTCGCGCGTCGACCTCGGCAGCGGCGGCTTCGCCCGCATCGTGCGCGAGCATGACGGTCCCGGCAAGCCGGCCGACAACCGCGTGCGCGACATGGACAACGACGGCAGCGGCCGCCTCTGGCTGGCCTCGGCCAGTACCCTGCAGTTGTTCGACCCGGCCTTGCCGAAAGCGGATGCCTACCGTATCTGGCGCCACGAACCGGGCAATCCGAACAGCCTGATCGACGCCTCGGTGAACGCGGTCGTGCGCGATCGCGACGGCGTGGTCTGGGTCGGCGGACGCAGCGGCATCACCCGTTTCGACGTCGCTGCCGGGCAGTTCAGGCGGCGCGTGCTCGTGTCCGGCGACACCGCGGCCAACAACGTCCGCGCGATGACGCTCGGGCGCGACGGCGCGGTCTGGATTTCCACCCGTGGCGGCCTGCACCGGCTCGAACCGCGCACGGGCGCGCTGGAAACCTGGCGCCACGATCCTGGCCGCCAGTTCAGCCTGTCCGACAACATGGTGCGCCCGGTGCTGCACGACCGGCGCGGCAGGATCTGGGTAGGGTCGTTCCACGGCCTCGACCTGCTCGACCGCGCCAACCAGCGCTTCCGCCATTTCCGTCACGACGCCTATGACCCGTCCAGTCTCAGCCATGACGAAATCCATGCGCTACTCGAAGACAAGGCCGGCAACATCTGGGTCGGCACCGCGGTAGGGCTGAACAAGATGGTCACCGCCGCCGACGGCTCGGTCAGCTTCGTGCGCTACTCGACGCGCGACGGCCTGATCGACGATTCGGTCGCCTCGATCCTGGAGGACCTCGACGGCATCATCTGGGTCAGCACGACCAGCGGCCTGTCGCGTTTCGATCCGGCCAGGAACAGCTGGCGCAGCTATAGCGCGGCCGACGGCACCATCGACGGCGCCTATTTCGACGGCTCCGGCGTGCGCGGGCCGAACGGCACACTGTACTTCGGCGGCTTCAACGGCATCACCGCGTTCAACCCGCGCGCGCTGCGCAACAACGGGGTGGCGCCGCGCGCCGTCATCACCGGCATCCAGATCTTCAACCGCCCGGTGCAGAGCGCCTATCCGGAGCTGCTCACGGGACCGGTCGAAAGTGCGCGCGCCATCACCTTGTCGAGCGAGCACTCGGTGTTCTCGCTCGAATTCTCGGCCCTGCACTACGCGGCCCCGAAGCGCAACCGCTTCGCCTACCAGCTCGAGGGATTCGACCAGGGCTGGGTCCAGGCCGATGCCGGCAAGCGCTTCGCCACCTACACCAACCTCGATCCGGGGCGGTACGTGTTCCGGGTGCGCGCAGCCAACAAGGACGGCGTCTGGAGCGACACCCCGGCCACGCTGGCGATCACGGTCGAGCCGCCGGTCTGGGGTACCTGGTGGTTCCGCTTCGGCGCGCTGCTGCTGTTTGCCGGCCTGTGCTATGCCACCTACGGGCTGCGGGTGCGCGGCCTGTCCCGCCAAAAGGCGCGCCTGGAGCGCCAGGTCGGCGCCCGCACCGAAGAGATCGCGTTGCAGAACCGCCTGCTCGAGCGCCAGACCGAGGAGCTGCGCGAACGCGAGCGCGAGGTGCGCCGCAACACGGTCGAGCTGGCGGAAGCCAACCGCGCCTTGTACGAGAACGAGCAGCGCCTGCAACTGGCCAAGCAGCGCGCCGAGGACGCCGCGCGCCAGAAGTCCGAATTCCTCGCCAACATGAGCCACGAGATGCGCACGCCGCTGGCCGGGGTGATCGGCATGCTCGGCTTTGCGCTGCGCGACGAGCGCTTGCGCGAAGCGACCCGCGAGCAGATCGAGCGTGGACAGGCCAATGCCCAGTCGCTGCTGGCGATTATCAACGACCTGCTCGACTTCTCGAAGATCGAGGCCGGCAAGCTGACCATCGAAAACATCGATTTCGCGCTCGACGCGGCGATCAGCAACGTGGCCGGGCTGTTTTCCGAGCAGGCGGCAGCCCAGAGCGTCGGCTTCGCCATCGAGCTCGACAACGACCTGCCGCGCTTCGTGGTGGGCGACCCGACGCGCCTGCGCCAGGTCCTGATCAACCTGGTCGGGAATGCCTTCAAGTTCACGCCGAGCGGGATGGTGACCCTGAGCGTCGAGCGCCGCCCCGAAGACCAGGCCCCGGGGCTGGCCCCGCACATGATACGGTTTTCGGTGCAGGACACCGGAATCGGTATCGAATCGAGCGCGCTGCCGCGCCTGTTCGAAAAGTTCGAGCAGGCCGACACCACGACCACGCGCCGCTATGGCGGCACCGGCCTGGGGCTGGCCATCTGCCGCCAGCTGGTGGAGCTGATGCAGGGCGCGATCGGCGTCGAAAGCCGCCCGGGAGAAGGCAGTACCTTCAGTTTCGTGCTGCCGCTGCACGATGGCGTCGAGCCGCCGGCGGTCGAGCAGGCCCCGCGCACCCCGCACACGCACCGCCTGCGCGTGCTGTGCGCGGAGGACTTCGCCACCAACCAGATCATCGCCCGCATGATGGTCGAGGAAATGGGCCACGAGATCGACATCGTCGACAACGGCGCGCTGGCGGTGGCGGCCTGCGCGCGCACGCGCTACGACATCATCCTGATGGACGGGCGCATGCCGGAAATCGACGGCGCCACCGCCACCCGCCTGATCCGCGCCGGCGGCACCCTGGACGCCGCGGTGCTCGACCAGCACCTGATGATCGTCGCGCTCACCGCGAATGCCAGCGACGAGGACCGCGACCGCTATCTTGCCTGCGGCATGGACGCCTTCCTGGCCAAGCCGATCGACGAGGCGGCACTGCACTTCCAGTTGAGCCGGGCAATCGAGCGCCAGCTGCAGCGCGGCATCGACCTGCCGCCGATGGCGCCCCGTGCGCCGCGCGCGCCCAGCACCGCCGAACTCGACGCGCTGTTCGGCGTCACCGAGCCGGCGCGCGCGGCGCCCGCGATGCCGGTGCCCGGCCGCGCTGCCTTCCATGCGCACCTGCGCGCCGCGTTCGCCAGCGACCTGCCGCGCCGCCGCAGCGAGCTGCGCGCCGCGCTCGAGGCGGGCGACCTGGAGGCGGCCGGACGCGTGCTGCACGGCTTGCGCGGCAGCGCCGTCCATCTCGGCGCGGACCAGCTGGCGCTGCGCTGCGCCGGACTCGAAGCGGCGGCCGACGCCGGCAACCTGGCCGAAGTCCGGGCCGGCTTGCCGGACCTGGAAGGCTTGCTCGCACCGTTCGAGCAGTTACCCGCCTGATACCGAAAGTCTCTATAATGTTCTCCAGGGCAACAAAATCCGGGGAGAGGCAATGAAGGTGCTGGTGGTGGACGACGACGTGGTATCGCGCATGATGTTGATGCACCTGGTCGACAGTTGCGGCGCGTACCAGATCCTCGAAGCCGAGGACGGCCTGGATGCCTGGCGCCAGCTCGAAGCTGGGCTGCGTCCGGCCCTCATCTTTTGCGACCTGCGCATGCCCGCTCTGTCGGGCACCGAACTGCTGGCGCGCGTCAAGGCCCGCCCCGAACTCGCGGCCGTGCCCTTCGTGCTGGTGTCGGCAGCCAACGACGGCGCCACGATCGAGGAAGCGGACGCGCTCGGCGCGGCCGGCTACGTGGTCAAGCCGTTCCGGATCGAAGGCGTGCGCCCGCACCTGATGGCACTCCAGGCGGACGAGACGCCGGCGGCCAGCGCGCGCCGGCTCGGCGTCGAACTGCGCCGCCTGGCGCTCTACCTCGAGGCACTCGAGCGCCAGCTGCAGGAGGCCGCTCCCGCCATCGAGGCCTGGATGGCCCAGGGCGAGCTGGGCCCATGTGCCGAACGGCTGGCCCGGCTGCGCGGCGCTTGTTCCACGCTCGGCCTGCACGCGGCGGCGGCCCGGCTGGCGCAGGCGGAAGCGGCCCCGCGCCCCGCCACGGTGGAGAACGGCCTGGCCGCGGCACGCGCGGCGGTGGCGCGCCAGGCCGGATTGCTGGCCGCCGGCGAAGCCCCCTAGGGCGGGTCAGGGCACTTCGTGCTCGGCGGGCTTGGCCGCCTTGGCCGGCGCGCGCCAGGTGACCACGCGGTACAGGTACCAGGCCAGCATGGCGCCGAAGATGGTTTTCGATACCGGATCGACATATTTCGCGACCTCGGTGTATTTGTCCTCGAGCAGGAAGCCGGCCGCCATCAGCAGGCCGGTCCAGGCCAGCGAGCCTATGCTCGAATACAACAGGAAGCGCCCCATCGACATCTCGGCCAGGCCGGCCGGCACCGAGATAAGGGTACGCACGGCCGGAATCAGGCGGCCGAACAGCACGGTCTTGCGCCCGTGGCGGCGAAAGGCGTCGAGCGCCTTGTCGATATCGGCGGCGTCGATGGTCAGCCAGCGCGCGCGGCGCCCGGCCAGCTTCTTGAGCCGTTCGCAGCCATACACCTTGGCCGCGTAATACCAGGGCAGGGCGCCGGCCACCGAGCCCGCCGTGCCGGCCAGCAGCACGCCGACCAGGTTCAGGTCGCCGCGGGCAACGACGAAACCGGCGAACGGCATGATCATTTCAGACGGAATGGGCGGGAAAATATTTTCCAGGGCCATCAGCGCAAAGACGCCGAGGTAGCCGCTCTTTTCCAGGAACCCGGTGATGAATTCAAACATTGCACGCTCCAGGCAGGCACAGGTGGAACGATCATATACCGGGCCGGCGGCCGTCCCCGCTTCGATGTGTTTGGGAAATACGTGTCAATGCGGCGCCGGGCGCCGCTCGAACGGATGCGTGCCGGGGAGGCGGCGCTTGCGCGGACTCCCCCCTTCGCTCAGCCCGCCAGCACGAAGTAGGCCGCCCCGCAGCTCAGGGCCGCGCTCGACACGACCAGGGCCAGGCCGACCCACGGATAGGTGTGGCCCGCCGCGGGCGCGTCGCCGCCGGGTGTGGTGGTGCAGGTGTCGAAGGCGTCGCCGAGGTGCTCGATGTCGCTGAGATTGCTCATATCGCTGGTACGGTAAGAATGCGGAAGCTGGCGTGGACCGGAGGGCGAAGGCGGATGTCGTGCGATGCCGGCTCGCGCCGTATCGCGCCGCAAAGTTTGTTGCCTAAAAGAATATTATATATTGCTTGAAATAAATTTACAATCGGCCTGGCAGGATGACACGTTTGAGCAGGCCTCGACAGGGCGCGGTCTGGAGGACAGCAGGCGCGCAGCTTTGCGGGAGGAGAAGATCGGAGACGGCGGAGGGCCTGTAAGCCCGGAAGGGAAGCGGTGCTCCCCCGACTGGAATCGAAGAGCCTCTGCAATCCCGCATGGCGCTTTATTTGGCTGAGCGTCGTCAGTCGAATACCAACAAAAGTACCAACAACCGCAGCCGCTGGTTAAGTTGTTGCAATCGGATGTTTTGAATCGCCCACCTGTACATCCGCGCGGCCACGCTACAAGCATGAACAAGCTCGAGCTTGTTTGATGTCAAAGATATTGTCGTTCCGAGTACATACCATTGATTTTTGGAATGTCTTGCGAAGACACATATATCGGAGGCCGAATGCTCATTGTCGCCCTATTTCGTCATCGGGTTATAGCAGTCTCAACGGCGGCTAAATGAACCTCAAGGACCTGATTGAAGGATTTACTGGCCTGACCGAGTTGAATCGCCCCATCCGTTTGCGGCTTTCGCAAGGACAGCAAGCGCACAGCGACGTCCTGCTAGTCAAGCATGTCAGCGGAGCCGAAACACTCTGCGGCGGACTCGAATACCGGCTCCTGTGCGTGTCGACACGTGCCGATCTCCCTCTGAAGGAGTTCATCGCACTGCCGGTCGAGCTGCAGTTCGTGACGGACCGCGGCAACATGCGCGCGGTATGCGGCATCGTCGCGCAAGCGGCTGCCGGCGAGAGCGATGGTGGCCTGGCGACCTATGAACTGGTGCTGCGCGATGCACTGGCACTGATGGAGCAGCGCACCAGTACCCGGGTCTTCCGCAACATGAACGAACTGGACATCACGCAAGTCATTGTGGACGAGTGGCGCCAGAACAATCCGGTGCTGGCCAGGGCATTCGACGTGGACTGGTCGCACGTGAAAGGCAGCTTCCCGGCCCGCGAATTCACCATGCAGCACAACGAGTCCGATGCCGACTTCTTGCGCCGCTTGTGGAAACGGCGCGGCATCGCGTGGTTCATGCGGCCAGGGCTCGCCAGCGAATCACAGCGCGAGGACATGCCGGCACACACCTTGGTGCTGTTCAACGACGGATTTACGCTGCCGCAAAATGCCGCCGGCGTGGTGCGCTACCACCGGGACGACGGTACCGAGCAAAGCGATACCATCTTCGCGTGGAGTCCGGTACGCAAGCTCGTCCCGGGCAATCTCAACCGTCTCAGCTGGGACTACCTGCAGGGCCGGCCGATGACCGCCAATACGCCGTCATGTATCGACCAGGGCGCGACCGGTAACCGTTTCGCGCTCGGTCTCGATGACTACCTGGTCGACGTGCCGCATGCTGGGGAGGACTGCGACGATTACCGCGAGCTTGGCGAACTGCGCATGAAGCGCCATGAGTACGACTCCAAGTGCTTTTATGGCGAGGGAAGTGTGCGCGCGCTTTGTGTCGGGGAATGGATTGCCGTGAGCGGCCATCCGGATATCGACACCCACTCGCCGCAGGAACGGGAATTTGTCATCACGCGCCTGGAGGTCGATGCGGAGAACAACCTGCCGAAGACACTTGACGAGCGGATAGAGCGGCTATTCGCGCTCAACCGGTGGCATGAAGCCCATTTCGACAGCGGTCTGCGCCAGGCCAGCGCCGAACGCGGCATGCGCTACACGAACCGCTTTGCCTGCGTTCGCCGCAGCATTCCGATCGTGCCGGCATTCGATCCGCGTACCGATCTCCCGCGTCCGCAACTGCAAAGTGCAATCGTCGTCGGCCCGCCCGGCGAAGAAGTGCATTGTGATGAATACGGGCGGGTCAAGGTACGCTTTCCCGGCACCAGGGTCGAAGACCACGCGCATGCGCAAGGCCCCGGTGCCAGCGGCAGCGACCGGGACTCCGCCTGGATACGGGTCGCCAGCACCTGGGCCAGCAATCAGTGGGGAACGATCACGCTGCCGCGCGTCGGCGATGAGGTCCTGGTTGGCTTCCTTGGCGGCGATCCGGACAAGCCGATCATCGTTGGGCAAGTCTACGGGGGCATGGCACCGCCGCCTGCGTTCAGTCATGCAGGAGCGCTGCCTGGAAACCGATATGTGGCTGGCATCAAGAGCAAGGAGATCGGCGGCAACCGCTACAACCAGTTGCGGTTGGATGACACGGCGGGCCAGATCAATGCACAGCTGTCGTCCCAGCACGGTCACAGCGAGTTGAACTTGGGGTGGCTGACCCACCCGCGCAAGGACGGCAAAGGCGAGGCGCGCGGCGAAGGTGCGGAGCTGCGCAGCGACCATGCCGTCGCGCTCCGGGGCGCGCAAGGCGTCTTGATCAGTGCCGCCGCGCGCCAGAATGCGAGCGGAAAACAGCTGGATCGCAGCGAGCTTCTTGGCTTGGCCGAGGCCTTGCAGGGATTGCAGAAGCAACTGGCTGAACTGGCGTCGACGCATCACGCGGACAGTACCGACGACAGGGAGCTCGAACAACTGATCGGCTACCTGAAGCAATGGGAAGCCGGCAGCAATACCGAAAAGGACGGGGCCGGCGGCCAGCCCGTGGTGGCGCTGTCCGCGCCGGCCGGCGTCGCCATGACCAGCCAGGACAACATTGCGATCGGCGCGCAGACGCATATCGATGTGCTCAGCATCGGCAATACCCAGCTGTCGGTCGGCAGGAAGCTGCTGGCGCGCGTTTCGGAAAGCATCAGTTTGTTTGCACACCGACTCGGTATCAAGCTGATTGCCGCCAGCGGCAAGCTCGAATTGCAGACGCACGGCGACGATATCGAGGTCACTTCCGCCAAACGCATCGTTCTGACTGCCACCGACGAGATCGTGCTGCAGGCGCCCAAGCTGCGTTTCGTGGCGCAAGGCGCGCAGGTAGACATTGGCGGCGGCGCGATTACCCAGCAAAGCAGCGGCGAGCACACCATCAAATCGTCGAAGTTCGCCCACGTCAAGCCAGGTGGAGGCAGTCCGGCTGCGGTAACGCTGCCCAAAAGCGAGTCCGCACACGACCTGCAGACCGTCTTGCGTTGGATGGGGACCGACGAGCCGATGACAAACCAGCGCTATCGCATCACCACGGAAGACGGCCGGACGTTCGAGGGACGGACCGATGCGGCTGGCTTGACCGAGCGGGTTGACAGCGCCGTTCCTTTCGGGCGCTACAGCATCGAAACGCTCGACGACTGATTACAGGAGAACGAAACCGATGGCGACCGCAGAACATCCGTTACCCGCCCAACTGAATCCCGGCGCCGCTGGCAAGGCCGAAGGCTTTGCCACACCGAAGCAGGACAAGCGGCCACAGTGCGCGAGGCTCCTGCCCAAGCGGGTATTGCCGGTCATCTTCCTGCCCGGGATCATGGGCTCGAACCTGCGCATGAGCGCCCAGCGGCAGCGCGAACTCCGCCGGAAGGACAACATTGCATGGCGGCCGGATACCCTGGGAGCAACAAACATAACCAAGAATTCGGGGACTCCGCCAGATGAACGCCAGCTGCGGCTGGACCCCTTGCAAACCACGGTCGACATCTACGATCCTGCCGGACCGTCGGACGTCAGCGGCGACGGACGGCACGCCAACGTCGAACTCGATGACAGCCTCAATTCGCCGTTGCTGATGGACGATCCCCCCACAGCCAAAAACCGGCGCACCGCCGTCCAGAAGGCACGAGAGCGGGGCTGGGGCGAAGTCTTCTTCAAGAGCTATGGCGAGCTGCTGCAGCATTTGGAGTCACGCCTGAACAATACTTTTTCCGGTGGCAAGGTCCGGCAAGAGTGGCGCGACGTCGTCGGCGTCGATCCACAGGCATGGAATCCCGACCCCAGGCTGCCTCAGCAGGCCCTGACCGAGGACGAGCTCAAGAAGGTTGCCACCGGTTGCTGGTTTGCCGTGTATGCATTCGGCTACAACTGGCTGCAGTCGAACGGCGACAGCGCGAAAATCATCGCCGAGCGCATCAACAAGGTCATCGACGACCTGAACGGCTCCGGATACCAGTGCAAGCAGGTGATCGTCGTCACCCATTCCATGGGCGGGCTGGTCGGCCGGGCGCTGGTGCATCCGGCCTATGGCAATCTGCAGGACAAGGTGCTGGGCATCGTGCACGGCGTGATGCCGGCTGTCGGCGCGCCGGCCGCCTACAAGCGCATGCGGGCGGGATTCAAGGATCCGGGCTTGATGAGTTCGCCGCAGGAAAGCCTTGCCGCCAAGGTGGCCGGCAATTACGGCGACGAAGTGACGGCAGTGCTGGCGAACGCTCAGGGCGCACTGCAGCTGCTGCCGACCGAATCCTACGGCAACGGCTGGCTGCGGGTGCGCCACAACGGGCGCGACCTGGAAGCCTGGCCGAAGCGGGGCGATCCCTACAATGAAATCTACAAGCTGCAGGGCAAATGGTATGCGCTGTTCCGGGAGGACTGGATCAATCCATCCAACCGCACGCCAAAGCAAGGGGGCGGGTCATTCGAGCGGACATGCGGATATCTGGATCGGGTGCAGCAATTTCATCAGACGATCGCGGGCACCTATCACCCCAACAGTTACGCCCATTATGGCGCCGACCGCGGGCGACAAAGCTTTGGCGAAGTGGTATGGGACATCAGGAACTGTGCCGACCCCAGTGGGTGGCAGGACTGGCCTATTATCAGCGATACGAGACAAGGGAAGCTCGAACTGGTCCGTTGGGATGTCAACTACCGTGGCAAGACATTCGCAGAGAGCCCCTCCATCCCCGGTCCTAATCTCAGCAAGGCTTCTGCCGCCCCGATTTCAAACCCAGGTGGTAATAAATCGATTCACGCGACAATTCTTCCAGCAAGCGCACCTGGCGACCAGACGGTGCCCGCCAGGTCCGCCGATCACCAGCTGCACAGCGGCATGTTCAAAGGTGTGTTCCGGCAGACCGGTTACGAACACCAGTCCAGTTTCAAGGATCCACGGGCCATCGCCTCGACCTTGTACAGCATCGTGCGCATCGCCCAGAACGCAAGCTGGAAATGCTGAAAGGAATACCATGTACCCGACCGCCCGCAGACGCCTCATCCTTGTTCCGCTTGCTGCCGCGAGCCTGCTGCTCGCGGCATGCGACCCTCACCCGAAAGAATGGAAGACGCCGAACATGACCGCCCTCACGCCCCGCCTGCAACCCTTGTTCGAGAAAACGAAAACCGTCTGCTTCGGCCGGTTCATGGTCGACGTGCCGGCATCGGCTACCGTCGTCTGGGGGGCCACGGACGTCCCGCTGGGCGTCACCATCTACCGTGATGGCGTGGATGAAGTGAAGGGATTGGCCCAGAAGTTCGTCGACGAGCTGAAAAGTGAAAAGGCCATTTACCTTAATAACATCCCCTTGCTGATTTCAGTGGACGAGATGCGGCAGCCTGAAGGGCAAATCGTCACAGGCTACGAAGGCTTTGAAGCGATGGCTGAACTGAAAATTAGTGGCTTCTTTGGACTAAACAATGACGGCGTCATTATTGATGCGCGTCCGTTGAAAAGGCAAAAAGACGAAGTCATCGCAGACATCAAAAGCATGGCCCGGCGCCTGCGCCAACGTGCGGACGACGAAGCCCCTGCCGAACCCGGCAACTGCCTCGAGAGGGCCTTCCTGCCGGACTCGCCGGATGACGAGAAGAACCATCCTGGCGAATTCGTCAGCATCGGCTTCCGCCTGAAGGAATTTCCGGACGCGCATCTGTCGGTTGAAGTCCGCCCCACCCCCCGCGACCCGGAAGGCTCTTCGCTTAAGGCCCAATGGAAACGCATGAAGGAGCCGTTGACGCCCGAACTGGATAAAGTGTTCGCCAAGGTCAAATACTTCCGCGAGAGCCCACGCCAGATCCGGGACTGGACAACCGGTTACGAGGTGCTGATGCGCGCACCCGATGAGGAAGGCGTCCATTCTTTCCATGATTTCGAGCTGAGGTTCACCGGCGTACCTAACGACCCCTTCAAGCCCTATGCGAGCTTCCAGCTCCAGACCGGCGTCGGCGACAATGCCGCGGGCGCCATCAAAGCCAGCCTCACCGACGAGGAGGCCGTCGCGCTCTGGGACAAGATCACCAGCACCTTCCGTGTGCGCCCGACGAGCGCCATGCCTGCCAGGACCGCCGGAGCCGACCCGCAACAGCATCTTCCGCTCGGCGAACTGGCGGCAACCGGCCGCACCTGCCCACAGACTGGCTGGTGGGAGTGCGACGCATCGGGAAAATTA
This sequence comes from Massilia sp. GCM10023247, assembly GCF_042653325.1. Classification (NCBI taxonomy): domain Bacteria; kingdom Pseudomonadati; phylum Pseudomonadota; class Betaproteobacteria; order Burkholderiales; family Oxalobacteraceae; genus Massilia; species Massilia sp. GCM10023247. The sequence continues at coordinate 35,263 of NZ_JBHSIB010000026.1, forward strand.
CAAGGTGAGCGGAGGCAACACATCAAGGCCGGCGAACGCATGCCACATGTGGTTTCGCTGGGCGAGCCGTCGATATGGCAAAAGCTCAAGGGAGAACGGCCTTCTTACCGGACGGCGACCATGTGGAAACTGGTCAGCTACGAAGATGCGCCTTCTCTTGCAGACATGACGGCGCAGCCAAGCTCAATTCCGCAAATCTCTTCCCCTGATGACCTTCCGAAAGACGCTACCGATACCAGGCACGAAGCTGGCCGTGGCGAAGGGACCCCGCCCAATACGAAAGGCTGAGCGATGCCCAACGTGATTCGATTAGGTGACGCGACGTCCCATGGTGGCAAGGTCGAAAGTGTGAGCGCCACGTATTTTACGGTCGACGGAATACCGGTCGCCTGCGTCGGTGACGCATGCAGTTGTCCCATCAAGGGGCATGACAAATGCACGATTGCCGAAGGCGATCCGAGTCACGTTATCAACGGCGTTGCTGTTGCCTACGATGGGCACAAGACGACTTGTGGAGCAAGCTTGATAGCGTCTATCGGAAACTTCAGCGGGCAATGACCCGGCCTCCTGATTTCTCAAGGGCATGTGCTGAACTACCTTGAGCGCCTGGGCCACACGTAAATCCGAGCTCGACGACTTACGGCAGGGTAGACGCCAATGGCGAGCGTCTTCTGTTTGCCGGCAAAACGGTAGTTCAAGCGCTAATACTTGCCGACTGCGTTGACCAGAAGATACAGCCCACCACCGTCACTGTGCTTGTCGCCGGCTTTCGTGCCGCTCCACTTCGCCTGCCGAATGAACGTGTCTGTAAGTGCCATCTCGTCCGCCCTGTTGGTATGTGTTTGACGTCGACATGAAGGTACCAACAAAAAGTACCAACAGTATTTTGAGATGGCCGGACTCAGGATGGTTCCTGATGAGATTGGCGTTTTGCGCTGCCTCAGAGTGTGAGGCGGAATGTTGAGATGCCGTGAAACATCCCGATTTAAAGAGGTGGTCCCCCCGACTGGAATCGAACCAGTATCCCACGCTTAGGAGGCATGTGCACTATCCATTGTGCTACGGGGAGGACGCATGTGACGCCGTTGGCGCCACGACAACGCAGGCGGGCCTGCAGTTCGGCGAGCGGACCCTGCAGGGCAGGCCGGTATCGTGAACCGACTGCAATTATAGCCGAGGAAAGCGTGTTAATTGGAAGCTTAGTTGGAAGTGAACGCGCCGCAATCGGTACAATGGCGGCTTCTTTCACATCCCCGCTGCGCCGCAGGTCTGTCAGGACATGCACGGCCGGCCCGCTCACAAGATTATGGCTGTCATTTCCCTCTCGTCCGCGCAACTCGCGTTCGGTCACGTCGCGCTGCTCGACCATGCCGACTTTTCCCTCGAAACCGGCGAGCGTGTCGGCCTGATCGGCCGTAACGGCACCGGCAAATCCTCGCTCCTGAAAACCATCGCCGGGCGCTTCAAGCTCGACGACGGCCTGCTCGTCATGCAACAGGGCGTCAAGATCGCCTATGTCGAGCAGGAGCCGACTTTCGATCCCGAGTCGACCGTGTTCGAGGCGGTCGCCGCCGGCATGGGCGAACTGCAGGGCATGCTGGCCGAATACGAGGCCCTGACCGGGCAGTTCGGCCAGGGCGACGACGACGCCCTGATGGAGCGCATGCATGTGTTGCAGGTCAAGCTGGACGCCACCGATGGCTGGAATCTCAACAACAAGGTCGACACCACGCTCGACCGCCTGGGACTGGCGCGCGAAGCGAAGATGGGCACGCTCTCGGGCGGGATGCAAAAGCGGGTGGCGCTGGCCGTGGCCCTGGTGTCGGCGCCGGACGTGCTGCTGCTCGACGAGCCGACCAACCACCTCGACTTCAAGTCGATCATGTGGCTCGAGGGCCTGCTGCGCGAGTTCCGCGGCTCGGTCCTGTTCATCACCCACGACCGCAGCTTCCTCGACAACGTCGCCACCCGCATCATCGAACTCGACCGCGGCAAGCTGTTGTCCTTCCCCGGCAATTTCTCCACCTATCAGGAGCGCAAGCGCGAGCTGCTCGCCAACGAAGAAGTCGAGAACGCGAAGTTCGACAAGTTCCTGGCGCAGGAAGAAGTCTGGATCCGCAAGGGCGTGCAGGCGCGCCGTACCCGCGACGAGGGCCGCGTGCGCCGCCTCGAGGCATTGCGCCTACAACGCCAGGCGCGCCGCGATACCCAGGGCCAGATCAAGCTCGACGTCGGCACCGGGGAACGTTCCGGCAAGATCGTCGCCGAACTCGAAAACGTGTCCAAATCGTTTGGCGAGAAAGTCATCGTCAGCAACTTCACCGGCACCATCCTGCGCGGCGACAAGGTCGGCCTGATCGGCCCGAACGGCGCCGGCAAGACCACGCTGCTGAAGATCATCCTGGGCGAGGAAACGGCCGACAGCGGCACCACCCGCCTCGGCACCAAACTGAACGTGGCCTATTTCGACCAGATGCGCACCCAGCTCAACGAGGAAGCGAGCCTGGCCGACACCATCGCGCCGGGCAGCGACTGGGTCGAGATCAACGGCCAGCGCAAGCACGTGATGACTTACCTGAACGACTTCCTGTTCGCGCCCGAGCGTGCCCGTTCGCCGGTGAAATCGCTCTCCGGCGGCGAGCGCAACCGCCTGCTGCTGGCGCGCCTGTTCGCCAAGCCGGCCAACTGCCTGGTGCTCGACGAACCGACCAACGACCTCGACATCGATACGCTGGAACTGCTGGAAGAGCTGCTCGAGGAATATACGGGCACCGTGTTCCTCGTCAGCCACGACCGCACCTTCCTCGACAACGTCGTGACCCAGGTCATCGTTGCTGAAGGGCAGGGCCTGTGGCGCGAATACGTCGGCGGCTACAGCGACTGGGAACGCGTCCGGGCCGCCGCGCCGCAGCCGGCCGCCAGCCCCGCGAAGCCGGCGCCGGCGAAAGCGCCCGAGGCCGCACCGAGCGAGAGCGCAGCACCGAAAAAGGTCAAGCTGAGCTACAAGGAGCAGCGCGAACTGGACGAGCTGCCGAAGCAGATCGCCTTGCTCGAGGACGAGCAGTCGGCCATCACGGCCCAGCTCAACTCGCCGGACTTCTACAAGTCCAGCCCGGCCGACGCGCGCCGCATCAACGCCCGGTATGCCGAGATCGACGAGCTGCTGCTCGAACTGCTCGATCGCTGGGAACGGATCGAGGCACGCTCGCGCGGCGAAGCGTAATGATCGGCGCCACGGACACTTCCCGTGGCGTCGCTTCTCCCAGGTACGACCGCTCGTAGCGGCGCCACGCGAGCAGAAACAAACCGGCAGGGTGGACGGCGCCACCCGCTGGCGTTCGCGCGCCGGCGGCGCCGCTTCGCGTGAGCGGGCATCCGGCCCGCCTCGCCCCACCGCGTTCAAGCAGCGTGTGTGCCCTCGCATCCCTGTTCCTCGCATGCGTGCAGCGCCCAGCCGCCTTGGCACGCTCCCGATCGCACCTTCCCGGGTTCGTCAACACCATTCACGGAACTCAGGCTTACCGTGCCCGGTCTCATTTCAAGTCACCCGTGTTGTGCGGCGCCGCCGCAGCGCCGGTCAGCGCATCGCCCTTGAAAGACAAACGCCATGTCGAGAATCCGGTTGCATCCGCTCGCCTTCCTGGTCGGCGCCGTCGTGTCCATGCCGGCCTGCGCGATCCCCGGCACCGGGCTCGACCTGTACGGCCGCATCGGCTGGGCGCGCGACGACAACCTCCTGCGCATTGCCGAGAACGCGCCGGCTTTCGACAACCGCCGTGCCGACGCCTGGATCACGACCGAATTCGGGGCCGTCTACGACCAGACCTGGCGCCGCCAGCGCCTGCTGGCGGCGGCCAAGCTGTCGAAGGTCAAATTCGACCATTTCCGGCAACTCGACTACGACGGCAAGGACCTGCAGGCAACCTGGTTCTGGCAGCTCGGCAAGCGTTTCGAGGGACAACTCGGCGCGACCTATGTGCAGACACTGGCGCCGTATACCGATTTCCGCAGCGACCAGCGCAACCTGCGCAGGCAGCGCCGCGGCTTTTTCGAAGGCGCCTGGAAGCTCCATCCGCGCTGGGAAGCCCGCACGGCGCTGTCGCGCGAGCGCTTCGACTACGAACTGGCCGTGCAGTCGTACAACGATCGCACCGAGGACGTGTTCGAACTCGAAGGGCGCTACCTGGCGCGCGGCGACAGTTCCGTCGGCCTGGTGCTGCGGCGCATCGAAGGCAGGTTCCCGAACCGCCGTCCGTTCACGCAGAGCTTGCTGACCGACGATTTCACCCAGGACGAACTCAAGGCGCGCGTCGACTGGAAGGCGGGCGGCATCCTCACCATCCAGGCGCTCGCCGGCTATGCGCGGCGCAGCCAGCCTTCCTTCGGCAGCGGCCATACGAGCGGCTTCAATGGCCGCGTCACCGCCCTGTACGAACCGCATGGCAAGCTTGCTTACCGGGCCTCGGTATGGCGCGATTTCGCGCCCCTGGAGAGCACGCTGGTCAGCTATACGCTCAACAAGGGCGTCGGCGCCGGTGCCACCTGGAACGCGAGCGCCAAGGTCCGGGTCGAGGCCGACGTCGTCTACGAACGGCGCAACTACAACCCGCGCGCCGGCTTCGATGCCGCCGGCGGCCTGGACGACACGCTGCGTTCGGCGACCTTAAAGGCGAGCTGGGCCGTCAGGCGCAAGATCCTGCTGTCGGCGGCGTTCGCACACCAGGCCCGCAGCGGTTCGCCCGTGCTCGGGATCGGCAACTTCAAGGCGAATACGGTCGCCCTCGACGCCAGCGCACAGTTCTGAACTTCGACCTGCGATGGTCAACGATATCCCGATCATCTCGTTTTTCCAGCGCGTGCTTGATCCCTTGATCATCATGGGAGCACTCTACGTGTCCTCGATGGCCTTCGAAGAGCCGTTTTCCGGCTATTCGCTGGTCCTGATGATCCTCGCCTTTTTCATTTCGTCGGCCGTCTACCAGCACATCGATCCCTACCGTACCTGGCGCAGCGGACGCATGCTTGCCTACGCGCGCGACATCGTCTTCGGCTGGTGCGTCACCATCGGCGTGCTGTATTTCCTCGGCTCGGCGAGCGGCCTCAAGTACTATTACGACGAGCGCGTCCTGCTGGCCTGGATCATCGCCACCCCAGCCACCTTGCTCGCCAGCCATATCGTCGTGCGGCGCGCCGCCGGCCGGCCCGACCGCAGCCGCGAAGTGCGTTCGGTCGTGGTGGTCGGCGCCAACGAGGTGGGGGTCAAGTTCGCCGGCATCTGCGACCGCCACCCGAACCTGTTCATGCAGATGCACGGTTTCTTCGACGACCGCGCCGGCCCACGCCATGCGCGCGGCTTGCACCATCCGATGCTGGGCAGGATGTCCGAGCTGAGCCAGTACGTGCGCAGCCATAACATCAAACTGATCTTCATCAGCCAGCCGATTTCGGCCCAGCCGCGCATCCGCCAGCTGATCGACGAGCTGCAGGACACCACCGCCTCGGTGTATTTCCTGCCCGACGTGTATGTCTTCGACCTGATGCAGGCGCGCTTCGACAATGTCGGCGGCATGCCCGTCATCGCCATCTGCGAAACCCCGTTCATGGGCCTGAACAGCATGATCAAGCGTGCCAGCGACATCGTGCTCGGCAGCCTGATCCTGGTTGCGCTGGCGCCCCTGATGCTGGCCATTGCCGTGGCCGTCAAATGCACCTCGCCGGGGCCGGTCCTGTTTCGCCAGCGCCGCTACGGCCTGTATGGAGAGGAGATCCTGGTCTACAAGTTCCGCTCGATGCGGGTGCTCGACGATGGAACCACGATCGTGCAGGCGCGCAGGGACGATCCGCGGGTGACGCCAATCGGGCGCTTCCTGCGCCGGACCTCGCTCGACGAATTGCCGCAGTTCGTCAACGTATTACAGGGCAGCATGAGCATCGTCGGCCCGCGTCCGCATGCCGTTGCCCACAACGAGCAATACCGAAAACTGATCAAGGGCTACATGCTGCGCCACAAGGTCAAGCCTGGCATTACGGGCTGGGCCCAGGTCAATGGGCTGCGCGGCGAAACCGCGACCCTCGAGCGGATGGAAGCGCGTATCCAGTTTGACCTGGACTACCTGCGCAACTGGTCGGTATGGCTGGACCTGTGGATCATCCTGAAGACAATCCGCGTCATCCTGACGCGAGAGAACGCGTTTTGAGACCCGCCCGGGCATGCCCCGCCAACGCAAGCCCGGCCGCGCGGCAGGACCCGCCATCCCCGGCATGGTTCGCTACAGGACCGTTTAGTTCCCCGAAATCCCTCGACGCCAGTCAAGCGGTGCGCAGCGCACGACAGGTACGCTGGCAGCGGCGTCGTTGATGCTGGCTTAGCGAATTTTGTTAGCGCAGCGGCCGTGCGCCGGCAGGGCCGCATCGTGTTCGTGGCGTGTCCGTGGCGTGTCTGCGCCGTGTCTGTGCCGTGTCTGTGCCGCTACCGGATGGGAGTGAAGCCTTGAATAATCCAGATCCCCGCATTTATGTTGCCGGCCACCGTGGCCTGGTCGGTTCGGCCATCGTGCGCGCCCTGCGCGCGCGCGGCCATACGCAGATCGTCACGCGGTCCCACGACGAGCTCGAGCTTACCGACCAGGCCGCCGTACGTGCCTTTTTTCGTGCCGAACGCATCGACCTCGTCTACCTTGCCGCTGCCCGGGTCGGCGGCATCCACGCCAACAACAGTTATCCGGCCGAGTTCATCTACGACAACCTGATGGTGCAGGCCAATGTCGTGCACGAGGCCTGGCGCGCGGGCGTGGCGCGGCTGCTGTTCCTCGGCTCCTCCTGCATCTATCCGCGCCTGGCCCGCCAGCCGATCCGCGAGGAGTACCTGATGGACGGGGCGCTGGAGCCGACCAACGAGCCCTACGCGGTCGCCAAGATCGCCGGCATCAAGCTGTGCGAGAGCTACAACCGGCAATACGGCACCGATTTCCGCAGCGTCATGCCCACCAACCTGTACGGCCCCGGCGACAACTACCATCCGCAAAACAGCCACGTGATCCCGGCGCTCATGCGGCGCTTCCACGAAGCAAAGGCCGAGGGTGCGCCCGAAGTCGTGATCTGGGGCAGCGGCAAACCCATGCGCGAATTCCTCTACGTCGACGACATGGCCGCGGCCAGCGTGCACGTGATGGACCTGGCGCCGGAAAGCTATGCCGCCGTCACCGCCCCGATGCACTCGCATATCAACGTCGGCAGCGGCACCGATGTCAGCATCGACGAACTTGCGCACCTGGTGCGCGACGTCGTCGGTTTCGAAGGGCGCATCGTGTTCGATGCCAGCAAGCCGGACGGTACGCCGCGCAAGCTGCTCGACGTCTCGAAACTGCGTGCCCTCGGCTGGAGCGCCAGCACGCCGCTGCGCGAGGGCCTGCAGCGCGCGTATGCCGCGTTTCTCGCGGTGCAGGTCGCAGACGCAGCCGCAGCCGCATGAGCCGGCAAGCACGGCGCCGGGGTCGCCCGGCGGGAACTGCCGTTTTTTTCTTGATTGGAGACGTATGTTGAACATGGTTCGAAAGTCGCGCCGGGGAAGCGGATCGGGGCTGGGAGGGCCCGCCTTCCCCGTCGCCGCCCTGCTGGCCTTGCTGGCGGCAGCGATGCTCGCCGGCTGTGGCGACAAATCGCGGCCTGCCAAGCCCGGGCAGGCGCTGGTCAACGTCAACGGCGAGGAAATCACGGTCCTGCAGCTGAACGACGAATTGCAGCGCGCCGGCGTGCCCGCCACCCGCCAGGAGCAGGCCAGCAAGCAGTTGCTGCAGGCACTGATCGACCGTGAGCTGATCGAGCATGCGGCCATCCAGGAAAGGCTGGACCGCGACCCGAAAGTCATCGCGGCGATCGAGCGCGCCCGCTCGCTCATCGTCGCCCAGGTCTATATGCAGAAACGGCTGGCCAACGTGGCCAGGCCGACGCCGGCCGAGGTCGAGGCCTACTACCGGGCCCATCCCGACTTGTTCGAGAAGCGCAAGCAGTTCAGCCTCGACCAGCTCGTCATGACGACGGCCGAGCTGACGCCCGAGGTACGCGCCGAGGCCGACAAGGCCCGTTCGCTGGAGGAGCTGGCCGTCTGGCTCGATGCGCATGACGTCAAGTACGGCCGCTCCCAGGTCACGCGCAGTACCGCCGAACTCGGTCCGGAGCTGACGAAGAAGCTGCTCGCCATGTCGAGGAACCAGCTGTTCAGCGTCAGGGAAGGCGAGCGCGCCATGCTGTTGTCGATTGCCGAGGTGCGCGAGGCGCCCGTGCCCCTGAGCGTGGCCGCGCCCCAGATTGCCCAGTTCCTGACCACCAGCAAGCAGAAAGAGCTCGCGGCGGCCGAGGTCGAGCGGCTGCGCAAGAGCGCGAAGATCGAATACCTGAACCCGGAGCTGGCGCAGGGCGCGAGGGCGGCGCCGGCCAGCATGACGACGCCGCGCGCCGCCGCGCCGGGCGCGGCAGCGCTGCCCGAGGCGAAGGCCGCCACGCCTGGCGCCGCGCCGCCCAGGGCGGCGGAGGCAGCTGCCGACAAGCTGGCCAGGCCGGCGGCGCCCGACCAGGGCACGGTCGAGCGCGGCGTCGCCGGCCTCAAGTGAGCGCAACACCCGGCACAACAGCGACCCATCAACAGGAGCGATCATGAAACGACTTGGACACTGGATTGCAGCGGCCGTACTGGCGCTGGGCGCGGGCATGGCCTGCGCCGCGGAGGTGCTGCTCGGGCCGGGCGACGTCGTGCGCCTGTCGGTGTACGGCAGCCCCGACCTCTCGGTCGAAACCCGGGTCAGCGAGAGCGGGACGATTACCTTTCCGCTGCTGGGCCAGGTCGGCGTCGGCGGCATGTCGGTGGCGGCCGCCGAAAAGAAAATCGGCGGCTTGCTCGAGAAGGGCGGCTACCTCAAGAAAGCCGAGGTCAACATGCTCGTCACGACGCTGGCGAGCCAGCAGGTGTCGGTGCTGGGCCAGGTGAACCGGCCCGGCCGCTATCCCGTCGAAGGGCGGCGCAAGGTACTGGACCTGCTGGCCATGGCGGGCGGGGTGGCGCCTGAAGGAAGCGACCTCATCACCCTGGTGCGCAGCCGCGACGGCAAGACCGTGCGCGAGACGATCGACGTGGTCGACATGGTCCGCAAGGGCGAGCTCGACAAGGATGTCGAGGTCGCCGGCGGCGACATCATCTATGTCGAGCGGGCCCCGCGCGCCTATGTCACGGGCGAGGTGCAGCGGCCCGGTGCCTTCCGCATCGAGCGCGGCATGACGGTCCAGCAGGCCATCTCGGCCGGGGGCGGCCTGACGCCACGCGGCAGCGACAACGGCATGCGCATCACCCGCCGCGATGCGGCCGGACGCGCCGTCACGCTCGAGGCCAAGGCAAGCGACCCGGTGCTCGTCGACGACGTCATCACCGTGCGCGAAAGCTGGTTCTGAGCGCTTGGAGCTTCCATGAACGTCCGTCAATTCCTGATGCTGTTGCGTGCCCGCAGGCGGCTGATCCTGGCGACGCTGTTCGCCACCATCCTGCTCGCGCTCGGCTGGAGCCTGGTGCAGGGCAGGTCCTATACCGCGACCGCTTCGGTGCTGCTGAACTACAAGGGTGTCGACCCGCTGACGGGACTGACCATGCCGGGCCAGTTGCTGCCGGGCTACATGGCGACCCAGATCGATATCATCGGCAGCAAGAACGTGGCCTTGCGCGTGGTCGACCGCCTGCGCCTGGCCACCAACCCCGTCGTGATCGAACAATTCCATGAGGCCACCGACGGCAAGGGGACGGTACGCGACTGGCTGGCCGAACTGCTGCTGCGCAAGCTCGATATCAAGCCGGCACGCGAGTCGAGCGTCGTCGAGATCAGCTTCGAGGGCGCCGACCCCGCATTCGCCGCTGCCGTGGCGAATGCCTTTGCCGAGGAATACCAGAACGCCAGCGTGCAGCTCAAGACGGATCCGATGAAAAAGGCGGCGTCCTATTTCAACGAGCAGACGAAGCAATTACGCGACAACGTGGAAACCGCCCAGGCGCGCCTCTCGAAATACCAGCAGGAGCAGGGCATCGTCAGCCTCGATAACAGTCGTTTCGACGTCGAGCTGGCGCGCCTGAACGACCTGTCGACCCAGCTGGTGGCGGCGCAGGCCGCCGCGCTCGAGGCCACTTCCCGCGAGCGCATGGCGGGCGGCGCCGCCGTCAACTCGCCCGACGTGGCCGACAATCCGCTGATCCAGAACCTGCGCGTGGCGCTGGCACAGGCCGAAGCCAAGCTGGCCGAGGGCGCGGCGCGCTACGGCAGCAACCACCCGCAGTATCAGGCCGCCCGGGCCGAGGCCGACAAGATGCGCGCCGACCTCAAGGTCGCGCTCGGCACGGTGTCGAAGAGCGTCGGCGGAAACGCCCAGGTACTGCGCCAGCGCGAGACCGAACTGCGCGCGGCGCTGGCCGCGCAAAAGAAGCGCGTGCTCGAGCTGAACCGTTCGCGCGACGAACTCGGGGTGCTGCTGAAGGACCTCGACAGCGCCCAGCGCGCCTTCGACGCGGCCAGCACGCGCTTTTCCCAGACCCGCATCGAGGCCCAGGCCGAGCAGTCCGACATCGCCGTGCTCAATCCCGCGGCCGTCCCGGCCGAGCCGTCCGGGCCGCGCGTGCTGCTCAACACGCTGGTGGCGATCCTGCTCGGTACGGTGCTCGGGCTCGGGCTGGCCCTGGTGCTCGAATTGCTGCACCGTCCGGTGCGCTCGAGCAGCGACCTGCCGGAGCTGCTCGGTATCCCGGTGCTCGGCACCATCGAATGGGGCACGCCGCAGCCGCGCGGCGGCTTGCGCGCCCTCATCGGGCCGCGCCGCCCCTTGCGCCTGAACTGAACGGAGTAGGCGATGAATTCACCGATCCTGTCACCGCTGCCGGCCGACCCCCTCGACTCGCGCATGGGCACGCTCCTGGTCGCCTCCGGCAAGCTCACCGCCGACGACGCCGAACGCGTACTGCGCATGCAGCGCGAACTCGGCATCCGCTACGGCGAGGCCGCCATGCGCCTGGGCCTGGCCAGCGAAGACGATATCCGGCAAGTGCTGGCGCGCCAGTTCGGCTATCCCTACCTGCAGCCGGGGGAGGCGGGGCTGTCGCCGCGCCTGGCTGCGGCCCATGCACCGTTTTCGGCGCAGGTCGAGTCCTTGCGCGCGATCCGCAGCCAGTTGATGCTGCGCTGGTTCGCGCACGGGCGCCGCGCGCTCGCCGTTGCCGGCGCCGATCCCGAGGATGGCGCCGCGCTGTTCGCTGCCAACCTGGCGGTGGTGTTGTCGCAGCTCGGCGAGCACACCTTGCTGGTGGATGCCAACCTGCGTAGCGGGCGCCAGCAGGAACTGTTCGGGCTCAAGCCCGGACCGGGACTGTCCGACTTGCTGGCCGGCCGCGCCGACCTCGACGCCATCGCGCGCGTCCCCGGCTTTGGCGACCTGTCGGTGCTTGCGGCAGGCACCTTGCCGCCGAACCCACAGGAGCTGCTCAGCCGCGAAGCCTTCCGCAACCTGCACGCGCTGCTGGAGAGCCGCTACGATATCGTTCTCTACGACCTCACGCCCTTCGGATCCGGCGCCGATGCGCTGGCGGCCAGCGCGCGCGCGGGAGGCGTGCTGCTGGTCGCCCGCAAGGACCATACCCGCGTGCACGACGCGGCGCACATGGCCGGCCAGTTCGTCGCGGCCGGTGTCGAGGTCGTCGGCGCCGTCGTCATGGAGTTCTGAATGACGAGCCAGGCGCGTTCGCGCAACCGTCCTCGTGGCTCCCCTGGCGGCGCGGGCCAGGGCGGGCAGCCGGCCGCAGTCGACGGTCCGGCCACCGCTGCCGCCAGTGCCCCTGCAGGCGCCTTCGCGCAAACCTCCGCGAGCGCTGCCAGCGTGGCCGGCGGCATGCTCGCCCGGATGCGCATCTCCGTCCGGTCTGCCTGGCCCGAGTGGTGGCCGGTCTGGCTCGGGCTGGCGGTGTTGTTCCTGCCGACCTTTGCCGACCTGTTCAGCGACGCCTGGATCGGCGAGGAGCAGGGGCACGGGCCGATGATTTTCGCGCTCGCCCTGTGGCTCATCTACCGCAAATGGCATGAGGTCGCGCAACTGCCCCGGAGCTCGTCCGCCGCCGGCTGGGCGGTGCTCGCGGCAGGGCTCGGCCTGCACCTGCTCGGACGCACGCAGCACATCCTGATGTTCGAGATCGGGGCCATCCTGCTGGTCCTGGCCGCCGTCGTGCTGGTCAAGCGCGGGAGGCGCGCGCTGCGCGTGCTCTGGTTCCCGTTTTTCTTCATGCTGTTCATGATTCCGCTGCCGAGCGAACTCGTGGCGGCCGTGACCATGCCCATGAAGATGGCGGTGTCCTGGGCAACCGAGCATTTGCTGTTCGCAGCCGGTTACCCGATCGGGCGTTCCGGCGTGGTACTGCAGATCGGCCAGTACCAGCTGCTGGTGGCAGATGCCTGTGCCGGCCTGCAGACCTTGCTCACCCTTGAGGCGCTGGGCCTGTTTTACCTGAACCTGATGCGCCACCCGTCGGCTTTTCGCAACGTCGGGCTGGCGCTCTTGATCATCCCGATTTCCTTCTGCGCCAATGTCGTGCGCGTGATCGTGCTGACGCTGGTGACGTATTACCTGGGCGATGCCGCGGGCCAGGGTTTTCTGCACGGGTTCGCCGGCATGGTGCTGTTCCTGACCGCGCTGGCCCTGATCCTGGCGGTCGATTCCAGCCTGCAGTGGGCGGCACGCCGGCGCGCGCTGGGGCGCGGGACGCCGGCCGGGCAAGGCCGGACGAAAGGGGAGGCCGCATGAAGCGCGGCCTCGGCGCCAGCCTGGTGCTCGGCATCGCCATGGCCGGCGCCTCGGCCCTGACCGTGGCCCTGACGCCGGCGCCGGCAGCCAATGCGGTCCAGGCCGGGTTTCGCCTCGAGGCCATGATCCCGTCCCGTTTCGGGTCCTGGAAGGTCGACCCGACCATCGTGCCGCTGACACCGAGCCCGGAGCAGCAGGGCGCGCTTGCGAGGATCTACGACCAGACCCTGTCGCGCACCTATGTCGACCCTGCCGGCCGGCGCGTGATGCTGTCGATCGCCTATGGCGGGGAGCAGAGCCGGGCACTGCAGTTGCACCTGCCCGAGGTCTGCTACGTGGCCCAGGGCTTCCAGGTGGCGGGCGAGGGCAGCGGCGAGCTGGCGACCCGGTTCGGCACGCTGCCGGTCCAGCGCCTCGTGGCCACCCAGGGTGAACGCAACGAGCCGATCACCTACTGGATCACGATCGGCGACCGTGCCACCCGTTCCGGCATCGAGCAAAAGCTGCGCCGCCTCGCCTATGGACTGTCGGGCCAGATCCCGGACGGGATGCTGGTGCGTATTTCCAGCATCACGACCGACGAACCGGGCGCCTGGCGCCTGCACGACCGCTTCGCCGCCGATCTGCTCGATTCGCTCGACGCAGCATGGCGCAAGCGCCTCATCGGCGCCGCGCCCGCCGGTCCCGGCGCCGCCAGTCCCAAGCCCGCCAGTACCGGATCCGCCACGCCCGGCCCCGCCCGTGCTGCCGCCCTCGGCCCTGCGCCCGCGCCCCCCGCGGCCGCCGGGGACGCCGGGTCCGCCGGGTCCGCCGCGCCCGCCGCACAGCCATGAGCGCGACCTGGCTCGGGTATTTCTTCACCACGCTGCCATTCCTGGCGGCGCTGCTGCTCGCGCTCCTGGCCGTCGCCGGCGTCGGCCTGGGGCTGGTATGGCCGCGCCTGCTCGTCTACCCCTACCTGTGCGTCTTTTTCTGGGTGAATTCGACCAGCTACGGCAGCTTGTCCGTGTTCGCCACGCCCGGCGTCTATAGCCGCGGCTCCGGCCTGCTGTGGTTCCCGGTGGTGCTCTGGTACGTGCTCGGCGCCTGGTGCTGCGCCCGCGTGGCGGCCGGTTTCCGGCGCGGCACCCTTGCCGGCTGCAACCTCTACCCCTGGTTCTGGGGCTGGACCGTCCTGCTGGCCTGTCACGCCGGCGCGGCCGTGGTGGCCGGCGTGCCCATCAAGGAGGCGCTGGCCCCGTCGGGTTTCTCGAACATTGTCTGGATGGGGCCGCTCGTGGCCCTGATGCTGCTGTCCTTCCGCACCCGGGCCGAGGCCATCGAGCTGGCGCGCTTCATCATGCTGGCCGGGCTGGTGCGCGCCCTGTTCGGACTGGGACGCTGGGCCGCTTTCGGGGGCGACCCGAACAATGTATATGCGAACATGAACGCGATCCGCATCCGCCTCACCTTTTTCGACATCAACGACAGCCTGCTGTGCATGATGGCTGCCGCCATCGCCGCTGTCGGCCTGTTCGGCGAGCGCCAGGACCATTCCCGCGCCTGGCGCATCCTGGCCGGGCTGACGCTGGTGGCCACCACGGCCTGCATCGTGCTGTCCTACCGGCGCAGCGCGTGGATCGGCTTCGTGTTCGGCGCCATCATCGTGCTCTGGCGCTTCCCGTTGCGGCGGCGCCTGCAACTAGCGCTGGCGGCGCTGCCGCTGGCCGGGGCGGCGCTCGGCTATGCGGCCCTGCGCCGCCTGGGGCAGGCGCAGGGCCGCGGCGGCATGAAAGGCCTGTTGTACGACATGCAGTCGGGCCGCTTCGGTCCCGAAAGCGAACGCGTGCTGGAACTGAAGCTGGTGCTGGCCGACATCCTGGCGCGCCCGTTCACCGGCATCGGCGCCTGGGGCCGCTACACGGGCTACCAGCACATCTCGTGGCAGGCCAATCCGGACGGCGGACTGTTCCTGCACAGCGGCGTGCTGCATGTGGTGCTCAAGAGCGGCTTGCCGGGCCTGGTCCTGTTTGCCGGGACGGCCTGGGCTTTCGTTGTGGTCGCGCGCCGCGCCCTGCGCCACCTGCCGCCCGAGCTGCTGGGACTGGGGACGGCCGGGGTGGCGGGGCTGGCCTTCATGGTGCCCGACATGCTGATCGGCACGCCGTTCCCGCAGGTGCGGACGACGCAGATGCTGGCCGTCGCCCTGGCGCTGCCGTATGTGGCGCTGGCCGCCAGCGGCGTACCGGCCATCAGGCGGGGGGCGGTCCGCATGCGCCTGCGCCCGGACGTGGCGCCGGCCTGAGCGAGGGAAGCCGATGCGCGACTCTGCCCGCACCCATGCCCGCATCGAGGTCCGCACCCATGGCCGCATCCAGGCCGGCCCTCGCGCAGCCGGGCCGCCGCCCGCTACCGGATGCGGCGTCCGGCCGGGCGGCCCCATCGGTCCCACCGCCGCTGCGCCGCCGGCCCAGGAGCGGTGCGGCCGGCGGGCCGCCCGCTTGCCCGCGCCAGCCGCGCGCCCTGCATGATGGATCTGCGCCTGCTCCGCAACGCGTGGTCGAACCTGCTCGGCGCCGCCGTGCCTGCGCTGGTGGCGCTGGCCACGGTGCCGCTGGTTGTCGCTGGCCTGGGCGAGGCGGGCTACGGGGTGTATTCGCTGGTGACGGCCATCGTCGGCTATTTCGCGGTGATCGACATCAATGTCACTGCCGGGTCGGTCAAGTTCATCTCGGCACAGCATGCGCGCGGCGAGCACGAGCGGGTGGGCGAGACGCTGTGCTTCGGCCTTGCCGTGTATGCCGCCATCGGCACCCTCGGTGCGCTCGCCCTGCTTGCCAGCGCCGGATGGCTGGTCACCCGCGTGTTCACGGTGCCGCCCGGATTGACGGCGGAGTCCATTGCCTGCCTGCGCCTGGCGGCGCTCGGCTTCCTGTTCGGCCAGCTGCAAAGCTACCTGCACAGCCTGCCGCAAGCGCTGATGCGATTCGACGTGTCGGGGCGTCTCGAAATGCTGTTCGGCACCCTGGTCCCGCCGCTGACGGTGGCCGTGCTGCTGCTCGGGGGCGGCCTGTTCGAAGTGATCCTGCTGCGCGTGCTGGCCAGCGCCGCGCACTGCCTGGTGCTGTGGCGCGGGGTAGGGCGGCTGCTGCCTGGCCTGCGCTGGCGCTGGCCGGGTCGCGAGCTGCGCGGCGGCATCCTCGGCTTTTCGGCGTATTCCTTCCTGTCGCGCTTCGCGACGCTGTCGTATGCGCATGGAGACAAGCTGATCATTGGGGCGCTGGTGGGCGTGACCGGCCTGGCCTACTTCACGGTGGCGGCGACGCTGGCCAATCGGGTGCTGGGCCTGACCTTCCGCCTGTCCGGCGTGTTCTTCCCGGCGGCCAGCGCGCTGGCCGCCGCCGGCGAACTGGCGCGGCTCGACCGTGCCTACCTGAAGGCGACCCGCTACGTGGTGTACCTGAACGCGGCAATGCTGGTGCTGCTGGCCGTGTTCGCCCATGCGCTGCTGGCCTACTGGATGGGCCCGGCCTTCGCGCAGGGCGGCGCGACCGTGCTGGCGGTGATGGCCTTGTCGCAATTCGTCGATTCGCTGACCAGCCTGCCGTCGCTGGTGAACGACGGCATGGGCTATCCGCGCCTGTCCGGGCTGTTCGCGGTCGGGCGGGCGCTGGCCGGGCTGGGGAGCGTCTGGCTGGGCGTGGCCGGCTGGGGCATCGATGGCGCCGCCTGGGGACACCTGGCCGCATCGCTCGTCTTCACTTCGGTCTTCCTCGTTGTCGTGCACGGCCGCACGGTGCCGACGCGGCTGGCCCGGCTGTGCGCGCACGGCTACCTGCCGGGCCTGGGCGCGGCCGCAGGCGCCGCCCTGGTTGCCGGCTGGGCCCAGGCATGTTGCGGACACAGCGCGCTCGGCTTTGCCCTGGCCTTGGGCGCGACGTCCGGCCTGCTCGCCGTGCTCGGCATGCTGTTCGTGGTCGAGGGCGAGGACCGGCGTTGGGCCTGGGCGCGCGTCAAGGCGCAGTTCAGCGTCGCGGGAGGAAGCTAGCGTGCGCATCCTGCTGGTATCGGAAGATTTGCCGGGCGAACAGCTCGGTGGCCTCGGCAAGCATGTCGTCACGCTCGGCAATGCCTTGCTGGCCGCAGGCCACGAGGTGAGCATCCTCGGTCGCAGCGACCGTGGCGTCGCCGACTGCGCCAGGCAGATCGGTTTCGAGGGCCGCTTCCTGCCCGGCTTCGACTATGCCCGCCCGGGCTGGAAAGAAGCGCAGTTGGGCATCTTCAACCCGTTCAAGCGGCCCTGGTTTGCGAGCAAGATCGCGCGCGCCATCGCGCGCCATGCGGGCGATGCCGAGGTCGTGCATTACCACGGCCACCTGCCGCTGCTCGGCCTGTATGTCGATCCGGACCTGAATTTCGTCCAGACCCGCCATGACCAGGGCAGCGAGTGCGTGACCCACCTGCGCTTCAGGGATGGCGCCGTGTGCGGACGGCTCGACGCGCGCGCCTGCGCCGGCTGCGCCCACCCGCAGCCGGGAGCGCTCCGCACGCTCGTATCGGCGCACGCGGTGTCGCGCTACCGCATCGAGACCGCGCGCGCCTTTGCGCGCCACAAGACGGTCTTCGTGTCGGAATTCCTGCGCCGCCAGTTCCTGCGCACACTGCCCACGGCCGACCTCGGGCGTTCCCGCGTGATCCACAACTTTGTCGACTGCGGCATGCTCGCGGCCCAGGCGGCGCAAGCGGGACCGCCGCGCGCCGGGCAAGTCCTGGTCGCCGGCCGCATCGACACCGGCAAGGGCTTCGGCGAGTTCCTGGCCGCGGCGCGGGGACGCCTGCCGCCTGGCGCCCGGGTGCTGGTCGTCGGCGACGGACCCGGCCGCGCCGCCCTCGAAGCCCGGTTTGCCGGCGAGCAGGTGCAGTTCCTCGGCTGGCGGCCGAACCCCGAGGTGGTGGCCCTTACCGCCAGCAGCCATGCCTGCGTCGTGCCCTCGGTGTGGGAAGAGCCCTGCGGCACCACGATCCTGGAAGCGCTCGCGCTGGGCCGCCCCTGCCTCGCGCTGGCGCGCGGCGGCAACCCCGAGCTGGCCGCCTACGTGGCCTGGCCCGGCCAGCTGCGCCTGTCCGCGGCCATGGAGGGCCTGGTCGCCGCGCTGCTGGCCGAACTGGCGCAGCCGCCACAGGCTGCGCCGCTACCGCAACAGGCGGGCATGGACGTGTTCCAGGCCTTGCCCCGGATACTGGATGTCTATGCCTGCCGACCCTAAATTTTCCATCGTCACCTGTACCTGGAACAGTGCCGCGACCCTCGGCGACACGCTCGCTTCGCTGCGCACCCAGACCTGCCGGGACTTCGAGCACATTTTCGTCGACGGCGGCTCGGCCGACGCCACGCTCGACATGCTGGCCGCCTGTCCCGGCAACAAGCGCGTGCTGCACGAAGTGCGGGGCGGCATCAGCCGGGCCATGAATGCCGGCATCGTGGCCGCGCGCGGTGCCATCGTCGCCCACCTGCATGCCGACGATTATTACGCCGCTCCCGACGTGCTGGAGCAGGTCGCGCGCCGTTTCGACGAAACCGGCGCGGCCTGGGTGGTGGGCAACATCCAGGTCTTGCGCGACGGCCGCCTGGCGCCGCCCCATGCGATGCCCCCGTTCAGCTACCGCGCCTATGTGGCCGGCCGCGCGACGATCCCCCATCCGGCCGTCTTCGTGCGCCGCGAATGGTTTGCGCGCGTCGGCGCTTTCGACACGTCGCTGCGCTATGCGATGGACA
This sequence comes from Massilia sp. GCM10023247, assembly GCF_042653325.1. NCBI lineage: Bacteria > Pseudomonadati > Pseudomonadota > Betaproteobacteria > Burkholderiales > Oxalobacteraceae > Massilia > Massilia sp. GCM10023247. The sequence continues at coordinate 53,834 of NZ_JBHSIB010000026.1, forward strand.
TCGATCTGTGGCTGCGCCTGGCGGCCGTCACGCCGCCGGCCATGCTCGCGCGCACATTAACGGTGTTTCGCGAGCACGCCGGCAGCCTGTCCTCGGCCAACAAGCGCCAGGCACGCCAGGAAGAGTTCGCGGTGCGGCGGCGCTACCTGCGCCATGCGCCGCTGGCCTTCGCCGTGTATTGCCTGCGCTACCTCAAGCGCAGGCGGGCGCTGCCTACTGCAGGTCTTGCTTGACTAGTCGGTCATACATCACCGTGTTGTTGGCTGCCAGGACCGGCGCCTTGCCGCCTTGGCGCTCCTCCGCCTGCACCCCAAGCACGCGCCGCCCGGTACCGCATGCGGTTCTGCTTGCCATTGCCAGACGAATGTCCGGTCACGTAGTGGGCCGGCGCCACGGCGCCTGGCGGACACTTTTGTAGCCCGGCGGCACCGCGAGTTTGCGAACAACACACAGCTGTTAAAAGACTGAACATGCCGGTTCGACAAGCTTGGCGCTTTGACGTGGGATTTCTGCGATGCAAACAAAAAAAAGGATGATTGATGAAAAGAAGTTGCATTTGTTCAATTTCTTATTGCGGTAACATCATTTTTTTCAAGCGGCGTCAGCAGTACGGTCAGCAGTCAACACGCGCCGCTGCACGCAGCACCGCAGGCCGTCCTCCCTGGCCGGCCTGCCTCGAGAGTCCCATCGTTCGGAGTCCCATTCATGAAATTCAACCGACAGGGCCTGCTCCAGGCCCTCGCCCTGGCATCGCTATGCGCATGCTCGCTGAACGCGCATGCCGACTGGGCGCAAGCGGCCGATCCGCTGATCGTCCAGCCGGGCCCGGCAGGCGGCGCGATCCAGGCCCAGAACCCACCCGGATTTACCTGGGCGCGCCACCCGGCCGGCCCGGCCGCCTACGAGATCGAAATCACGCCTGCCGGCGGCACGCCGATGCGGGCCGTCGTCGAGCGCAACTGGTACCTGCCGAGCCGCGCCCTCCCGCTGGGCAATTACAGCTGGCGGGTGCGGCCGAAGGGCAGCAACGACTGGTCGGTTCCACGCAGCTTCTCGCTGACGTCGCGCTCGACCGTATTCGAAGTGCCCGACAACGTCGCGCTGCGTGCGCGCATCAGCGCCAAGGCGCGCCCGCGCGGCCTGCCGCCCACGTTCACGCCGTATGCGACCTGGAACGCCGCAAAGAAGGCCGAGCTCGACCCCTACGTCAGCCGCATGACGAATGAAGTCAAGCTGCAGATCAATGCCTTGCCGGCGCTGTCGGACCGGCGCTGGCCGATCGTCATCACCACGCCGCTCACGGCCGCCATGGCGACCCAGCAGACCGACATCCGCCAGCGCATCAACGAGGCCAGCCGCCAACTGGAAGCGGCCAGCGTCATGTGGCGCATGAAGCGCGACCCGGTGTTCCTGACCGAAGCGCTGCGCAAGGGCGACCAGCTGGCCGCGCTCGATCCCAAAGGCCCGACCAGCTACGCCAACCAGGACCAGGCCACACGCCAGATCGCGCTGTCGCTGATCAAGGCGGCCGACATCCTCGCCGGCGACCTCGACGGCGCACGCAAGGCCAGGTGGCTTGAGACCGTGCGCGTGCGCACCGAAGAGATCTACCGCAACCTGGCCGGCGACAACGGCCGCCTCGACCAGTATCCCTTCGATTCGCACGGCAATACGAGCCTCGTGTTCCTGGTGCTGATCTCCACGCTGTCGCTGGGCGACATCCCGGAAGCGCAGAAATGGTTCGATTTCTCGTTCCGCGCCTATGCGAATGCGCCGTCGCCATGGTCCGGCCCGGAAGGCGGCTTCGCCAACGGCACCGCCTACGCCGAATACGCCGCCGGCTACCTGGTGCAGCTGTGGGACCCGCTGACCCAGGCCACCGGCGTGAATTTCTATGGCAAGCCATGGGCGCTCGGCTTCCTCGATTTCGCGACCCAGTTCACGCCGCCCGGCTCGAAGGTCCACGCCTTCGGCGACGCCTCCGAGACCCGGCCCGACCCCCGTGTCTTCCACGCCTTCGCTTCGCGCATGTTCTCGCCGCGCGCGGCCTGGTACGTGGGTAACCTGGGCGGCACCGAAGACGCGCTGTCGCTGCTGCAGGCGCCGTACCCGATGCCGGTGGCCGACACCAAGCTGCAGACGCCGCCCTCGAACACCGCCTACTACCCGAGCATCGGCTGGGTCTCGATGCACAGCGATCTCGGATCGAGCGCGCGCAGCTCGCTGTACTTCAAGTCCAGTCCCTACGGTTCGTTCAACCACAGCCATGGCGACCAGAACGGCCTACTGCTGTCGGTGGCCGGCCAGCCGCTGCTGGTCAAGGCCGGCTGGTACGACTGGTACGGCTCGCCCTACTGGAGCGACTGGTACCGCCAGACGCGCTCGCAAAATGCGATCACCTTCGACGGCGGCAAGGGCCAGCTGGTGAACGGCTACCGCGAGCAGCTGCAGCGCAACGGCAAGATCATCGGTTACGCGGCCCAGCCGGGCTACGATTTTGCCGAAGGCGATGCCACTGCCGCCTACGGCGGCCAGCTGACGATGGCGCGGCGCCACGTCTGGCACCTGCGCAATGCCGGCAATGCCATCCTGGTGCGCGACCGCCTGGCGGCGACCGTGCCGCACACCTACGAGTTCAACCTGCATGCCCCGGTGGAGATCGCGGTGCAGAGCCCGCGCGCCGTGAAAATCGCGCACAACGGCCAGTCGGTCTGCGTGCGCTCGCTCAATCCGGACGCCACTTTCGCCAAGTGGATCGGTCCCGGCGCCAAGACCAACGTGGTCGAGGACCACGGTGCCTTCTACCTGCCGAACGACGGCAAGTCGGAGGCCGAGTTCCTCGTGCTGCTCGACGTCGGCTGCAAGTCGCCGGAGGTACGGGTATCGACCTCGGGCACGGTGCGTACCGTGACCGTTGCCGGGCAGACCGTCACGCTCGACGGCGGCGCGCGGCCGGCCCTGCAGCTTTCCACGACCGGTAGCGTGCATATCGATATCGACGCCGAGGCCCAGGCATCGCTCTGAGCCCCGGCGCGCGGATGCGGCCCGGTTTGATCGCCCTCAAACCGGCGGGCGCGCGTTTGCGTGCGCGGGGGCTTCCTGCCGGGTGCTGCGCTAGTATCGACGGCGACACCTCGACAGGGATCCCATGGCTACCCGTCCGCTTTGCATTGCCTTCATCGTCCGCGATCCGCTGCCGCCCTTGCGCGCTGACGTGCTGACCCTGTTCGGCGTCGAGATGCCGCGCCACGGCATCCGTACCGAGCTGGTCGGGCAGGGCGGGGAGGCCCGCGGCGCGTCCTGGGGGGCGGGCGGCATGCATGTCGTCGGCAGCCTGCGCAGCCGTTTCGCCGGCGTGCTCGCACCGGCATGGGACGCGCTGGGCCTGCTGCGGGCCGCGCGCCGTGCGCGCCCCGACTGCATCCAGGTGCGCGACAAGGTCGCCAGCGCACTGCTCGCCCGGGTGGCCGCGCGCATCCTGCGCGTGCCCTTTGTCTACTGGATGTCGTTCCCGATCGTCGAGGGCTTCGAGGCGCGGCGCGATGCGCTGGCCGGGGGCGCCAGGGGCACGCGCGGGCGGGCGCTCTGGCTCGCGCACGCGGCGCGCGCCCGGGCCGCGCGCTTTGCCGCCTACCGGCTGGTGCTGCCCGGCGCCGACCACGTGTTCGTGCAGAGCGCGGCGATGCGCGACTGGCTGGCAGGGCAGGGTATCGCCCGCGCGCGCATGACGGCCGTGCCGATGGGCGTCGACGCCGCGCTGCTCGAGCGCGGCGCCATCGTCCCCAGCGCCGACCCGCGCCTCGACGGCCGCCGCGTCGTGCTCTACCTGGGGCGCGTGGCGCGCGCGCGCCGCTCGGACTTCCTGCTCGACGTGGCCGAGCGGCTGCGCGCGCACCTGCCCGCGAGCCTGCTCGTCATCGCCGGCGACGCCCCGTCGCCCGACGAGATGGCCTGGATGCGCGACGCCATCGCCGCCCGCGGCCTGGCGGACCACGTCCTGCTCACGGGCTGGCTGCCCCAGCGGCTGGCGCTGGGCTATGCGGTGCGCGCCGAAGTCGGGCTGTCGCCGATCCCGCGCGGCGTCCTGTACGACGTGTCCTCGCCCACCAAACTGGTCGAATACCTGGCGCTCGGCCTCCCCGGCGTGGCCAACGACATTCCCGACCAGGCCCTCGTGATCGAGCGCAGCCGGGCCGGGCTGTGCGTGCCGATGCAGGCCGATGCCTTTGCCGCCGCCACCCTGCGCCTGCTGGCCGACCGCGCACTGGCCGCCGCCTGCGCCGAACGGGGGCCGCCCTGGGTACGGGCGCACCGCACCTACGCCATCCTGGCGCGCGAGGTGGCCGACGCCTACCGCCGTATTTTGCCGCCCCTGCCACGCCAGCCGCTCGTGCCGCCCCTGCCGCCATGTGGACCTACAGCCTGAAATTCACGCTGCGCTCGGTCCTGCGCACGGTGCTGCGCGGCCTGCCGGCGCGCCTGCTGCTCAGCCGGCGCCTGGCGGCGGTCGAACGCTCGCCGCAACGGCTTGCCGAACTCATCCAGGAGCGGGCACGGCGCCTGGAAGTTGCGGTCGATCACGACGGCACGCGCCTGCGCCGCCTCGATCCATCGGCCAGCCTGTTGACCAAGAGCGAACTGCGCCAGGACCCGCAACGCTTCGTGCGGCCACGCGGCCCCGGTACGCTGCTGCGCAACACGATCCGCACCAGCGGCACCTCCGGCAGCCCCTTGAGCCTGGTGCAAAGCATCGGCGCCGTGGTCCGCGAGGAGGCCTTCCTGCAGCGCCAGTTGCGCTGGACCGGCTGGCGCCCCGGACAGCGGCGGGCCTGGATCCGTGGCGACATCGTCTGCGGCGCCGACCCGCCCGACGGGCGCTACTGGTGCCACGACTGGTTCGGCCGGGTGCTCATGATGTCCTCCTATCACTTGTCGAACACGAGCATCGGCGCGTATATCGCCGCGCTGGAGCGCCACGACCCGGTACTCATCCACGCCTATCCGTCCTCGGTCGCGGTGCTGGCCGCCTGGCTCGAGCGCGGCGCGCGGCACTACGCGGGGCGCTCGCTGCGCGCCGTGCTCACGTCCTCCGAAACCCTGGAGCCGCAAGTGCGCGCAGCCGTCGAGCGCAGTTTCGGGGTGCGCGTGTTCGACTGGTACGGCCAGGCCGAACGGGTCGCGGCCATCGGCACCTGCGAGCGCGGCAGCTACCACGTGCTGACCGACTACGGCGGCGTCGAGCTGCTCGAAGGCGAGGGCGGCCTGTGCGAGCTGGTCGGCACCACGCTGAACAACCCGGCCATGCCCTTGCAGCGCTACCGCACCGGCGACCGCGTGTTGCCCGGACCGGGCAAGCGCTGTGCCTGCGGGCGCGTGTTTCCGACCGTGGAGGCCGTCATCGGGCGCCAGGAGCGCAGCATCACCCTCCCGGACGGACGCATCGTCACCCGCCTCGACCGCGTGTTCCAGGGCCTCGACGCCCGCCTGCTCGAGGGCCAGGTGTTGTATCGCGGCGACGCCCGGTTTGTCTTGCGTGTCGTTACCCTGCCGGGATTCGACGCTGCCGACGAGGCGGCCCTGCTGGCGGCGTTCCGTCGACGGGTGCCGAATGTGGCGGTGCGGGTGGAGCAGGTGGCGGCGATCGCGCGCGGGCCGCACGGCAAATTCGAATTCCTCGCGGTCGACTGCTGAACCGTGCGCGGATCGGGTAACAGTTGATGTATGATCGAAATATTGTGCCTTTATTAATAATCGTGAAACCTTCGCCTGCCATTCTCGTTGCCGTATCGCTGGTCGCCGGAGCCGCTGCATGAAAGCACGCGCGCCGCGCATCCTGATGCTTGGCACCGCCCCCCAGGGCCGGGGCGGGGTAGCGGCGCTGGTATCGGTATTGCAGGCGGGCGGCCTGTTCGAGCGCGCCGCCGTGCGCTACGTCAGCACCCACCGCGAAGGCGGCTTCCTGGCAAAACTGGGCGCCGCCGCGAGCGGCTTCTGGCACGCCGCCCGTGCCTGCCTGTTCGAGCACCCGGCCATCGTCCACGCGCACGCGGCCTCGGGCGCCAGTTTCGCGCGCAAGTCGCTGCTGTTGCTGCTGGCGCGCGCCAGCGGCAGCCAGACGATATTCCATCTGCATGGCGCCCACTTCGTCCATTTCTCGACCATTCGCTCGGGCGCCCTGATGCGGCGCTGGATCCGCCATACCCTCGAGCGCAGTTCGCTCGTTATTGCCCTTTCCGAGAGCTGGGCGGCTTTCGTGCGCGGCTATGCCCCGCGCGCGCGGGTGGCCGTGGTGCCGAACGCGGTGCCGCTTCCCCAGCGCGCCGGCGATCGCGCCGCCGCCAGGGCCGTCGAGGCCGGGCGGATTGTCTTCCTTGGCCGCCTGGAGGCAGCCAAGGGTCTGGTCGAACTGCTCGACGCGGTGGCGCTGCTGGCCCCGCGCTTTCCGGCGCTGCGCCTGCTCGTGGCGGGCACCGGCGAGTGCGGCCCGTGACATGCGGCCGCCGCGGCGCGCGGCATCGGCGACCTGGTCGAACTGCCCGGCTGGCTGGACGGGCCGGCGCGCGACGCCGAACTGGCGCGCGCCGCCGTGTTCTGCCTGCCTTCGCACGCCGAGGGGCTGCCGATGGCGGTGCTCGAGGCCATGGCCGCGGGCTGCGCGACGGTGGCAAGCACGGTCGGCGGCATTCCGGAAGTGCTCGTCGATGGCGAGAACGGCTTGCTGGTGCCGCCGGGCGACGCCGCCGCGCTGGCCGCCGCCCTGGCGCGGCTGCTGGACGACGCCGGCCTGCGCGAGCGCCTCGGCGACAGCGCGCGCCGGACCGTGGAACAGCAGTATTCGCCAGAGGCGGTGTGCGGCCGGCTGGCGGCAATCTATAACGATATGGCGGGGACGAAATGAACGCAACAGTACGCATGGTGTGGTGGGTGAACCGTCTGCGCTGCATGTCGGTGGCCGAGATCGGCTACCGCGTGCGCCGGGCGGCGCGCACGAGGATGGCGCGCAGCGCGGTGCGCAGCGCCGCCGGACGCACGGCGCCCGAACCGCTGCCGCGCGCGCGCACCTTCCGCATCCTGGGCGCGCCCGACCTGGCGCCGAGCCAGGTCGAGGCGCTGCTGGCCGAGGCCGACCGCATCTGCGCCGGCCACGTCGTCCTGTTTGCCGACCGCAGTTTCGACGTCGGTGTGCCGACCGTCTGGAACCGCGACCCCGACAGCGGCATCACCGGGCCGTCCGTCTTCTCGGGCGACATCGCGATCGACAAGCGGGAGCTGGTCGGCGACATCAAGCATGTATGGGAGCTGAACCGCCACCTGCACCTCGTGCGCCTGGCCCAGGCCTGGAGCGTGAGCGGGGATGTGCGCTGGCTGCACGCGATCGAGCAACAGTTGCGCAGCTGGCTCGACCAGTGCCCGCCGCTGACCGGCCCGAACTGGACCAGCCCGATGGAGCTCGGCATCCGCCTGATCAACTGGGCCTTGCTGTGGCAACTGGTGGGCGGCGAGGGGAGCAGCCTGTTCTCCGGCGAGTCCGGGCAGCGCCTGCGCGCCGACTGGCTCGACAGCATCCACGCCCACTGCCGCACCATCTCGCGCAACCTGTCGCGCCACTCCTCGGCCAACAACCACCTGATCGGCGAGCTGAGCGGCCTGTTCGTGGCGGCCTCGGTCTGGCCCTGCTGGAAGGCATCGAGCGGCTGGATGGAGCAGGCCCGGCGCGAACTCGAGCAGCAGGCGCGCCTGCAGTATTCGCTCGACGGCGTCAACCGCGAGCAGGCCTTCGGCTACCACGTGTTCTCGGCCGAATTCCTGTTCGTCGCGGGACTGGTCGGCCAGGCCTGCGACGTGCCGTTTTCGCGCACCTACTGGAGCGTGCTGCAGCGCGCGCTGCGTTTCCTGCGCTCGGTGCGCGACGTCGGCGGCCATGTGCCGAACGTGGGCGACAGCGACGACGGCAGCGTGTTCCGGCTCGATGTGGCCGGCAGCGACCGCGCGGCCCAGCTGCTGGCGCTGGGCGAGACGGTGTTTGCCGCCCAGGCCGGCGGCCACGCCGGCGCGCCGGCCACGACACTGCACCCCGGCGTGCGCTGGCTGCTGCACGCGCTGCCAGGGCGCCGGCCCGACGCCGACGCCCACGAGCCGGACACCGGCTGGGCCTTCCCGGACGGCGGCTACCTGCTGTTCGGCTCGCGCTTCGGCGAGCAGGACGAAATCAAGGGCATGCTCGACTGCGGACCGCTCGGCTACCTCGGCATCGCCGCCCACGGCCACGCCGATGCGCTGGCGCTGACGCTCTCGGTGGCGGGCGAAGAGGTGCTGGTCGATCCCGGCACCTATTCCTACTGGCAGGATCAGAAGTGGCGCGATTACTTCCGCGGCACCTCGGCCCACAACACGCTGCGCGTGGACGGGCGCGACCAGTCGGTCTCGGGCGGGCGCTTCATGTGGCTGCGCAAGGCGCGCGCCACCATCGAGCGCATGCCGGCCTCGCCCCACGAATTCGATTTCCGCGGCTCCCACGACGGCTATACGCGCCTGTCGGACCCGGTGCGCCACTTGCGCAGCGTGCGCTTCGACGCCGCCACCTCGACCCTGGTCGTGCGCGACGAGGTGGCCGCGAAAAAGGCCCACCCGATCGAACTGTTCTGGCACTTCGCGCCCGAACTGAATGTGCGCCTGACCAGTGCCGGCCTGCACGTGCGCGGCAAGCGCTTCGCGCTGCAGATGCATGCCACCGGCGCCGACCTCAAGCTGGAACTGGTGCGCGGCGCCGAGAATCCGCCCCTGGGCTGGTATTCGCGCTGCTACGAATCGAAACAGCCGAGCGACGTGTTGCGGCTGTCCACCGTATCGTCCGCCGTTCCGGTCGAGTGCAGGTTTACAATAACGTTTTTTTAACTGTTAGCATTTTTTCATAATTACTATAGTGGTAGGGAAGTCCAAACACATGCTTATTTATCTGGTCGCGGGCGCAAGGCCCAATTTCATGAAGATCGCGCCGATCGTCCGTGCGCTGCAAGCCCAGCAAACGCTGTCCTTCAAGATCATCCATACCGGTCAGCACTACGACCGCGAGATGAACGACGTGTTCTTCGAAGAACTCGGCATTCCCCAGCCGGACGTGTTCATGGCGGCCGGCGGCGGTAGCCATGGCCAGCAGACCGCCAAGATCATGGTCGGCTTCGAGGAGCTGTGCATGTCCGAGCGTCCGGACGCCGTCCTCGTGGTCGGCGACGTCAATTCGACGCTGGCCTGCTCGATTGTCGCCAAGAAGCTCAACATTCCCGTGGCACACGTCGAAGCCGGCCTGCGCAGCGGCGACATGACGATGCCCGAGGAAATCAACCGCCTCGTCACCGACAGCATCTCGGACTGGTTTTTTGTTACCGAACCGGCCGCGCTGGAACACCTGCGCCGCGAAGGCAAGCCTGACGCTGCCGTGCACTACGTCGGCCACGTGATGGTCGACAACGTCCTGTTCCAGGCCGACAAGCTGTCCCGCGCCGACACCTCCGGTTTCGAGACGGCCGCCTTCAAGGCCGCTGCCCGGCAGGGTGGCGGCAGATACGGCGTCATCACGCTGCACCGCCCGAGCAATGTCGACGATCCGGTCATGTTCGCCCGCATCGCCGGCGCGCTCAAGGAGATCGCGCTTGAGGTGCCGCTGATCTTCCCGGTGCACCCGCGCACCCGCGCCAACATCGAGAAGTTCGGCATCGACCTCGGCCCCAACGTGACCCTGGCCGGCCCGCAAGCCTACATGGCCTTCCTCAACCTGTGGAAGGACGCGGCCGTGGTGCTGACCGACAGCGGCGGCCTGCAGGAAGAGACGACGGCGCTGGGCGTGCCTTGCGTGACGATCCGCGAGAACACCGAGCGCCCGGTAACGGTGGACGAGGGCTCGAACGTGCTCGCCGGCACCGACCCGCAGAAGATCATCGAGGAAGCGCGCAAGGTCTTGCGCGGCGAAGGCAAGCAGGGGCGCCGCCCGCACCTGTGGGACGGCAAGGCTGCCGAACGCATCGTGGACGTACTGGCCCGCGAATTGACGCAGGAAGCCGCCCGGGAACGCTGATGCCCGACTCCATCACCTTGATGGGCTGCCGGATCGATAACCTGTCGATGGAGGAAACCCTTGCCCGCATAGGCGAGTTCATCCGTTCCGGCCAGCCCCATCAGCACGTGGTGGTGAATGTGGACAAACTGGTCAAGGCCAGCCGCGATGCCGAGCTGCGCCGCATCATCAACGACTGCGCGCTCGTCAATGTCGACGGCATGCCGGTAGTCTGGGCTTCGCGCCTGCTGGGCAAGCCGCTCAAGGAGCGCGTCGCCGGGATCGACCTGTTCGAGGCGCTGATGCGCCGCGCCAGCGAAGTCGGCTGGCGCGTGTTCCTGCTCGGCGCCCGCGCGGAGGTGGTGGCCCAGGTGGCCGAGGCCTACCGCCGGCGCTATCCGGGCCTGGCCGTGGCCGGCTGGCGGCATGGCTACTGGCAGGGCGAGGCGGAAGAAGCGGCGGTGGCGGCCCAGGTGCGCGCCAGCGGCGCCGACCTGCTGTTCGTGGCCATCAGTTCGCCGAAGAAGGAACAGTTCCTCGGCCGCTGGCAGGAACAGATGCGCATTCCGTTCGCGATGGGCGTCGGCGGCACCTTCGACGTGGCCATCGGGCGCGTCAAGCGCGCGCCGCGCTGGATGCAGCGGGCAGGACTCGAATGGTTTTACCGCTTCCTGCAGGAACCGCGCCGCATGTTCCGCCGGTATTTCATCGACGACATGGCTTTCGTCCGGCTGTTCGTGCAGGAAGCGCTGAGCGGACGCAAGCAGGGCCGCAAGCAGGGGCACGAGACAGGCGATTGACACCGTCCGCCGGCGCGAGCGCAACGAGCCCGCGCCACGGACAGGTAAAACATGGGGAAAGGACGGTCGCAGAACCGTCACCGAAAGACACAGAGGGGGCGGCGCGTGTGCGCCGTTCTGGAGCGCCGATACAGGCGCGCAACAACAGTGAAAGCGAGTTACGACAATGAAGATTCTGGTTACTGGCGGCGTGGGTTATATCGGTTCCCACACCGTCGTCGAGTTGCAAAATGCCGGGTACGACGTGGTCGTGGTCGACAATCTCTCCAACGCCCAGCGCTCGGTGCAGGAGCGCGTGCAGAAAATTACCGGCAAGCCGTTCGAGCTGATCGAAGCCGACATCCGCGACCGCGCGGCCATGGAAGCGGCCTTTGCCGCCCACAAGGTCGACGCCGTGATCCACTTCGCCGGCCTGAAAGCCGTGGGCGAATCGGTGGCGCAGCCGCTGCGCTACTACGACAACAACGTCTCCGGCAGCGTCGTGCTGTTCGAGACGATGGCCAAGTTCGGCGTCAAGACGCTCGTGTTCAGTTCCTCGGCCACGGTGTATGGCGACCCGGCCTCGGTGCCGATCCTGGAAGACTTCCCGCTGTCGGCCACCAATCCCTACGGCCGCAGCAAGCTGATGATCGAAGACATCCTGCGCGACCTGGTCAAGGCCGAGCCGGACTGGCACATTGCGCTGCTGCGCTACTTCAACCCGGTCGGCGCCCATGAGAGCGGCCTGATCGGCGAATCGCCCTCGGGCATCCCGAACAACCTGGTGCCCTACATCGCCCAGGTCGCCACGGGCCAGCGCGAAAAACTGTCCGTCTTCGGCGGCGACTATCCGACCCCGGACGGTACCGGCATGCGCGACTACATCCATGTGGTGGACCTGTCGATCGGCCACGTCAAGACCCTGGAAAAGCTGGCGCAGGGCCCCGGCTTGTTGACCTATAACCTCGGCACCGGCCGTGGCAATAGCGTGCTGGAAATGGTGCGTGCTTTCGAAGCGGCCAGCGGCCGTCCGATCCCCTACCAGATCGTCGACCGCCGTCCGGGCGACATCGCCAAGTGCTACGCCGATCCGACCCGCGCACGCGAAGAGCTGGGCTGGGTGGCCACGCGCGACGTGGCCCAGATGTGCGCCGACACCTGGCGCTACCAGACGGCGAATCCATAAGCGCACAAACCGGTACAAAGCACGGACAAAGTCACTACAAAGCCTATTCGATGAAGGACGCACAATGAAAGCAATGATTCTCGCGGCAGGCAAGGGCACGCGTGTTCGCCCGCTCACGTACGACCTCCCGAAACCGATGATTCCCCTGCTGGGCAAGCCGGTGATGGCTTACCTGGTCGATCACCTGAAGAAACACGGCGTCACCGAAATCATGGTCAACGTCAGCTGGCTGCACGAAAAAATCGAGGAGTATTTCGGCGAGGGCGAGCAGTTCGGCGTCCAGATCGGCTATTCCTTCGAGGGCTACACGACCGACGACGGCACCGTCGTGCCCGAGCCGATCGGCTCGGCCGGCGGCATGAAGAAGATCCAGGAATTCGGCGGCTTTTTCGATGACACGACGATCGTGCTGTGCGGCGACGCCCTGATCGACCTCGACCTGAAGGCGGCCCTGCTCGAGCACCGCCGCAAGGGCGCGATGGCCACCGTCATCACCAAGGAAGTGCCTTGGGACAAAGTGTCGTCGTATGGCGTCGTCGTCACCGACGACCAGGGCCGCATCAAGCAGTTCCAGGAAAAGCCGAGCCAGGAAGAGGCGCTGTCGAACTTCATCAGCACCGGCATCTACATCTTCGAACCGGAAGTGGTCGACCTGATCCCGTCGGGCGTTCCCTTCGACATCGGTTCCGAGCTGTTCCCGCTGCTGGCCGAGCGCGGCCTGCCGTTCTACGCCCAGGGCCGTCCGTTCAACTGGCTCGACATCGGCACCATGTCGGACTACTGGGAAGTGCTGCAGACCGTCCTCACGGGCGAGGTCAACCACATGGACGTGCCGGGCACCCAGATCGAACCGGGCCTGTGGGTGGGCCTGAACACCAGCATCGACTGGAACGGCACCAAGATCGACGGCCCGGTGTATATCGGCTCGGGCGTACGCATCGAGGCGGGCGTGCATATCGTCGGGCCGACCTGGATCGGTCACGGCAGCCACATCTGCGAAGGCGCAGAAATTGTGCGCAGCGTGTTGTTCGAATACACTCGCGTGTTACATGACGTTACATTGAATGAAATGATCGTATTCAAAGAATACAGCGTCGATCGCGCAGGCGAAATGAAACACGCTTCTGATTACAGTTCCGAGGAATGGCTGAATGCGCGCGACCGCCGCCGCAGCAGCCGCAAAGAAATAGCAAGTCTGAAGAGTAATAACCATTAGAAAGCAAGCGCATGAAAATTTATCCAGTGATCCTCTCCGGCGGCGCCGGTACCCGTCTGTGGCCTCTTTCGCGGGCCGTGCTGCCGAAGCAACTGCTGCCGATCGTGGGCGACAAGACCATGCTGCAGGAGACCGCCCTGCGCGTGGCCGGCCTGCCGGGCCTGATGGCGCCGCTCGTGGTATGCGGTAACGACCACCGTTTCATGGTGGCCGAGCAGATGCGCGCGGCCGGCATCACGCCGCTGGGGATCCTGCTCGAGCCGGTCGGGCGCAATACCGCGCCGGCGGTGGCCGCGGCCGCGCACTACCTGAAGGCGATCGATCCGGAAGGCGTCATGCTGGTGCTGCCGGCTGACCACGTCATCACGAATACGGAAGCGTTCCGCGACGCCGTCGCCCGCGCCGCCACCCAGGTCCGCGATGGCGGCCTGGCGACCTTCGGCATCGTGCCGCAGGGCCCGGAGACGGGCTACGGCTACATCCGCCGCGGTGCACCGCTGGCCGGCTGCGACGACTGCTACAAGGTCGAGCGCTTCGTCGAAAAGCCGGACCTGGCCACCGCCGAGGCCTTCGTCGCCGACGGCGGCTATTACTGGAACAGCGGCATGTTCATGTTCACCGCCGAGCGTTACCTGGCCGAACTGGCGAAATTCGCGCCCGAGATCGCCGCCGCATCCGAGCAGGCCGTCGGCACCGGCTACCGCGACCTCGACTTCTGCCGCCTCGACGAAGCGGCATTCACGAGCTGCCCGTCGGACTCGATCGACTACGCGGTGATGGAGCACACGGCCGACGCCGTCGTGGTGCCGGCCGACATCGGCTGGAGCGATGTCGGCTCGTGGTCGGCGCTGTGGGAAGTGCAGCAGCATGACGAGAACGGCAACGCCCAGCGCGGCGACGTCTACCTCGACGGCGTCAAGAACTCGCTGGTGCGTGCCGAAAGCCGCATCGTCGCCGTGGTCGGCGTCGAAGACATCGTCGTCGTCGAAACCCAGGATGCCGTGCTGGTGGCCCACAAGAGCCAGGTCCAGCGCGTCAAGCAGGTGGTCGAGCACCTGAAGTCGAACGAACGCACCGAGCACCTGCACCACACGCGCGTCTACCGTCCATGGGGCCACTACGAAGGCATCGACGCGGGCGACCGCTTCCAGGTCAAGCGCATCACCGTCAAGCCGGGCGAGAAACTGTCGCTGCAAATGCACCACCACCGTGCCGAGCACTGGGTGGTCGTGTCCGGCACGGCGCGCGTGACCTGCGGCGACAAGGTCAGCCTGCTGTCGGAAAACGAATCGACCTATATCCCGATCGGCATGAACCACCGCCTCGAGAACCCGGGCAAGCTGCCGCTGGACATCATCGAAGTGCAGTCGGGCAGCTATCTCGGCGAGGACGACATCGTGCGCTTCGAGGACATCTATAAACGTTCCTGACCCCAGGGGCGGCATCTGCAAGGCCGGTCGGAGCGGCCGGCTGGCAAGCTGAAAACGGGCGGTGACGCCCGTTTTTTTTCGCCTGCGCCGCCAGGCAATTTTTCGCCCTTTGGCCCGCTGCGGGGGCAAGATCGCCAAGTCAACAGTGTGAAGCCCGCCGTGCGCGCGGCATACAATGGGGCGACGGTGAACCCCCTCTGGAGGTGAACATGAAGACGCTCATTCGCGCCGGCGCACTCGCGCTGGCCCTTGCCGCACCCCAGGCCTTCAGGCAAGCCGACGCGCAAACCGGCGCGCCGCCGCTCGATCCCGCACTCGAACGCCAGCTCGAGCGCTGGCTTGGAGCAGGCGACCTGATCCTCTCCAGCCTGTACACGCGCCAGCCGGGCGACGATTCGGTCGACTTCCACGCCGCCGTCGACGGGCGTGGCCCGAGTGTCACGCTGTTGCGCGTGTCCGACCGCGGCGGCAATGCCTGGCTGGTGGGCGGCTACAACCCGCAGAGCTGGTCGCCCGACGCCGGCTGGCACATCACCGAACGCGACTTCCGGCGCACGGCCTTCATCTTCAACTACACGGATGGCGCCGTCTATCGCCAGGTGCCGGGCAGCTTCCAACTGCCCGGCCAGGGCGCCTACCAGACCTTCAACGCGCTCGCCCAGGGGCCCACCTTCGGCGCCGGACCCGACCTGCTGGTCAACGACCGGCTCGACACAGCGCTCTCCTGGCGCCTGAGCTATGGCGATCCGGCCGGGGAAGGGCAGAGCATCATCGACGGCTCGCGCGGCGGGCAATTGTTCGCCATCGATGCGCTCGAACTGTATGCGGTGTCGCCGATTCCCGAGCCGGGCATGGCGGCACTGCTGGCAGGCGGCCTGGGCAGCCTGGGCGGCTTGCACCTCGCCGTGCTGGCGCGGCGGCGCGAAAAACGGGCCGCGCCACGCACGGGCCGCTCGGCACCGGACCCGGCCTGAGCGCCGGCCATGGCGCGGCCGCGCTCGAGCTTGCCGGCATGCCTGCCTGCGCTCACGGCCGCGCTGGCGCTGTCCTTGCCGGGCGCCGCCGGCGCCGGCCCGCGCGCGCCCGCCGGTCCGCTCGCCGGTCCGATGGAGGCGCGCCACCTGGCCATCGTCATCAACGACGACGATCCGGGCAGCGTCGCCGCCGGCGAATACTATCGGAAGCGGCGCGGCATCCCGTCCGAACATGTCGTGCGCGTGCGTATTCCAGGGCGTCCGCACGCGCTCGAGCCGGCGCGCTTCCGGCTGCTGAAAGCCGAGATCGACAGCCAGCTCGGCCCTGAAGTCCAGGCCGTGCTGATGGTCTGGACGGCGCCGTATCGCGTCGGCTGCAACGCCATCACGGGCGCCTACACGCTCGGCTACGACGCCGCGCTGTGCCGCGATACCTGCGCGGCCGGCCAGCCCAGCCCTTATTTCAACTCGGCCTCGCGGCGCCCGGCGACCGAGCACGGCATGCGCCTGTCGATGCTGTTGCCGGTAGAATCGATCGCGGCGGCGCGCGCCTTGATCGACCGTGGCGTCGCCAGCGGCGCGCGCAAGCCTGGCGCGGCCAACATGCACGCCTGGTACCTGAGCACCCTCGATACGGCGCGCAACGTGCGCGCGCCATTCTTCCCCAAGCCGGGCCAGGCGGCCGGCGGACGCGTGACGATCCACCGGCTGCGCGCCGATATCCTGCGCGAGGCCGACGACGTGCTCGTCTACCAGCTCGGCAAGGCCGAGGTCGAGGGGCTCGATACCGTCCGCTTCGTGCCGGGGGCGCTGGCCGACCACCTGACATCGCATGGCGGCGACCTGCTCGGCACGGCCCAGATGAGCAGCCTGCGCTGGCTCGAGGCCGGGGCCACCGCCAGCTACGGCACCGTCAGCGAACCCTGCAATTATTGGCAAAAATTCCCGAATCCAGCCGTGCTGTTACGCCACTACCTGGACGGCGACAGTGCCATCGAAGCCTATTGGAAAAGCGTGGCCTGGCCCGCCCAGGGCCTGTTCATCGGGGAGCCGTTGGCGGCCCCCTTGCGCGCCAGGTAGCGCACGCCCGTTCGGTAAGTTTCCTTGTGGAATCAATGTGTTGTCGGCATACCTCAGCTTGCAGAAAGAGGTGTTGTAGTTCGTCATTCTCTTGTCAAATTCCGGCCGTAACATTGTTTCTGGTAATAAAATGCCTATCAGTATTGACAACAAATGTTCCGATCTCCAATTTCTTTAGGAAGACCATGAAAATGCACGTTGCAACGAACACGTCGGCCGGCCGGCTGACCGTCCTGGCCGTATTACTGGCCGGGCTGTCGGCACCCGCTATCGGCGCGCCCGCCGATGTCGTCATCAGCCAGCTGTACGGCGGCGGGGGCAGCACGACGTCGAAGTGGAGCCGCGATTTCGTCGAGCTGTTCAACCGCAGCGGGGCACCGGTCAGCCTGAAGGGCATGAGCCTGCAATACCAGTCTGCCGCCGGCACGACCTGGCAAGCCGGCGCCTTGCCGGACGTTACCTTGCAGCCGGGCCAGTACTTCCTGGTGGCGAGCACGACGCCCGGCCCTGCGGGCGACGACATCGGTCCGCTCGACCACACCTGGGGTGCGGCATTGTCGGCCACCACCGGCAAGGTCGCGCTGGCAAGCATCGCGAAAGCCATGACCAGCCCGACCGGGGAGGCGATCGTCGACCTGGTCGGCTTCGGCACCGCCAACCATTTCGAAACGGCGGTGGCCCCGGCCCCGTCGGTCGTCAATTCGCTGCATCGCGCCGCGCTCGGCTGCACCGACACGGACAATAACGCCGCCGACTTCACGGCCGGCCCTGTGGACGGCCCGCGCCGATCGACCTCGCCTCTGAATGCCTGCGTGCCGGCTGGTCCCGTGGTGCAAGCCATCGTCACCGACTGCCCGGCCAGCCTGCAGGCCGAGCAGGGCGTCGGCGCCAGCGCGCAGCTCGCCGCGCGCGACGGCGACAGCGTCGTCAACAGCGCCGTGATCGAATCGGGCGCGGTGGCGGGCATCCGCCTGGACGGCTTCACCGCGGCCAGCGGCGCCGGCGCCAGCGCCAGTGCCCGCCTGCTGGTCGACGCCGGCGTCGCCGCCGGCAACTATCCGGTCAAGGTCAGCTTCGGCAACAACGACGGCCAGAGCGCCAGCTGCACCGTGGCCGTGCGCGTGGCCGGCCAATTGAGCATTCCGCAGATCCAGGGCGCCGGCGCCAAGACTGCCTACGCCAACACCGTGCAGACCACCCAGGGCGTGGTCACGGCCCTGGTCGGCAGCGGCTACTTCCTGCAGGACCCGAAGGGCGACAACGACCCGGCGACCTCGGACGCGATCTTCGTCTTCGGCTCCAGCGCCGGCCTGGCCGTCGGCGACCTGGTGAAAATCACGGGCACCGTCATCGAATACACGCCGAGCGGCGCCAACCGTTCATACACTGAATTCAAGGACGTGAGCGCGCTCGCGAAGCTGGGCAGCGGCTACAGCATCGCCCCGACCAATGTCGAGATGCCGAACGCCGACCTGGCCCGCTTCGAGGCGATGCTGGTGCGCTTTACCACGCCGCTGACGGTCAACGGCAACGCCTACCTGGGCGAGCGCGGCGAACTGACCCTGTCCGCCGGCCGCCGCGAGATCCCGACCAACCGCTTCGTGCCCGGCTCGCCCGAGGCAAAAGCGCTGGCCGCCGCCAACGCGGGCAACATCGTCGTGCTCGACGACGGCATCTTCACCACGCCGGCCACCATCCCCTACCTGTTCGCCGACGGCACCGTGCGCGCCGGCGATACCGTCACCGACCTGACCGGCGTGCTGGACTACGGCGCGATGGGCGGCGGCGGCGCGGCCTTCAAGCTGCAGCCGACGGTGACGCCGACCTTCTCGCGCACCAACGAGCGCGTGCCGGCGCCGCAGGTCGCGGGCGGCAACGTCCGGGTGGCCAGCGCCAACGTGCTGAACTTCTTCACCACCTTCACCAACGGCGGCGATGCCTGGGGCCGCACCGGCCAGGGCTGCACCATCGGCAGCACCACGCGCGCGTCGAACTGCCGCGGCGCCGACAACATGGCCGAATTCGTGCGCCAGCGCGACAAGATCGTGGCCTCGCTCTCGAGCGTGAACGCCGATGTCGTCGGCCTGATGGAGATCCAGAACAACGCCGACATCGCCGTGTCCTACCTGGTCGACCAGCTCAACGCGAAGATGGGCGCCGGCACCTATGCCGTCGTGCCGAAACCTGCCGCCACCGGCACCGACGCGATCCGCGTCGCGATGATCTACAAGTCGGGCGTGCTCAAACTGGCGGGCGCCGCGCTGTCCGATGGCGACAGCGTCAACAACCGCGCCCCGATCGCCCAGGCCTTCAAGGCGGCCAACGGCGCCAAGTTCTCGCTGGTCGTGAATCACCTGAAGTCGAAGGGCGGCTGCGGCGGCTCGACTGGCGGCGATGCCGATAGCGGCGACGGCCAGGGCTGCTGGAACGCCAGCCGCGTCGAGCAGGCCGCGCGCCTGCGCGACTACTTCCTGCCGCAGGTGGTGCAGGCTGCGAACGATCCCGACGTGCTGGTCGTCGGCGACATGAACGCCTACGGCATGGAGGACCCGATCCGCCTGCTGAACGCGGCCGGCTACGTCAACGAGATCGAGCGCTTCGTGCGTCCGCACGGCATCCCGTATTCCTACGTGTTCGGCGGCGAGAGCGGCTATCTCGATCACGCGCTGGCAAGCAGCAGCCTGTCCCCGCAAGTGGCGGGCGTGACCGAATGGCATGCCAATGCGGACGAGCCGGAAGCGATCGACTACAACCTCGAGAGCGGCGGCCAGCCCGACCCGTTCGTGAATGACGCCTTCCGCGCGTCGGACCACGATCCGGTGGTGGTCAGCCTCAACCTGCCGGCTACCTTTGTCGACGTCACGGCCTCGGTCAAAATCGTGCGTACCGGCCTGGTGCCGAAGCATGATACCGGCAAGTACGCCAGCAGCATGCGTATCACTAACCGGAGTGCCGTGACCTTGAACGGTCCGCTGCAGGTGGTGCTCGAAGGTCTGCCTGAAGGTGTGACGCTCGAGGGCATGAGCGGCGAACAAGACGGGGCGCCTTACCTGACCCTTCCGAACGCGTCGCTCGCGCCGGGCGCATGGGCAACCGTGGACGTCAGCTTTACGAGCCCGTCGAAGGCCGTCATCGACTACACTCCGAAGCTGTACAGCGGCACTTTCTGAAGCAACGCACGCCGTCGATCCCGAACGGCCCAGCGCCTTGCCTGGGCGCGGCGCGCAGGCCAGGCAGCGCAACAAAATAGAACGGCACACCGCGCGCGAGCGGGTGTGCCGTTTTTACGCACCCGGCGAGAGGGGAGCGGTTCAGCCGCCCTGGGCGGCGCGGCGCAGCGCGTCGATACGGAAGGCCTCGGCATTGCCGTCGATGATGCGCAGGCCCTTGCAGTCCTCGGCCGCGCAGTCGGGCAGCGGGTTCTTGCCGCTGGCTGCAGGATCGACCGAGAGATCGACCACGCGGATGACGCCGGCCGTCTGGACCAGGGCAGCGTCGTCGACGGATGCCGTCCCGCCCCCGCAGGCGCTCAGGGCAAGGGCGATCAAGGGAAGGCTCAACAGGGTGCGGAAAGGAGTGGGAATCATGGCTGGAGAAGCGAGCTGTTCAGTGATGATCCTATTGTAGGCGCAAAATTTTCCCAAAATCAATTTCTTTGTAATATTTTATTGCAGGATGGAAGATATTGAACACCTTTTCGGCGACGATGCTCGATGATGATTAATGGTTGAGGGAAAGGTTGGCGGTGCAACTTATCAGTACTTATAGAACTACTTATCGAAATACATGAGGGCGTCGCGGGCCTGCCACACCCGGCTGCGAACCGCTGCCGTCGTCTTTCTCTCGCAACAACACCAGCGGTCCGTTGGCGCGGCGCTCGAACCCGTGCGCGCACGCTTGACCTGTGCCGGCGCGCGGGTATGATGAGCCCATGCGAAAACTTGTCATTCTCTTCATGCTCGCCTGCGCTGCCTGCACTACGCGCGCCGGCGATCCCCCGGCCGCCGGCGGGGCGCAGCCGCCCCGGGCCGCGGTGCCGGCCCCTGCCGCGGGGGCAGACACCCTTGGCCAGATCCGCTCGCTGATCGGCCCCGCCGCATGCAGCGGCGACCAGCAGTGCCAGGTGCTGCCGGTCGGCGCCCGGGCGTGCGGCGGTCCCGCCAGCTACCTCGCCTGGTCGAGCGCGAACACCGATGGCGCCCGCTTGCAGGCCCTGGCCGAGCGCCACAAGATCGAGCAGCAGGCGGACAACATGGCCACCGGCCGCATCTCGACCTGCATCGCGATCGCGCCGCCTGCCGTCGCCTGCCGTGCCGGTACCTGCCAGCTGACGGACGCGCTGGCAACCCAGTAGCGCCGCTTGCCCGCCCGCCGCGCCGGCTCGCAAACAGCCCGCGTGGCGTTGCGCATATGGGCAACGCGGCGCGGGGCAGCGAGCGCTGCACTAGTTGCCCCGAATATATCGCCGTGTTACGCTGGCCGGGTTTGATCGACCGGCCGACTCAGGAGTATCTGGATGCATGTTGTAACCCACAAGACCACGGCATCGCGCGTACGCGCGAGCGGTTTCACCCTGCTCGAACTGCTGGTCGTCATCGTCATCATCGGCCTGCTCGCCGCCTATGTCGGCCCCAAGTATTTTTCCCAGCTCGGCAAGTCGGAGGTGACGATCGCCAAGGCGCAAATGGAAGCCTTCGAAAAATCGCTCGACACCTATCGCCTCGACGTCGGCCGCTACCCGACCGCGGAAGAGGGCCTGGCCGCGCTGATGACGGCGCCGGCCAGCGCCGGCACCAAATGGAATGGACCTTACCTGAAGAAGGGCGTGCCGCCTGACCCATGGGGCCAGCCGTATCAATACCGCTCGCCAGGATCGAAGGGAGAATACGAAATCGTTTCCCTCGGCAAGGATGGCCAGCCCGGCGGAACCGGCGACAACGCCGACATCTCTTCGCAGTAGCTCCACCCACACATTCCGGGCAGGTTTCCATGCAGTTCGCAGTTCGCACCCTCGCGCCCGATCTGTCGATCGCGAGCGTCCTCATCGACGCCCTCGACGAAGCCGACGCCAGGGCCCAGGCCGAGGCGCGCGGCCTGTTCGTCAGCGCCGTCGAACAGGTGGGCGGCGCGCGCCTGGCGCGGGCATCGAGCCCGAAGTTCTCCCTGGTCCTGTTCAGCCAGGAATTGCTGGCCCTGCTCAACGCGGGCCTGGGCATCGTCGAAAGCCTCGAAGCCCTGCTGGAGAAGGAAGCCCATCCGGCAGCGCGCGCCGTGCTCGAGCGCCTGCTGGCGGGCCTGCGCGAAGGCCAGCGTTTTTCCAGCGTGCTGGCAAGCCAGCCGGCCATGTTCCCGCCGCTGTATGTCGGCATCGTGCGCGCTGCCGAAGGCACCAGCGACCTGCCGCGCGCGCTGACGCGCTACATCGACTACCAGCAGCGCATCGACACGGTGCGCACGAAAATCGTCAGCGCCTCGATCTACCCGGTGATCCTGCTGTGCGTCGGCGGCGGCGTCAGCACTTTCCTGATCGGCTATGTGGTGCCGCGCTTCGCCGAGGTCTACGAGGGCGCGGGGCGCAAGCTGCCGTGGATGAGCCAGCTCCTGCTCGAATGGGGCCAGTTCGCGTCCGGTCACGGCATGGCCATCCTGCTGTGCCTGGCCGCGCTGGTCGCGCTGGCGGTGGCGGGGGTGCGCCACCTGCTCAAGAGCGGCGGCATCGTGCGCCTGCTCGGGCGGCTGCCCGGCATCGGCGAACGGGCCCGCATCTTTGAACTCTCGCGCCTCTACCTGACGCTCGGCATGCTGACCGAAGGCGGGATCACCATCGTCAATGCCATCGACACCGTGCAGCCGATGGTGTCGGCCACGCTGCGCCAGTCGCTGGCCGGCGCGCGCGCCGCCATCGAGTCGGGCCAGCCGCTGTCGAACGCCTTCGAGGCGCACGGCTTGACGACGCCGATTTCGCTGCGCATGCTGCGCGTGGGCGAGCGCAGCGGCGACATGGGCCCGATGCTGACCCAGTCGGCCGCCTTCTACGACGGCGAAATCAGCCGCTGGATCGACCGCTTCACGCGCACCTTCGAGCCGCTGCTGATGGCCGCCATCGGCCTGGTGGTGGGCGCCATCGTGGTGCTGCTCTACATGCCGATTTTCGACCTTGCCGGAGATATGTCTTGACGACGCCGATCGATGGCGCGCTGCTGGCGCGCGCGCGCCAGCAAAGCCGCCAGTCGCAACGGGGCCTGGTGGCGGAACTCGAGGCCCTGAGCGGCCTCGAGCCGCGCCAGGTGGTGGCCGCGCTGGCCGAACCCTTCGGCCTGTCGGTGATGGAAACGGCCGAGATGCTGAGCCAGGAGCCGGCCTTCGACCTGCTGCCGCTGGCGCACAGCATGGCGCGCCATTGCGTGCTGCTGCGCGCGCCGGGCGGCGTGCTCACCGGCGTGATCGCCGACCCCTTCGACCTCGATCTGCAAACCTGGCTGTCGGCCCAGGCGCGCGCCACGCCGCGCGCGCCGCTGCACCTGCGCCTGGCCCTGGCGGCCGACATCCAGGCCTACCTGTCGCGCCAGGAAGCGTCGGCGCGCGCGGTCGACACCCTGGCGCCGAGCGGCAGCGAGGGCAGGCATAACGGCGGGCGCGACGGCAAGACCGCCGCCGTGCTGTCCTTCGCCTCGGTGTCGGAAGCGGGCAGCCCGGCCGTGAAGCTGGTCAACTCGACCCTGTACGACGCCCTGAAAGCCGGGGCGTCGGACATCCACCTCGAGAGCACGGCGACCGGCCTGGCAGTGAAGTACCGGGTCGACGGCGTGCTCGATCACGCCACGTCCGTCGGCGGCATCGAGCTGGCCGAGCACATCATCTCGCGCCTGAAGGTGCTGGCCGAACTCGACATCGCCGAGCGCCGCATTCCCCAGGACGGCAGCTTCCGGGTCGAGTCGGGCGGGCGCGACATCGACCTGCGGGTGTCGATCATGCCGAGCATCCATGGCGAGGACGCGGTGATCCGTATCCTCGACAAGCGCGCCATGGTCGAGGCCTATGGGGCGCTGACGCTGGAAGCCCTGGGTTTCGATGCGCCTTCGCTCGCCACCTTGCGCATGCTGGCGCAGGAAGCCTACGGCATGCTGTTGGTGACCGGGCCCACCGGTTCCGGCAAGACCACGACCTTGTACGCGGCGCTGACCGAAATCCACAACGGGCGCGAGAAGATCATCACCATCGAAGACCCGGTCGAATACCAGCTGCCGGGCATCCTGCAGATTCCCGTCAACGAGAAGAAGGGGCTGACCTTTGCCAAGGGCCTGCGCTCGATCCTGCGCCACGACCCGGACAAGATCATGGTCGGCGAGATCCGCGACCGCGAGACCGCCGAGATCGCGGTGCAGTCGGCGCTCACCGGCCACCTGGTGCTCACGACCGTCCACGCGAACAACGTGTTCGACGTCTTCGGCCGCTTCACGCATATGGGCATCGACCCCTATGCCTTCGTGTCGGCATTGAACGGGATCTGGGCCCAGCGCCTGGTGCGCATGAACTGCCCGCACTGCGCGGCGCAGTACCAGCCGAGCCAGGCCGAGTTGGCGTCGGCGCGGCTCGAGCCCGGCGAAGCCGAAGGCTACCTGTTCATGCGCGGCAAGGGCTGCGGCGACTGCCGCGGCACCGGCTATCGCGGCCGGCGCTCGATCGCCGAGATCCTGATCCTCAACGACGAGATCCGCGAGCTGATCGTCGACAAGCAGCCGATCCGCCGCATCAAGGCCGCCGCCCACGCCAACGGCACCCGCAGCCTGCGCCTGGCTGCGCTCGACCTGGTGCGGCGCGGCGCGACCACGCTCGACGAAATCAAGCGGGTGACCCAGCATGCGTAGGTGGCCCGGACAGGTATTGCGCCTCGGCGTCGGCCACGACAGCCTGGCGCTGGTGCAGGCGAGCCGCCTCAAGCGGCGCAGCAGGGTGCTGGCCGAAACCCGGATCGGCGACGCGGCCGAGCCGGCCGAACTGGCGCGCGGCCTGCGCGCGCTGTTATCGAGCGTCGACGTCGCCGGCTGGCCGGTCGTGGCGGTGCTGGCCGACGAGCTGGCGCGCATGTGGCAGGTGGCGCCGCCGCCCGGGGCCGCGCACCCGTCCGACCTGGAGGCGGCCGCCGCGATGCGCTACACGGCCCTGTTCGGCGCGCCGCCGGCCGGCTGGAAGGTGGCGGCCGACTGGCAGGTCACCCGGCCTTTCCTGGCCGCGGCCTTGCCGAACGCGCTGCTGGAGGTGCTCGAGGGCTGCGCGCGCGAAGCCGGCTGCCACCTGGTCGAAATCGTGCCGCAGTTCGTCGCCGCGATGAACGGCTGGCGCAAGCTGCACCGGCCCGGCGCCTGGTTCGGCCTCATGCATGGCCAGGTGCTGACCCTGGCGGCCTACGACGGGCCCCTGCTGGCGGCCTTGCGCAGCGCCGTGGTGCCGACGGGCGCCGACCGCGACTGGCTGGAAAGCCATGTGGCGCGCGAAGCCTTGCGGGTCGGGGTAGGGCGTCCGGAGCGCGTGCAGCTGTGCGGCACCGCGCCGCGCGCCTGGAACAGCCATGAGGGACGCCTGAAATTCGCCTGCACGCTACTCGAAGAAGAAAGAGAAGAAGAAGCGGGCCGCTCCGCTGCCGTACGGCTGGCCTGCACCGGGAGCCCGGCATGAAGCGCGTGCGCCTCGATTTCGCCGCGCCGGGCCTGCGCCGCAGCCTGTACCGTGCGCCGCACGCCTGGGCACCGCTGCTTGCCGGCCTGGTCGTGTGCGCGGTGGCGCTGTCGGCCCTGCTCGACTACCGCGAGGCGGCCGAGGAGGTCGAGGCCCAGCGCGCGGCGCTGCAGGCGCGCGCAGCCGCCCCTGCGCTGCAGGCCGCGCAGGTGGCGGCGCGGCGCGGGCCAGGCGTGAGCGAGGCCCAGGCCGCGGCCGCCAATGCCGCCATCATGCAGCTCAATTTGCCCTGGCGCGCCCTGCACGACGCGGTGCGCGGCGCCACGCCGGCCAGCGTCGCGCTGCTGGCGCTGGAACCGGATTCGCGCAAGCGCGTGCTGCGCATTAGCGCCGAAGCGAAGAGCAGCGACGACATGCTCGCCTATGTGGAAGCCCTGGGGCGCGAGGAATGGTTCGGGGCGGTCACCCTGGTGCGCCACGAAGTGGTCGAGCAGGACCCGAACCGGCCGCTGCGCTTCCAGGTCGACGCCGGATGGGGGACGCCATGAGGAACATGAATCCGGCCAGCGCCTGGCTGCAGCTGCGCCTGACGGCACGCCGCGTCAGCCCCCTGACGCAGGCGGCCTTGCTGCTGTTGGCCGCCGGCTTTGGCACGCTGCTCTGGCTGCTGCCGGTGCGCGAGCAGCTGGAAGCGGAGCGCGCGCAGCTGCGCCGCGCGGCAGCCACGCCGCCGCCCGTCGCCACGACGCCGGTTCCTCCCAGCAGCGCCGCCGAGCGCCTGGCACGTTTCCACGCGGCGCTCGGCACCCAGCGCGACGTCGAGCCAGGCGTGAAGACCCTGTTCCAGCTGGCGGCAAAGACCGGCCTGGTGCTGCGCCAGGGCGAGTACAAGCGCGGGGTCGACCGCAACGCCGGGCTGCACACCTACCAGGTCAACCTGCCGGTGAAGGGCAGCTATGCCCAGGTCTGGCAGTTCGCCTTCCTGGCCTTGCGCGCGCTGCCCTTTGCCTCGCTCGACGAGGTCGGCTTCAAGCGCGATACGATCGGCGAGACGGCGCTCGAAGCGCGCCTGCGCCTGACTTTCTATTTGCAGGACGCACCGGGAGCGCCGCGATGAAGCCGCGTCATATCGCGCTGGCGGCGGCGCTGGCGCTGTCGGCCGGCCTGGTCGTCTTCGGCGACCGTTCGCCGGAACTCGAGGTGGCCGAGGCGGTCGAGCGTCCTGGCGTGGCGCCGGCGCCGGCGGCGCGCCCATCGGCCTCCGCCGCCTCCGCTGCCACCGCGCGCGAACCGGTGATCGGCGTGCTGGTCGCGCGCGAAACCCTGATCGGCGATGGCGAGGACCGCTTCGGGGCCGGCGGCGACACCCTGTTCGGCCGCCAGGACTGGACCCCGCCGCCACCGCCGCCGCCGAAACCGGCGCCGCCGCCGCCGCCGAGCGCGCCGCCGCTGCCCTTCACCTTCATCGGCAAGTCGCTGGAAGAGGGCAAGTGGGAGGTCTACCTGGCCGTCGGCGAGCGCACCCACATGGCCAGCGAGGGCGCCACGCTCGAAGGCGCCTGGCGCGTCGACCGCATCGCGCCGCCCATCATGACCCTGACTTACCTGCCGCTGAACCAGGTCCAACAGCTAAACATTGGAGTATTCGAGTAATGGTCCGTTTCCGGAATCGTGTCATGGCAAGCGCCCTGGCCCTTGCGTTGCTGTCCGGCTGCGCGGCGCAGCGCGCCTACCAGGAGGGCAATGCGCTGGTCGCGCAGGAACAGGTGAGCGCCGGCCTGGTCAAGTACCGCGAGGCCGTCGCGGCCGACCCCGGCAACCCGCTATACCGGGCAGCGCTGCTGCGCGCGCGCGACGCCACGGCCACGCGCCTGGTCGAGCAGGCCGAGCGCGAACTGGCGGCCGGCCGCGTCGACGCCGCCCGTGCCGCCTACGCCCAGGTGCTCGAAGTCGACCCGGCGCACGAGCGTGGCCGTGCCGGCATGCGCCAGATCGAGACGGCGCGGCGCCACGCCGCGCTGTTGGATGCGGCGCGCGCCGACATCGAGAAGAAGGACCTTGGCGCGGCGCGCCAGAAACTCGGCGCCATCCTCACCGAGCGCCCGGGGCACGAGGAAGCGCGCCTGCTGCTGGCCGAGCTGGACGACAAGGCTGCCGTGCCGGCCGCCGAGGCGACCCTGGCCGCGGCTTTCCGCAAGCCGATCAGCCTCGAGTTCCGCGAGGCGCCGCTGCGCCAGGTGTTCGAGATCATCGCCCGCCATTCGGGCCTGAACTTCGTCTTCGACAAGGACGTGCGCTCGGACACGCGCACCTCGATCTTCCTGAAAAACAGCACGGTCGAGGCGGCGGTGCATTTCCTCTTGGTGACCAACCAGCTCGAGCGCCAGGTCATGGACGGCAACACGATCCTGATCTACCCGAACAGCGCGGCCAAGCTCAAGGAATACCAGGAGATGACGGTCAAGACCTTCTATCTCGCCAACGCCGATGCCAAGAGCATCGCCAACACCTTCAAGACCATCCTGAAGTCGCGCGACGTGGTGGTCGACGAAAAGCTCAACCTGGTGATCCTGCGCGACAGCCCGGAAGCGATCAAGCTCGCGACCCAGCTGGTCGCGCTCCAGGACGTGCCGGAACCGGAAGTCATGCTCGACGTCGAGGTGCTCGAGATCAAGCGCAGCCGCATCATGGACCTGGGCGTGAGCTGGCCGCAGAGCCTGGGTTTCGCGCCGCTGATCGGCGGCGACGGCGGCGCGATCACGATCGACGAGCTGCGCGGCCTGAACAGCGGCCTGATCGGCGTGACCGGCGTGCGCGCCACCATCAACGCCAACAAGCTCGACGCCGATTCGAACACCCTGGCCAACCCGCGCATCCGCGTGCGCAACAAGGAAAAGGCGAAGGTCGTGATCGGCGACCGGGTGCCGAATATCACGACCACGGTGTCGCCGGGGGCCGGCGGCTTCGCTTCGGAGTCGATCAACTATGTCGACGTCGGTCTCACGCTGAACGTCGAGCCGACCATCTACCTGAACAACGAAGTCGGCATCCGCATCTCGCTCGAGGTCAGCAACCTGATCGACTCGATCCAGACCAATTCCGGCTCGGTCGCCTACCGCATCGGCACCCGTTCGGCGCAGACCCTGCTGCAGTTGAAGGACGGCGAGAACCAGGTGCTGGCAGGCCTGATCAGCAGCGAAGACCGCACCAGCGGCAGCAAGGTGCCGGGCGTGGGCAGCCTGCCCATCCTCGGGCGCCTGTTCGGCAGCACGCGCGACACCAACGACAAGACCGAAATCGTGCTGTCGATCACGCCGCACCTGGTGCGCACCATCGTCCGCCCGCCGGCCGGGGCCTCCGAATTCGGCGCCGGCACCGAGGCCAGCTTCCGCCGCCGTCCGGATACGGCGGTGCGCCAGCCGACCGTGCAGCCGGCAGTCCAGGCGGGTGCGCGCCCGGCTGCCCAGCCTGCGAACGGCGCGCCGGTCGCGCCGCCGATCGGCCAGCCGCCGCTGCCCGCCGCGGTGCCGGCGGTGACCGGCATGCCCTTGTCGCAGCCGATCGGCACGACGCCGCCGGCCGCCGCGGTGCCGCCGGCCGGCGCGCAGGTGATGCCGGTGCCGGCGCCCGCCACGACGCCGATCCCGCCCGCCCGATGAACCCGGTTGCAGCGCCCGCCGCACCGCCTGCATGCCCGCGCGGCCGCAAGCGGGGATTCACGCTGATCGAACTGCTCGTCACCCTGGCCATCCTGGCGCTGCTGGCGAGCCTGGTGATCCCGGTCACGCAAACCGTGGTCCAGCGCAGGAGCGAACAGGAACTGCGCCAGTCGCTGCGCGAGATCCGCGCCGGGCTCGATGCCTACAAGCGGGCCAGCGACGAAGGCCGCATCCAGAAGGCGGCCGGGGCCAGCGGCTACCCGCCGAAGCTGGAGCTGCTGGTCGAGGGCGTGCCCGACATGCGCAGCCCGACGAAAGCAAAAATCTTCTTCATGCGGCGCCTGCCGCGCGATCCTTTCCATCCCGACGCCGAGTCGAGCGAGGCCCAGACCTGGGGCAAGCGCAGCTACGCCAGCGAGGCCAGCGACCCGAAGGAGGGCGACGACGTGTACGACGTGTATTCGACCTCGCCGCGGGTCGGGCTGAACGGCATTCCCTACAGGAGGTGGTGAGGTGACGCGGCTTTCCAGGTCCGGGCGTGGATTCACGCTCATCGAACTGCTGGTAGTGCTGGGCATCGTCGCGCTGCTGCTGACGCTGGCCGTGCCGCGCTTCTTCCCGAGCGTGGACAAGACGAAGGAGACCATCCTGCTGGAGAACCTGCGCAACACGCGCGCGGTGATCGACCAGTTTTATGCCGACACCGGACGCTATCCGGATTCGCTCGAGCAGCTGGTCGAGAAAAAATACCTGCCGCGCCTGCCGGTCGACCCGATCCTCGAGAGCGACAGCGGCTGGGTCATCGTGCCGCCGCAGGAGGAGGGCACGCCGGGCGCGGTCTACGACATCCGCAGCGGCGCGCCCGGCAACGACCGCGCGGGCCGTCCCTACGCCGAATGGTAAGCCGGCGCGGCGCAAGGCGTGATGCCGGCTTCACCTATGTCGGGCTGGTCGTGTTCGTCGCGATCCTCGGCCTGGTGGGCGCCGCCACGGTCAAGGTCGACAGCCTGCTGCGCCGCGCCGCGGCGGAGCAGGAGCTGCTGGAGATCGGCGCGGCCTTCAGCGAGGCCTTGCGCAGCTATGCGGCAGCGACGCCGCGCGGCTTTCCGACGGCGCCGCCGACCTTGCAGGACCTGTTGAAAGACCCGCGCTTTCCGGGAACGCGGCGCCACCTGCGCAAGATTTTCGTCGATCCGGTGACGGGCAGGGACGAGTGGGGCGTGCTCTACCAGGGCGACAAGGTGGGCGTGCTGGCCGTGTACAGCCTGTCGCAGGCGCAGCCCTTGAAAGTGGCGAACTTCGACGCCCGCTTCCAGAATTTCGAGAACAA
This sequence comes from Massilia sp. GCM10023247, assembly GCF_042653325.1. Classification (NCBI taxonomy): domain Bacteria; kingdom Pseudomonadati; phylum Pseudomonadota; class Betaproteobacteria; order Burkholderiales; family Oxalobacteraceae; genus Massilia; species Massilia sp. GCM10023247. Next base: position 84,215 of record NZ_JBHSIB010000026.1, read on the forward strand.
GGAACACCTGTCGGAATGGAAGTTCACGGCCCAGGGGCAGGGCACCTCGTCCGCGCCGGGCGTCCGGACACCGGGACAGCCGCCGCCCGCTCCCGCTCCCGCTCCAGTACAACCGCCGCCGGGCACGATCGAGACGCCGGCGCCGCCGGACGCGCCGGCCGACCCCGCGCCGCCCGCCGAACCGGCCGCGCCGCCAACGCAGCCGCAGCCGCAGCCCGAGCCGGATCCGGAGCCGGAGCCGGAAGCGCCGCCGCCGGCCGGGCCCGAGCCCGAACCGGCCGAGCCGGCCCCGCCGCCCGCCGGAGGCATGGCGGGCACGGTCCCGGGCCGTTGACTACTTGGCGCGGCGCTTGAAGTCGCGCGGCCGGAAGCCCATGGCCATGAGCATGCCGAAATAGCTGAGGGCGCTGGCGACGATGATGGCCAGCAGGGCGCCGGCGCGCATCAGGGGCTGGGCGCGCAGGGCGATCCAGTCGAACTGGGCCTGGCCGAACCAGGCGACCACGCCCATCACCGCCACGGCGACGACCAGCTTGAAGTAGAACGATCCCCATCCCGGCTGCGGCACGTAGATGTTACGGCGGCGCAGGCCGGCATACAGGAGGGCGGCGTTGATACAGGCGCCGACGCCGATCGACAAGGCCAGGCCGGCCACGCCCATGCCCAGGCCCCACACGAAGACGATGTTCAGCAGCTGCGTGACGACCAGCACGCCCACGGCGATGTTGACCGGCGTGCGCACTTCCTGGCGCGCGAAAAAGGCCGGCGCCAGCGTCTTGACCAGGATGAAGCCGAGCAGGCCCGCGCTGTAGGCCATCAGCGGCAGGGTCGAGGCCCTGACGTCGGCGCTGTCGAAGGCGCCGTAGTGGAACAGGGTGGCGATCATCGGCTCGGCCAGGGCCGCCAGGCCGACCGCAGCCGGGATCGCCAGCAGGAAGGTCAGGCGCAGGCCCCAGTCCAGCAGCGACGAATATTCGCTGGTATCGCCCTCGGTGTTCGCTTTTGCCAGGCCCGGCAGCAGGATCGTGCCCAGGGCTACGCCGAGCAGGGCGGTCGGCAGTTCCATCAGGCGGTCCGCATACTGCAGCGCCGTGACGGCGCCCGCCGCCAGGCTGGCCGCGATGGTGGTGTTGATCAGCAGGCTGATCTGGGCCGCCGCAACGGCGAACACGGCCGGCCCCATCTTGCGGAGCATGCGGTGCACGCCCGCGTCGCGCAGGCCGACCAGCGGATTGAGCGCCAGGCGCGGCACCATGCCGAGCTTGAGCAGCGACGGCAGCTGGAGCGCCACCTGCAGCACGCCGCCGATGCACACGCCGACCGCCATCGCATAGATCGGCTGCTCGAAGTAGTCGGCCAGCACGACGGCGGCGAAGATGAACGACAGGTTCAGCAGCACCGGGGTGATCGCCGGAATCTTGAACTGGCGCCAGGTGTTGAGGATGCCGCTCGACAGCGCGACGAAGGCCATGCAGGCGATGTAGGGGAACATCATGCGGGTCATGACGACGGCCGCATCAAAAGCCTCCGGCTCGCGCTGCAGGCCGCCGCCGATCCAGTAGATCAGCACCGGCGCGGCCAGGATGCCGGCGACACTGACCAGCACCGTCGCCCAGATCAGCACGGTCGCCACGTGGTCGACCAGGCTCTTGGTCGCGTCGTCGCCGTATTTCGTCTTGTACTCGGTCAGGATGGGCACGAAGGCTTGCGAGAACGCGCCTTCGGCAAACAGGCGCCGCAGCAGGTTCGGCAGGCGGAAGGCGATGTTGAAGGCATCGGTGAAGTTCGAGGCGCCGAAGGTGGCGGCAAACAGGCTTTCGCGCAACAGTCCAGTGACGCGGGACACCATGGTCATGCTGGAGATGGCAGCGAGGGTCTTGAGCAGATTCATGGGGCGAGATTATAGCTGTGCAATACCCCGCGCGGACTTTCTCCCGAGACAAATACCAAGAATGAATTGCCGGTAGAGGATTCCTTCGCTATAATCGTGGGCTGTACTGAATTCTGTTAGCAGACACAATGTTTGGCAGGCACTGGAATGGGCCAGTTTGACTCGCTAATGTTTGCAAACGCAACTTGACCCCGATTTAGGAAATTCCATGGCAAATACCGCACAAGCGCGCAAACGCGCTCGTCAAGCAGTTAAGCAAAACGCACACAACAGCGCTCAGCGTTCGACCCTGCGTACCGCAATCAAGGCCGTCCGCAAGGCCATCCAGGCTGGCGACAAAGCTGCTGCAACCAGCATCTTCCAGCAGTCGGTCTCGACCATCGACAGCATCGCTGACAAGAAAATCATCCACAAGAACAAGGCTGCTCGCCACAAGAGCCGCCTGGCTGCTGCCCTGAAAGCCCTGTCGGCCTAATAGACCGGTTGGCGCGCGGCGATCCGCCGCGCTGGCAGTACAGTGGAAGAAACCCGCCCGACCTCGGTCCTGGCGGGTTTTTCTGTTTCCGGACCCTTTTTGCTCCGGAATCGGACCGTAGGGTGGACACCTGTCCACGCACGTGGGCTTGCCCGGTCGCTTCGCCTCTGGTCAGCCGCGAAAAGCGTGGACTCGGGAGCGGTTCGCCGCCCGGTCCACCCTACAACGTCAACCTCGCGCCGAGGTCCACTGCACGCAGCCGATCGCAAATGCCGAATTGCTGACCAGGAAGGCGCCATGCCGGTAGAGCAGGGCGGTCTTTTCCTTGTCGCGCACGTCGAGCGCCCAGACGTCGCCCGCGGGCGCCGCCCACAGGATGCGCCCGTCGACGGCGTCGATCCCGGCGAACACCTGGCTGGGCGCGGTGCCCGGCTTGAAGAACACCATGACCGTGTCCGTGTCCTGGGGCGGCAGGGCGGCCACCGGGCCGCCGACCAGGACCGCCAGCGCCAGCGTTGCCGCGCTCGCCTTGCCGCCGACCGGGCCGGTGCCGCGCCCCAGCCACCAGGCGAGCACCACGAAGGCCACCCCGAACACGATGAACCACAGCAGGTCCCACAGGATCGGATTAACGCTGTCGAGGCGGATGTGGTGCAGCTCGAGGATCCAGTGGAACACGACCGCGTCGACGATGTTCCATGCTCCGAAGCCGAAGACGGCGCTGGCCAGCAGCGTGCGGTCGCCCGCGGTGGCGGCCGCGCGCGCCTTCCAAAGCTTGAACAGGCCGACGGCCGCGATCAGGTACATCAGCAGGTGGAACAGGCCGTCGGCCAGGATCTGTACCTTGATGTCGCGGAAGGGTTCGCCCGGCACAAGGGACAGCAAATGGTGCCACTGCAACACTTGGTGCAGCAGGATGCCGTCGAAAAATCCTCCCATCGCAAAGCCGAGCAGGAAACCGGCCCAGCCCAGCGAGCGGAGGGCGGGAATGGCGGAGGCATCGGACTGGCGGACAGCGTTCATGGTTGCTCCTGGCGGTGGTGGGACGGTAGCGGCGCCGTGCCTGGCGACCTGGGCGGCGGGCGACCGCCGCCGTGCCGAAATGCTAACGCGTTGCGCGGTTTGCGTGCGCCCGCCATCCCGCGGCGGCCCGCTGCGGGCCCTAAAGCTATAGCGCACAGTAAAATACTGGTGCATAATGTGAAACGCCCGTCTTATGTCTTATAGAAGACTGGAGCGCGCAGCCAGGTGCCGGCGCGGCCGGTGCCGGACGGGAATACGGCCAGCACGATCTGTCCATCGTGCCCGTGGCGGAGTAGTATGAACGCTGCCGCCGGCAAGACAGGCAAGCTTCTTATCAAGTTATATAGTTCGCGAACCGTTCGCGAGAACCGAGGAAAAAGCGCATGAGCAGTGATCCGACCATCATCTACACCCTGACCGACGAGGCGCCGCTGCTGGCGACCCACGCCTTCCTGCCAGTCGTCAGCACTTTCACCAAGCCGGCCGGCATCAAGGTCGAGCAGGCCGACATTTCGGTCGCGGCCCGTATCCTGGCGACGTTCCCGGAAAGCCTGACGCCGGAGCAGCGCGTGCCCGACGTCCTGGCCGAGCTGGGCAGGAAGACGCTCGAGCCGGATGCGAACATCATCAAGCTGCCGAACATCAGCGCCTCGGTCGGCCAGCTGGTCGCCGCGATCAAGGAACTGCAGGGCAAGGGCTACAACATCCCCGACTATCCTGCCGACCCGAAGACCGAAGAAGAGAAACAGATCAAGGCACGCTACGGCAAGTGCATCGGCTCGTCCGTGAACCCGGTCCTGCGTGAAGGCAACTCGGATCGCCGCGCGCCGCGCGCCGTGAAAGAGTACGCACGCAAGAACCCGCATTCGATGGCCGAATGGTCGCCGGCCTCGCGCACCCATGTGTCGCACATGACCCACGGCGACTTCTACCACGGCGAAAAGTCGATGACCCTCGACCGCGCGCGCGACGTCAAGATGGAACTGATCACGAAGAGCGGCCAGACCATCGTGCTCAAGCCGAAGGTCGCGCTGCAGGACGGCGAGATCATCGATTCGATGTTCATGAGCCGCAAGGCCCTGCTCGAATTCTACGAAAAGCAGATCGAAGACGCGAAAGAAGCCGGCGTGCTGTTCTCGCTGCACGTCAAGGCGACGATGATGAAGGTCTCGCACCCGATCGTCTTCGGCCACTGCGTGCGCATGTTCTACAAGGAAGCGTTCGAAAAGCACGCTGCCCTGTTCGACAGCCTCGGCATCAACGTCAACAACGGCATGGCCGACCTGTACAACAAGATCGCCACCCTGCCGGCCTCGCAGCGCGAAGAAATCGAGCGCGACCTGCACGCCTGCCAGGAACACCGCCCGGAGCTGGCCATGGTCGACTCGACCAAGGGCATCACCAACTTCCATTCGCCGAACGACGTCATCGTCGACGCGTCGATGCCTGCGATGATCCGCGCCGGCGGCAAGATGTACGACGCCAACGGCCGCCTGAAGGAAGTCAAGGCAGTCATTCCGGAATCGACCTTTGCGCGCATCTACCAGGAGATCATCAACTTCTGCAAATGGCATGGCGCGTTTGACCCACGCACCATGGGCACGGTGCCGAACGTCGGCCTGATGGCCCAGCAGGCCGAAGAATACGGTTCGCACGACAAGACCTTCGAAATCCAGGAAGCCGGCGTCGCCAACATCACCGATATCGCCACCGGCGAAGTGCTGCTGTCGCAGAACGTCGAGCAGGGCGACATCTGGCGCATGTGCCAGGTCAAGGACGCGCCGATCCGCGACTGGGTCAAGTTGGCCGTGACGCGCGCGCGCAACTCGGGCATGCCGGCCGTGTTCTGGCTCGACCCCTACCGTCCGCACGAGAACGAGCTGATCAAGAAGGTCCGCACCTACCTGAAGGACCACGACACGAGCGGCCTGGACATCCAGATCATGTCGCAAGTGCGCGCCATGCGTTACACCCTGGAGCGCGTCAAGCGCGGCCTGGACACCATCTCGGTGACCGGCAACATCCTGCGCGACTACCTGACCGACCTGTTCCCGATCCTGGAACTGGGCACCAGCGCCAAGATGCTGTCGATCGTCCCGCTGATGGCCGGCGGCGGCATGTACGAAACCGGCGCCGGCGGCTCGGCGCCGAAGCACGTGCAGCAGCTGGTGGAAGAAAACCACCTGCGCTGGGACTCGCTGGGCGAATTCCTGGCACTGGCCGTCTCGCTGGAAGACCTCGGCATCAAGACCGGCAACAGCAAGGCCAAGGTGCTGGCCAAGACGCTCGACGCGGCAACCGGCAAGCTGCTGGACAACCGCAAGTCGCCTTCGCCGAAGACCGGCGAGCTCGACAACCGCGGCAGCCAGTTCTACCTGTCGCTGTACTGGGCCCAGGAGCTGGCCGCGCAGAGCGAGGACGCGGACCTGGCCAAGACCTTCGCGCCGCTGGCCAAGAGCCTGCTTGATAACGAGCAGAAGATCGTTGCCGAATTGCTCGAAGTGCAGGGCAAGCCGGTCGACATCGGCGGCTACTACAAGGCCGACGACGCCAAGGTGAAAGCCGTGATGCGTCCGAGCGCGACCTTCAATGCGGCGCTGGAGACGATCGGCGCCTGATCAAGGATCGCTGATGCGAAAAAAACCCGCCCGGCCTCGCGGCCCGGCGGGTTTTTTATTGTTCGGTAGGGTGGACGGGTTTCCCGTCCACGCGTCGATCGTTTCCGGCTCCGCCATCGGGCTCGATGATCTTGCTGCTAACTATCACCGCGTGGACGGGGGACCCGTCCACCCTACGACGAATGCCGCAAGGCCGCCACCGGCACCTCGACGAATTCACCGGGCATCAAGGGGTGGGTCGCCAGCGAAAACGGCCCGATGCTGCTGCGCACCAGGCGCAGGGTCGGCAGGCCGACCGCCGCCGTCATGCGCCGCACCTGCCGGTTCTTGCCTTCTTCCAGCGTGATCGCGATCCAGCTGGTCGGCTTGTCCTGGCGCGCGCGGATCGGCGGGTTGCGCGGCCACAGCCATTCGGGCTCGGCGATGCGCACGGCGCGGCAGGGCTTGGTCACGAAGTCCCCGAGGCCGAGCGGCGCCTGCAGGCGCGCCAAGGCCGCGCCATCGGCCACCCCGTCGACCTGCACCAGGTAGGTCTTCGCTTCCTTGTGGTCGGGATGCGCGATCTTGTGCTGCAGCTTGCCGTCGTCGGTCAGCAGCATCAGGCCTTCGCTGTCGGCATCGAGCCGGCCGGCAGGGTAGATGCCGGGGATGTCGAGGTAGTCGGCGAGCGATTCGCGTCCCGGCTGGGGCGAGAACTGGCACAGGACCTGGAAGGGTTTATTGAAGAGAATGAGGGGCATGAAACCTGTCCGGATCAAATAGGGCGCGCCCCAGGATAATGCGGGGCGCGTAGGCGTGGCGTCACCATACTTACTGGTGCATAATGCAAGACATCATCATGGTGTCTTATAGAAGACTTGCAGCTCTAGCCGATATTGTAATGTAGATCGCAGACGACGCCGGTGCCGCGCCCCCTGCGCGCCCGCCATGCGACCACTTGGGAGAAAACGATGTACCAACATATTGAAGTCCCTGCGGACGGCAAGAAGATCACCGTCGGCGCCGATTTTTCGCTCAATGTGCCGGCTAACCCGATCATTCCCTATATCGAAGGCGACGGCACCGGGATCGACATCACCCCGGTGATGATCAAGGTGGTCGACGCGGCCGTGGCCAAGGCCTACGGCGGCGAGCGCAAGATCAGCTGGATGGAAATCTTTGCCGGAGAAAAGGCGACCGCCGTGTACGGCCCCGACGTCTGGCTGCCGGGCGAGACGCTCGAGGTCCTGAAGGACTACGTGGTGTCGATCAAGGGCCCGCTGACGACCCCGGTCGGCGGCGGCATCCGTTCGCTCAACGTGGCGCTGCGCCAGGAGCTCGACCTGTATGTCTGCCTGCGCCCGGTGCGCTATTTCGCCGGCGTGCCGTCGCCGCTGAAGCAGCCGGAAAAGACCGACATGGTGATCTTCCGCGAGAACTCGGAAGACATCTACGCCGGCATCGAATGGGCCGAAGGCTCGGAAGGGGTGAAGAAGCTCATCGAATTCCTCACCAGGGAGATGGGCGTCAGGAAGATCCGCTTCCCGGAAAGCTCGGGCCTGGGCATCAAGCCGGTCTCGCGCGAAGGCACCGAGCGCCTCGTGCGCAGGGCGATCCAGTACGCGATCGACAACGACAAGCCTTCCGTGACCATCGTCCACAAGGGCAACATCATGAAGTACACCGAGGGGGCTTTCCGCGACTGGGGCTACGCCCTGGCGCAGAAGGAATTCGGCGCCGAGCTGATCGACGGCGGCCCGTGGTGCCGCTTCAAGAATCCGAAGACGGGGCGCGACATCATCGTCAAGGATTCGATCGCCGACGCCTTCCTGCAGCAGATCCTGCTGCGCCCGGCCGAGTACAGCGTGATCGCCACCCTGAACCTGAACGGCGACTATATCTCGGACGCGCTGGCGGCCCAGGTCGGCGGCATCGGCATCGCGCCGGGCGCGAACATGTCCGATTCGGTGGCCATGTTCGAAGCGACCCACGGCACCGCGCCGAAGTACGCCGGCAAGGATTACGTGAACCCGGGTTCGCTGATCCTGTCGGCTGAAATGATGCTGCGCCACATGGGCTGGACCGAGGCGGCCAACCTGATCATCAGCGCGATGGAAAAGGCGATCCAGTCCAAGCGCGTCACCTACGACTTCGCGCGCCTGATGGAAGGCGCGACCCAGGTGTCGTGCTCGGGTTTCGGCGAGGTGATGATCGAACAGATGTAAGGAACCGACGCGTCGCCTTGACGCAGTTCATTGCCAAGGCCCCACCCGCGCAAGCGGGGCGGGGCTTTTTCTTTGGCTGTGTTACCGTGTACACGGCGCCGTTCGATGGGGGAGGCCGCCATGGCACAGTGGAACAGGCTGCTGGTGCGGGGACGAAAAAAAACCCCGCGGTTGGCGGGGTTTTTCGCTTCCCAGAGGCGAAATTACATGCCCTGGATGTTGGAAGCTTGCTTGCCTTTAGGGCCTTGCGTGACTTCGAATTGGACTTTCTGACCTTCTTTGAGGGTCTTAAAACCGTTCATGTTGATTGCGGAGAAGTGCGCGAACAGATCCTCGCCGCCGTCATCTGGAGTGATGAAGCCAAAGCCTTTGGAATCATTGAACCACTTAACAGTACCAGTTGCCATAAAAGAACTTTCAAATATAAACAAATCACACGAGCCATAAAAGCAAGAAGCTTCTTGCCCCCTCCTCAGCCTGCTCACTTCTTATCAACACGTACATAAGTACATGTCAATGTTTCCATTGTTGATGCACTAAAGTTGTAAGTCAAGCCCTTTGATGCGGTTGTTGTTAATTTTTTCATACGACATGCATGCTGCTTACCAAGCCGGCCCTTGATTTCGGCAATCGAAACGCCATCTGCGCTTTCACTGGAAAACAAGTAAGATAAAGGCGAATCGAAGTGAGCCGATCGCAGTGGTCTGATATTTACGGTTTGCATCATCCTTGAACGCTTTAGAATACGCCCATGGCAACCAAGCACGATACCGAACAGCTGCTGGAGCGGCAAGTCGTTAAACCCCCGCCCCTGTACCAGGTGGCTTTACTGAATGACGATTACACACCGATGGAATTTGTTGTGGCCGTCATACAGGAGTACTTCAACAAGGATCGCGAAACGGCGACGCAGATCATGCTTTCCGTGCACCGCCATGGTAAAGGAGTGTGCGGAGTGTTTTCCAAAGATATAGCGTGTACCAAAGTGGAGTTTGTCTTAACGCATGCACGCAAGGCAGGGCATCCCCTGCAGTGCGTGATGGAGGAAGTATGATTGCGCAGGAACTTGAAGTATCCCTACACATGGCCTTTGTCGAAGCTCGACAGGCACGGCACGAGTTCATTACCGTGGAGCACCTGCTGCTTGCGCTCCTCGACAATCCCTCGGCCGCTGAAGTCCTGCGTGCATGCGCGGTCAATATCGACGACCTGCGCAAGACCCTGACCAATTTTATCGGTGACAACACCCCGACCGTGCCCGGCACGGGCGAGGTCGACACCCAGCCGACGCTCGGCTTCCAGCGCGTGATCCAGCGCGCGATCATGCACGTGCAGTCGGCGTCGAACGGCAAGAAGGAAGTGACCGGCGCAAATGTGCTTGTCGCCATCTTCGGCGAGAAGGATTCGCACGCCGTCTACTACCTGCACCAGCAGGGCGTGACCCGCCTCGACGTGGTCAATTTCATCTCGCACGGCGTGCGCAAGGACCAGCAGATCGACAGCCAGAAGGCGTCGGAAGGCGTGGAAGAGGCGCAAGTCGAAGGCGCGACGAAAGAAAGCCCGCTCGACCAGTTCACGCAGAACCTGAACAAGGCTGCTGCCGACGGCAAGATCGATCCGCTGATCGGACGCGAAGAGGAAGTCGATCGCGTGATCCAGATCCTGTGCCGCCGCCGCAAGAACAATCCGCTGCTGGTCGGCGAAGCCGGTGTCGGCAAGACCGCCATCGCGGAAGGCCTGGCATGGCGCATCGTCCAGGAAGACGTGCCCGAGATCCTGCAGAACGCGGTCGTGTTCTCGCTCGACATGGGCGCGCTGCTGGCCGGCACCAAGTACCGCGGCGACTTCGAGCAGCGCCTGAAGGCCGTCCTCAAGCAATTGAAGGACACGCCGAACGGCATCCTGTTCATCGACGAGATCCACACGATCATCGGCGCCGGTTCCGCTTCGGGCGGCACGCTCGACGCATCGAACCTGCTGAAACCGGCCCTGGCCAACGGCCAGCTCAAGTGCATCGGCGCGACCACGTTCACGGAATTCCGCGGCGTGTTCGAGAAAGACCATGCCCTCTCCCGCCGCTTCCAGAAGGTCGACGTCAACGAGCCGTCGGTCGAGCAGACCGTGCAGATCCTGCGTGGCCTGAAGTCGCGCTTCGAAGAGCACCACGGCGTCAAGTATTCGTCGTCCGCGCTCTCGACCGCGGCCGAACTGGCGGCGCGCTTCATCAACGACCGTCACCTGCCGGACAAGGCGATCGACGTCATCGATGAAGCGGGCGCGGCCCAGCGCATCCTGCCGAAGTCGAAGCAGAAAAAGACCATCGGCAAGACCGAGATCGAGGAAATCATCGCCAAGATCGCGCGCATCCCACCGCAAACGGTCAACCAGGACGACCGCAGCAAGCTGCAGACGATCGACCGCGACCTGCGCAACGTCGTCTTCGGCCAGGATCCGGCAATCGACGCGCTGGCATCGGCCATCAAGATGGCCCGTGCCGGCCTCGGCAAGCAGGACAAGCCGATCGGCTCCTTCCTGTTCTCCGGTCCGACCGGCGTCGGCAAGACCGAGGTGGCCAAGCAGCTCGCCTTCATCCTCGGCATCGAGCTGATCCGCTTCGACATGTCGGAGTACATGGAGCGCCACGCCGTGTCGCGCCTGATCGGTGCCCCGCCGGGCTATGTCGGCTTCGACCAGGGCGGTCTGTTGACCGAAGCCATCACCAAGAAGCCGCACGCGGTGCTGCTGCTGGACGAGATCGAAAAGGCCCATCCGGACATTTTCAACATCCTGCTGCAGGTGATGGACCATGGCACGCTGACCGACAACAACGGACGCAAGGCCGACTTCCGCAACGTGATCATCATCATGACCACCAACGCGGGCGCCGAAAGCCTGACCAAGCGCTCGGTGGGCTTCGTGGATGCGCGTGCGCAGGGCGACGAGATGGCCGACATCAAGCGCATGTTCACGCCGGAGTTCCGCAACCGCCTGGATGCGATCATCAGCTTCCGCGCGCTGGACGAGGAAATCATCCTGCGCGTCGTGGACAAGTTCCTGATGCAGCTGGAAGAGCAGCTGCACGAGAAGAAGGTGGAAGCCATCTTTACCGAGAAGCTGCGCAAGTTCCTCGGCTCGAAGGGCTTCGATCCGCAGATGGGTGCCCGTCCGATGTCGCGCCTGATCCAGGACATGATCAGGAAGGCCCTGGCCGACGAACTGCTGTTCGGCCGCCTGACCAACGGCGGCCGCGTGACGGTGGACCTGAACGAGAAGGACGATGTCGTCCTCGAGTTCCCGGAAGGCGACGCACTGCCGCCGCCGGCCCCGGCCGAGACGGTCGAGATCGAGTAAGGCTCGATGCCTCCCAGGAAACCGCGCCCCGTGCGCGGTTTTTTTTCGCCTGGCGCAAACGCGGGACGCCACACCGGTAGGGTGGACGGCTCCACCGTAAAGCGTGATCGGCCGGGACAAGGACGCCGTCCACGCGTTCAACAGGTCCGTGCTCGGCCTTGTAGGGTGGGCGCCCCGTGCCCACGCCTTAGACGCGGCAACGATTTATTTGCACGTATGCACACCACCCCGGCTTTGCCCTATGGCAAACTCATGTTCCCCAGCAAACTCTGCCTTTGAACATGAACGTGTCCCGCACCATCCTCGCGCTGTCGCTGGCCCTGATTGGCCAGCAAGCCCTCGCCGCCGATCCCTATTTCCGCTTCCCCGCCGTGCGCGGCGATACGGTCGTGTTCACCGCCGAGGGCGACCTCTGGCGCACGACGATTGCCGGCGGCAAGGCCACGCGCCTGACCACGCACCCGAGCGCAGAGACCCATGCCGCGATCTCGCACGACGGCAAGTTCGTCGCCTTTGCCGCCTCCTACGAAGGCGCCCAGGAAGCCTATGTGATGCCGCTCGAAGGCGGCCTGCCGCGCCGCATCACCTTCGAGAACGGCGGCGTGACCGTGCTCGGCTGGACGGCCCAGGGCGAGGTGCTGGTCAGTACCGAAAATTCGACCGGTCCGGCCAAGCACCGCATCGTGGCGGCGCTCGACCCGGTGACGCTCGCGCGCCGCGTGCTGCCGCTGGCCGACGCCAACGACGCCGTGCTCGACGACGCCGGCCGCACCGTGTATTTCACGCGCATGGGCCTGTCGATGACCAACGATAACGTCAAGTCCTACCGTGGCGGCGCCCATGCCCAGCTGTGGCGGTTCGACTTGACGGCCAAGGGCGAGGCCCAGCCGCTGTTCCAGGGCGACGCCGCCAACAACCGGCGCGCCATGTGGTGGCAGGGGCGCCTGTATTTCGTCAGCGATGCGAACGGCGCCGATAACCTCTGGAGCGCCAGGCCGGACGGCAGCGATCGGCGCCAGCTGACGCAGCACAAGGAGTGGGACGTGCGCACCGCTTCGCTCGGCGACGGCCGCATCGCCTACCAGCTGGGCGCCGACCTGCGCGTGTTCGATATCGCCAGCGGCGCCGACACGCGGCTCTTGGCCAGCCTGGTATCGGATTTCGACCAGCAGCGCGTGCGCCGCGTGAAGTCGCCGCTCGACGCGCTGACCGGGATCGAGGTCGCCAACAAGGCCGAGCGCATCGTGCTGACGGCGCGCGGCCGCGTGACGATTGCCGGCACCGGCAACTACCGCCGCGTCGAGATCGCCGTGCCCGAGGGCGCGCGCGCCCGCAGCGCCGTGTTCAGCCATGACGACAAATGGGTGTATGCGATTGCCGACACCAGCGGCGAGAACGAGATCTGGCGCTACGCGGCCGACGGCTCCGGCCACGGCGAGCGCCTGACCACGGACGGTGCCAGCCACCGCTGGAACCTGTACCCTTCGCCGGACGGCAAGTGGCTGGCCCACACCGACAAGAAGGGCCGCACCTGGCTGCTCGACCTGGTCGCGAAGACCAATGTGATCATCGACGACGCCGGACTGGTCGGCCTGGACCGCTCGGACCAGGTGGTCTGGTCGCCGGACAGCCGCAACCTCGCTTTTGTCCGCGCCGGCAGCAGCGAACGGCGCGACCAGATCGGCATGTATAACCTCGCGGCCCGCGCCCTGAATTTCGTGACGACCGACCGCTACGAGGCGAGCTCGCCGGTCTTTTCGCCGGACGGCAAATGGCTGTACTTCCTCTCCTCGCGCCACTTCAACCTGGGCAATGCCTCGGTCTGGGGCGACCGCAACATGGGGCCGGTGTTCGACAAGCGGGTCGGCGTGTTTGCGCTGGCGCTGCAGCCCGGCACGCGCTTCCCCTTCAAGCCCGAGGACGAACTGACCAAGCCGGAAGAAAAAACACCCGAGGCCGCCGCCAGGGCCGCCGTCAAGTCGCCTGGCGACGAGCGCGACGGCGACAAGGCGACGGCCGTGGCAGCAGTCGCCGCCGCCGCTGCGGCCGGCAAGCTTGACGCCGACAAGCCGAAGCAGCCGACACCCGGCATCGTCTACGCCGGCCTGCGCGAGCGCCTCTACGAGGTGCCTGTCGCGCCCGGCAACTACCGCGCGCTGGCCCTCGACGACAAGCGCCTCTACCTGCTCGAGGCCGGCGACGAGCCGGGCAAGGGCACGCTCAAGACCCTGGCCATCGCGCGCAGCGCGCCGCAGCCGGAGACGTTTGTCACCAACGTCCGCGAATTCGGACTCTCCGGCGACCGCAAGCACCTCTTCTATCGCACCTATGCCAAGGGTGCGCCGGGCGACATGATCGTGGTCGACGCCGGCGCCAAGGCGCCTGCCGACCTCACCAAGGCCAAGGTCAAGATCGACGACTGGGCGGTGACTTCGAACCCGCGCATGGAATGGAAGCAGATGTTCAACGATGCCTGGCGCATGCACCGCGACTTCCTGTACGACGCGCGCATGCGCGGAGTCGATTGGAATGCCGTGCGCACCCGCTACGCGCCGCTGGTCGAGCGCGTGACCGACCGCGCCGAACTCGACGACGTGCTCGGCATGATGGTGGGGGAGGTCGGGGCGCTGCACTCGCAGATCCGTCCGGGCGACGTGCGCCGCGCGCCCAGCGAGGGCACGCCCGCCAGCCTGGGCGCGGTGCTCAGCCGCACGGCGGACGGCTACCGCGTCGACCGCGTCTACCGCAGCGAACCGGAGCTGCCTTCGGAAGCCGGACCGCTGTCCGCGCCCGACGTCGACGTCCGGGAAGGCGACATCATCACGGCCGTTAACGGCAAGTCGCTGGCGCAGAGCCGCGACATCGCCGACCTGCTGTTAGATACCGCCGGCAAGCAGGTGCTGCTGCACGTGAAAAAGCCGGATGCCAGGCCCGGCAGCGCGCCGCGCGCCGTGATCGTCACGCCGGTCCCGATGGCGACCCACGCCAGCCTGCGCTACGCCGACTGGGAGCAGGGCAGGGCGCAGCAAGTCGACAGCGCCTCGAAGGGCAGGATCGGCTACCTGCACCTGCGCGCCATGGTGGCGCGCGACATCAACGCCTTCGCGCGCGACTTCTACGCCAACATCAACAAGGAAGGCCTGGTCATCGACGTGCGCCGCAATAACGGCGGCAACATCGACAGCTGGATCATCGAAAAGCTGCTGCGCCGTCCCTGGGCCTTCTGGGCCGCGAACGGCCGGCAGCCCTATCCGAACATGCAGAACTCCTTCCGCGGCCACCTGGTCGTGCTGATGGACGAGCTGACCTATTCGGACGGCGAGACCTTCGCGGCCGGCGTCAAGGCATTGAAACTTGGCCCGCTGGTGGGCAAGCGCACGGCCGGCGCCGGCGTCTGGCTAAGCGACGGCAACGGCCTGGCGGACAACGGCATGGCGCGCGTCGCCGAGAACGGCCAGTTCTCGAGCGAGGGCGAATGGCTGATCGAAGGTGTCGGCGTCACCCCCGACGTCGAGGTCGACAACCTGCCGCACGAAACCTTCAAGGGCCGCGACCGCCAGCTCGAAGTGGCGCTCGAGCTGCTCGAGAAGAAGCTCAAGGAGCAGCCGGTCAAGCAGTGGAAGCCGTCCGAGATCCCGCCGCTCAAGCGCTAAAAGCAGGCCAGGCACCAGGAACGCGCCCCCCAGGGCGCGTTTCTTTATCCGGCTTGCATAAGCGGAGCGGCTTCAAAGGTTTTCCAGAGTCCAATAAAACTTGCACTTCATGAAGCTGTCATAAACACATCCTAGACTGCGGACATCGTCACTTTCGGTTCTCCGCATGCGCCTCCCACAGCTCCACACCGGTACCAGGATCCTCGGCTCCTTCTGCCTCGTCTCGCTGCTCATCGTCCTCATCACCGGCGTCGCGCTGTGGCGCATGCAGGCCGGCGACAGGATCGCGTCCGACCTGGTCAACGACAAGCTGGCCAAGCAACAGCTCACCTCGGACCTGCTCGGCGTGGCCCAGTTGAACGGCCTGCGCATCATGTCGGTCGCGCGCAGCGACAGCATCGAGCTGGCCGACCTGTACAAGGCGCAGCTCGAGCAGGGCGACAAGCGCGCGGCCTCGATCGAGGCGGCGATCCGCGCCTTGCCGGCGTCGCCGGCCGAGCAGGCGCTGCTGGAAGCGACGATGCGGCACAAGGCGGCGCTGGCCGCGGTAGCCAAGGTCGTGTTCGAGGCCAAGGACATCGGCCGCATCCAGGAAGTCGACCGCCTGCTCGGCGCCGAACTCGAACCGGCCTTTGCGCGCTATGCCGCCAGCCTCGAGGCGCTGCTCGACTACCACGCGCGCCAGGCGCATGCCCTGGTCGGGGAATCGGCCGGCGCATCGACCTTCAGCCGCATCGTGCTGCTGGCGCTGGGCGCGACGGCGCTGGCGACCGGCGGCCTGCTCGGCTGGCTGCTGACGCGCAACATCGTCGGTCCCTTGCAGCAGGCCGTGGCGCTGGCCGAACAGGTGGCGCGCGGCGACCTGCGCCCGGTCATCCGGCACAGCCGTGGCGACGAAATCGGCCGCCTGTTCGATGCGCTGAACGCCATGACGAGCGGGGTTTCGGCCACGGTCTCGCGCGTGCTCAGCGGCGCCCAGGCGATCGACGCCGCCTCGACCGGCATCGCCGACGGCAACCTTGACCTGACGGGGCGCACCGAGCGCCAGGCCGGCGCCCTGAAGCAGACCGCGGCCGCGATGCAGGACCTGACCGGGGCGATCGCCCGCAATAACGCCAGCGCCCAGCGTGCCAACGCCCTGGCCCAGGATGCGTCGCGGGTCGCGGCCGAAGGCGCGCGCGCGGTCGAGCAGGTGGTGACCCGGATGGACGCCTTGAGACGCTCGGCCGAGAAGATCGTCAACATCACCGGCATGATCGACAGCATCGCCTTCCAGACCAATATCCTCGCCCTCAACGCGGCAGTGGAGGCGGCGCGCGCCGGCGCCGAAGGACGCGGCTTCGCCGTCGTCGCGGCCGAGGTGCGGAGCCTGGCCCAGCACTCGGCGGCGGCGGCGAAGGAAATCAAGGCATTGATCGGAGCATCCGCCGGCGAGATCGAAGCGGGCACCGGCATCGCCGGCGCCGCCGGCGCCACCATGCGCGCGGTGCTGCAGCGCGTCCAGGAAGTGGCGCAGCTGCTGGCGGCGATCGATGCCGACAGCGCCGGGCAGGCCGGCGGCGTGGCCGAAGTCGGCCGCGCCATCGCCGACATCGACCTGGCCACGCGCCAGAACGCGGCGATGGTGGAAGAGGCCACCGCCGCGGCCGAGGCGATGCGCAATCAGGCCGCCGAGCTGTCGCAGCTGGTGGGAACTTTCAAGGTGAGGACGCAGGTGCCGGCCCTGGGCTGAATTGCGCTAAAACCGTAGGGTGGACAGCTAAACCCGGCACCGTGAGCGGCCGCGTCATGTGCGCTGCCCACGCGTTCAACCGGCAGGAGCACCGTCGCGAAATCTCAAGAGATGGTTGAACGCGTGGGCGGCGTCGAGGCAGCGTGGACGCCGCCGTCGCGGTATAGCCGACCACCCTACATCAAATCGCCGCCAGCGCCCGCCTCAAATCCGCGCGCTGGTCTTCCAGGTGCTCGATCCCGACCGACAGCCGGATCAGGGCATCGCCGATCCCGAGTTCGGCCCGCTGCGCCGGCGGGATCGTCGCGTGGGTCATCAGGGCAGGGTGTTCGATCAGGCTTTCCACGCCGCCCAGGCTTTCGGCCAGCGTGAACACCTTGCACGCTTCCAGGAAGCGGCGCGCCCCGGGCAGGTCGGTATCGAGCTCGATCGAGACGATGCCGCCGAAGCCGCTCATCTGGCGCCGCGCCAGCGCATGCTGGGGATGCGATTCCAGTCCGGGATAAAACACCCTGGCTACCCGCGGCTCGCGCTCGAGCCATTCGGCCAGCGCCAGCGCATTGGCGCTGCTGCGCTCGACGCGCAGGGCCAGGGTCTTGATCCCGCGCAGCACCAGGAAGCTGTCGAAGGGACCCTGGATGGCGCCGACGGCGTTCTGGATGAAGCCAAGCTGCTCGGCCAGCGGCGCCTGGTGGGCGGCCTTGCCGACCACGGCGACGCCGCCGATCACGTCCGAGTGGCCGTTCATGTACTTGGTGGTCGAGTGCACCACGATGTCGATGCCCAGTTCCAGCGGGCGCTGGTTGATCGGGCTGGCGAAGGTGTTGTCGCAGACCGTGACGATGCCGCGCTCGCGGCACAGGCGGGCGATGGCCGCCAGGTCGGCCAGTTTCAGCATCGGGTTGGTCGGCGTCTCGACCCATACCAGGCGCGTATCAGGACGCAATGCGCCAGCCAGCGCATCCGGGTCGGCCAGGTTCACGTAGGTGAAATCGTGCCCGGCGCTGGTGCGGCGCACGCGCTCGAACAGGCGGTAGGTGCCGCCATACATGTCGTCGCCGGCGACGATGTGCGAACCCGCCGGCAGCAGTTCCAGCACGCTCGAGATCGCCGCCAGGCCGGAGGCGAAGGCAAAGGCCGCGCTGCCGCTCTCGATGTCGGCGACGCAGCGCTCCAGCGCCCAGCGCGTCGGGTTGTGCGAGCGGCCGTAGTCGAGGCCCTTGTGCACGCCCGGGCTCTCCTGGACAAAAGTGGAGGTGGCGAAGATCGGCGGCATCACGGCGCCGGTGGCCGGTTCGGGCGACTGGCCGCCGTGGATGACGCGGGTCGCGATGTGCTGCTGGTTGTCGAGAGTGGTCACGATAGCGTCCTGCGCAGGTGGTTGAGGAGGTCGAAGCGGGTGATCAGGCCATAGAAGCGGTCGGCGTCCAGCACCACGGCGGTCAGGCCGCGGTCGAGGATGGCGCGCAGCTCCTGCATGCTCGATGAGGGCGCGAGCGTCTGCAGTTGCGCCGTCATGGTGGCCGCGACCGGCGCCTGGAAACGCGCCGGTTCGGTCGTCACGTGCAGCAGCAGGTCCGATTCGTCGATGATGCCGACCAGGCGGCCCTGGTCGATCACGGGCAGCTGGGCCAGGTCGCTGCTGCGCATGCGGTTGAAGGCGGTGAGCAGGGTGTCGGTCGGCGCCACCGTCACCACTTCGCCGGCGTCGAAGCGGCGCCCGACCAGGTCGCGCAGGTCGCCGGTCTTGGGGCGCTGCAGGAGGCCCTGGTCGACCATCCAGCCGTCGCTGTAGACCTTGGTGAGGTAGCGGGTGCCGGTGTCGCAGACGAAAGAAACGACCCGTTTCGGGCTGGTCTGGGCGCGGCAGTAGCGCAGCGCCGCGGCGAGCAGGGTGCCGGTCGAGGAACCGGCCAGGATGCCTTCCTGCTGCAGCAGGGCGCGCGCCGTCGTGAAGCTTTCCTCGTCGCTGATCGTGTAGGCGCTGCGCACGCGCGACAGGTCGGCGATGCCGGGAATGAAGTCTTCGCCGATGCCTTCGACCGCCCACGAGCCGGCGTCTTTCGACAGGTGCCCGGTGTTGACGTACTCGGCGAGGATCGAGCCCTTGGGATCGGCCAGCACGAATTCCAGGTTGGGCTGGACTCGGCCGAAGTAGTTCGACAGGCCGGTCAGCGTGCCGGAGGAACCGACGCCGACCACGATGGCGTCGAGTTCGTGGCTGGTCTGCTCCCAGATCTCGGGGCCGGTCGTGGTTTCGTGGGCGCGCGGGTTGGCCGGATTGTTGAACTGGTCGGCGAACCAGGCGCCCGGAATCTCGCGCGCCAGGCGCGCCGCGTAGTCCTGGTAGTACTCGGGATGGCCCTTGCCGACGTCCGAGCGGGTCAAGTGGATCTCGGCGCCCAGGGCCTTCAGGTGCAGGACCTTTTCGGCCGCCATCTTGTCGGGCACCACTAGCACGACGCGGTAGCCCTTGATGCGGGCCACCAGCGCCAGGCCCAGGCCGGTATTCCCGGCCGTGGCCTCGACCACGACGCCGCCGGGCTTCAGGCTGCCGTCCTGTTCGGCTTGCGCGATCATGGCGCGGCCGATGCGGTCCTTGATCGATCCGCCGGGATTTTGCGATTCCAGTTTCAGGAATAACTGGCACGGACCGGTATCCATGCGGGTGACTTGCACCAGCGGGGTGTTGCCGATCAGGGAGAAGAGTGCCGCTTGAGACGGGTGCTGCAGTGTGCGTTGCATATTGCCTCCGAGAAGCGCCTGGTAGGCGCCGCGACTGCGGAAAGGAAGCGCGGATTGCGCGCCGGGCCGTGATGAACAAGGCATGGTACGGCGGTTCGGCGAGGCAGAGTTTGAACTGGCGCGAACTGTCTTCACGCCCGCGCCGGCCGGCCCGGGAACCAGCATAGCACCGGCGAGGCTTGTCTTAAAAATAAGAAATGCTCATGTCGATATGCGATTTATCAGGTGCGCTTCTGGATCGCCCGGTACAGTATGCGCGGCCCGCCAGCGCCCCGAGCTCTTGGATATTTGCCAAGAGTTGTGGCGGAAAGCTTATACTGGAGCAATCACATTCCTGACGAGACCATGACCACCAACCGCCACCTCACCCTTGCCCTGAGCGGCGCCCTGATCCTGCTGGCGGGTTGCGGCGGCCACGACGGCGTCGAGCTCGGCGCCTTTCCCGCGCTCAACAAGACCGAGGGCGACGCGCCCTTCAAGCTGACGGCGCCGACCTCGAAAAGCCCGGCCCCGTTCAGCTACACCAGCAGCGACCAGGGCGTGGCGAAGATCGAAGGCGACACGGTCACCGTCCTCAAGGCCGGCACCACCACCATCACGGCGCAACAGGGCCGCATGGGCAGCTATTACCCGACCTCGACCAGCGCCTTGCTGACCGTGGCCGCCCGTGTTTGCACGGCACCACTGGTGCGCGAAAACGGCGTTTGTGTCGCCCCGCCAACAACTGCCGCCTACGTGACCGACGCGCAGCTGACCTGGTCGCCAGCGACGTTCGTGATGACCTGGACTGAGGCGGACGCCTATTGCAAAAACTTGTCGGTCAAGGACCTGACTGGCTGGAAGCTTCCCGAACAGGGCCAATTGGTCACGCTGGTCGCGTCCGGGATGTTGAACGGGCAGGGCTGGGCGGCGGCCGATGCGTGGACCGCCACTGCCGGCAGCGGCGCCGACAGCCACTTCGCGGTGAACCTCTCGACCGGCGCCGCAACCAGCTTCCCAAAGGGGAGCAAGGCCTACGTGACCTGCGTGCGCTGACCGCCTTCGCGGCGGCCACGGGAGAACCCACGAATGAACCTCGCGCAAGGCATCCGCGCCGTGGCCGCGATCGAAGCCTTGAAGGGGATCGTGGTCCTGCTGACCGGCTTCGGCCTGTTCTCCCTGGTGCACCGCGATGTCCAACGGCTTGCCGAGGAGCTGGTACGGCACGCCCACCTCAATCCCGCAGCGCACACGCCGCGCGTCTTCCTCGAGCTTGCAGGCAAGCTCGACGATACCCGCCTGGTGCAGCTGGCAGCGGCCGCGCTGGCGTATTCCGCCGTCCGCATGATCGAGGCCTATGGCCTGTGGTACGAACGCGCCTGGGGCGAGGGCTTTGCCGCCGCCAGCGGCGCCGTCTACCTGCCGTTCGAACTGCGGGAACTGTGGCACCGCCCGACCTTGCTCAGTGCCGGCCTGGTGCTGTTCAACCTGGCCGTGGTCGCCTTCATGGTCTACAGCCTGCGCCGGCGCAGGGCGGGGCGGCACCGGCGGCCGTAGGGTGGGCGGCTATACCCTGTACGATGCGCACACGCAGCTGAAACGCCGCCCACGCGTTCAACCGGCCTCAATGAAGCAGCAACTGTGCAGGCACGGTTTGAACGCGTGGGCGGCGCCGAGGCTAGGTCCGAGCCAGCTCCCGGGTAGAGCCGTCCACCCTACGTCCCCGTCTTGAGCCGGCGCCAGAGCGTCGTGCGGCTGATGCCGAGGTGGCGCGCGGCCGCCTCGCGCGAGCCGCCGAAGCGGGCGACGACCTCGGCGGCCGGCTCGGAGGCCGGGGAGGCCGCCGAGGCCACCGAGGCAGGCACGGCATCGGTGCGCCCCAGCGCAGGCATGCCGGCCTGGCCCAGCTCCGGTGCCACCGACAGGAGAAACGCGGGCGTCAGCGCTTGCAGCGGCTCGGCCGCGAGGAACAGGGCCAGGCGCTCGGTCAGGTTGCGCAGTTCGCGCACATTGCCCGGCCAGCCATAGCGTTCCAGCAAGGGGGCGCAGGCGCGCAGCTCGGCATGCAGGTTCGGGTGCGGCCGCGCCCCGAGCGCCGCCAGCGCGCCCTTGAGCGACCATTCGGCCAGCGGCGCGATGTCGTCCACCCGCGCGCGCAGCGGCGGCAGCGCCAGGCGCAGCACTGCAAGGCGATAGAACAGGTCGGCGCGGAAGCGCCCCTCGCGCACCCGGCTTTCCAGGTCGCAGTGGGTGGCGCTGATCACCCGCAGCTCGATCGGCACCGGGCGCGTGCCGCCGACCCGCATCACTTCGCGCTCTTCCAGCACGCGCAGCAGGCGCGTCTGCAGGGCGAGCGGCATTTCGCCGATCTCATCCAGGAACAGGGTGCCGCCATTGGCCGCCTCGAACAGTCCCGCATGCCCGCCGCGCCGCGCCCCCGTGAACGCGCCTTCCTCATGCCCGAAGAGTTCGGACTCCAGCAGCGACTCGGCGATCGCGCCGCAGTTGACGGCGACAAAGGGACGGTTCGTGCCCAGGCTGCGCGGCCCCTCGCGGTGGATGGCCTGGGCCACCAGCTCCTTGCCGCTGCCGGTTTCTCCCTGGATCAGCACGGTGGCCGGCGAGCGCGCATACAGCACCACGGTCTGGCGCAGGCGCTCCATGGCATCGGACTCGCCGCGCAGGTCGTTCAGGCCGCGCCGCGCGCGGCGCGCCTCGTTCGCCGGGCCGCGCCGGATGCGGCTCGCTTCCAGGTGGGTCAGGCGCGCCACTTCCAGCGCATCGTCGAAGGCCTGGCGGATCGAGGCCGCCGAATACAGGAACACGCTGCCCAGCCCGGCTTCCTCGGCCAGGTCCGTGATCAGCCCGGCGCCGACGATGACCTCGATGCCGGCCGCCTTCATCTCCTTGATGGCGGCGCGCGCATCCTCGCGCGTGACATAGCTGCGCTGGTCGATGGCCAGGCCGAAGGTGGCGGCGAAATCGGCCAGTTCCGGCAACGGCTGCTGGTAGCTGATCACCCCCACGCGCGGCGAGACCTTGCGCGCCCGGCTCAGGGCCTGCAGCACGTCGAAGCCGCTGGCCTTGGCCACGATCACCGGTGCCGACACCCGTCCCTTCAGGTAGGCGCCGTTCGAGCCGGCGGCGATCACGACGTCGCAGCGCTCGCTTGCCATCCGTTCGCGGATGTGGCGTGCCGCTTCGTCGAAGCCGAGGTGGATCGGCTCGATCGTCGCCAGGTGGTCGTATTCGAGGGTGATGTCGCGGAACAGGTCGGACAGGCGCGATACGGACACGGTCCAGATCACCGGCTTGTCGCCCGGCTCCGCCGCGGGGCGGGAGGGGTGTTTCATGTTTCAAGTGTAACGCATTTCACGGCCGTGTTTCAGATGAAACGTCGCGCACGACTGGCTTAGCGTAAGCGGCGGGTAAGCGTCTCGCTTTAGGCTGAAATCGCCAGAACTCGCCACAACACGACAGAACGCCAACAAGACACCAGGAGACATTCTTATGGAACAAGACATTGTCCAAGCCGTCAAGGCAGACCCGAATTACCAGAAACTCGTCCGCACGCGCTCGCGCTACGGCTGGACGCTCACCTGGGCCATGATGGCCGTGTATTACGGCTTCATCCTGCTGGTCGCCTTCAACAAGGAATTCATGGGCAGGCGGATCGGGGAGGGCGTGATGAGCTGGGGCATGCCGATCGGGCTGGCGGTGATCCTGTTCACGGTCGTGATCACGGGCATCTACGTGCGCCGCGCCAACAGCGAATTCGACGAACTGACCGCCGCGATCCGCGCGCGCGTCAACGCATGAGGAGCGCCGCCATGATCCGCATCCAACGCGGCGCCGCCGCTGTCCTGGCCGCGCTCGCCTCCGGCAGCGCCATCGCCGCCCCCGTGATCGGCGAAGCGCAGAAGCAGCCGACCAACTGGACGGCGATCACGATGTTCGCCGCCTTCGTCATCTTCACCCTGTTCATCACCAAATGGGCGGCCGGCCGCACGCGCTCGGCCTCCGACTTCTACACCGCCGGCGGCGGCATCACCGGCTTCCAGAACGGCCTGGCAATTGCGGGCGACTACATGTCGGCCGCCTCCTTCCTCGGCATTTCGGCCGCCGTCTTCCTCGACGGCTACGACGGCCTGATCTATGCGATCGGCTTCCTGGTCGGCTGGCCCGTGATCACCTTCCTGATGGCCGAACGCCTGCGCAACCTGGGCCGCTTCACCTTCGCCGACGTGGCCGCCTACCGCTTCGCGCAAACCCCGATCCGGGTGTTCGCCGCATCCGGCACGCTGGTCGTGGTGTTGTTCTACCTGATCGCGCAGATGGTCGGGGCAGGGCAGCTGATCAAGCTGCTGTTCGGGCTCGAGTACTGGATGGCGGTGGTCATCGTCGGCATCCTCATGATGGTCTACGTGCTCTTCGGCGGCATGACCGCCACCACCTGGGTCCAGATCATCAAGGCCGTGCTGCTGCTCTCGGGCGCTTCCTACATGGCCTTTGCCGTGCTCGCCCAGTTCAACTTCAGCCCCGAGCAGCTGTTCGCGCGCTCGGTCGAAGTGCATGCGAAGGGCGATGCGATCATGGGGCCCGGCACCTTCATCAAGGACCCGATCTCGGCGATCTCCTTCGGCATGGCGCTCATGTTCGGCACCGCCGGGCTGCCGCACATCCTGATGCGCTTCTTCACCGTGCCCAGCGCCAAGGAAGCGCGCAAGTCGGTGTTCTGGGCCACGACCTGGATCGGCTATTTTTATATTCTCACCTTCATCATCGGCTTCGGCGCCATCATCCTGGTCGGCACCAATCCCGCGTTCAAGGATGCGGCCGGCAAGCTAATCGGCGGCAACAACATGGCGGCCGTGCACCTGGCCAAGGCCGTCGGCGGCGACGTCTTCCTCGGCTTCATCTCGGCGGTGGCCTTCGCCACCATCCTCGCGGTGGTGGCCGGCCTCACGCTCTCGGGCGCCTCCGCCGTCTCGCACGACCTGTACGCGACCGTCATCAAGAAGGGCCAGGCCGGCAGCGCCAAGGAGCTGAAGGTGTCGCGCCTGACCACGGTCGCGCTCGGCATCGTCGCGGTGCTGCTCGGCATTGCCTTTGAAAAGCAGAACGTGGCCTTCATGGTGTCGCTGGCCTTCGCGATCGCCGCATCGGCCAACTTCCCGGTGCTGTTCATGTCGGTGCTGTGGAAGGATTGCACGACCCGCGGCGCCACCATCGGCGGCTTCATCGGCTTGATCACGGCGGTCGTGCTGACCCTGCTGTCGAAATCGGTCTGGACCGACGTGCTCGGCTACGGCGAGGCGCCTTTCCCCTACACCTCGCCCGCGCTGTTCTCGATGCTGGCCGGCTTCATTTCCATCTGGCTGATCTCGCTGGTCGACAAGAGCCCGCGCGCGCGCATCGACCGCGCCGGCTACGAGGCCCAGGAAATGCGCTCGGAGACGGGTATCGGCGCCTCCACCGCGTCCGGACACTGAGCGGCCGGCCCAGCGCACCGCGCACACCCCGCACGCGTTGCGGGGTTTTTTTCGGCCCTGTGTCACACTGTGTTTCACTTTGGTGTTTCAGGGTGAAACAAAATGTCCATGTGAAACGGCGCGGTCGACGGCTGTCGCCCCGCATCGCGCCGCAAGTGCTTGAAATACAAGGAAATGCGGGCATTGCCGCTGGCTGGCACGCCCCTTGCATAATTACTGCCATCCCAACGACATACCGAAAGGCCAGGTCATGAGTCACCATTCCGCAGGCGCCGCGTTCCGCAAGGCCGTACAAGAAGAATCCCCATTGCAGGTGGTCGGCGCGATCAACGCCAACCACGCCCTGCTCGCCAAGCGCGCCGGCTTCAAGGCCATCTACCTCTCCGGCGGCGGCGTCGCCGCCGGTTCGCTCGGCCTGCCGGACCTCGGCATCTCCAACCTCGACGACGTGCTGACCGACGTGCGCCGCATCACCGACGTGTGCGACCTGCCGCTGCTGGTCGACGTCGACACCGGCTTCGGCTCCTCGGCCTTCAACGTCGCGCGCACCGTGAAATCGATGATCAAGTTCGGCGCCGCCGCGATCCACATCGAAGACCAGGTCGGCGCCAAGCGCTGCGGCCACCGCCCGGGCAAGGAAATCGTCTCCAAGCAGGAAATGGTCGACCGCATCAAGGCCGCCGTCGACGCCCGCACCGACGAGAACTTCGTCATCATGGCGCGTACCGATGCGCTGGCCGTGGAAGGCATCGACGCCGCCATCGAGCGCGCGGTTGCCTGCGTCGAAGCCGGCGCCGACATGGTGTTCCCGGAAGCGATGACCGACCTGGCCATGTATTCGCGTTTCGCAAAAGCAGTCGGCGTGCCGATCCTGGCCAACATCACCGAATTCGGCTCGACCCCGCTGTTCACCGTCGAGGAACTCAAGACCGCCGACGTGGGTCTGGTACTGTATCCGCTGTCGGCCTTCCGCGCCATGAACAAGGCGGCCGAAAACGTCTACACGGCGATCCGCCGCGACGGCAGCCAGCAGGCCGTGGTCGACACCATGCAGACCCGCGCCGAGCTGTACGACCGCATCAACTACCACGACTTCGAGCAAAAGCTCGATGCACTCTTCGCCGCGCAGAAGACGCAGTAAAGCCGAATAACGCTATCAGAGAACAGGAGATCAGCATGACCGAACAAGCCCCAGCTTTCAAGCCAAAGAAATCCGTCGCCCTGTCGGGTGTCGCCGCCGGTAACACCGCACTGTGCTCGGTCGGCAAGTCGGGCAACGACCTGCACTACCGCGGCTACGACATCCTCGATGTCGCCACCTCCTGCGAATTCGAAGAAATCGCCTACCTGCTGGTGCACGGCAAGCTGCCGACCGCCGCCGAACTGAAGGGCTACAAGGCCAAGCTGAAGTCCTTGCGCGGCCTGCCGCAGGCGGTGCGCCTGGCGCTCGAAGCGCTGCCGGCCGCCAGCCACCCGATGGACGTGATGCGTACCGGCGTCTCGGCGCTGGGCTGCGCGCTGCCGGAAAAGGAAGACCACAACATCGCCGGCGCGCGCGACATCGCGGATCGCCTGATGGCCTCGTTCGGCTCGATGCTGCTGTACTGGTACCACTTCAGCCATAACGGCAAGCGCATCGACACCGAGACCGACGACGACTCGATCGGCGGCCACTTCCTGCACCTGCTGCACGGCCACGCGCCGAAGGAAGAGTGGGTGCGCGCGATGCACACCTCGCTGATCCTGTATGCCGAGCACGAGTTCAACGCCTCGACCTTCACGGCGCGCGTGATCGCCGGCACCGGCTCCGACATGCACTCGGCCATCACCGGCGCGATCGGCGCGCTGCGCGGCCCGAAGCACGGCGGCGCCAACGAAGTCGCGCTGGACATCCAGAAGCGCTACGAGAACGCCGACGAAGCCGAAGCCGACATCCGCAATCGCGTGGCCAATAAAGAGGTCGTGATCGGCTTCGGCCACCCCGTGTACACCATCTCCGACCCCCGTAACGTGGTCATCAAGGAGGTGGCGCGTTCGCTGTCCGAGAGCGCCGGCTCGATGAAGATGTTCGACATCGCCGAGCGCCTCGAATCGGTCATGTGGGAAGTCAAGAAGATGTTCCCGAACCTCGACTGGTTCTCGGCAGTCTCGTACCACATGATGGGCGTGCCGACCGCCATGTTCACCCCGCTGTTCGTCATCTCGCGCACCTCGGGCTGGGCCGCGCACATCATCGAGCAGCGCATCGACAACAAGATCATCCGCCCGAGCGCGAACTACGTCGGTCCGGAAGACCTGCAATTCGTGCCCATCGAAGAGCGCAAATAAGTTACCGAGCCTGAAATGAACAACGCATACCGCAAACCCCTGCACGGCACTGTCCTGCATTATTTCGACGCGCGCGAAGCGGTCGACAGCATCGAGCCGGGCGCTTACGACAAGCTGCCCTACACCTCGCGCGTGCTGGCCGAAAACCTGGTGCGCCGCTGCGAGCCGATGGCGCTGGTGCCTTCGCTGAAGCAGCTCATCGAACGCAAGCGCGACCTCGACTTCCCGTGGTTCCCGGCGCGCGTGGTCTGCCACGACATCCTGGGCCAGACGGCGCTGGTCGACCTGGCCGGCCTGCGCGACGCCATCGCGCAAGAGGGCGGCAACCCGGCCCTCGTCAATCCGGTGGTGCCGACCCAGCTGGTGGTCGACCACTCGCTGGCCGTCGAGTGCGGCGGCTTCGATCCGGACGCGTTCGAGAAGAACCGCGCCATCGAGGACCGCCGCAACGAAGACCGCTTCCACTTCATCGACTGGACCAAGAAAGCCTTCCAGAACGTCGACGTGATCCCGCCGGGGAACGGCATCTTGCACCAGATCAACCTGGAGCGCATGAGCCCCGTGGTGCAGGTCAAGGACGGCGTCGCCTTCCCGGACACCCTGGTCGGCACCGACTCGCACACGCCGATGGTCGATGCGCTGGGCGTGATCGCGATCGGCGTCGGCGGCCTGGAAGCCGAAAGCGTCATGCTGGGCCGCGCTTCCTACATGCGCCTGCCGGACATCGTCGGCGTCGAGCTGACCGGCAAACCGCAGCCCGGCATCACCGCCACCGACGTGGTGCTGGCGCTGACCGAGTTCCTGCGCGCCTCGAAAGTGGTGTCGACTTACCTGGAGTTCTACGGCGAGGGCGCGGCCAACCTGACCCTGGGCGACCGCGCGACCATCTCCAACATGGCGCCGGAATTCGGCGCGACCGCCGCGATGTTCTACATCGACGAGCAGACCATCAAGTACCTGAAGCTCACCGGCCGCGAAGACGACACCGTGAAGCTGGTCGAGCTGTACGCGAAGGAGACCGGGCTCTGGGCCGACGCGCTCAAGACCGCCGAGTACGAGCACGTGCTGCGCTTCGACCTCTCGACTGTCGTGCGCAACATCGCCGGCCCGTCCAACCCGCACAAGCGCGTGCCGACCTCGGAACTGGCCGCGCGCGGCATCTCGGGCGTGGTCGAAAACGAGCCGGGCAAGATGCCCGACGGCGCCGTCATCATCGCGGCGATCACCAGCTGCACCAACACGAACAATCCGCGCAACATGATTGCCGCCGGCCTGCTGGCGCGCAACGCCAACCAGCGCGGGCTGCTGCGTAAACCCTGGGTGAAATCCTCGCTGGCGCCGGGCTCGAAAGCCGTCTCGCTCTACCTGGAAGAAGCGGACCTGATGCCGGAACTGGAAAAGCTGGGCTTCGGCGTCGTCGCCTTTGCCTGCACGACCTGCAACGGCATGAGCGGCGCGCTCGACCCTGTCATCCAGCAGGAAATCATCGAGCGCGACCTGTACGCGACCGCCGTCCTGTCGGGCAACCGCAACTTCGACGGCCGCATCCACCCCTACGCGAAGCAGGCCTTCCTGGCTTCGCCGCCGCTGGTGATCGCCTACGCGATCGCCGGCACGATCCGCTTCGACATCGAGAAGGACGTGCTGGGCGTCGACGCGCAGGGGAACGCCGTGAAGCTGGCCGACATCTGGCCGAGCGACGAGGAGATCGACGCCGTCATCGAACGGAGCGTCAAGCCCGAGCAGTTCCGCAAGGTCTACACGCCGATGTTCGCGCGCGTGGCCGACGATGGAGAAGCGGTGTCGCCGCTGTACGACTGGCGCCCCATGAGCACCTACATCCGCCGCCCGCCGTACTGGGAAGGCGCGCTGGCCGGCGAGCGTAGCCTGTCGGGCATGCGCGCGCTGGCCGTCCTGGGCGACAACATCACCACCGACCACCTGTCGCCCTCGAACGCGATCATGCTCGACTCGGCCGCCGGCGAATACCTGGCGAAGATGGGCCTGCCGGAGGAAGACTTCAATTCGTATGCCACCCACCGCGGCGACCACTTGACGGCGCAGCGCGCCACCTTCGCGAACCCGACCCTGAAGAACGAGATGGTGCGCAATCCCGACGGCAGCGTGCGCGCCGGGTCGTTGGCGCGGATCGAGCCCGAAGGGCAGGTGACGCGCATGTGGGAAGCCATCGAGACCTACATGGAGCGCAAGCAGCCTTTGATCGTGATTGCCGGCGCCGACTACGGCCAGGGCTCCTCGCGCGACTGGGCGGCGAAGGGCGTGCGCCTGGCCGGCGTGGAAGCGATCGTCGCCGAAGGCTTCGAGCGTATCCACAGGACCAACCTGGTGGGCATGGGCGTGCTGCCGCTGGAGTTCATGCCTGGCGTGAACCGCCTGACGCTGGGCATCGACGGCACCGAGACCTTCGATGTGATCGGCGAGCGCACCCCGCGCGCGACCCTGACGCTGGTGATCAACCGGCGCGATGGCCAGCGCGTCGAGGTGCCGGTCACCTGCCGCCTCGATACGGCGGAAGAGGTGTCGATCTACGAGGCCGGCGGCGTGCTGCAGCGCTTCGCGCAGGACTTCCTGGCCTCGTCGAAAGTCGCGGCGTAACCGTAGGGTGGACGGGTTTCCCGTCCACGCGTTCAAGTGTCGTATGCCAGCCGCACCGTGGTGTGCACGATTGCGTTGAACGCGTGGACGGCGGAGCCGTCCACCCTACGTCCTTTCGGCTCACCAATTGGACAACCACATGCCACACACTCCCCAAATCAAAATCCCCGCCACCTACATGCGTGGCGGCACCTCGAAAGGCGTGTTCTTCCGCCTCGACGACCTGCCCGAAGCCGCCCGCGTTCCGGGCACGGCGCGCGACAAGCTGCTGCTGCGCGTGATCGGCAGCCCCGACCCCTACGGCAAGCAGATCGACGGCATGGGCGGCGCCACCTCGAGCACCAGCAAGGCCGTGATCGTCTCGAAGAGCACGCGCCCCGGACATGACGTCGACTACCTGTTCGGCCAGGTCTCGATCGACAAGCCTTTCGTGGACTGGAGCGGCAACTGCGGCAACCTGTCGTCGGCGGTCGGCTCGTTCGCGATCGGCGCCGGCCTGGTCGAGCGCGAGCGCATCCCGCAGGACGGCATCGTGACCGTGCGCATCTGGCAGGCCAACATCAGTAAAACCATCGTCGCCCATGTGCCCGTGACGAACGGCGAGGTGCAGGAAACGGGCGACTTCGAACTCGATGGCGTGACCTTCCCGGCGGCCGAAGTGCAGCTCGAATTCATGGATCCGGCTGCCGACGAGGAGGGCGCCGGGGGCTCGATGTTCCCGACCGGGAAGCTGGTCGACGAACTCGAGGTGCCTGGCCTGGGCACGATCCCGGCGACCATGATCAACGCCGGCATCCCGACCATTTTCGTGAATGCCGAAGACATCGGCTATACGGGCACCGAACTGCAGGACGCCATCAACGGCGACCCGCGCGCGCTGGCGCTGTTCGAGACCATCCGCGCCCACGGCGCGCTGCGCATGGGCCTGATCAAGGATGTCAAGGAGGCCGCGAGCCGCCAGCACACGCCGAAGGTCGCCTTCGTTGCGCGTCCGCTAGCCTACACTTCGTCGAGCGGCAAGCCGGTCGCGGCCGGCGAGATCGACCTGCTGGTGCGCGCCATGTCGATGGGCAAACTGCACCACGCGATGATGGGCACGGCGGCGGTGGCGATCGGCACCGCGGCAGCCGTGCCGGGCACCCTGGTCAATCTCGCGGCCGGCGGCGGCCAGCCCGCCGCGGTACGTTTCGGCCATCCTTCGGGCACCCTGCGCGTCGGCGCCGAAGCGATCGAGGCGAACGGCGAATGGAGCGTCACCAAGGCCGTCATGAGCCGCAGCGCGCGCGTGCTGATGGAAGGCTGGGTGCGGGTGCCGGGCGACACGTTCTGAGCGCTTCGCAAGCCGCAAGGCAAACGGAAGGCAAGGGAAGCCTGGCGGACGCGCAACGCGCGGCCGCCAGGCTTCTTTTTTTGTCATGACATGGTAGAGATTCCGCCTCCGCTGGTTTATCATCCAGCAACATTTAGCGGCCCGCATCGAGGCTGCATGCCAGGGGACTGCGGGAAACAATGGATAGAATTGCGTGCAAGCCGGCCTGCGTGGCCGATGCGCTGGACCTCATTGCGGGCGCCGCCTGCGCCGTCGATGCCTCGGGCGTCGTGTTCGCGGCCAACGGCGCGATGTGCGCGCTGGCCGGCGGCTCGCCCGAGGGCCGTTCGCTGCTCGAGCTGTTCAGCGGCGCGGCGGCGCGCATCGCCATGGCCGAACTGCGGCGCGCCATGCGCACCGAACGCTGCTGGCATACCCAACTGAGCCGGCCGGGCGCGCCGGGCCTGGACATCGCCGTCCAGATCCGCTCCAAGCCGCTGCCGCCCGGCGCGGGCGCGCCGGGCGCCACCTTCGTCTTCACCGACGTCAGCGAATACGAGCGCGGCCAGCAGGCGCTGCGCACCGCCATGGGCCAGCAGAAGGCGATCTTCGACAACGCCCCGGTCGGCATCGTCTTCACCAAGCCGGGCCTGCTCAAGGAGTGCAACCCGCGCTTGTCGAGCATGATCGGCTACAGCGTCGAGGAACTGGCCGACCGCAATCCGGGCGAGATGTTCGCTTCGCCGCTCGACTACCAGGTATTCAAGGACGAGGCGCTGGAGGCGCTGTCGCGCGACGGCATCTACGAAAAGGCCGAGTGCCGCTTCCGGCGCCGCGACGGCTCGCGCTTCTGGGCGCGGGTGCGCGCCAGCGCGGTGGTGCCGGGCCGGCGCGAAGCGGGCACGATCTGGATCATCGAGGACGTGAGCGAAACGCGCCACGCGCGGCGCGAACTGCAGGCACTGATGAACAACGCCTCGCTCGCGATCATGTTTACGCGCAAGCAGCGCGTGCGGCGCTGGAACGCGGGTTTCCTCGACATGTTCGGCTATGCCGGCGAGCAGGCGGAGGGCCTGATGGTGCAGGCCCTGCACCCGAGCATCGGCGACTTCGAACGCATCGCCGCCGAAGCCTACCCGCTGTTCGCCCAGGGACGTGCCTACCAGGGCGAGGCCGAATTGATGCGCCGCGACGGCACCCCGATCTGGGCCAAGATCATCGGTTATGCCGTCAATCCCGAAGAGCTGTCGCATGGCTACGTATGGATCGTCGAGGACCGCACCCGCCAGAAGCGCGACGAGCAGTCGCTGCGCGTGGCGCTGCTGGAGAACCAGGCCATCCTCGACACGGCCGTGCTCGGCATCGCCGTCGTCGAGCAGGGCCGCACGCTGCACTGCAACCGCAAGATGGAGGAGCTGTTCGGTTACGAGCCCGGCGGCTGCCGCGGCGCCAGCGTGCGCTCGCTCTACCAGGACGCCCAGGGCTGGCTGGCCGCGCGCCGCGAGACCGCGCGCGACTTCGCCGCCGGCCGCGTCAGCGTCGGCGAGCACCTGCTGGTGCGGCGCGACGGCGCCACCTTCTGGGGCCGGCTGTCGGGCCGTCCCTTCGACCTGGCCGACCCGGGCGGGCGCAGCCTGTGGCTGGTCGACGACGTGACGGCCCAGCGCGAGGCGGCCGAGGCGGTGCGCCGCGCGCGCGACGAGCTCGAGGTGCGCGTGGCCGAGCGCACGGCCGAGCTGGCCGGCGCCAACGCCCTGCTGCAGGAAGAGATCCTGGAGCGGCGCCAGGCCGAGGCGCGCGTGCACCACATGGCCTACCACGACAGCCTGACCGGCCTGCCGAACCGCGCGCTGCTGGCCGACCGCCTCGAGCGCGCGATCCTGGCCGCGCAGCGCGCCGACGGCAAGCTGGCCATCATGTTCCTCGACCTCGACCGCTTCAAGAACATCAACGATTCGCTCGGCCACGCGACGGGCGATCACCTGCTGCGCGAAGTGGCGGGGCGCCTGTGCCGCGCGGTGCGCGCCAGCGACACGGTGGCCCGCCTCGGCGGCGACGAATTCGTGGTGCTGGTACCGGGCGTGCATGCGCTCGAGGAATGCAGCGCGATCGGCGACAAGATCATCGAGGCGCTGGCCTCGCCCGTGCCCTTCGAAGGCCATCACCTGCACATCTCGCCCTCGATCGGCATCTGCATCTATCCGGACGACGGCAGCGACGTCGAGACCCTGATGCGCAATGCCGACGCGGCGATGTACCAGGCCAAGGCCGCCGGCCGCAACAACTACCAGTTCTTCACCCAGCGCATGAACGGCGCGGCGGCGCGCCACTTCGAGCTCGAATCGAACCTGCGCCAGGCGCTGGCGAACGGCGAGTTCGAACCCTTCTACCAGCCGATCATGGACATCGCGACCGGCCGCGTGCATGCGCTTGAAGTGCTGCTGCGCTGGCGCAAGCCGACGCCGGGCGGGGCGGGGGAAACCGGGTCGGTGCTGGTGCTGCCGGACGACTTCATCCCGGTGCTGGAAGAGAACGGGATGATCGTGCCGGTCGGCGAATGGGTGATCCGGCGCGCCTG
The DNA here is from genome assembly GCF_042653325.1 of Massilia sp. GCM10023247. Taxonomy (NCBI): domain Bacteria; kingdom Pseudomonadati; phylum Pseudomonadota; class Betaproteobacteria; order Burkholderiales; family Oxalobacteraceae; genus Massilia; species Massilia sp. GCM10023247. The sequence goes on from NZ_JBHSIB010000026.1 coordinate 118,209, forward strand.
CGAGCAGAGCATGGCCTGGCAGCGCGCCGGCCTGGCGCCGGTGCCGCTGGCGATCAACCTGTCGGCGCGCCAGTTCATGCACAAGGCGCTGGTCGCCTCGATCCGGCGCATCGTCGACGAAACCGGCATCGATCCGGCGCTGGTCGAATTCGAGATCACCGAGACCGCGCTGATGCAGCACGGCGAGCAGACGCTCGACATCCTCGGCCAGATCAACCGCATGGGCATGCGCCTGTCGATCGACGATTTCGGCACCGGCTACTCGAGCCTGGCCTACCTGAAGCGCTTCCCGGTCAGGAAGATCAAGATTGACCGCACCTTCGTGCGCGAGCTGGTGGCCAGCAGCGAGGACCAGGCGATCGTCGCGGCCGTGATGGCGCTGGCCAACAGCCTGCAGCTGCAGGTCGTGGCCGAGGGCGTGGAGACCGAGGAGCAACTGGCCCTGCTGCGCGGCTACGGCTGCCAGTACGTGCAGGGCTGGCTGTTCGCGCGCGCGCTCGACAGCGCGGGGACCCGGACGCTGCTGCTCGAGGGCGAGCGCAAGGCGGGCTGCGCTTGAGACATACGCGTAGGGTGGGCGGGTCTCCCGCCCACGCGTCCAACAGGTTTCAGAGCATGCGCGACGTCGCTACGGCCGCCTGAACGCGTGCGCGGCGAAGCCGCCCACCCTACGCCAACGTGGCAATCACCGGCGTGTGATCCGACGGCTGCTCCCAGGTACGCGGCTCGCGGTCGATCACGCAGCCCGTGCAGCGCTTGGCCAGCTCGGCCGAGAGCAGGATATGGTCGATGCGCAGGCCGCGGTTGCGGCGGAAGCCCATCATGCGGTAATCCCACCAGCTGTACTGTTTTTCGGGCTGCTCGAACATGCGGAACGAGTCGACCAGGCCCAGGCCGCCGAGCGCGACCATCGCAGCGCGTTCGCGCTCGGAACAGTGGATCTTGCCCTCCCATTCGACCGGATCGTGCACGTCGCGGTCTTCCGGCGCGATGTTGTAGTCGCCGAGCAGGGCCAGCTGCGGGTGGCGCGCCAGTTCCTCGCCGAGCCAGTCGTGCAGGGCGGTGAGCCAGGCCATCTTGTAGACATACTTGTCCGAGTCGACCGCCTGGCCGTTCGGGATATAGGCGCAGACGAAGCGCACGCCTTCGATCGTGGCGGCGATGATGCGCTGCTGTGCGTCTTCGAAACGGGGATTGTTTTTCACGACATCGTGAATCGGGTGGCGCGACAGGATGGCCACGCCGTTATAGGTTTTCTGGCCAGTAAACGCGACCTGATAACCGGCTGCATTGATTTCCTCGATAGGAAATTTATCGTCGGTAAGTTTCGTTTCTTGGAGGCAGAGGACGTCAACCGGATTGGTGTCCAGCCAGCGCAATAAATGCGGCAGGCGCACTTTTAGCGAATTAACATTCCAAGTTGCTATTTTCATGTAGGCAGGTCTAAGTGAATGCGCGGCGGACCTTCCGCCACGGCGCGTGCGCAGTATCGATCCTCGTCACGATTCCTGCAACCGGATAAGACTGTGCGCAAATGGCACACATTCGCTGTTCATTTGCTGAAATTGCAAGCGAAGTGCATAAAAAGCAAGTGAGTGGTTTAAAATATATTGCCATGACGCTCGCAATTTAGTGTGGCGAAAGGTGAGAGTTACGGTGTAGCATGTCACATTCTGTGAATATTACCCAAAGGTAATATTCAGTTGTATTCGGATAACTTGCAGGGTAGTATTTCGTTCCAAAAGGCATTCCACCAGCCGACGCACGATTGAGTTCATTCGTGCAAGGGTCTCTGCGGTGAAATGGTACTATGGCGAAATATTGCTGTTTTTATAGCGAATATCCGTACCCACATGAAAAGGACAGAGATGCGCAGTGCATTTGAAGCATGGGCCCAGCGCGATGGCCACATTGTTCGTCGCCGTGAGGACAAGCCCGAGGAATACCTCGTCTACGAAACCCAGCGCCGCTGGGTGATCTGGCAGGCCGCCCTGGCGCATGGCGCCAAGACGGCAGCCGAGACGCCGTCGAAGTTTGCGGGCGACACCGCCGTCAAGCCCGTTCAGCCGGACGAGGCAGCCGTACGCAACCGCGTGCTCAATGAAGTGCTGGACGCATTCAGTGAGCTCGACGAGACCGCCGGCATCGAAGGCGTGCTGAAGGTGATCCAGGGCCTGAAGAAGAAGCAGAAAGCCACGGCCGAGCAGGCTTGAGGGGCTGGGCTTGATACAGTACCGGCACTATAAAGGCGGCCTGTACGAGCTGGTCTGCGAGGCCACGCTCGAGGCCGACCTGACGCCGATGATCATCTACCGCGCCGCCGACGGCTCGATCTGGGCGCGGCCGAAGTCGGTGTTCTTCGAACTGATCGAGGTGGAGGGTGTGCTGGTGCCGCGCTTTGCGCCGGTGTCGTAGTCACACTGCGTGAAATTAAATTTCACAAATTAACGGCACGTGAAAGAATATTTCACGCGCCGTTTTTCGTTCGGGCGCCGCAGGAGCGTCGGCGATAAAAAACGGGCCGCTTTCGCGGCCCGTTCTCATGTCCCGCTACCGGTTTAGACCCGGTTCATCAGGAAGGTCGTCAGCAGCGGCACCGGACGGCCGGTCGCGCCTTTTTGCGCGCCGCTCTTCCAGGCGGTGCCGGCGATGTCCAGGTGGGCCCAGGTGTAGTTGCGGGTGAAGTTCTCGAGGAAGCAGGCCGCCGTGATCGAGGCGCCGCCCGGGGTGCCGATGTTGGCAAGGTCGGCGAAGTTCGACTTGAGCTGCTCGTTGTAGATCTCGCCGATCGGCAGGCGCCAGGCGCCGTCGCCGGTCTGCTTGCCGGCGTCGAGCAGTTCGTCGGCCAGCGCGTCGTGGGCGGCGTCGTGGCGGGTGAACAGGCCGCTGTTGTGGTGGCCCAGCGAGACGATGCAGGCGCCCGTCAGGGTCGCGATGTCGACCACGGCGGCCGGCTTGAAGCGCTCGGCGTAGGTGAGGGCGTCGCACAGGACCAGGCGGCCTTCGGCGTCGGTGTTGAGGATCTCGATGGTCAGGCCGCTCATGGCGGTGACGATGTCGCCCGGCTTGGTGGCGCGGCCCGACGGCATGTTTTCGCAGGCGGCGACGATGCCGATGACGTTCAGCTTGAGGTTCATCTCGCCGATCGCGCGGAAGGTGCCCAGCACCGAGCCGGCGCCGCACATGTCGTACTTCATTTCGTCCATCGCCGGACCCGGCTTGATCGAGATGCCGCCCGAGTCGAAGGTGATGCCCTTGCCGACCAGGACCACCGGCGCGTCCTTCTTGTTGCCGCCCATGTGCTTGAGGACGATGAACTTCGGCGCTTCCTCGCTGCCCTTGGCCACGGCCAGGAAGGAACCCATCTTCAGGGCTTCGAGCTGCTTGCGCTCGAGGACTTCGACGTCGAAACCGAAATCGTCGCCGAGTTTGCGCGCGACGTTGGCCAGGTAGGTCGGGGTGCAGATGTTCGGCGACAGGTTGCCCAGTTCCTTGGTCAGGTTCATGCCGTTGGCGATCGCGATCGCCTGTGCCAGCGTGGACTTGGCTTCGGCGTTTGCCAGCGGCACGGCCAGGGTGATCTTGCGCACGCCGGTGGCGCTTGGCTCCTTCTTGCTCTTTTGCGCGTCGGTGCGGAATTCGCTCTCGGTGGCGGCAACGACGATGGCGCGCACGGCCCAGTCAGGCGTGCGCTCTTTCACTTCGGTGGTCGGAAATGCGATAATGGCATCCGCCGCGCCCAGCGACGCGAATGCTTTCAGCGTCGCGCCGACCGCGGTATTGAAACTCTTCTCGCCCACCGCCTCGTCGGCGCCCATCCCGACCAGCAGCACGCGTGCCGCGGCCACACCGGCCACGCCGCGCAGCAGCAGCGTCGAACCGGCCTTGCCGGTGATGTCGCCCGACTTCAGTGCCGCAGTGATTTCGCCGGTTTGATCGAGGGCTTTCGCAGCCTGCGACAGTTTTTTGTTTTCGAACACCGCCACTGCGACACAGCCGGTTTTGGCCGTGGCCAGGGTGTTTTTTGTGTCGAATGCTTTTATGCTAAAGTCCATTTGATTCTCCGTTTCGTATTGTGCAGGCATCGTGCGCGCCTTATGCGCGCAGTGTTACCTGAGCTGCTCAACCTGCAATTATAACTATCGAATGATTTTCCAACGCTCCCTGCTTCGAGAACTGGCCAGCGCAGCCGGGGCAACCTTCACGGTCTTGTTCACGGTGACCGTCACCTGGACCCTGATCGCCATCCTGGGCAGGGCCGCCGGCGGGCGTGTCGCATCCGGCGACGTCGTCGCATTGATTGCGTTTCAATCATTGAATTATCTGCCAACTGTCCTGATTCTCACCAGTTTTATTTCGGTGCTGGTCGCCATCACGCGCAGCTACCGCGATTCCGAAATGGTCGTCTGGTTCGCCTCGGGCCAGTCGCTGCTGGCCTGGATCCGTCCCGTGCTCACCTTCGGCCTGCCGCTGGTGCTGCTGGTGGGGGCGGTGTCGCTGGTGGTCGCGCCCTGGGCCAAGATGAAAAGCGCGGAGTTCATCCAGCGCTTCGAGAAGCGCGAAGACCTCAAGCGCGTGGCGCCCGGCCAGTTCCGCGAGTCCTCCTCGGCCGACCGCGTCTTCTTCGTCGAAGGCAGCACCAATGGCTCGACCGTCGTGCAGAACGTGTTCGTCAATTCCGACGACGGCAAGGGCCGCAAGTCGATCGTCGTCGCGCGCGAAGGCGTGATCGAAGCGGACGGCAAGGGCGGCCAGTACCTGGTGCTGACAAACGGCCGGCGCTACCAGGGCGTGCCCGGCCAGGCCGATTTCCAGTCGATGGAGTTCGAGCGCTACAGCATGCGCGTGGCGACCACGGTGCCGGTGCTCGGCACCGACGTGCCGCTCGACGCCCAATCGACGCCGACCCTGCTCGCGGTTAAAAACCAGTACACGCGCTCGGAGCTGCTCTCGCGCATCTCGCAGCCGATCGTCTGCCTGGTGCTGATCCTGCTGGCGATTCCGCTGGGTTTCGTGAACCCGCGCGCCGGCAGTTCCGCCAACCTGATCCTGGCCCTGCTGATCTTCTTTACCTACAATAACCTGGTCAAGATGGTCGAAGCCAGCGTCAAGCAGGAGAAGGTCGATTTCGCGCTCGCCTGGTGGCCGCTGCACCTGGCCGTGGCCCTGATCGTGGTCGGCCTGTTCGCCTGGCGCCTGAACGTGAACCACCATTACCACCCGCTGGTCCTGATCAACGCCTGGAAGCGCCGCCGCCTGCAGCGCAAGACCCATGGCGCCATGGTGGAGAGCCGATGAAAGTGCAGGAATGAAGGTACTACAACGTTATTTTGCGATCAACATCACGCAGGCTGTCGTCTTCGTACTGTTCGCCTTCCTCGGCCTGATCGCCTTCATGGACCTGACGCGCGAGCTGCCCCAGGTCGGCAAGGGCAATTACATGTTCCAGCACGCGCTGCTGTACGTGGCGCTGATGCTGCCAGGGCACGTGTACGAGGTCATGCCGGTCGCGGCCCTGATCGGCACCATCTATGCGATGGCGCAGTTCGCGCAGACCTCCGAGTTCACGATCATGCGCGCCTCCTCGATGTCGACGCGCATGGCCGGCTGGATGCTGTTCAAGATCGGCATCGTGTTCGTGATCATCACCTTCATCTTCGGCGAGCTGATCACGCCGCGCACGGCGCCGCTGGCCGAGAAGGTGCGCCTGTCGGCCAAGGGCGCCACGCTCGCTTCCGAATTCCGCTCGGGGATGTGGACCAAGGATAACGTGCATGCGGAAGGGGCCAACGGCGTGCGCGGCCCGATCGTCGGCTCGCGCTTCTTCAACGCGCGCCAGATCCGCCCGGACGGTTCGCTGGTCGATGTGCGCCTCTACGAATTCGACAACGCGCTGCGCATGCGCGCCCTGATCACGGCGCAAAGCGCCACCTTCAGCGGCAACAGCACCTGGCGCCTGAACGACGTCACCGAAACCCTGTTTTCCAACAGCCGCGTGCTGCCCGAGCCGGGGACGCCGGTTCCGAAAGGGCAAAGCATCCAGAGCACCTACGGCCAGGAGACCAGCGCGGTCGCCACGCGCAAGGTCGCCAGCCTGGACCTGGTCTCCGAGATCACGCCCAAGATCCTGCAGGTGTCGCGCCGCGATCCGGAGCGCATGTCGGCCAACGAACTGGCCGTCTATTCGCGCCACCTGGCCGAGAACCGCCAGGAGAGCGAGCGCTTCAAGATCGCGTTCTGGAAAAAGCTGATCGATCCGCTGGCGATCTTCGTCCTGATGGCCCTGGCGCTGCCCTTCGCCTACCTGCACACCCGCAGCGGCGGCGTCAGCCTGAAGATTTTCATCGGCATCATGATCGGCGTGGGCTTCATCCTGATCAATTCGCTGTTCGCCCACCTCGGCCTGCTCTCGACCTGGCCCGCCTTCTTCACGGCGGTGGCGCCGAGCCTCTTGTTCCTGCTGCTTGCCATCGGCGCGCTGCGCTGGGTGGAGCGACACTGATGGAGACCGCCATGAAGCGCGCCCTGGTCCTGTTCGCGCACGGCGCCCGCGCCGCTTCCTGGGCCGCGCCCTTCGAGCGCCTGCGCGACGCGACCCGTGCGCGGCTGCCGCAGGTGGAGGTCAGGCTGGCCTTCCTCGAATTGATGGAGCCGCGCCTGCCGGAGACGGTCGCGGCCCTGGTGGCCGATGGCGTAGAAGCGGTGACGGTCGTCCCGGTGTTTTTGGGGCAGGGCGGCCACCTGCTGCGCGACCTGCCGCTGCTGGCCGAAGGCCTGCGCGCCGCGCACCCGGGCCTGCGCGTGGAGGTCGTGGGCGCGGTCGGGGAAGATCCGGCCGTGCTGGCCGCGATGACGGATTACTGCGTGCGCTCGCTCGCGTAGGGTGGGCGGCTCGGCCTGAAGGTCTGCGATCACGCTGCCCGAATGCCGCCCGCGCGTTCGACGCACGGACGATCATTCGCGGCAGTGCATGTGACGCTTGAACGCGTGGGCGGCGTCAGTGCCGCGTGAACGCACCCCGCCGGGTGGAGCCGTCCACCTACGCCAGGTCCGACGCGTCGTGGCGCTCGGCGACCTGCTCCTCCGGCTTGCCGCGCACGCGGTTGACCTTGCGGCCGCGGATCACCGCCGGACGGGCCGCGACTTCGTCGGCCCAGCGCCGCACGTTTTTATACTCGTGCACCGACAGGAATTCGCCCGCGTCGTACAGCTCGCCCAGCACGAGGCCGCCATACCAGGGCCAGATCGCCATGTCGGCGATCGTGTACTCGTCGCCCGCCACGAAGCGATGGGTGGCCAGCTGGCGCTCGAGCACGTCGAGCTGGCGTTTCGCTTCCATCGCATAGCGGTTGATCGGGTATTCGTATTTCTCGGGGGCGTAGGCGTAGAAGTGGCCGAAACCGCCGCCGACGAAAGGCGCCGATCCCATCTGCCAGAACAGCCAGTTGAGCGTCTCGGTGCGCGCCGCGACCTCTTTCGGCAGGAAGGCGCCGAACTTTTCGGCCAGGTAGACCAGGATCGAACCGGATTCGAACACGCGCACGGGCGGCGTCACGCTGCGGTCCATCAGCGCCGGGATCTTCGAGTTCGGGTTGACGTCCACGAAGCCGCTGGAGAATTGCGCGCCCTCGTTGATGCGGATGAGCCAGGCGTCGTATTCCGCGCCCTGGTGGCCGGCGGCGAGCAGTTCCTCCAGCATGATCGTCACCTTCACGCCGTTCGGCGTGGCCAGCGAATACAGTTGCAGCGGGTGCTTGCCGACCGGGAGTTCGGCCTCGTGGGTCGGGCCGGCAACGGGGCGGTTGATGTTGGCAAACGTGCCACCGGATTCGGCCGGGGCCCAGACCTTGGGCGGCACGTAGGGTTGGTCGGACATGAAGATCTCCTCGAATGCGAAGTGGTAACGGGTAGTCCTGCGCAGCACCAGGCCGGGGGCGTGATGTCGGCATGGCATGTCTTGCGAGCTTACCCGACTCCATCCGATCGCGCTTGGCGCGTCCCGGTTTCGGCCAGCGCGCCAGGCACGTCCCATCAGCGCCGCAGACCAATAACGCCCTGCCAACAAACGCGGCGAACACGCCACGGATTGTTCCGAATCATGCGCGCGGGTCGCTCAGCCGTTTGACAGCCCCTGCGTTGTCGAACACACTGCTCGGGCACTTCCGGCCGCGTCCGGCCAACCCAACCGACAGGTGCGCCTTCATGCTCCCATCCTTCCTGAGACAGATCGTTGCCAAGCTCCTGCGCGCGCGTGCCGGCGAGGCGCCATTCTGGGACGGGGTCCGGCTGCCCGGCGGGCTGTTCGCGCAGACCCGCTGCGCGCGCCACATCGAGGCCACCGCGCGCCGCATCGGGGCGATGGGCATGAAAATCGCCACCCTCTCGAAGCGCCTGAGCGCCGGCAGCATACCCGGCATGGTCGACGCCGACCGCAGCCTGCGCCGGATGCTGTGCGAACTGAAGGACGACCTGGCCGGCATGCGGCGCGACCTGGCGCTCTGGCGCACCCGCGAATGCCGCGGCCGCGCCGGCGCCCGGCTGGAACAGGCGATCGCGCAGCTGAACCGCATCGCGGCCGAGACCCATGCGGCCGCCGACCGATTGGTCAGGCAAATCGAGGAATACGACAGCGCCCGCTCAGCCTGAGCGGGCAAGGTGCTCAGGCGCTGCGGCGCAGTTCCGGCGCGCGAGCGCCGTCCACCGGCTGGTGTTCGCGCAGGCGCAAGGCTTCGCCGATCATCACGAGCACCGGCCCGTGCGCCGTGCCCAGCCCCCGTGCCAGGTCGGCCAGGGTCAGGCGCTCGATGCGTTCGTCCGGCCGGCTGCAATTCTCGACCACCACCACCGGCGTGTCGGCGCGCCGCCCTTGCGCCAGCAGGCGCTCGGCGGTGGCCGCGGCTTCGCGTCCGCCCATGTACTGGACCATCGTGTCGGTGTGGGGCAGGGCGGGATGCTCCGGCTGGTCCGGTCCCGTGCTCGAGGTGAAGAAAGCGACGCTGCGCGCGACGCCGCGCTTGGTGAGCGGTTGCCTGGTGGCCGCCGCGGCGGCGACGGCGGTGGTGATGCCGGGGACGACCTCGACCTCGATGCCCTCGGCCTCCAGCGCGCGCAGTTCTTCGTCGGCGCGGCCGAACAGCATCGGGTCGCCGCCCTTCAGGCGCACGACGGTGGAAAACCGGGAGGCGCAATCGACCAGCAGGGCATTGATCGCATCCTGGGCGGTGGAGCGCTGGCCGGAGCGCTTGCCGACCGAGATCAGCTCGGCCCCGGCGCACAGCGCCAGCATGTCGGGCGTCACCAGCGCGTCGTAGAGCACGACGTCGGCTTGCGCCAGCAGGCGCGCGCCGCGCACGGTGATCAGGTCGGCGGCACCGGGGCCGGCGCCGACCAGGTACACCTTGCCTGTCGCCGTCATCTTCGCCGCCATCGGGTTGCTCCTGTTATTCGCTCAGGCGAATCATACCCGCGGCGACGGTCTGGTGCGTGACTTCGTCGATCAGGATGAAGGCGCCGGTGGCGCGGATGTCGGCATAGGCGTCGGCCACCAGCGGCTGCTGCACCGTCAGGTGGATGCGCGCGATGTCGTTCAGCTTCAGGCCCGCGCCCTGGTCCTCGACCGCGTGGCGTACCTGGGTGTTGATGTCGAGCAGGGTGTCGACCTTGGTCACCTTGGCACCGGTCTGGCGCGTGCCGTGCTTGATCCAGTACTTGCGGCGCAGGTCGAGCGGCTCGTCCGACATCCAGCAGACGTCGGCCACCACCTGCCTCAAGAGCTTCGCCGGGGCCGCGGCACCGGCCAGGGTGTCGCCGCGCGAGATGTCCAGGTACTCGTCGAGCAGCAGCGTGACCGACTGGCCGGCGGCGGCCGTGTCGAGCGGGCCGTCGAAGGTAAGGATCTCTTTCACCGTCGCCCCCTGGCCCGAAGGCTGCACCACCAGCTTGTCGCCGACCGCGACGCTGCCCGACTCGATGCGGCCCATGTAGCCGCGGAAGTCGTTCGCCTCGTGACCGTTGTGGCGGGCGACCAGCTGCACCGGGAAGCGGAACGGCGCATCGTGCGCTTCGTCGTAGACCGAGATGCTTTCCAACAGGTCGATCAGGGTCGGACCCGTGTACCAGTCCATGTTCTCGGAGCGCTCGACGACGTTGTCGCCGGCCAGGGCCGACAGCGGGATCGCGGTGACGTCCTTCAGGCCCAGCGACGCGGCGAATTCCCGGTAGGCGGCGACGATGCGCTCGTACACGGCCTGGTCGTACCCGATCAGGTCCATCTTGTTGACGGCAACGATCACGTGCTCGATCTGGAGCAGGTGGGCGATGGTCGAGTGGCGCTTGGTCTGGATTAAGAGGTCCACTCCGCCGTCCTCGCGCAGCTTCACTTTCGACACGTCGACCAGGATGATCACGGCGTCCGCGGTCGAGGCGCCGGTCACCATGTTGCGGGTGTACTGCTCGTGGCCCGGGGTGTCGGCGATGATGAACTTGCGCTTCGGGGTCGCGAAGTAGCGGTAGGCCACGTCGATCGTGATGCCTTGCTCGCGCTCGGCTTCCAGGCCGTCGGTCAGCAGCGACAGGTCGATCGTGTCGCCCACGGTGCGCTTGTGCTTCGAGCGCGACACGGCGGCCAGCTGGTCCGCGAAGATGCCCTTGCTGTCGTACAGCAGGCGGCCGATCAGCGTGCTCTTGCCGTCGTCGACGGAACCGGCGGTGATGAAGCGCAGGAGACTGTGCTGGGTCAGTTTATCGTTCAGGGCGTTCATCAGAAATATCCTTGCTTCTTGCGTTTTTCCATCGAGGCTTCCGAGGTCTGGTCGTCCATCCTGGTCGCACCGCGTTCGGTCACTTGCGTGACGGCCGTCTCGGCGATGATCGCCTCGACCGTGCTTGCGCTGGAGGACACCGGGCAGGTGCAGGAGATGTCGCCGACGGTACGGAAACGGACGGTCTGCGTTTCGACGGTCTCGCCTTCGCGTGCCGGGGTCAGCGGGGTCAGCGGCACCAGCAGGCCGTTGCGCGGGATCACCTGGCGCTGGTGCGCAAAATAGATAGGCGGCAGGGCCAGCTTTTCGCGGGCGATGTACTGCCACACGTCGAGTTCGGTCCAGTTCGAGATCGGGAACACGCGCATGTTTTCGCCCGGATGCACGCGGGTGTTATACAGGTCCCACAGTTCCGGGCGCTGGGCCTTCGGGTCCCACTGGCCGAATTCGTCGCGGAAGGAAAAGATGCGCTCCTTGGCGCGTGCCTTTTCTTCGTCGCGGCGGGCGCCGCCGATGCAGGCGTCGAAACCGTGTTCGGCGATCGTCTCGAGCAGGGTCACGGCCTGGGCCGCGTTGCGCGAGTCGGTGGCCGGGTTGCGCAGGCGCACGGTCCCTTTTTTGATCGAGTCCTCGACCGAGCCCACGATCAGGCGCTCACCGAGCTCGGCCACGCGCGCGTCGCGGAAGGCGATCACTTCGTCGAAATTGTGCCCGGTGTCGATGTGCACCAGCGGGAAGGGAAATTTGCCGGGGCGGAAAGCCTTCTCGGCCAGGCGCAGCAGCACGACCGAGTCCTTGCCGCCCGAGAACAGCAGGGCAGGGTTGCTGCATTCCGCCGCCACTTCGCGCAGGATGTGGATCGCTTCGGATTCGAGCGCGTCGAGGTGGCGCGCGTTGACGTCGGCGAGGACGTTATGGGTGTCGGAAAGGTTCGTCATGAAGTGCCTTGTATTCTTGATGGCTCAGGCCACGGATTTAATGCGGATCAGCTTGCCGTCGACCACGTGCAGGCCGCACTCTTTCGATTCGGGGTTTTCCCACCACCAGCGCCCGGCCCGCACGTCTTCGCCCGGTTGCACCGCGCGGGTGCAGGGCTCGCAGCCGATCGAGGGATAGCCGCGGTCGTGCAGCGCGTTGTAGGGCACGCCATTGGCACGGATGTATTCCCAGACGTTCTCCTCCGACCAGTCGGCCAGCGGATTGAACTTGACCATGCCATGTGCCGGGTCGTCTTCCTGCACCGAGAGGTCCGAGCGCGTGGCAGACTGGGCGCGGCGCTGGCCCGTGATCCAGGCGCGGTTGCCGGCCAGCGCGCGGCCGAGCGGCTCGACCTTGCGCACGCGGCAGCATTCGCGGCGCATGTCGATGCTGTCGTAGAAGGCGTTCAGGCCGTTCTGGGCGACATAGGCGTCCACCGCCTCCGTTTGCGGGCGGAACAGGGTGATGTCGTGGCCGTAACGTGCCTTGACGGCGTCGAGCACGGCCAGGGTTTCCTCGTGCAGGCGGCCCGTCTCCAGCGAGAAGATGCCGATCGGCAGCTTCGCCTTCAGGATCAGGTCCGTCAGCACCATGTCCTCGGCTGCCAGGCTCGAGGCGAACACGCTTGGGGTGAACTCGGCGGCGATGCGCGCGAGGATGGCTTCGGTTTCACGGACGCGGATGGCGAGGTCGCTCATGCTCGTTGCCTCAGATCCCGGCGCCGGTATCAAGGTGCTCCGGCGGAATGTCGCGTTCCTTGCGGCGGAACAGCGGCAGCGGCTGGTCGACCGAGGCCTGGTAGGTTTCGGAGAACACGGTCAGGCCCTTCAATGCGTCGTGGATCGAGCGGTCCTGGCGCGTGGCGTAGGCATTGAAGCCGACGCGCGACATCGAAAACAACTGGTCGCGCAGCACGTCGCCGATGGCGCGCAGTTCGCCCGTATAGCCGAGGCGGCGCCGCACGTTGTAGGCGATCGAATAGCCGCGACCGTCGCTGAACTTCGGGAAGTCGACTGCAATCACCTGGAAGCGGCTTGAGTCGCCCTTGAGCTGCTCGAAGCGTTCGTCGGCGGCGATCCACACGCCCAGTTCGGGCCGTTGCGACAAGGTTTCTTTTTGCGCCAGCCAGACCGTCAGCGGCACGATGACCTTGCCTTCCGGGACGACGGTGGTCTCGGCAGCCTCGCCCTCGGCCAGGCGCAGCACGCTCCAGTCGTCAGGCACGACTTCGCGGCCGCGGATAATTTCTTTATGTGCTTCAAGCATGGTCTTCCCCAACCAGTTCGCCTGCCGAGATCGGCGTGGCATACACGTGTTCCTTGAATGGCGCGATACCGAGGCGCTGCGCGGTGTCGACGAAACGCTCGCCTTCGAAGCGCTGTCCGACATAGACCTGCAACAGGCGGTCGATCACTTCCGGCATCTGGGTGCCCGAGAACGAGGGGCCGATGATCTTGCCGATGGCCGCGTTATTGCCCTGGGCGCCGCCGATCGACACCTGGTACCACTCGCTGCCGTCCTTGTCGACGCCGAGCACGCCGATGGAGCCGACGTGGTGGTGGCCGCAGGCATTGATGCAGCCCGAGATGTTCAGTTCGATGTCGCCGATGTCGTGCTGGAAATCGAGATTGTCGAAACGTTCGGCAATGGCGGCCGCGATCGGGATCGACTTCGCGTTCGCCAGCGAGCAGAAATCGCCGCCCGGGCAGGAGATGATGTCGGTCAGCAAACCGATGTTCGGGGTCGCCAGGCCTTTCGACTTGGCCAGGGTCCAGACCTCGAACAGGTCCGACTGCTTGACGTCCGCCAGCACCAGGTTTTGCTCGTGGGTCACGCGCAGTTCGCCGAAGCTGAACTTGTCGGCCAGATCGGCCACGAAGTCCATCTGCTCGGCGGTCGCGTCGCCCGGCGGCACGCCGGTTTTCTTCAGCGACAGCACGACCGAGGCGTAGCCCGGCACCTTGTGCGGCTTGACGTTGCGCTGCAGCCAGTTCGCGAAGGGCTTGCTGTCCGCGTGCGCGGCCAGCGGGTCGATGGCGGGCAGGGTCTCGTAGGCGGGCGCTTCGAAGTACGCCGCCACGCGGTCGTACTCTTCGCGGGTCAGGGTTTCCGGGCCGTCCTTCAGGTCTTGCCACTCTTCCTCGACCAGGCGCGCGAATTCCTCCACGCCGAGCGACTTCAGCAGGATCTTGATGCGGGCCTTGTACTTGTTGTCGCGGCGGCCATACGAGTTATAGACGCGCATCACGGCTTCGGTATAGGTCAGCAGGTGCTGCCATGGCAGGAAGTCGCGGATCACGCTGCCGATGATCGGGGTGCGGCCCATGCCGCCGCCGGCCATGAACTTGAAGCCGGCCTCGCCCGCCTCGTTGTGGACCAGGGTCAGGCCGATGTCGTGGATGGCGATCGCGGCGCGGTCTTCGACGGCGCCGTTGATCGCCACCTTGAACTTGCGCGGCAAGGCGATGAACTCGGGGTGGAAGGTGCTCCACTGGCGCAGGATCTCGGCGAAGGGGCGCGGGTCCATGATCTCATCGGCAGCCACGCCGGCGAACTCGTCGGTCGTGATGTTGCGGATGCAATTGCCCGAGGTTTGGATCGCGTGCATTTCGACCGAGGCCAGGTCAAGCAGGATGTCCGGCGTCTGCTCCAGCTCGATCCAGTTGAACTGGATGTTCTGGCGCGTCGTGAAGTGGCCGTAGCCGCGGTCGTACTTGCGCGCGATGTGGGCGAACATCCGCATTTGTTGGGTGTTCAGCAGGCCGTAGGGCACGGCGATGCGCAGCATGTAGGCATGGCGCTGCATGTACAGGCCGTTCTGCAGGCGCAGCGGCAGGAACTCTTCTTCGGTCAGCTCGTCGTTCAGGCGGCGCGCCACCTGGTCGCGGTACTGGGCGATGCGCTCGCGAACGATGAGATGGTCGTACTGGTCATACTTGTACATATTCGTAATCCTGTAAGGGCGGGTTGTTGTAAACCCTCTAAGCTAAGTCCGATGGTAATGGCTGGGAGCTTTATTCCAAACTACTGACAATTTATTTGCTTATATACGGTAGGGGCATAAGCAATCGCATAAAATAGCGATTGGCTTTTCCAGGAATCCCTTCCACACAACACACAACAACAGGAATGAACCTCCACCAACTGCGTTTCGTGCGCGAAGCCGTGCGCCAGAACTACAACCTGACCGACGCGGCCAAGGCGCTGTTCACGTCCCAGCCGGGCGTGTCGAAGGCCATCATCGAGCTCGAGGAAGAGCTCGGCGTCGACATCTTTACCCGTCACGGCAAGCGCATTCGCGGCCTGACCGAGCCGGGCCGGCTGGTGCTGCAATCGGTCGAGCTGATCATGCAGGAGATCGACAGCCTGAAACGGATCGGCAAGGAATACGCGGCCCACGACAGCGGCAGCTTCACGATTGCCACCACGCACACCCAGGCACGCTACATCCTGCCCAAGGTAGTGCAGGCCTTCATGGGCAAATTCCCGAAAGTGCGCTTGTCTTTGCTGCAGGGCAACCCGAAACAGATCGCCGACATGGTCAAGATCGGGCAGGCCGACCTCGCCATCGCCACCGAGGCGATCGCCGCCATCGACGGCCTGGTGACCTTGCCCTGCTACCAGTGGGAGCACGTGCTCGTGGTGCCGCCCGACCATGAACTGCTGCGCTCGAAGGCGATCTCGCTGGAAGAAATTGCGACCTATCCCTTGATCACCTATGATGCCGCCTTTGCGGGGCGCAGCAAGATCGACCACGCCTTCAGCTTGCGCGACCTGAAGCCGGACGTGCTGCTGGAAGCCATCGATGCCGACGTCATCAAGACCTATGTCGAGCTCGGGATGGGGGTCGGCATCATTGCCGGCATGGCCTTCGACGCCGAGCGCGACCGCAACCTGCGCACGATTCCGGTCGGGCACCTGTTCGGGATGAACGTGTCGCGCGTGGCGGTGAAGCAGGGCGCCTACCTGCGCAGCTATATCTATACCTTCATCGAACTGCTGGCGCCCAGCCTGAACCGCAAGATGGTGGAGTCGGCGATGCGCGGCGGCGAGAACTATGAGCTGTAAAGCGACGAACTGTCAGAGAAAAGTATGAACAATCAACAAGTTGCAAAGTATTACGCCCTGCTGGGCGAGGCCGGCGAGGACAAGTACCTCGAGCCGGACATGGACGAAGACATCGACGACATGAGCATCCACCTGGGCAATGTGCTGTCCGGGCATACGGTGCTGGAACTGGGCTGCGGCACCGGGTTCTGGACCGAAATCGTGGCAGAGTCGGCGCAATCGGTGCTGGCGCTGGACATCAATGCCGGCCTGGTCGACATCGCCCGCGAGCGTGGCATGCCGGAGGGCAAGGTCAATTTCCGTGTCGCCGACGCGCTCGACCTGCCGGAAGACATCGGCAAGTTCAGCGCGGTGCTGGTGAGCTTTCTCTGGTCGCACCTGAACAAGAAAGAGCAGGAGCAACTGCTCGCGACACTCAAGAAACGCCTGGGCAAGGACGTGCTACTGGTGATCCTCGACGATTCCTTCGTCGAAGGCTTCAGCGAAACCATTGCCCGCACGGACGCGGATGGCACCACGTACCAGATCCTGACCACGCCCGAGGGCGAGCGTTTCGAACTGCCGAAGAGCTACCAGTCGGACAGCGCGCTGAGAAAGCGGCTGGGGAATGTGGGCAAGGAAATCAAGATCGAGCGCATCGAGTTCTTCTGGATCCTGACCTGCCGCCTGAAATAAGGCGTACGAAAAACGAACGCGCGTGGCAGCACGCGCGTTCGTCGTTTACCTCATCTCGTCACATCAAAACGCGTGGCGCACACCCACCGTGAACGCGCTCGGATCGGCGCCCAGCGCGGTCGCCGGCGGCGTCACGTTGGTCGAGGACGAGTTCAGGCCGAACACGGCGCGCTCGTTGTTGCGCATCGTGCCGTAGCTGGTGTACAGGCTGGTGCGCTTGGACAGCGAGTAGGCGTAGGCCAGGGCCCAGGCATTGCCGCGGGCGCCGCTTTCGAGTTCGTTGCGCTGCAGGTTCACGAAGAACTTGTTCGCGCCCGCAGTGTAGTTGCCGCCGACGTTGATCTGCTCGAATTCGTTGTTCGGGCCGGCCTGGTCCGCGTTCAGGTAGTTGGCCTTGAGGTCGAAGCTGCCCAGCTTGTAGCCGATACCGACCGCCATTTCCTTGTCGTCTTCGAGCGCCACGCGCTCCAGGCGGTGGTAACCGGCACCAAGGTAGAACGGGCCGTTCTTGTATTCCAGTGCCACGCCCATCAGGCTGCCCGACGGGTCGGCCGTGCGCTCGCCGGCCGAGTAGGCTGCCAGCAGCGAGAAGCCGCCCATCGGCGCGCTCTTGAAGTTGACCGAATTCGACAGGCGGCGGGTCAGGCGGTTGCTGGTGAAGGCCGACAGGTTGCTGCCGTAGAAGCCCTGGCCGAAGGCGTCGGTGGCGGAAGCGATTGCCGCGATCGGGCTGTACTCGCGGCCCACGGTCAGCAGGCCGAAGCCGCCTTCCAGGCCGACCACGGCGCGGCGGCCGAAGAGGGCGGAGTCGGACGCGCCGGTGTCGAGCGCGACGCCCGCTTCGATGTTGAATACCGCCTTCAGGCCATTGCCCAGGTCTTCAGTGCCGCGGAATCCCAGGCGGCTGCTCGACTGGTTGCCCGAATTGATGACAGTGCGGCGCTTTTCGCCCGGCGCATCCGTGTCCTCGACGGCGACGGCTGCATCCATGATGCCGTAGATGGTGACGTTGGTTTGCGCATGCGCGAACAGCGGCAGGGTCGTGACCAGCGCAGCGGCCAGGGCTTTGTAATGCATGAAGATCTCCAATAAGGTATGACGAAGGATTGAGTTGGCAAGTTGTCAAACTCAAGGTCCAGCGCATCTTATCGGGTCAATATTTCCTGCTGATGACAGAGGCGTACCAAGGCTCCATTACGCCGACGTGCAGCCGGGGACAGCTGCGCGTCGGATGAGGAAGAAGGGCTACACCGTATGGTCGGTTACCGGCAGCACGATGTCGATGCGGGTGCCGGGCGGTTCGTCGGCGCTGACGGAGATGTCTCCCTTCAGGGCCCAGACGCGCTCGCGCATGCCGATCAGGCCGAGCGACTCGGCCTTGTCGAGGTCTTCCTCGCGGATGCCGCGGCCGTCGTCGCGGATCGTGATCAGGAGCTGGTGGTCGAGGCGGTACAGATTCATCGTCACGCTGGTGGCCTGGGCATGGCGCGCGACGTTGGTGAGCGCTTCCTGGACGATGCGGAACACGGCGGTGCTGGCCGCGTCGTCCAGGCGCAGCTCGGCCTCGTCGGCGAGCAGGGTGCAGGCAATGCCGTGGCGCTCGACGAAATCGTCGCGCAAGCCCTGCAGCGCGAAATAGAGGCCGCCCTCGTCGAGGGCGCGCGGGCGCAGGTTGGTGGCGATGCGGCGCAGCGAGGTGATCGCCGTCAGCAGGTTGCCGTCCATGCCCTCGATCAGGTGCTGCGCATTCGGCGCGGCGCCGCAGGCCTCGCGCAGCAGGGTCAGGTCCATGCGCAGCGAGGCGAGCAGCTGGCCGAGGTCGTCGTGCAGTTCGCGCGCGATGTGGGTGCGCTCTTCCTCGCGGATGGTCTGGAGCGCCGCCGACAGCTGGCGCAGCTGGTCGTGCGAGCGCGCCAGCTTGCGCTGCACGCGCTGGCGCTCGGAGACGTCGCGCAGGATGATCGTATACAGGGTGTGCCCGTCCTGCAGGGTATCGGCGATCGAGCCTTCGATGGCGAAGCGTTCGCCCTTGGGGCGCAGGCCGGTGCCGGCGTAATCGGTGCCGCGCCGGCCGGCCCGTCCGTCGGCCGGGAAATAGTCGGGCGGCGCACCGTTATGCTCGCGCGGGGCCTCGCGCGGTACCTCGATAAAGCGCGCCAGCGGGCTGCCCTGCATCTCGTTCACGCTGACGCCGAACATGCTGGCGGCCGCCGGGTTGGCCAGCACGATGCGGCTGGTCTCGTCGGCCGAGATGATGGCTTCGCCCGCGTTGTGGACGATGCGCCGGCTGTGCAGCAGCGGGGCGTCGCCGGCCTCGCTGCGCCTGACGCGGTCGAGCAGGCGCGCGGCCAGGTAACCGAGCCCGAACATGGCCAGGCCGGCCTTGCCGGGACGCAGGTTGCGCTGTCGTTTCATGTGGTAAGCCTGCTGTAACGTCCGCGTGCGCGGACCAAACGCTACGATACGGCGCGCGCGGCTGGGTATGGTTGAGCAGGCACAAGCGGGGCTGCCACGGGTGACGCGCAAGGTAGGGTGGGCACTCGTGCCCACGCAGTCGTGCTTTGGAAAACCGCCAAGGGTAGCAAAAGCCGTTTACGCATGTTCGCTCCAGGAAACCCGCCGGTATTACATCTGCTTGAACAGGTGCAGGAAACTGCGGCTGACTTCGAGTTTTTCCGGGCGGCCCTTGACCAGCACCAGGTGGCGGCCGCGGATGTCGCGCGTCACGCCCTCGATGGCGTTGACGTTGACGAGGGTGGCGCGGTGGATCTGCCAGAACAGGGCGGGGTCGAGTTCGTCGGCCAGGTCGCGCACCGGCTTGCGGATCAGGGCTTCGAAGGTCGCGGTCTGAACGCAGGTATATTTCTCGTCGGAGCGGAAGAACAGGATGTCCTCGACCGGGATCATGCGCAAGTCCTGGCCGATGCTGGCCTGGATCCATTGCAGGTGCTTCGGTTTCGGGGCGGCGATCTTTTCGGCCAGCTGCGACAGCATGGCGGTGACGCTGTCGTTGACCGCGCCGCCCGGCTCGCCGAGGCGGGCCCGCAGCCGCTCCTTGAGGCGTTCGACCGTCACCTTCAGGCGCTCCGGTTCGGACGGCTTGAGCACGTAGTCGACCGCGCCGCGCTCGAAGGCCTCGACCGCATACTGGTCGTAGGCGGTGACGAACACGATCTGGCTGCGGTCGCCGATTTCGCGCGCCGCTTCGATGCCGGTCTTGCCCGGCATGCGGATGTCCAGGAAAGTGAAGTCGGGCTTGTGCTGGCCGACCAGTTCCACTGCTTCCTCGCCGTTCTTGGCTTCGCCCACGATTTCCAGTTCCGGCCACACCTGCTCCAGGCGCATGCGCAACTGGTCGCGCATCAATCTTTCATCGTCGGCAATAATCGCGGTAGGCATGGTGTAATCCGGTCGGAAAAAGAGAGTGACAATTATTCAAGAAAACAGCGCGGCAGGCAAGCCATCGCTTACCTCGCCTCGGCGCCCTGGGCGGCGCGGCCTTTGGCGGCAGGGGCCTGCGACACCTGGTAGGGCACCTCGACCATGGCGATCACGCCGCTCGGGCTGTTGGCCGCGATGTGGAGCTGGCCGGCGTCGCCGTGCAGCAGGCGCAGGCGCTCGCGGATGGTCGGCAGGCCGAGTCCGGTGCCCTTGCTCGGCACCACGCCGAAGCCGACGCCGTCGTCGGTGACGGTCAGGCGCAATTTGCCGTCGACCACGTCGGCCGTGACTTTCAGGGTGCCGCCCTCGGGCTTGCATTCGAGGCCGTGCTTGATGGCGTTCTCGACCATCGACTGGAGCATCATCGGCGGAAACGCGGCGCTCCTGAGCGCATCGGGGATGCGCATGTCGACCGTCAGCCGCTCTTCCATGCGCATCTTGAGCAGGTCCAGGTAGGCCGTCACCATGTCCACCTCGCGCCCGAGGTCGGTGACGAGGGTGTTGTCGCGCATTTGCGGCAGCACCGCGCGCAGGTACTGGATCAGGCTGCGCTGCATGGCCGAGGCGCGTGGCGGATTGGTCTCGATCAGGTGTTCGACCGAGGCCAGCGTGTTGAACAGGAAGTGCGGCTCGACCTGGGCCTGCATCATCTGCATCTTCGTTTCCGAGAGCTGGCGCTGCATTGATTCGCGCTCGGCGGCGGCGTTCGCGTTGCGGGTCTGCTGCTCGGCGCGTTTCTTGCCGCCCATCAGGGCCTTGATGCCGAACAGGGTCAACACCAGCAGCAGCACGAAGCTGGTGAACCAGGTCGATGCCTGTTTGTGGTAACGCGACACTTTCGCTTCGGCCGCATCGTCGACGGCCCCTTCGATCGCCACCGACAGTTCTTCGGCGATCTGCGGCGGCAGTTCGATGTGGACGGCGTCGCCGTTCGGCTGCATGGCCTTGGGCGGCGCCGCGCCCGGGACCGGTCCAGGCGGCGGCTCCGCCAGGCCCGGCGGCTGCGGTGGCTGTGGCGGTGTTTCCGGCGTGGGAGGCCGCGGCTTGTTGCGCGGGTTGAAGCGGATGCCGCTGTCGTCGATCACGATGCTGGCCTGGTCGCGGCGGGCGGCGCGCTCGGCGGCCGCGATGTCGACCTGGCTGCCCGAAAACAGGATGTCTTCCAGGATGAAGCCGGCGATCAGCAGCAAGGCCGCGAACAGGAAAAACATCCACCACGACAATTGGGTCACCCAGGTCGCGACCGCGTCGAAGGCGCGGTACAGCGACGACAGGAGGCCGGCAAAGTAATGGTTGGCGGAGCTACGGGCTTGCATGGTCAGGGTCTGGTCATCGATTCATGGGCGCAGCGAGTGTACCGCGTCCCGGCAGCCCGGTGCCGAAAAACTGCTCCGCAGAACAGAAGGCGGACCGGCGCAGGTGTTGGAATGATGCAACTTTACTCGCCTGGCCCGGAGCGGGCAGCCGCTTTGCGACAGCCTGCAGGAAGCGGGGAGTGGAATGCATCGGCGCGGGAACGCGTGCAGGGTGGAGCGGGCGGCGAACCGCTCCCGACGCCACCGGCTTGTTGGCGCTGTAGCAAACCCGCAGCGCCCGCATCCACCCGGCGTCAAGCCGGCATCCGGTCCCGCACCAGCTCGCGCGCCTCGTCGGCCGCCAGGGGCTCGCGCAACAGCATGCCCTGCAAGGCCTCGCAACCGTGCGAAGTGAGAAAATCGCGCTGTGCCCGGGTTTCCACCGCTTCGCCGATCACCGGCATGTTCAGGTTGTGGCCGATGTCGATCAGGGTGCGCGCCATGGTGCTGCCTTCGCCGCCGTCGGGCTCGTCGGCGGTAATGGCGTGCACGGCTTCCTGGGCCAGTTTCAATTGGCCCACGCACAGTTCGCGCAGGAAGCCGAGGTCGGACATGCCGTGGCCGAATTCGTCCACCGACAGCATCAGGCCGAGCTGGCGCAGCTGGCTGGCCAGGTCGCGCACCTGGCCCGGGTTGCGGATCAGGGTTTCTTCGCGCAGTTCGATCTGCAGGCTGCCGGGCGCGAGGCCGTACTGGGACAGGCGCGCGGCGATGCCGGAAACAAAATCCTGTTGGCCATATTCGCGCGCCGAGACGTTCACCGCCACCGGCACGTCGGTGATGCCGAGCTCCTTGAGGTCGCGCAGGAAGGCGCAGGCCTGGTCGAGCACCCAGGCGCCGAACTGGACGATGCGCCCGTTTTCCTCGGCTTCCTGGAGGAAGGCGGCCGGCAGCAGCACGCCGTGCTGCGGATGGCGCCAGCGCAGCAGGGCTTCGAAGCAGATCACGCGCCCGTTGCGCGCATCGATCGAGGGCTGGTACAGCATGAACAGTTCGTTGCGCTCGATCGCATGCGCCATGCCGGAATCGAGTTCGTGGCGCGCCTCGGTGGTCGACTTCATGTCGGTCGAGAAAAAATAGATTTCGTCGCGCCCGGTCGCCTTGGCGTGGTACATGGCGACGTCGGCCGCGCGGATCAGGTCGGCCGTGGTGACGCCGTCGTGCGGATACACCGACACGCCCAGGCTGGCGCCGACCGCGATTTCCTTGTGCATGAACGAAACCGGCTGGGTCAGGCCCTGGCGCAGGCGCTCGATCATGCGCAGCGTGTAGCGCAGCGAAGGCTGGTTGACCAGCACCAGCACGAATTCGTCGCCCGACAGCCGCGCCACCGTGTCGCTGTCGCGCACCGAGGCCTGCAGGCGCCGCGCCACCACCTTGAGCACGACGTCGCCTGCCTCGTGGCCGAAGCTGTCGTTGATGTTCTTGAAGTTGTTCAGGTCGATGAGCACGACGGCAACCAGCGACTTCTGGCGCTGCGACAGGTGCAGCGCATGCTCGATCCGGTCCCACAGCAGGTTGCGGTTGGCCAGGCCGGTGAGGGCGTCGTGGTTGACTTCGTGCTCGAGGTGGGCCGTGCGCTGCTTGCTGGCGGTGACGTCCATGATGATGCCGATGAAATGGGTGGCCTCGCCATGTTCGTCGAGCACGGGCGTGATGCTCAGGTCGTTCCAGAACAGCTCGCCGTTCTTGCGCAGGTTGCGAAACACCACGTTGACCGGCTGGCGCGCGGCGATGGCGTCGTGCACCCGGGCGCGTTCGTTGCTGTCCATGCCGGGCGCGGCCATGAAGCGCGAATCACGGCCGATGACCTCGGCGGCCGGGTAGCCGCTGATGCGTTCGAAGGCCGGGTTGACGTATTCGATCGGGCAGTCGCGCCCCTCGATGCGGGTGATCACGATGCCGTTGTTGGCCGCGTGCAGCGCCCGTTCGCGCAGGCGCAGCGCGCGTTCCTGGCGGCGCCGCTCGGAGATGTCGAGCCCCATGCCGAACAGGTACTCGCCGCTGTCGCAGGCGATGCGCGAGCCGCACAGCAGCATCGGCGTTTCGCGGCCGCTGCGCGAGACGACGTCGGCTTCGATCATGACTTCCTGGTTGTCCTCGAACACCTGGCGGATTTTCTCGGCGATCAGGGGCCGGGTATCGAGGTCGAACAGCTCGACGGCGCTGGTGGCGGCCGTTTCCTCGGAGCTGAGTCCGGTGATGCGCTCATGGTTGCGGTTCCACAGCACGAAGCGGCCCGCGCGGTTGATCGCATAGAAGGTGCCGGGCAGGACATCGACCAGGCGCGCCAGCGGGGTGCGCCCGACCAGTTCGGACTCGGGCGTGGAATCGTCGTGGACGTTGTCGATGAAGGCGACCCAGGACTGGACGGCGCCTCCCGGCCCGGCCTGGGGCAGCAGTGCCAGGTCGGCCTGGACCGTGAGGCCGTCGGCATGGCGCATGGCGACCGGGTTGGTATGGCCGTGGCCGTTGGCGAGGGCGCGCCAGCGCTCCTCGCTGCCCGCCGCATCGACGCCGATGAGCAAGGACCAGAGCGGCTGGCCGAGCGCCCCCTGCGGCGCGAACCCGAGCAGCCGCTGGCAGGCCTCGTTCCAGGCAGCGATGATGCCGGACTCATCGACCAGGAAGGCAGCGCGGGCAGTCGGTACTGGCAAGCTCATGCTGGGCGCCTATGGGTAGTTGGGCATCCTCAGTTGGACTCGCTAAGCCTACACGCGTTCCCGCAGGTTTGTCGCGTCTGTGCAAAAGCAAAGAGCCACCGGCATGCGGTGGCTCTTCGTCACGCGGGCGCGGCCTTGCGGGCCGCGGTCTTACGCCGCCGCGCTGGCCTCGCGTTCGGGCAGGGCGATCTCGTTGCCGGTGCTGAACTGGTAGTCCTTGAACACGTGCTCGGCGCTCAGGATCTGGTAGTTGCCGTCGTCGAGCTTGTGGGTCGTGTCCTTGAGACGGTAAGTGTAGTGGCCGCAGGTCCAGCAATTGAAATTGCGCATGTGCGTGCACAGGCAGGTCTTGTCCATCACCGGCGGGTTTTTCACATCCGGGTTGGCCAGCACCTCGCGGTTGTACGAGTTGATGTAGGCGCAGTTGCCGGTGGCGTCGAGCAGGTAGCCGTAGGATTCGCAGCCCGGGCGGATGCCGGAACCGATGGCCGGCGTGCTTTTCAGCATGCGCATCGGATAGCCGGTCGGCGAGATGCCGTTGACGATGATGTCTTCCTCGCTGGCGCGGAAATACTCCTGCTTGACGCTGTCGGGCAGGCCGCATTCGTGGGTCACGGTGAAGCGCGTGGCCACCTGCACGCCGCCGACGCCTTTTTCGAGGAAGCTGACGGCGTCCGAGCCGGTGAACACGCCGCCGGCCGCGATCAGCGGGATGTCGATGTTTTCCGCGCGCATGTAGGCGAGGATTTCGTCGATGATCGTGTGCAGGTCGTACTTGTTCCAGTCGAAGCCGAAGCCCAGGTGGCCGCCGGCCAGCGGGCCTTCGACGATGACGAAGTCGGGCAGGCGGTTCAGTTTCGAGACCTTGCGCAGGAACAGTTGCAGCGCGCGCACGGACGACACGATGATGCCGAGTTTCGCTTCGCGGAAACGCGGGTGGTCCTTGATCAGTTCGAACGAGCCGAGGTGGAGGCCGGCCGACATGGTGATGCCGTCGATGCCCGCGTCCAGCGCCGCGGACAGGCGCGTGCGCAGCGTCTCCTTCGGCGCGTTCATGGTCAGCTTTTCCATGCAGTTCACGAAAATCAGGCCATCGCCCTGTTTCGCCGCCATCGTCGCGCCCACGTGCAGGCGGGTCGCCTCGGCCAGGCGCTCGAGGTCGAACTGCACCACGGCCTTGTCCATGTTGTTGATGTTGAACTTGTAGAGCTTGGTCTTGTCCTTGACGAAGGTGGTATCGAACTTGCGGTCCGAAACGTCCTGCACCATCGCGTCCGAGATATGGCCGATGCCGCCCAGGCGCGCCGCTTCCAGCGCCAGCTCGGAGGTCGAAATGTCCACGCCCATTCCGCCAATCATGATGGGCACATATTCCTTGTTGCCCAGACGCAGGCGGAAATCATCAACACGTTTCATTGCTATCCTTAGACTACCAAAGTTGCGTTCGCTCAAAACCGCGCCATCGCAGATTGAACGAGTTTGTGCAGCCTCAATTCTACCCCAAGCACATTGGGGTGGAGCGCGGCCGTTGGCGACGGCGAGGCCTACCGGCCCCGCCGCGGACATATGTCAGAATTTAATTAATCGGCACGCCGATTAATCGCGGAAATTGTTGAATGCCAGCGGCAGGTCCTGGATGTCCTTGCGCAGCAGGGCCATCGCGGCCTGCAGGTCGTCGCGCTTGGCACCCGTGACGCGCACGGTTTCGCCCTGGATGCTGGCCTGGACCTTCATCTTGCTTTCCTTGATCGCCTTGGTGATCTTCTTGGCGTCCTCGGTCTCGATGCCGTTGCGCACCTTGATGACTTGCTTGACCTTGTCGCCGCCGATCTTCTCGATCTTTTCCTCGTCGAGGAAACGCACGTCGACTTTCCGCTTCGTCATTTTGTTGACGAGCACGTCGCGCACCTGGCTCAACTGGAAGTCGGAATCGGCGAACAGGGTCAGTTCGCGCTCCTTCTGCTCGACCTTGGCCGAGCTGCCCTTGAAGTCGAAGCGGGTGGTGATTTCCTTGTTCGATTGCTCGACGGCATTCTTCACTTCGACCATGTCTGCTTCGCAGACCACGTCAAACGATGGCATGGCGGTTTCCTTTTAACTGTTACTGCTGAATTTGGATTGCCGGTATTTTAACGGACAAGCCGGAAATAGTACGACCGTTTGGTAGCATTGCCCGGCACGGGGATTTCCGGCAGCGCCGGGCTTGCCTCTATAATCGGATGGATTCCCGTTCAACGTTCCGCTCCGCCTCCGAGTCCATGCCCCACGACCTGCCCATCGAACACGACGTTTCCCTGCAAGCATTCAACACCTTCGGCCTGGCGGCGCGTGCCCGCCGTTACCTGCGCGTCACGAGCCCGGCCCAGCTCGAACAGTTGCACACCGACCCGGCGCTGGCGTCCCTGCCGCGCTTCGTGCTCGGCGGCGGCAGCAATGTGCTGCTCACGCGCGACGTCGATGCGCTGGTGCTGCACATGGCCATTCCCGGGCGCGCCATCGTGGGCGAGGAGGACGGCTGCACGCTGGTGCGCGCCGGCGCCGGCGAGAACTGGCACGGTTTCGTCGACTATACGCTCGGGCAGGGTCTCGGCGGGCTGGAAAACCTGTCGCTCATTCCCGGCACCGTGGGCGCCGCCCCGATCCAGAACATCGGCGCCTACGGCCTCGAGATCAAGGACGTGTTCCATTCGCTGACCGTGTTCGATCCGGCCAGCGGCGCGCGCCGCACGCTGCGCGGCGCCGACTGCCGTTTCGGCTACCGCGACAGCATCTTCAAGCATCCGGAAGGGGCCGGCCTGGTGGTGCTCGACGTTACCTTCGCCCTGCCGCGCGCCTGGCAGCCGAACCTGCGCTATGCCGAGCTGGCAAACGCGCTGGAAGCGGCCGGCCTGGCGGCGCCGACGCCGCGCCAGGTGAGCGACACGGTGGTCGCGATCCGGCGCCGCAAGCTGCCCGACCCGGCCGAGGTCGGCAACGCCGGCAGCTTCTTCAAGAACCCGGTGGTGGGCGGCGCGCAGTGCGAAGCCTTGCTGGCGCAGCATCCGCAGCTGGTGCACCACCGCCAGCCGGACGGCAGCGAAAAGCTGGCCGCCGGCTGGCTCATCGACCAGTGCGGCTGGAAGGGCAGGGAGCTGGGCGCCGCCGGGGTCTACCCGAAGCAGGCGCTGGTGCTGGTGAACAAGGGCGGCGCGACGGGCGCCGAGGTGCTGGCGCTGGCGCGCGCGATCCAGGACGACGTGTTCGAACGCTTCGGCGTCGCACTGGAACCGGAACCGGTTTTTATCTAAGGGCGCGGATCAGACCCGGAAGGCCGCCACCCGGTTGCGCCCGCGTCCCTTGGCCGCGCTGACCGCTTCCTCGGCGCGGGTGACGACGGTCTCGAAGGCGCCGTCCTCGGTCGGCACGGTGCTGGCCACGCCGATCGACATGGTCACGATGCGCCGCTCCGGCAGCGGATGCGACAGGGCCAGGTGTTCCAGTGCCGTGCGGCAGGCCTCCGCCACCTGCACCGCGCCGTCGAGCTTGGTGTCGGGCAGCAGGATCGCGAAGCGCTTGCCGTCGTAGCGCGCCGCCAGGTCCGACGGGCGCTTGAGCTGCCCGGTCAGCACGCCGGCCAGCTTGCGCAGGCACAGGTCGCCCGCCTCGCGCCCGAGGCGTTCGTTGAAATGATGGAAATTGTCGATGTCGCACACCAGCAGCGAGAGCGGCTGGCCGCTGCGGCGGGCGCGGCCCCATTCCGCCTGCGCCGCCTCGTCGAAACGGTTGCGGCTCGGAATGCCGGTGAGCGGATCGACACCGGCGTGGCGGTCGAGCTGGGCCTGGATGCGTCCCAGCGTATCCTGGCTGGCGTGCAGGCGGCGCAGCGCCTCGTCGTGCTCTTCCACGGCGCGGCTGACCGCCGCGTGGTAGCGCAGGCGCGCCAGCAGCTCGGCCCTGCCGGGCAGGGCGGCCAGGTAATCGGTGGCGCCGGCGGCAAACGCGGATTCGCGGTGGATGCCGTCGCAGCCGGGCGCCAGCACCAGCAGCGGCAACGCGCGCATGGTCTCGTCGCCGCGGCAGGCGCGCACGAAGGCGCTGCAATCCTGGGCGCCGGGCAGGGCGCGCACGATCACCGCGGGCCGCAGCGCGGCCGCCTGGCGGGCGGCGCCGGCGGCGTCGCTCAAGTGCAATTCGATGTCGCCGGCATCGGCCAGCATTTCGCGCAGCGCGGCGGCGAAAGGCGGCGCCCCCACCAGCAAAACGCGGCATCGGGGGTGGGGCGGCAGGAAGGCGAGGACAGGTGACATCGAATCGGCTGAGAGGGACTGGGCGGCACATTCTACCCCGAGCAGATGACAAATGTGTTGCATTTGATTTATCAGCCGTGCCTGCTTACAACGGTCAGGGCGCCTGACAAAACCTTCAGGGCAAGGGATGCGGCCACCCGAAGCGGCGTCGAAGACAGTACCCGTTGTGCGGCGAGACGCTGCAACGCAGCGATGGATTTTTGTTTGGCGCTCCAAGCGGCATCGCCGGCGAATCGGCTATCCTGCCTACCTCGCGCAAAGGAGAACCGCATGAAAGCCATCGTCACCGGCCACAGCAAGGGCCTGGGCGCCGCCATCGCCGCCGACCTGCTGGGGCGCGGCATTCCCGTGCTGGGCCTGGCCAGGGGCGGGGCCCCGGGCCTCGCCGCCCGCTTCCCCGGCCTGCTCCAGGAAATCGCCCTCGACCTGTCCGACAGTGCGGCCTTGTCCGCATGGCTGGCAGGCGACGCGCTGGCCGCCTTGCTGGCGGGCGAGGGCGCCGTGCTGCTGGTTAACAATGCCGGCGTGGTCTGGCCGGTCGGGCCGCTCGCCGAACAGGACCCGCTCGACGCCATCAAGGCCGTCACGCTGAACGTGGCGGCGCCGCTGGCGCTGGCTGCCGCCGCCGTGCGTGCCAGCCCGGGGGCGCAGCGGCGCATCCTGCACGTGTCGAGCGGGGCCGGGCGCAGCGCCTATCCCGGCTGGAGCGTCTACTGCGCCACCAAGGCCGCGCTCGACCGGCATGCCGAAGCGGTCGCGCTCGACGCCGACCCGGCGGTGCGCGCCTGCAGCCTGGCGCCCGGCGTGATCGACACCGGCATGCAGGCCGAGATCCGCGCCACGCCCGCGGCGCGCTTTCCGATGAAGGAGCGTTTCGAGCGGCTCAAGCAGGAAGGGGCCTTGACTCCGCCCGAGGCGTGCGCCGCGGCGCTGGTCGACTACCTGCTGGCGCCGCGCTTCGGCGCCCGGCCGGCCGACGACCTGCGCCGGGCCTAGCGCGCGGATAGCGAGGGTCGAGGCAGGAAGCGGTGGCGTCAGCGCCGCCGGGCCACGCAAATCAGACCTGGCGCCCCGTACTTCGCATGCGAGCGCGACGACGGCTGCCGCCGCAGGGCCTTGAGTGCTTCCAGGTCGTTGATGTTGACGGCGCGCTGGTGGATGGTGATCAGCCCCGCCTCCGCAAACCCGGACACCGTGCGGCTGACCGTCTCCAGGGTGAGGCCGAGATGGCTTCCGATTTCCTGGCGTGTCATGCGCAGGTTGAACGTCCTGCACGAGTAGCCCATTGCGGCAAAGCGTTCGGAAAGCGACACCAGAAAACGGGCAACCCGCGCCTCGGCCGACATTGTGCTGAGCATCCCGATGCTGGCCTGCCGCCTCATCAACTCCCGGCTCATAATCCGATACACCATGTTTTCCACGTCCGGATACAGGTGGCCCAGCCTGGACAAGGTCTTGAACGGCAATACGACCAGATCGCAATCCGACAAGGCGACGGCTTCCGACATGTACTGCCGGGTATCGATGCCATCGACACCGATGAGGTCGCCCCTCATCGGGAAACTCAGTACCTGCTCGTTGTCGGACTGGTCGAACTGCACGATTTTCAGGAAGCCCGTGTTGACGACATACAAGTTGTCGAAGGTGTGCCCGGTCCGGTAGACATGCTGCCCGGCCTTGAAATGCACACGCTGGAACAGCAGGTTGTCGCAGCTGACCGGGAAGGTAAGCCGGATGTCCAGGAGGCTGCATACCTCTTCCACGGTGTACCACAGCCAGCCGCTGCGCTGCCGGCCTGCTTCTATCTTAGAGACACTCATCATTTGATCGATCGTTGGGAAAAAAGGGGAAGGATGAACCGTACTTGCGGCGGCGCCTGCCGCCGGCCTGTGCTCAAGGAAGGGCAGGCCCGTCCCCGATGCGCTCCGGCGCCGGCAGGCCGGGCACGCCGCGCAGCGTCCAGCGCCGCGGCACGCCCGAGCGCTGTCTGGCCGAGCCGGCGAGCACGCGCTGCACCAGTGCCGCGGGCATGTCGGTCTCGCGCATGAAAGCTTGCGCCACCTCGCTGCCCAGGTTTTCGCGGTAGGCGAGCGCCACGTCGACCAGCGTGGCCAGCATGGGATCGATGCGGCGCTCCTGGCGGCGCTCCTTCAAAGGCTTGTCCAACCCTACCTCCAATGACGTGCTCCATGCTGCCTGTGGGCGTCATGTTCGTTAATCTTTTCTGCGAAATAATGAAATGCATTACTGAACGCCTATCAGCTCGATCTCGAACAGCAGGGCCGC
Organism: Massilia sp. GCM10023247; assembly: GCF_042653325.1. NCBI lineage: Bacteria > Pseudomonadati > Pseudomonadota > Betaproteobacteria > Burkholderiales > Oxalobacteraceae > Massilia > Massilia sp. GCM10023247. The sequence goes on from NZ_JBHSIB010000026.1 coordinate 148,721, forward strand.
GTCCGGCGGAACCGCACTGCCGCTGCCGGCCCGCCCGTAAGCCATCGACGCCGGAACGATCAGGGTGCGCTTGCCGCCGACACGCATCCCGGTCAGCCCCTGTTCCCAGCCCTGGATCACCTGGCCGGCACCGAGCCGGAACGTGAAGGGCGCCCGCCCGACCGAGGTGTCGAATTGCGCCCCCTTGAAGTCGACCTTGCTCGCATCGTAGAGCCAGCCGGTGTAATGCACCGTCAGAGTGCGCCCCGAGGTGGCCAGCGTCCCGCTGCCGGGCGTGGTGTCGATCCGCTGGAAGGCCGGCCCCTGGCCTTGCGGCGTGCTGGCGCGGTCTTTCGTGTAGCGGCTGTCGGCCAGGTAGCCGGCACCGACCGGCGAGAGCAGGACCAGCTCGCCCTTGTCGAGATAGAGCGCACCGGGCGCGCTTGCCGCCGGCTGCTGCCCGGCATCGGCGCTGCAGACCGGCCCGTCGGAATACGCAATGCACCAGTTGCGCACCCCGTTTTCGACCGTCGTCGTCACCGCCGGCCCGCTGCGGGTGCGCGTGTAGGCCGGCACCGCGATCGTGACCAGGTCGAGCGCGACCGGGACCGCTGCCGTATTCGGCGCCAGGGCCGCCGGCGCCGTCGCCGTGCTGGTGTAGGTCAGCGAAAAATCCGCGCTGAGCGTCTCGGAGGCGATCGGGCTGCCGGTGCAGCCGAGCGCATCATGGAAGTTGCGCACCAGGTTCAGCTGCAAGGCATCCGCACCGCCGCCGGCCCTGGCCAGTGTCGCGGTGTCCTGCATGCGGCCCTGGCAGGGGCCGTACCAGGTGCCGGCATACTTCTCCAGCACCGAAGCGGTGGCGGGCGGCGTCACCGGCGTCGCAGGCGGCGTCGCAGGCGGCGTCGTGGGCGGGGTGGCCGGCGGCGTGACCGCGGTCGGCGGCGCGACGACGGCCGTCTGCGTGCCGCCGTCGCCACCGCCGCCACCGCAGGCGCTCAGCGCCATGCCGGCCGCCAGCAGCAGGGCATGACAGCGCATTGCCGCCAGGCGCCGCTCCTGTCTTTCAGGACAGCTAATTTGTTTATATGAAACAACCGCCAGGCGATCCTTCGCAGGTGCGCACATATTATTTTCCCCAGTTCATTTTGATTTTCTTTTATTCAACTTATGCCGCATACGGCGGCGCTTATTTTTGTAATTAACAGTTATTGAAGATAAGAAACGCCACTGCGATTGGCCGTCTTTTAAAATGACGGATTTGTGAATGCAAAAATATTGTGCACCGCGATTCGTGTAATGCGCAACGCATGAAATTGAACCGGCCGGTCAATAAGGGGCGCGATTCAAGAGTAGGCGAGGCCTACAAAGTTTCCCGACGAAATTTTCTGAAATGCGGGGCGTAGTCGGCTTCCTATGAAGAGGCGGCGGCTGCCGCATTCCGACGCCTGTGTAGGTATTGTCTTACCCGCTATGCATGGTTGCGGGGCGATAGAAATAATTCATGGAACGCTAAACAAGCTGATGTGTTGTTTTTTCCACATCGAAAAATTTATGCATTTTGCGTAAAATTTTCGTGCTAGCTTAGTAAATACACCGCTGACACTAATGGTTACTCTGCCTATCCTGGCTGGTTTTGCATGGATAGCCGGACGTGACGGGCATTGCTTTGCCCGTTCGATCCGGAGCTGGGTCGGAATTAGTAAAAACGGTCGCTCGGCGCCGCGGGACCGGAGTCGATTAAATGAATATGGTCATCCAAAACTATCCAAGGGGAATCAGTCATGGCCCAGAACCCGCAGTACAACTTTAACGTCAATCTGGATGACCTGTTGTTCATCCTGAACCAGATCAAGATTGCCGAAAACAGCACCAAGGCGGACGGCTCGATCGACGGCGCCAAGCTGCGCGCCGACGTCGGCAGCCCGCTGCTGCCCTACGGACTGCGCACCGTCGACGGCACCTGGAACAGCTTGTTGCCGGGCATGGAGCGGATGGGGGCGGCGGACAATGTCATGCCGCGCCTGATCGCCGGCGTCTGGCATGACGCCGAAGGCATCCAGGCCAATTTCTTCGGACCCGGCAGCCCCGCGGTCGGCAGTTCCAGCTACAAGCAGACCTATGCAGGCAACATGGTGTTCGACTCGCAGCCGCGCATCATCTCGAACCTGATCGTCGACCAGACCGAGCGCAATCCGGCGGCCGTGATCGCCGCCCAGGACCGCGCCGACATCGCCACCTATCCGGGCCTGGACGTCGTCCAGAAATCGCCCGACGGCACGCTCCTGATCCCGAACCAGTCGCCCGACATCGGCCTGTCGCCGCCGTTCAACGGCATGATGGCGCTGTTCGGCCAGTTCTTCGACCACGGCCTCGACCTGATCGGCAAGGGCGGCGGCACCGTGTTCGTGCCCCTGCAGCCGGACGACCCGCTGTATGTCGAAGGCAGCCCGACCAACTTCATGGTGCTTACCCGCGCCACGAATACCGCCGGCCCCGGCCCCGACGGCAAGATGGGCACCGCCGACGACGACCCGCGCGGCCACGTCAATACCACCACCCCCTTCATCGACCAGAACCAGACCTACACCTCGCATCCCTCGCACCAGGTGTTCCTGCGCGACTACGCCATGGTCGACGGCAAGCCGCTCGCCACCGGCCGCCTGCTCGACGGCGCGCACGGCACCGGCAACTGGGGCGAGGTGAAGGAGCAGGCCGCCAAGCTGCTGGGCATCCAGCTGACCGACACCGACATCTTCAATGTGCCGCTGCTGGCGACCGACCGCTACGGCGAATTCATCCGCGGACCAAACGGCTTCGTGCAGATCGTCACCAAGGATCACGGGCTGGTCGAAGGCGATCCGAGCGCGAACGGGGGGAAAGGAGTGGCGCTGCCCGCCGACACCATGCGCACCGGCCACGCCTTCCTCGACGACATCGCCCACAATGCGGTGCCCGGGACCTACGACCACGACCACAATCCGAGCACCCCGGGCGTGCCGCTGGAGGCCGACGACGACAACGTTGCCGGCGGTCCGGTCGCCGTCGGCAAATACGACAACGAGCTGCTCGACCGTCACTTCGTCACCGGCGACGGCCGCGGCAACGAAAACATCGGCCTGACCGCGATCCACCAGATCTTCCACAGCGAGCACAACCGCCTGGTCGAGCAGTACAAGGACACCATCCTCGCCAGCGGCGACCTGGCCTTCATCAACGAGTGGCTGCGGGTCGACATCAGCGCGCTGCCGGCCGACCCGTCGACCCTGCAATGGGACGGCGAGCGCCTGTTCCAGGCCGGGCGTTTCGTCAACGAGATGCAGTACCAGCACATGGTGTTCGAGGAATTCGCGCGCGCCGTGCAGCCGAGCATCGATCCCTTCGTGTTCTCGAACTCGGCCGACATCGATCCGGCTATCATGGAGGAATTCGCCAACGTCGTGTACCGCTTCGGCCACTCGATGCTCAACGAAAGCGTGGCGCGCATCGACGGCGACATGCAGTCGGACGACATCGGCCTGATCGAAGCCTTCCTCAACCCGGTCGCCTTCGACAAGGACGGCGCGCTCAATGCCCACGATGCGGTCGGCGAGATCGTGCGCGGCATGACGCGCCAGGTCGGCAACGAGATCGACGAATTCGTCACCGATGCCCTGCGCAATAACCTGGTCGGCCTGCCGCTCGACCTGGCCACGCTCAACATCGCGCGGGCGCGCGATACCGGCGCGCCCAGCTTCAACGAAGCGCGCGCGGCCTTCTTCAAGATGACCGGCGACGCCCAGCTCAAGCCCTACACGAGCTGGGCCGATTTCGCGCCGCACATGAAGAACCCGGCCTCGATCATCAACTTCATCGCCGCCTACGGCCTGCACCCGACCATCACCTCGGCGACCACGCTCGAGGCCAAGCGCGCGGCCGCGACCCTGCTGGTGATGGGCGACCTCGACCTGAACAAGAACGGCAAGATCGACTTCCCGGCACCTCCCGCCGAAGGCGAGACGGCGCCCCCGCCGAGCGGCCCGAACGAAGTCGCGCCGAGCGACCGCCTCGCTTTCCTGAACAGCACCGGCGCCTGGACCGCCGCCAACAGCGGCCTGAACAAGGTCGACTTCTGGATCGGCGGCCTGGCCGAAGCGAAGCTCGAGTTCGGCGGCATGCTGGCGCCAACCTTCAACTTCGTGTTCGAACAACAGCTCGAAATGCTGCAGAACGGCGACCGCTTCTACTACCTGAGCCGGACCCAGGGCCTGAACCTGCTCAACGAACTGGAAGGCAACCTGTTCTCGGCCATGGCGATGCGCAACAGCGACCTCGGCGACGCCATGAACACCAGCCACCTGCCGGGCCTGATGTTCGCCACGCCGAGCTATATCCTCGAGATGAACAAGGCCGACCAGCGCACCGGCATCGCCGGCAGCAACGGCCTGATGAACGGCGACCCCGGACGCGCCAACCCGATCCTCAACGCCTTCACCTCGCTGGTGACGCGCAAGGCGCCGGGAGCGGACGTCGACGGCGACGGGCACAAGGACGGCGGCGAGCTGATCTATGCCTATGACGGTCCCGATCACGTGGTGCTCGGCGGCACGCCCGGCAACGACATCATCAAGGGCGGGCGCGGCATGGACACCCTGTGGGGCGACGCCGGCGACGACCGACTCGACGGCGGCGACGAAGCCGACCAGGTGCATGGCGGCGACGGCGACGACATCATCACCGACCACGGCACCCCGGCCGGGGCCGCCGACTTCCTGCGCGGCGACAACGGCAACGACGTCATCAGCAATGGCGCCGGCAACGACATCGTGTTCGGCGGCGCCGGCCAGGACTTCTTCATCGTCGGCCCCGACTTCACCGAGGTGTTCGCCGGCGAAGGCGACGACTTCATCCTCGGCGGAAACGGTTCGGACGCCCTGCTGGGCAACGAAGGCGACGACTGGATCGAGGGCGGCGAGGGCTTCGACAGCCTGTCGGGCGAAAACTCGCAACTGTTCTTCAACAGCACCATCATCGGCCACGACGTCCTCAACGGACAGGGCAACGACACCGACTACGACGGCGAATCGGGCGACGACATCATGGTGCAGGGCGCCGGCATCCAGCGCAACAACGGCATGCTCGGCTTCGACTGGGCCATCCACAAGGGCGACCCGGTGGCTGCCAATTCCGACCTCGGCATCCCGCTGTTCGGCCAGCAGACCCAGTTCATCCTGCGCGACCGCTTCGATTCGGTCGAGGCCCTGTCCGGCTGGAAGTTCGACGACGTCCTGGTCGGCACCATCCGCCCCACAGGCGCACCGGGAGGCGAGGGCGGCATCCTGCTGCCGCCCGACGGCAGCGGCCTGCTGCAAAAGAACGTGGCCCTGATCCGCGGCTTCCAGGAGCTGCTGGGCAAGCCGGCCGTCGACAACCCGGAGGCGATCGTGTTCGATCCCCGGACCGGCGCCGACATCCTGATCGGCGGCGCCGGCAGCGACAAGATCACCGGCAAGAACGGCAACGACCTGATCGACGGCGACGCCTGGCTCAACGTGCGCGTGGCCGTGATGTCGAAAACCGATCCGACCGTGGAGATCCGCTCGGTCGACAGCATTGCCGAACTGCGCGACGACATGCTCTCGGGCGCCATCAACCCGGGCCAGCTGCGCATCGTGCGCGAAATCCTGCAGTCGACCACCAAGGCCGCCGAGATCGACCAGGCCATCTATTCCGACCTGCGCGCCAACTATGACATCACGCGCAACGCCGACAACACCTGGACCGTGGCCCATGCGCGCGGCACCGGCGTCGACGGCACCGACACCCTCCGCAACATCGAGGAGCTGGTGTTCGTCGACGACATCGTCAACCTGACCGGGGAGCCGAGCATCGACGACCTGACGCCGACCGAGCGCCACGCGCTCACCGCCACGCCCGGCACGGTGGCCGCGTTCGCGAACGTGCCGGAATCGGCCATCAGCTACCAGTGGCAGGCCCTGGTCAACGGCGTCTTCGTGAACATCGCCGGCGCCACCGGCGCCGTCTTCATCCCGCAGCAGGCCCAGGTCGGCCAGCAGCTGCGCGTGATGGCCAGCTTCCGCGACGCCGGCGGCGCCAGCCGCGCGATCCCGTCGGCGGCGACCCAGCCGGTCGGCGACCAGGTAGTCGGCACTTCCCTCGCCGACACCCTGAACGGCACCCCCTGGGACGACGAGCTGATCGGGCTGGCCGGCAACGACCTGCTCAACGGCGGCCTCGGCGCGGACGTGCTCGACGGCGGCACCGGCAACGACACCTATGTCGTCGACAACCTCGGCGATATCGTGATCGAGGCGGCCGGCGCCGGTACCGATACGGTGCAGACCACGCTGGCGGCACGCACGCTGGCCGACAACCTGGAAAACCTGACCTACGCGGGCAGCGGCGATTTCGCCGGCACCGGCAACGCGCTGGCCAACACCATCACCGGCGGCAACGGCAACGACACGCTCGACGGCGGGCTCGGGTCCGACACCCTGATCGGGGGCCTCGGCAACGATACGTATATCGTCGGCGAGACCGGCGACCGCGTGACCGAGCTGGCGGCCCAGGGCCTCGATACGGTGCGCACCACGCTGGGCGCGCTGGCGCTGGCGGCGAATGTCGAGGACATGGTGTACATCGGCACCGGCAACTTCGCCGGAACCGGCAACACCGGCAACAACAGCATCACTGGCGGCGCCGGCAACGACACGCTCGACGGCGGCAGCGGCGGCAACGACAGCCTGTTCGGCGGCGACGGCAACGACACCCTGCGCGGACAGGGCGGCGACGACCTGCTCGAGGGCGGCCTGGGCGACGACCTGCTCGACGGCGGCAGCGGCAACGACACCATGCGCGGCGGCAGCGGCGACGATACCTATGTGGTCGGCGCCGCCGGCGACATCGTTACCGAGCTCGGCAACGAAGGCATCGATACCGTGCGCACCAGCATCAGCTACGTGCTGGGCGCCGAACTCGAGAACCTGACCTACACCGGCACCTCGACCTTCAGCGGCACCGGCAATGCGCTGGCCAACCGGCTGCAGGGCGGTTCCGGTTCCGACACCCTGGACGGGCGCGAGGGCGTGGACTGGATGGCGGGCGGGCGCGGCAACGACACCTATGTTGTCGACGAAGCGCTCGACCAGGTGATCGAGCTGGCGGGGGAGGGCACCGATACGGTGCGCACGACGCTCGCCAGCTACGAGCTCGGCGCGAACCTCGAGAACCTGACCTTTACCGGCACCGGAAACTTTGTCGGCATCGGCAACGCGGCCGTGAATGCGATCACTGGCGGCGCCGGCAACGACACCCTCGACGGCGGACTCGGCGCCGACCGCCTGACCGGGGGCGCCGGCAACGACGTCTACCTGGTCGACAACGTGGGCGACGTCATCGTCGAAGGCACGGGCACGACCGCCGGCATCGACGTGGCGCGGGTCTCGGTCAACAGCTACGTGTTGGGCAGCAATGTCGAAGAACTCGTGTTCACCGGCACCGGCAACTTCACCGGTGTCGGCAACAGTTCGAACAACACGATGACGGGCGGCGACGGCGACGACAGCCTGAACGGCGGCACCGGCAACGACCGGCTGATCGGCGGCAGCGGCAACGACACGTATTACGTGAATGCCTCGGGCGACGTGGTGGTCGAGACGGAGTTCGGCGGCATCGACACCGTGATGTCGACCTCCACCTCGCACATCCTCGGCGACTGGGTCGAGAACGCAATCCAGACCAGCACCAGTGCGGTCGTCTTCACCGGCAACGCGCTCGACAACTACCTGCGCGGCAACAGCGGCAGCGACACGCTGCGCGGCGGCGCCGGCAACGACCGGCTCGAAGGGGGCGCCGGCAACGACCGGCTCGAAGGCGGGACCGGCAACGATGTCTTCGTGTTCGGGACGGCCGGCTTCGGCGCCGACACGATCGCCGGCGGCTTCGACTTCGATCCGGTGGGCGGCCAGGACCTGCTCGACATCTCGGGCCTGGGCATCACGGCGTCCAGTTTCGGCTCGAGCGTCACCTTCACCGACCTCGGCGCCGACCTGCGCGTGACGATCGGCACCCTCGGTTCCTTCGTCCTGCAAGGGGTGGGGAACCCGGCCGACATCACGATCGACGACTTCATCCTGCAGGGGCAGGCGCCGTCGGCGCCGGCCGCCATCGCCGCGCCGGGAGAACTGCTGACCGTCTGAACGCCGCAACCGAAGAGACCGTGCAATGCCAGGACCGGCGGCCGTGCCCTGCGGCGGCCCCGGTCCGGACAACAAGACAACAACGATTACAAGAAACAAAACTGGGAGAAGAAAATGAAGTCCATCAGCAAGCACCCAAGCGGCGCGCGGCGGCTACATGCCGCACTCGCCGAAACCGATCCGGCCAGCACCGACCTGATCCTGGTCCATCCGGCCGGCTTCCGGCCCGCCTTCCGGCTCCCGTCCTTGCCCGTCCCGCCCGGCGCCGCGCGGCCGCGCGGCACCTGCGGCCGCAGGAAGAACGGCGCGTCCCGGATCTAGCCCAGCACCGCTTGGGAGAACACCATGAATACGATTTGGCGAGAGCTGCGGCCCCTGCTTGGCTATATGGGCCTGTTTTCCTTTTGCGTCAACCTGCTCTACCTGGTGCCGGCATTGTTCATGCTGCAGGTATTCGACCGGGTGCTGACCACCAACAGCCGCGAAACCCTGGTCGTGCTGCTGGTCGGCACCGGGGTGGCGCTGCTCATCATGCTGCTGCTCGACTACGTGCGCCAGAGCATGCAGGGAGTGATGGCGGCGATGGTCGACGAGCGCCTGGCGCGGCCGGTGGTCGAGACCCTGGTCGAGCGCGCGGCGCGCATGCCGAATGCCGGCGTCGGGGAGGGCATGCGCGACCTGGCCACGCTCAAGAACGTGCTCTCGTCGAATGCCCTTGCGGCGCTGTTCGATGCGCCCTGGGCGCCGCTGTTCCTGGCGCTGATCTGGGGCTTCCACCCGGCGCTCGGCCTGGGCGCGCTGGTGGCCGTGGCGCTGATGCTGGCCGTGGCCTGGCTCAACCACCGCATCACCCAGGGCGCGATCGAAGGCTTGCAGCAGGACGGCCGGCGCGCCTCGAAATACGTGGAAAGCTCGCTGCGCAATGCCGAAATCCTCCAGGCGCTGGGCATGACCGGCAAGCTGCTGGGACGCTGGCGCGCCCTGCAGGGCGAGGTGGCGGCCATGCAGGCCAGCGCCAGCCGCAGCAGCGTCGTCTTCACGGCCCTGACGCGCTGCCTGCGCCAGGCGATCCAGATCCTGCTGCTGGCGCTGGGCGCCTGGCTGGTGATCAGCCAGGAGGCCTCGGCCGGCATCATGATCGCCACCACCGTGCTGCTGGGGCGCGCCCTGCAGCCGGTCGAGCAGCTGGTCGGCAGCTGGCGCGCGCTGGCCGACGGCCGCGCCGCCTACCGCCGCCTGCAGACGCTGGCGCAGGATTTTCCGGACGGCGCCCAGCAGGTCGAATTGCCCTGCCCGGCCGGGCGGCTGGCGGTGGAAAGCCTGTCGTTCCGCGCGCCCGGCTCGGGCAAGCCGGTGCTCTACAACCTGGCCCTGAACCTGGACCCGGGCGAGTCGCTGGCCATCATCGGCGCCAGCGCCGCCGGCAAGTCGACCCTGGCGCGGCTCCTGATCGGCCTGTGGGCGCCGAGCACGGGCACCGTGCGCCTCGACGGCGTCGACGTCGCCTACTGGAACCGCGCCCAGCTCGGCCAGTGGATCGGCTACGTGCCCCAGGATGTCGAGCTGTTCGACGGCACGGTGGCCGATAACATCGCGCGCCTGGAGGCGGTCGATTCCGAGCGCGTGATCCGGGCCGCGCAGCGCGCCAACGCCCACGAGATGATCAACGAGTTCGCGCAGGGCTACGACACGCCGGTCGGCGAGGGCGGCCTGCGCCTGTCGCCGGGCCAGCGCCAGCGCATCGCGCTGGCCCGCGCGCTGTACGGCAACCCGCGCCTGGTGGTGCTCGACGAGCCGAACTCGAACCTCGACGGCGCCGGAGAGGTCGCGCTGGCGCAGGCGGTCAGCGGCCTGCGCGCCGACGGCGTGACGACGATCATCATCACGCACCGGCCCTCGCTGATCGCGCACGTGACCAAGATCCTGGTGCTCGAAGCGGGCCGCGCCAAGCGCTACGGCGACGCGGGTGTAGTCATGAAGGAAATGCAGCGCCAGGCGCAGGCCGTGGTCGATACCGCCGGCGCCGCCGTGGCACGCTGATCAGAACGGTGAAGGGGAATACCATGAACTACGCAATGACGGCCGGCGCACCGGCCGACGAACTGGTCGATGGCGCCATGCCGCCGCGCGAGCAGGGGCGCCGGCTGGCGCGCTTCGGCATGCGCGTGTTCTACGTGGCGATGGTGCCGCTGGCGCTGTGGACCTGCCTGGCGCCGCTGTCGATGGCGGTGGTGGCGCCGGCCTATGTCAAGGTCGACCTGAACCGGCGCCCGATCCAGCACCTCGAGGGCGGCATCGTGCGCGAAGTGCTGGTGCGCGACGGCCAGCACGTGCGCGCCGGGCAGCCGGTGCTGCGGCTGGGCGACGTCGGGGTCGACGCCGACCGCAACCGGCTGGCCTACCGCGCCGTGATCGAGCGGGCCACCCTGGCGCGCCTCGAGAGCGAGCAGCTGCGCGCCGCCAGCCTGCGCCTGCCCGACGACATCCTGGCGGCGGCCCGGCGCGACGAGCGGGTGCGCCAGGCGGTCGACAAGGAAATGAGCCTGTTCGCCAGCCGCCGCAATTCGCTCGAGAGCGAAGCGGCGCTGATGCGTGCCCAGCGCGCCCAGGTGGCCAGCGAAGTCGAGGCGCTGCGCGCCCAGATCCGCAACATCGAGCGCTCGCTGGCCCTGCAGCGCCAGGACCTGGAGCTGAACCGCGGCCTGCACCAGGACAAGTTCATTTCGAGCGCCAAGCTGTCCCAGATCGAGGCGGCCGTGGCCGATTACGCGGCCAAGGCCGACGAGCGGCGCTCGGAACTGGCGCGCGCCGGCCAGCGCATCGCCGACATCGACCTGCGCATCCGTTCGCTGCAGAACGCCTACATGCAAAGCGCCAGCGACGAGGTCAAGGCGAGCGTCGCGCGCCTGACCGACATCGACCAGGAAATGCGCAAGACCGACGACGCGGCCAGCCGCCAGGTGGTGGTGGCGCCGGCCGGCGGCGACATCATCGACCTCAAGTTCAGTTCCCCGGGCGCGATCGTGCGTCCGGGCGACACGATCGCCGAGATCGTACCGTCGGACGCGCGCCTGATGCTCGAGGCGCACATTCGTCCGGAAGAAATCAACCACGTCCACCTGCGCCAGAAGGCGCGCATCAAGTTCACCGCCCTGACGTACCGCAGCGCCCCGATGGTCGAGGGAGAAGTGACGTATATCTCGGCCGACCGGCTGGTCGACAAGGCCACCGGGCAGGCGTATTTCAGCGTGCTGGTCGCCGCCAGCGAGCAATCGCTGCTGGCCGCGCGCGACATCAGGCTGCAGGCCGGCATGTCGGCCGAGGTGTATGTCGACGGTGCCAAACAGACGCCGCTGCAATACCTGGCCGAGCCGGTCATGAAGACGATCCGCAGGGCAGGGCGCCAGATGTAGCTGCGGGCTTTGGCATGGACATCCGGAACACGCGCATGGACCCGCAGGAACGCCGTACCGACCTGCGCCGGCGCGCCATCTTCACGCTGCTGATGCTGGCCGGCGGCAGCGCGCTGCTGGCGGCGCAGGACGACCCGGCGCGCCAGGCCGCGCCGCGCCTTGCCGCCGGGGCCGGGCCCGCCGGCGCCTCGCCCCTGCGGACCGCGCGCGGCAGCTACCGCCCCTTCAACGCGACTGCCGTCCGGCCTGGCCGGATCGGGCAGCCATCGACACCGCAACAATGGAAACGGAGTACACCATGAATACCGACGATGGCGGGACAGGCGGCGCACGCCCGGCCCGCACCCATGTGCACAAACGGCGCCTGGCAGGCGCTTCGCTGGCGGCGGCCGGTGCCGCCGTGCTGGCCGCCGGGACCAGGCTCGGCTCGAGCGCCACCGCGCCGGCGTCCCCGGCGGAGCCGGCTGGCGGCCCGGCGGGCGCCGGTGGCGCCGCCGCGACGCCCGGCACGGTCACCACGGCCGGCGCCGTCGCCACGCTCGGCACCGGCACCACCGCCGCCCGCGGCGACTTCAAGATCGAGGACGTCGGCAAGGCGCCCTACACGACGCCCTTCATCGTGCCGCTGCCGATGCCGCCGATCAAGGAGCCGGTCAGCGGCCTGAGTCCCGAACCGGGCGAGTATCCGGACGAGGACGAGGCCGGGCGGCTGCCGCACCAGGCCTGGGGCCGTTTCCCGCCGAAAAAATTCTATTACATCAAGGTCGAGGAAAAGGAGCACGAGTTCCATCCGGAACTGCCCAGGCAAAAGATCTGGGGCTACGACGGCATCACGCCGGGCCCGACCTTCGTCGTCAAGTATGGCGAGCCGATCCTCGTGCGCATCGAAAACGCCCTGCCGAAGGACCACGTGGGCTACGGCACGCCGGAGATCTCGACCCACCTGCACAACGGCCACACCCCTTCGGAGAGCGACGGTTTTCCCGGTGACTACTACAGCGAAACCAAGTGCGGCTCGACGCTCGAGCGGCCCGGCAAATTCAAGGACCACCACTACCCGAACGTCTGTTCCAACGTCGACGCCTATCCGGACACCGGCGGCAACCGCCAGCTCGCGCTCGGCACGCTCTGGTACCACGACCACCGCATGGAATTCACCGCGCCGAACGTCTACCGCGGGCTGGCCGGCTTCTACCTGATCTTCGACGAACTCGATTCCAGCGACGAGTACGACGCGCGCCCGGGCGCGCTCTGCCTGCCGTCCGGGGTCGGCAGGTACGATATCCCGCTGGTGTTCCAGGACCGCCGCTTCGATTCCGGCGGCTACCTGTTCTTCGACCAGCTCGACCCGGAAGGCATCGTCGGCGACAAGTTCTGCGTGAACGGCAAGGTCCAGCCGTATTTTTCGGTCGAGCGGCGCAAATACCGCTTCCGCATGCTCAACGGCTCGGCCCTGCGTTTCTACGAGTTCTATCTCGTCTACCAGGGCGTGAACCAGGGCTTTCACCAGATCGGCAACGACGGCAACCTGCTGCCGGCCCCGGTGGCGACCAACAAGCTGCGCCTGGGGGTGGCCGAACGGGGCGACCTGATCATCGATTTCGCGAAATACCCGCTCGGCGCCAAGCTCTACATCGTCAACAAGCTCGAGCACCTGGACGGGCGCGGGCCGACCGGCCGCATCCTCGAGCCCGGCACCCAGATCATGCGCATCGACGTCGACCGCGACCCGGAAACGCCCGACCACAGCCAGGTGCCGGCCGTGCTGCGGCCGCTCTCGCCGGTCGACCTGCGCAAGCCGCGCCCGGAGCGCCGCTTCGACTTCGGCCGCCTGAACAACATGTGGACCGTCAACGACCAGCTATTCGACGAGACCAGGCCGATCGCGCAGGTCAAGCGCGGCGTCGAGGAAATCTGGACACTGCGCGGCAAGGGCAGTTGGAGCCACCCGGTGCACATCCACTTCGAGGAGATGCGCATCCTCTCGCGCAACGGCCGGCCGCCGCCGCCGCACGAGGCAGGGCGCAAGGATGTGTTCGTCCTCAGCCCGGGCGAGGAGGTGCGGATCCTGGTCTGCTTCCGCGACTTCCTCGGCAAGTACGTCATGCATTGTCATAACACGATCCACGAAGACCACCACATGATGGCGCGCTTCGATGTCGTGGCCTGAACCAGGGTTTTAGAGAGAACGAGGGGAACATCATGAAATCGCGCAGGGCCTTCCTGGCGGCCGCGGCCGCCACACCGCTGCTGTACCCGCTGGCCCGGCATGCGCAGACGCGCATGCCGCCGGCGACGCCGCTACCGGCCGACAACGGCCGCCGCCTGCCCAACGTGGCGCTGGAAACCCACGAGGGCCGGCACGTCCGCTTCTACGACGACCTGGCGCAGGGCCGGCTGATCGTCGTCAACATGATGTACGCCAACTGCACCAGGCTGTGCCCGCCGAACACGGCCAACCTGTTGCGCGTGCAGGAAACGCTGCAAGACCATCTCGGACGCGACGTGTTCATGTATTCGCTGACCCTGCAGCCGGCGATCGACCGCCCGCTCGACCTGCGCCGGTACATGGACAGGTTCGCGGTCAAGCCGGGCTGGACTTTCCTGACCGGCGAACCGGCCCATGTCGAACTGCTGCGCCGCCGGCTCGGCTTCTACACGCTCGACGCCGCCGCTGATGCCGACCTCAAGCAGCATACGGGCATGCTGCGCATCGGCCACGATGCGCGCGACCGCTGGTCGATGATTCCGGCCCTGGCCACGCCGCGCCAGATCGTCAACTCGATCGTCAATTATCTGAATTGAGGCGGCAAGCGCCCGCTTTTTCGATTCCGGACGGGAGCATGCGATGAACCAGACCGATGAGCACAAACAGAACGACAAGGACGATGATCCCGGCAATCCGGGACGGCGCCTGTTCGGCATTGCGGGAACGGCGGCCGGGGTCGCTGCGCTGGCCGCCCAGGCCGACCTGGCGCGCGACACGCTGGCGCCCGCGCCTGGCGCTGCGCCGCCGGCCCCGGCCGGGGTGGCGGCAACAGGGGCCGCGCCCCGCGCCGCGGCGCCGGTGGGCAGGCCGGCCCTGCCGGCGGCCGACGTGCGCCTCGACTTCATGAAGAGCACGGTCGTCCGGGGGCCGGCCACGCCGCCTTTCCTGGTCCCGCTGCCGATTCCGGAAATCAAAAAACCGGAAAGCGGGCTCAGCCCCGAGCCGACGCGCGAGGCCGGCAAGGACGAGGCGGGGCGCCTGCCGCACCAGGCTTGGGAGCGTTACCCGCCGCGCAGCTTCTACCGGCTGCGCGTGAGGGAGGCACAGCATTCCTTCCACCCGCACCTGCCCGAGCAGAAGATCTGGGGCTATGACGGCGTGACGCCCGGCCCGACCTTCGTCGTCAAGTATGGCGAGCCGGTCCTGGTGCGCATCGAGAACGACTTGCCGGACGAGCACCGCGGCTTCGGATCGCCCGAGATTTCGACCCACCTGCACAACGGCCATACGCCATCGGAAAGCGACGGTTTCCCCGGCGACTACTACAGCCGGGACAAGTATGGCCCCACGCTCACCCGTGCCGGCCGCTACAAGGATCATCACTACCCGAACAAGCTGTCGAATACTGCCGATTTTCCGGATTCCGACGGCGACCCGGCCGCGGCCCTCGGCACGCTGTGGTACCACGACCACCGTATGGAGTTCACGTCGCCCAATGTCTACCGCGGCCTGGCCGGCTTCTACCTGATGTTCGACGGCGTCGACACCGGCGACGAGCGCGATCCGGCGCCGGGCGCCCTGCGCCTGCCGAGCGGGGTCGGCCAGTACGACATCCCGCTCGTGTTCCAGGACCGCTCCTTCGATGCGGGCGGCTACCTGTACTTCAACCAGTTCGACCCGGAAGGCATCGTCGGCGAGAAATTCCTCGTCAACGGCAAGATCCAGCCCTATTTTTCGGTGGCGCGGCGCAAGTACCGCTTCCGCTGCCTGAACGGCTCGTCGGTGCGCTTCTACCAGTTCTTCCTGGTGCACGAAGGCGCCTACCAGCCGTTCACGCTGATCGCCAACGACGGCAACCTGCTGCCCGCGCCGCTGGTGGCCGACAGGCTGCGCCTGGCGACGGCCGAGCGCGGCGACATCGTGGTCGACTTCTCGAAGTTCCCGCTCGGCAGCAAGCTGTATTTCGTCAACCGTCTCGAGCACCTGGACGGGCGCGGCCCGACCGGGCTGCTGCTCGATCCGGGCACCCCGGTCCTGCGCTTCGACGTCGACCGCGAGCCGGACCAGCCGGACCCGAGCCGGGTGCCGGACGTGCTGCGCCCGCTGCCGCCTCCCGTGATCCCGAGGAACGTACGGGTCCGCAAGTGGGAATTCGACCGCGAGAACGACCAGTGGACGGTCAACAGCCGCCTGTTCGACCTCAACAAACCGGCCGCTATCGTCAAGCGCGGGGTCGAGGAGATCTGGGAACTGAAAGGCAAGGGCAGCTGGCACCACCCGGTGCACATCCACTTCGAGGAAGCGCGCATCCTGACGCGCAACGGCCTGGCGCCGCCGCCCCACGAGCGCGGGCGCAAGGACGTGTTCGAGCTCAGGCCGGGCGAAGTCCTGCGCATCCTGATCTGCTTCGACGATTTCGTCGGCAAATACATCATGCATTGCCATAACACCGTGCACGAAGACCACCACATGATGGTGCGCTTCGATGTCGTGGAATAGGGCGGCACCAAGAGAGTCGAGAGAGGAACCACCATGCATACACGCAGATCCTTCCTGGCGATGGCGGCCATTGCGCCCCTCGTCAATCCGCTGGCACAGGCGCGCGCCGGGCGCGGGCCCCGGCCGACGCGCCTGCCGGAGGTGCTGCTGCAGACCCACGAGGGGCGCGACGTCCATTTCTACACCGACCTGGTCAAGGACCGGCTGGTGGTGCTGAACATGATGTACGCGAACTGCGCCAACATCTGCCCGCCGAACACGGCCAGCCTGCTGCGGGTGCAGCAAGCGCTGGGCAGCCGCATCGGGCGCGACGTGTTCATGTATTCGCTGACCCTGCAGCCGGCCATCGACAAGCCGGCCGACCTGCGCCGCTACATGGACCAGTACGGCGTGCGCGGCGGCTGGACCTTCCTCACCGGCGAACCGCGCGAGGTCGAGCTGCTGCGCCTGACGCTCGGTTTCTACAACCTGAACCCGGAAAGCGACGCCGACCTCAAGCAGCACACCGGCATGGTACGCATCGGCCACGAGGGGCGCGACCGCTGGTCGATGGTGCCGGCGCAGGCGCCGACGGCGCAGATCGTGACCTCGATCACAGGGTATCTGTAAATGAAAAAGCCGCCCGAAGGCGGCTTTTCACGTTCCGTTGACGGAGCGGTTTATTGCCCGCGCTTGGCGCGTGCCTTGGCCGCGATGCGCATGCGCAGCGCATTGAGCTTGATGAAGCCGCCGGCGTCGGCCTGGTTGTAGGCGCCGCCGTCTTCGTCGAAGGTCGCGATGTTCATGTCGAACAGCGAATCGGTCTTCGAGTCGCGCGACACGACGATCACGTTGCCCTTGTACAGCTTGACGCGCACCCAGCCGTTGACGGTGGCCTGGGTGTGGTCGATCAGGGTCTGCAGCGCGACGCGTTCCGGTGCCCACCAGTAGCCGTTATAGATCAGGCTGGCGTAGCGCGGCATCAGGTCGTCCTTCAGGTGCGCCACTTCGCGGTCGAGCGTGATCGATTCGATCGCGCGGTGGGCGCGCAGCATGATGGTGCCGCCCGGGGTTTCGTAGCAGCCGCGCGACTTCATGCCGACGTAGCGGTTCTCGACCAGGTCGAGGCGGCCGATGCCGTGCTTGCCGCCCAGGCGGTTCAGTTCCGTCAGCACTTCGGCAGGGCTCATGCGCTTGCCGTTCAGGGCCACGATGTCGCCCTTTTCGTATTCGATGTCGAGGTATTCGGCTTCGTTCGGTGCCTGCTCCGGCGACACCGTCCAGCGCCACATCGATTCCTCGGCTTCCGCGCTCGGGTTCTCCAGGTGGCGGCCCTCGAAGCTGATGTGCAGCAGGTTGGCGTCCATCGAGTAGGGCGCGCCGCCGTTCTTGTGCTTCATGTCGATTTCGATGCCGGCGTCTTCCGCGTACTTCAGCAGCTTCTCGCGCGACAGCAGGTCCCACTCGCGCCACGGGGCGATGATCTTGACGTCCGGTTTCAGGGCATACGCGCCCAGCTCGAAGCGCACCTGGTCGTTGCCCTTGCCGGTCGCGCCGTGCGACACCGCATCGGCGCCGGTCTCGTTGGCAATTTCAATCAAGCGTTTCGCGATCAGCGGACGCGCGATCGAGGTGCCCAGCAGGTATTCGCCTTCGTAGACGGTGTTCGCGCGGAACATCGGGAACACGAAGTCGCGCACGAATTCCTCGCGCACGTCGTCGATATAGATGTTTTCAGGCTTGATGCCGAACTTGATGGCCTTGGCGCGCGCCGGCTCGAGTTCTTCGCCCTGGCCGAGGTCGGCCGTGAAGGTGACGATTTCGCAGCCGTAGTGGTCTTGCAGCCATTTCAGGATGACGGAGGTGTCGAGGCCGCCCGAGTAGGCGAGAACTACTTTTTTGATGTCGCTCATGGAGATTCCAGTGTGGAGAGGAGGAGGGATTGAAGTGGTCAGCCGGTGTGCCCTGCCTGCCGGGACAGGAAGGACAACCGACGATCAAACAAAGGTGGGTGAAAAAAAGTTTACTTGTCTTCGATTTTACCGAGCAGCAGGTATTCGATCAGCGCCTTCTGCACGTGCAGGCGGTTTTCGGCTTCGTCCCAGACGACCGACTGCGGGCCGTCGATGACCTCGGCCGACACTTCCTCGCCGCGGTGGGCGGGCAGGCAGTGCATGAAGACCGCGTCCGGGGTGGCGCGCGCCATCTTGGCGGCGTCGACGATGAAGCCGTCGAAGGCTTTCATGCGCTCCGCGTTTTCCTTTTCGTAGCCCATGCTGGTCCAGACGTCGGTGCTGACCAGGTGCGCGCCTTCGCAGGCGTCCGATGGATTATCGAACAGCGTGTAGCGCTGGGTCGAGACCAGCGACGGGTCGAGGTCGTAGCCCTTCGGCGTCGAGATGTTCAGGTGGAAGCCGAAAACTTCGGCCGCCTGCAGCCAGGAGTACAGCATGTTGTTGGCGTCGCCGATCCAGGCCACCTTCTTGCCCGCGATCGGGCCGCGGTGCTCGTAGAAGGTGAAGATGTCGGCCAGCACCTGGCAGGGGTGGTGTTCGTTGGTCAGGCCGTTGATCACCGGGACGCGCGAATTGGCCGCGAAGCGCTCGATGATGTCCTGCCCAAAAGTGCGCACCATGATGATGTCGCACATGCGGCTCATCACCTGGCCGGCGTCCTCGACCGGTTCGCCGCGTCCGAGCTGGCTGTCGCGCGTGTTCAGGTAGATCGCCGCGCCGCCCAGCTGGTGCATGCCGGCCTCAAATGACAGGCGGGTCCGGGTCGAGCTCTTCTCGAACACCATCACCAGCGTGCGGTCGACCAGCGGGTGGTAGACCTCGTAGGCCTTGAACTTGCGCTTGATGACCTTCGCGCGCTCGATGACGTATTCGAATTCGTCGAGGGAGAAGTCGGAGAACTGCAGGAAGTGCTTGATCGCTTTGGTGCCTGGCATAACGGTATCGGTATCCATAGATTATCCCCCTGATTATAAGGGGTTTCGCTTGACGCTAGGGAAAGCGGGTTGTGCAGGGTGGACGGCGAAGCCTTCCGCCCCGCGGCGAAGCTGTCAATACAGGGTCTGCGCCGACTCGTGCAGCAACTGGCCGTACAGTTCATGGCGGTGTTTCGCAATCTTGCCCTCGGCGACGGCGGTGAGCACCGCGCACTGCGGCTCGGCCAGGTGGCGGCAGTTGTAGTACTTGCAACCGCCAAGATAGGGCTTGAACTCGACGAAGGCGCGCTCGAGCATGCCTTCGCTCAGGTGGTACAGGCCGAATTCCTGGAAGCCGGGCGAGTCGATGATGGACGCGCCGTCCGGCGGCCCGCCCGGCAACCAATACAGGCGGGTAAACGTCGTCGTGTGCTTGCCGGTGTCGAGCGCGGCCGAGATTTCGCGCACGGCGATGTCGGCATCCGGCACCAAGAGGTTGATCAGCGAGGACTTGCCCATGCCGGACTGGCCGATGAAGATCGACGACTGCCCGGCCAGCAGCGGGCGCAGGGTGGACAGCGCATGCTCGGGGTTGGCGCGCGCCGACACCTCGTGCACCGGATAGCCGAGCGCCGCGTAGACGCCGGCGCGTTCGCGCGCGCGCGGCAGCAGTGCTTCCACGTCGGTCTTGTTGAGGATCAGGTGGGCCTCGATGCCGGCCGCCTCGGCGGCGACGAGCGAGCGCGAGACCAGGTCGTCGGCAAAGCCCGGCTCGGTGGCGACCACGATGAACAGGCGCGAGATGTTCGCCGCCAGCAGTTTCGATTTGTACTGGTCCGAGCGGTAGAGGAGGGTGGTGCGCTCGGCGATTTTTTCGATCACGGCCTGGTCGTTCGAGGTGCGCACCAGGTGCACCACGTCGCCGACGGCCACGTTGGTCTTCTTGCCGCGCGTGACGCACTGGAGTTTTTCGCCGCCGGCGTCGGCCAGGTAGTGGCGCCCGTGGGCGGCGATGATGGTGCCGGTCAGGCTGTCGCCGTGCTTTTCGCCGTGCTTTTCGCTATGTTTCTTGCTCATGCGTGCGTCCGTTCTTCGTAGAGTGCGTCGGCTTTCGCAGCGCAGACAAAATCGTTCAGCGAGACGGTATTGCCCGCCGAATGGGTGGTGTAGGCGACGCTGCAGTGGCGATAGCGCACCGTCAGTTCGGGATGGTGGTCCTGTTCGTGGATCATCGCGGCCAGCGCATTCACGAAGGCGATGGTCTCGTGATAGTCCTTGAATGCGTAGGTGCGCTCGATCCGGTTGCCGGCCAGCTGCCATTGCGGCACCTGCGCCAGCAGCGGCGCCAGCTCCGCGGCGGCCAGCGCGGGCGCGCCGTGCACGCAATGCCCTTCACGCAGCATCATGCCGCCGCCGCATTCAGGTGGGCGATGCGCACCGAGGCCGGCGGATGCGAATCGTAGAAGGCCGAGTGCACCGGGTCCGGCGTCAGGGTCGAGGCGTTGTCCTCGTACATCTTGACCAGCGCCGACACCAGCTGGCTGGCGTCGCTGTGTTTCGCGGCGAAGGCGTCGGCCTCGAATTCGTGCTTGCGCGAGGTGATCGAGTTCAGGGGGCCGAGGACGAACGTAAAGATCGGCAGCACCAGCATGAACAGCAGCAGGGCCATGGCGTCGTTCGGAGCGACCAGGGTCGGCATCACGCCGAGGCCCGTATAGAACCAGCTCTGCTCCTTCAGGTAGCCGAGCAGGGCCAGGAAGGCCAGCGACAGCGCGAACATGACGACGATGCGCTTGACGATGTGGCGCAGCTTGAAGTGGCCCAGTTCGTGCGCCAGCACCGCCTCGATCTCCTGCGGCGACAGGCGCTCGATCAGGGTATCGAAGAACACGATGCGCTTGGCGGCGCCGAAGCCCGAGAAATAGGCGTTGCCGTGGGCGCTGCGGCGGCTGCCGTCCATCACGAATAAACCTTTCGAAGCAAAACCGACCCGTGACATCAGCCCTTCGATGCGGCTTTTGAGGCTGTCGTCGGCGAGCGGGGTGAACTTGTTGAAGAGGGGCGCGATCACGGTCGGATAGAGCACCATCATCAAGAGCTGGAAGCCGCTCCAGACGCACCAGACCCAGAACCACCAGAGCGGGCCGGTTTTTTCCATCAGCGTGAGCACCACCCACAGCAGGGGCAGGCCGATCACGGCGCCGATCAGGGCGCCCTTGAGCAGGTCCATCAGCCACAGCTTGCGCGTCATCTTGTTGAAGCCGAAGCGTTCTTCCAGCACGAACTGGCGGTAGTAATCGAAGGGCAGGTCGAGCACACCGGAGAGCACGGCAAACGCCGCCACCAGCAGGATCTGATGTAGCATTCCAGGTCCCGCCGCCGCCAGCAGGCTGGAAGACAGGGCCTGCAAGCCGCCCAGCAGCGTGAAGCCGACCAGCGTCAGGCCGCCCCACAGCAGGCCGGCGATGCCGAAGCGGGTTTTCGCGACCGTGTAATCGGCGGCGCGCTGGTGTGTCTCGAGCGACACCTTGTGGGCGAATTCAGGCGGCACGCGGCCGCGGTGGCGCAGCACATGGCGGATCTGGCGGTTGGCCAGCCAGAAGCGCAAGCCCAGCGTGAGCACGAAAAAAACGACGAACAAAACCGAAAACGCGAGTGAAGACATTCAGTGCCTGTGAGAAAATGCAGGATTGATTAGGCAAAGAGAGAATTATGTCACAAGCCCTTGATTCCACCACAGCTGCAGCGCCCCAGCGTCCCAACGAGATGAACCTGGTCTGGGTCGACATGGAAATGACCGGTCTCGATCCGGATACCGACCGTATCATCGAAGTGGCCGTCGTCGTCACCGACATGCACCTGAACGTGCTGGCCGAAGGCCCTGTGTTCGCGATCCACCAGTCGGACGAAACCCTGGACAAGATGGACAACTGGAACAAGGGCACCCACGGCCGTTCCGGCCTGATCGACCGCGTGAAAGCCTCGACCGTCACCGAAGCGGACGCCGAAACCGCGCTGATCGCCTTCCTCAAGAATTTCGTACCAGCCGGCAAGTCGCCGATGTGCGGCAACACGATCTGCCAGGACCGCCGCTTCATGGCGCGCGGCATGCCGAAGCTGGAAGCCTTCTTCCACTACCGCAACCTCGACGTCTCGACCCTGAAGGAACTGTGCCGCCGCTGGAAGCCGGAGCTGGCCTCGGGCTTCAAGAAGCACCAGAAGCACACGGCGCTGGCCGACATCATCGAGTCGGTCGAAGAGCTGAAGTACTACCGCGAGCACTTCATCAAGGTATAACAGTCCGTCAACATTGCGGCGGGCCTGCCTGGTGCCGGCACTGCCGCATTTCTGTGCATGGGTAAACCCGCTTCCTGTGCGAGAATCGCTGGATGTCCGCCATACTTCAACGCAGCCCTTCGAAACCCCTGGCCGGCGTGCGCGCGCTGCTCGCCGGTGATGACTGGGAGGGCAGTCCCCTCGGGCATCCCGACAGCTGGCCGCCGGAACTGGCGACCGCAGTCAGGATGGCGCTCGACTCGTCGTTCCCGATGTTCCTGACCTGGGGCGCCGACCTGCGCTTCCTGTACAACGACGCCTATGCCGTGCTGATGGGCGACAAGCACCCGGCTGCCTTCGGCCAGCCCTTTCGCCAGGTGTGGGCCGAGATCTGGCCGGAGATCGTGCCGATCATCGACCGCGCCTTGTCCGGCAAGCCCGCATTCTTCGAGGACAGGCCGCTGGTCATCGAGCGCCGCGGCTACGCCGAGCAGGCCTATTTCACGTTTTCGTATTCGCCGCTGCACGACAGCGGCGGCAGCGTGGCCGGGATGTATTGCACCGCCATCGAAACGACGGCCCGGGTGCAGGCCGAGCGCCGCGCCGCGCGCGAGCTGAAGCTGTCCGATGCCCTGCATCCGCTCGGCACCCCGGACGAGGTGCTGGCCGCCGCCAGCGCGCTGCTGGGCGAAGAACTGGGCCTGTCGCGCGCCACCTATGCCGAGGTGGACGACGCCGGCCATGCGTTTACCGTGCGCCACCAGTGGAATGCGGGCGGCCACCTCGAACTGTCGCGCCAGTCCTATCCCCTCGACGAATTCGGCCCCCGCATCGCCGCGCTCACGCGCGCCGGCGACACCTTCGTCGTCGACGATGTCGACACCGATCCGCGCTGCCGCGAATTCCCTATGCTCTTCCGCAAGGAGACGGCGGCGGCCGTGCTGACCGTGCCCCTGATGCGCGGCGGCCGGCTGGTCGGTTTCCTCAGCCTGAACCGCGCCGAGCCTTATCACTGGACGGACGACGACATCCGCTTTACGCGCGAAACGGCCGAGCGCACCTGGGCCGCGCTGGAAACGGCGCGGGCCCAGGCCGCGCTGCGGGCCGAACGCGACCGCAGCCGCTATATCTTCGACACCATGATCGAGGGCTTCGGCCTGGTCGCGTCCGACTGGACCATCCTCGGCATGAATGCCGAGGGCCTGCGCATCTGCCGCAAGAGTGCGCAGGAAGTCGTCGGCCGCAACCACTGGGACCTGTTCCCCGAAGTGCGCGGCTCCGAAGCCGGCGCCATGCTGTACCGGGCCATGGAAGCGCGCCAGGCCGGCGCGGTCGAATACCGGCTGCCGGAAATCGACGGGCGCGGCGGCTGGAACGAGATCCGCGCCTTCCCGACCCAGGACGGCGGCATCGCCATCTTCTTCCGCGAGATTACCGACCGCAAGCTGGCCGAGGAAAAACTGAAGGAGGCCGACCAGCGCAAGGACGAGTTCCTGGCGATGCTGGCCCACGAACTGCGCAACCCGCTGGCGCCGATCAGCGCGGCGGCGCAATTGCTCGACATCGGTACGCTCAACGAAACGCGGGTGCGCCAGAGCAGCGCCATCATCGGACGCCAGGTGCGCCACATGACGCGCCTGGTGGACGATTTGCTGGATGTCTCGCGCGTCACGCGTGGCCTCATCGAGCTCGACAAAACCACGCTCGACCTGCGCGCCATCGTCGACGAAGCCGTCGAACAGGTGCGCCCGACCATGGCGGCGCGCGGGCAGCGCCTGGCGCTGCACCTGCCGGCAACGCCGCTGGTGCTCGACGGCGACCGTGCACGCCTGGTGCAGGTGCTGTCCAACCTGCTCGGCAATGCCGTCAAGTACTCGCCCGACGACCGGGCGATCGAAGTGCAGGCCGGGGCCGAGGACGGCATGGCGGTGCTGAGCGTGATCGACGAGGGGATCGGCATGGAACCCGAGCTGACCGTGCGCGCCTTCGACCTGTTCGCCCAGGCCCGGCGCTCCTCCGACCGCTCGCAGGGCGGCCTCGGGCTGGGCCTGGCGCTGGTGCGCACGATGGTCGAGCTGCACGGGGGCACGGTCACCTGCGCCAGCCCGGGGCCGGGGCAGGGCAGCAGCTTCACGGTGCGCCTGCCGCTGGCCCAGCCGCTGGCGAGCCCGCAGGCGGCGGCGCCGGCCGAACAGCGCGCGGCGGGGGGCCTGAAGATCATGGTGGTCGACGATAATGCCGATGCCGCCGGCATGCTGGCGATGCTGCTCGAGGTATGCGGCCACACGGTGCTGATCGAGCACGCGCCGCTGCGCGCGCTGGCGCAAGGGCGCCTCAGCCGGCCGGACGTGTTCCTGCTCGACATCGGCCTGCCCGAAGTGGACGGCATCGAACTGGCGCGGCGCCTGCGGGCGCAGCCCGAGACGGCGCACAGCGTGCTGATCGCCGTCTCCGGTTATGGCCAGGAACAGGACCGGCGCGCGGCCCTGGAGGCGGGCTTTTCCGAGCACCTGGTCAAGCCGGTCGATTTCGAGCGCTTGAGCGCCTTGCTGGCGGGCGTGCGCGCGCGGGGCCCGGCACAGGACGGCGAGGACGCCGCGGCGCTGGCGCTCTGACGCGGCGCTATCAGCGCATCTGCGTGTAATTCACCGGAATGAAGCGATAGCCCTTGCCCTCCGTGCGCAGGTGGCCCAGGCCGGGGAATTGCAGGTGCGCGCCGCCGATCAGCGTACCGTCTTTCGCGGCGGCGTCGAACAGCTTCTTGCGCGCGGCCGCTGCCGCTTTCTGGTCGCCGTCGAAGCCGATGGTGACCGCCGGGTCCTCGAACTGCACCGCCGCCACGTGGATCAGGTCGCCGATCGCGACCATTTTCTGGCCGCGGCTTTCCACGACAAAGGTGGTGTGGCCGGGCGTATGGCCGTGCCCGCCCTGGGCGCGGATGCCGGGCGACACTTCGACATCGCCGTCGAAGGTCTTGAACTTGCCGGCTTTCATGTAAGGGTCGAGCGCGGCCATGGCATTCTTGAAGCTGCCCTTGGCATCGGCCGGCGCCTTGTCCATGTTGGCCTGGCTCAGCCAGTAATCGGCTTCGCGCTTGGCGGCGCGCACGGTCGCGTTCGGGAAGGCCATCTTCGATTGCACCAGCAGGCCGCCCACGTGGTCGCTGTGCATGTGGGTCAGGTAGACCTCGTCGACCTGTTCCGGCGCGTAGCCGGCCGCTTTCATGTTCGCCAGCAGTTTGCCCAGGGTCGGCCCGAACAGCACGCCGGCGCCGGAGTCAATCAGGATCAGCTTGCTGCCGGTGTTGACCAGGAAGGCGTTGTCCGAGGTTTCCAGCGGCGTTTTCAGGAAGGCCTTCGACAGGGCTGCCTTGGTCTTGTCGGCTTTTTGCGTGAGCAGCTGGTCGACCGGCAGGTCGACCGTGCCGTCCGACAGCGGGGTGATTTCGAAGTCGCCCAGCATCATGCGGAAATAGCCGGGCGCCGGGGTTTTCGCCAGCGGGGCGGCGGCGAACGAGGGAGCGGCGATGCAGGCGGCGGCGCAGGCGGCGGCAAGCGCGCGCAGCGCGGTGGTGGTCAGGCGTGCGGTCATGGGGTCTCCGGAGGTGGGTCGGTGTGGTATGAACAAGACAATGTTGAGTATCGTACATCAAGCGCCCGAGGCACGCGCGGCGGTCTGCGGCCCGCAAGCGGCGCCGGGCGTGCTGTTAATCAACGCGAAGCCCTGCTTTATGGTGTAATTGCGCTCTTTATCCGTTTTGCGCTCCCACATGCCAGCGACCCTGATCCAATGGCTGCACGGTTTCCTGCCGCATCCGCTCGGCGCCAGCCGCACCGACCGCGTCCGCTCCGCCTTCGGCGCCTGCGCCGGCCTGCTCGCCACCGCCTTCCTGACCCACCTGATCGCGCCGGACATGGCGGCCTGGCTGATTGCGCCGATGGGCGCCTCGAGCGTGCTGCTGTTCTGCGTGCCGGCCAGCCCGCTGGCCCAGCCCTGGTCGGTCGTCGGCGGGAATACCGTATCGGCCCTGGTCGGCGTCGCCTGCGCCCAGCTGGTGCCCGATCCGATGCTGGCCGCGCCCCTGGCCGGCGGCCTGGCGATCGCGGCCATGTTCGCGCTGCGCTGCCTGCATCCGCCTGGCGGCGCCGTGGCCCTGACCGCGGTGCTGGGCGGGCATGCCGTGCACCAGGCCGGCTTCCTGTTCGCCCTGAGCCCGGTGGCCGTCAACTGCATCCTGATGGTGGCGGCCGCGCTGCTCTACAACAACCTCACCGGGCACCGTTATCCGCACGCCCAGCATGCGGTGGACAAGAACCTGCACGCGACCGGCGATCCGGCGCCTGAAGCACGGCTGGGCATCACCGAGGAAGACCTGGAGGCGGCGCTGGAGCGGTATGGCGAGGTGCTCGACGTCAGCCGCGACGACCTGCTCGCCATCGTCGAAGATGCGCGCCAGCTGGCGCTGGCCCGCCATTTCCACGAGCGCACCTGCGCCGAGCTGATGTCGACGCACATCGTCGCCCTGAATCCGCGCGACACGGTCGAGCATGCGCGCACCCTGCTGCTGCGCCACCGCCTGCAGTCCTTGCCGGTGCTCGACGGCCAGCGTCGTGTATTGGGAGTGCTGGCGCAGGAAGACCTGCTGCGCCAGGCCGGCTGGGCAGCGCGCCTGCGGGCGCTGGTGCCGGGCGCCGGGCAGCGCGTGGCCGCCGTGATGCAGCCACGGATTGCCGCCCTCCCGGCCGGGGCGCCGCTGGCGCAACTGGTGCCCCTGCTGCGCGACGGCCGTTACCACCAGGTCGTCATCACGGGGCCGCAGGGCAAGGCGGTGGGCGTCGTCGGCCGCTCGGACCTGCTGGCGGCCCTGGTGGAAGAGCGCCTGGAAGCGGCCTGAACGCGCCACTATTCATCCTGCCGGGAATGATGCGCAAGGCGTAGGGTGGACGGCTCTACCGTAGCCGCAGAGCAGTCGCGGCCGGCGCGCCGCCCACGCGTTCAAATCACGCGGGCATACCAGCGCGGCTTTGCACCGGCTGGATGAACGCGTGGCGCTGGCACATCAGCCCGCGTCGGCCCCGCAGCACTTCTTGAACTTCTTGCCGCTGCCGCAAGGGCAATCGTCGTTGCGGCCGGGCTTGGGCGTGTCGTGGCGCACGGTTTCCACCGCAGCCTTGCGCAGCGGCAGCCAGTAGCGGTAAATCGCCGGCAGGTTGGCTTCGATCTCGAGCGCCAGGTGGTGGGCCTTGACCGGGTCTTCGACCAGCGGCAGTTCGGATTCCTCGATCTCGTCGGCGCCGAGCAGGTAGAGCGGACGCATCAGCTCGGCCACTTCCGACTCCCAGATCGGATCCCAGGAACCGGGGCGCAGCTCCATGCCTTCCCAGAAGCCCCAGCACCAGGCTTCGGCGTCGATCAGGGTCTGGCCATTGTGCTCGTGCTCGCAGTACAGGGGCTCGAACTCTTTCGGTGCGACTTCGAAGGTGATCAGCACTTCGTTCATGAAGCGCATGATCAGGTTGAGGATGCGTTCTTCTTCCTTCGCGTTCTTCCATTTCGGCGCCGCCCGGTTGTTCTCACCCTGGCCTTCGCCCCAGACGCGCGGCAGCCACTCGGCCGGCATGATGGTTTCCGGGCCGATGGCGATCGCCGTCAGGTAGCCGTGCAGGGTGTCCATCGTCATCGCGTCTTCCGGGCTGCGCTCGGAGAGGAGGAACTGGTCGAGTTCGTCGAATTCTTTTTCGGTGAGGGGCTGTTCGAGTTGCATAGGATTGCTCTTTAATCGGGCTCTTGTTTCGGTGAATAGCGCAGTTTAACGCCTCGGGGCGTGCATGCGTACGAAATAAAGCGCGCCGCCGTACAATGGCGACCATGCATACCGAGTCTACAGAGTCTACTTCACCCGCCGCGCCTGGGGCGCATCCGTTCTCCAGCCTCGGTCCCGAGCGGGTGCTGGACGCCATCGAGAGCGTCGGCCTGCGCGGCGACGGGCGCCTGCTCGCGCTCAACAGCTACGAAAACCGGGTCTACCAGGTGGGCTGCGAAGAGGGGCCGCCGGTGGTGGTCAAGTTCTACCGGCCGGACCGCTGGAGCGACGAGGCCATCCTCGAGGAACACGCGTTCGTCGCCGAACTCACCGCGCGCGAAGTGCCGGTGGTGCCGGCCGACACGCTCGACGGACGCACCCTGCACACCTTCGAAGGCTTCCGCTTCGCCGTCTTCCCGCGCCGCGGCGGACGGGCGCCGGAACTCGACGATCCCAAGGTGCTGGAGTGGACCGGACGCTTCATCGGCCGCATCCACGCGGTCGGCGCGATCGAACCGTATCGCCTGCGCCCGGCCCTCGACCCGCAGACCTTCGGGCGCGATCCCTACGACTACCTGGTGCGCCACGATTTCATCCCGCTTGAGCTGCGCGCGACCTACGCCAGCGTGGTCGAGCAGGCGCTGGCCGGGGTGGCCCGCTGCTACGAACGCGCCGGCGAAGTGCCGCTGCTGCGCCTGCACGGCGACTGCCACGGCGGCAACGTGCTCTGGACCGGCGACGGCCCGCACTTCGTCGACTTCGACGACAGCCGCATGGGCCCGGCCGTCCAGGACCTGTGGATGCTGCTCTCGGGCGAGCGCCAGGACATGGTGCGCCAGATGGCCGACGTGCTGGCCGGCTACGAGGATTTCTGCGACTTCGACCCGCGCCAGCTCTACCTGGTCGAAGCCCTGCGCACCCTGCGCCTGATCCATTACGCCGGCTGGCTGGCGATGCGCTGGGACGACCCGGCCTTTCCGCTGGCTTTCCCGTGGTTTAACACGCAACGGTACTGGCAGGACCGCATCCTCGAACTGCGCGAGCAGGTGGCGCTGATGGACGAGCCGCCGCTGTGGCCGGTTTGAGAGGGGCTCGATTGTAGGGCGAGAGGCTGCAACGCAGCCATGGAGTTTTGTTCGGCGCTCTTATTCGTCCGACCACAGCTTGCCGCCGGTGGCCCAGTGCTCGCGCTTGAACTCCGAGATCAGGATGTCGACCGATTCCGGCGGGCACCCCAGGGTGTTGACGGTCGCTTCCGTGACGGCCTGTACGAAGGCGCGTTTTTGCTCCAGGGTACGGCCTTCGAACAGTTGAACGTTAATGGTCGGCATAGTGGCTTCTTCTCGGTAAGGGAATCAGGTACGGTATTCCGGACTGGCGGCGTCCAGGCGGCGCAACAGGGAGGGCCACTCGAGCACGCCTTCAGGCGCACCATCGCCCACCAGTTGCATGTGGGCCTTCAGGCACATGGCCTCCGGCGGATGGCACAGCGGCACCATCGCCGCTTGCGCGCGCAATTGCAGCTCGCAGGCCCGGTCCAGGGTTTCCATCAGCACGAACGCTTCCGGAATGGTACGGCCCACGGTCAGGCTACCGTGGTTGCGCAGCAGCATGGCATAACGGGAACCCAGGTCGTGCACCAGGCGCGCCTGTTCGTCTTCCGTCATGGCGATGCCCTCGTAGTCGTGATAGGCCAGTTCGCCGTAAAAGCGCAGTGCGTAGGGCGATAGCGGCTGCAAGCCGGTTTTCTGCATACCGACGGCAATGCCCGCAAGGTTATGCAAATGCATGACACAGGCGGCATCCGGGCGCGCCTTGTGCACGGCCGCGTGCAGGCGGAAACCGGACTGGTTCACTGTGTATGTCGACTGGCCGACGATGTTGCCGCCGCTGTCGACCTTGACCAGGTTCGAGGCCTTCACTTCGTTGAAGCGCATGCCGAAGGGGTTGATCAAATAATGGCCCGGTTCGCCCGGTACGGCGGCGGAAATATGGGTGTAGATGCCGTCGTCCCAGCCGTACAGCGCGCATAACTGGTAGCACGCAGCAAGGTCGACGCGGGTTTGCCATTCGGCGATGGAAGTGGTGCCCGGGCGGACAAGTGCCGCCTGGCCGGATGTCGAGAGAGTGTCCATGATGCGAGCGTAGCAGGCATTGTTCAAATTGTCACAATTTTGCCGCCGCGGCGGCCTTGCACCGTCTCGCCGTACGCGCGGCCAGGCTTCGGCACCGCGCCTTGCCCGCGGCATGTCAAGCGTTGCGACAAGTGAACCTTGGAATTGCGCGGCTTTTACCGCGCAGCTTCGCGTGACGCACTTGTCGGGTTTCGCCGATAATGGGTCGCGGACGCAACAGCGCGAGCGCAGCGCAGCGCAACCCAATACGAGAACGCCATGGAACCCGTACCAGCCCCACACGACGATACCGACTTCACCATCGACCTGCCACCGGCGCCGGGCCGGCCCTTGCCGGCCGCGCTGGCGCCGCAGCAGGGGCAGGGCGGACCCGTGGAAAAAGTGGCGATCAAGGAAGCGATCGCGCGCGTCGAGGCGGAAGCCAAGGCCAATGTCGCCGCCGAAACCCGCGCCCACGCCGAGGCGCGCGCCCGCACCCTGGCCGAGGAGCGCGCGGCGATGGATGCCGCCGCCGCCGCGGCCGCGCTGGCCAATGCCCAGGCGTCCGAGGAAGCCATCGAAGCCAACCGCGACCGCCTGGAAACCCTGCGCGCCGCGGCCCAGGCGGCCGGCGAGCGCCTGGAGGCGATGCGCCGCGAAACGGCCGAGCTGCGCGCCCGCGTGCAGGCCGATACCGAAAGCCGCCTGGCGACCGAGGCGCGCTCGCGCGCGGCCGAGGAGGCGCGCCGCCGCGCCGCCGAACAGATCGAAGCGGAAGCGGCGATGGCGGTCGAGGCCGCGCGCGCTGCCGAGGAATTGTTGGTGCAGGCCGAGGACGCGCGGCGCCAGGCCGAAGAGCGCATCGCGGCGGTGCAGGCCGCGCGCGAAGCGGTGCTGCACAGCGCCGCCGCCGACGCGCGCGTGGCGGTGCTGGCGCGCGAACGCGAGCGGGCCGAAAAGGCCGCCTGCGAGACCGCCGAAAAACTGGCCGAAACCGAAAGCGAAGCCCTGGAGCTGGCGTTGGCGCGCGAGCGTGCCGACCAGGTCGCGCTGACCTCGGCCTTTGCCCGTGCCGCCGCCGAAGCGCGCGCGCTGGAAGAAGCGCGGGCGCTGGCCCACGTCGAACACGAACGGGCCTCGATCGCCCAGTCCCAGGCCGACTCGCAGCGGGTCGCCGCCGACACCCTGCGTTCGCGCCTGCAGCTCGAAAAGCAGCTGCGCGACGCCGCCCTGCACCGCGAGCGGGTCGAGCAGATGGCCGCCGCCAGCCTGGAAGCGCGGGTGCAGGCCGAGGCGCGCATCGTCGCCGCCACCGAAGCGCGCATCGAGGCGGACCGCAAGCTGCGCGACGAGGCCGAGGCGCGCGCCATCGCCGAACACGAGGCCGGGCTGCAGGTGGAAGCGCGTCTGCAGGCGGAAGCGGCCGCATCGGCCCACGCGCAGCAGCGCGCCGAAGCCGACCGCGCCGCCGCCGAAGCGGCCGCGCTGGAAGCGCGCGAGCAGGAACGCGAGCGCGAACTGGCCGAGCAGCGCGCCGCCCAGGCCAAGGCAGCGGCCGAAGCGCGCGCGGCGGCCAACGCCGCGCAGGCGGCCGCGATCGAACGCGAAGCCGAGGAGGCCGCCCTGGCCGCCGAGGCCGCGGAACTGGCGCAGCGCCGCGAGCAGCAGGCCGCCCAGCTGGCGGCCGCCGAGCGCGAGCGCCTGGCCGGCGAGCAGGCGGCCCTGGCCGGGATCGAGGAAAAACTGGCGCACGAGCGCGAGCTGGCCGAAGCCGCGGAAGCGCGCTCGAAGGCGGAATTGCACGCGGCCTCGCTGCTGCGCGAGCAGGCCGAAGCCGAGCGCCGCATCGCCGACGCGCGCCAGGCCGCGCTCGACGCCCAGCGCGAAGAAGCGGCCAAGGTGTTCCAGCAAGCGGCCAGCGAGGAAGCCGCCGCGGCCGCCGCCGAGTCTGCGGCGCGCGCCGCGGCCGAGCTGGCGCAGGTGCAGGCCGAGCGCGCCGCTGCCGAGGAAGAAAAACTGCGCGTCACGGCCGCCCTGGCGGCTGCCGAGCACGAGGCGCTGGCGGCCGCGCGCGAGGCCGCGGCCTTGCTGGAGGCCGAGCTGGCCGCCCAGCGCGAGCAGCAGGAAGCGGAGACCCGCAGCGCCGCGGCCACCGCGGCGCGCCTGGCATCCGAGCAGGAAACCGCGCTGGCCGCCCGCGTGCGCGCCGAAGCCGAGGAAGAAGCCGCGCGCCTGGCGCGCGAGCGGGAGCTGGCCGAAGCCGCGGCCGCCCAGGCCGCGCTCGAAAAGCGCGACGCCCAGCGCGCCCTGATCGAGCACGCCCAGGCCCACGCCGACATGCAGCGCAAGACCGCCGCCACCACCCAGCAGATGGCCGACGCCCGCCGCGAACTGCTGGAACTGGAAACGAAGCGCCTGGAAGAGCAGGCCGCCGAACTGTCGGCGACCGAGGACGCGATCAACGACCGCAAGGCGGAAGCGCGCCAGCGCGCCGCTTCCGAGAACATCACCCGCGAAGTGCTGGGACGCCTGAAGCAACTCCCGTCGGCCCAGCAGGCGGCGGCGCGCCTGGCCGAAGTGATCATGCACCAGCGCCGCTCGGGGAACGACTAGTAGGGTGGTCGGCTATACCCGGGTGCCGGGTGCTCACGTTGCTGGAGCGCCGCCCACGCGTTCAGCCAGCCGTCGAGCAGCCGTAACGCGCGGGCGTTCGCTGAACTGCAGCGTTCAAGGCGTGGAGTCGAGAGCGGTTCGCCGCCCGCTCCACCCTACGATATAAAAGGCATATCACCGCTTGCCGGTGATATGCCTTTTATATTACTGCGCTACCGCCGGCGCGTCGCTCGGGGATACTGGGTTCTTCGGCCCGGTGTTCACGCCAGTCACGAAATACTCGGTCTCGCCGAAGCAGGTGGTCGGCACGCCGCGGTGCTGCTGATAGCTGATTTCGACGCGCTGGCCCATGGTCGACTCCAGCTTTTGCACCAGGCTGTCGTCGCGCACCGTGAAGGCGAAGCGCTCGGGAATCGCGCCAGGCATGCTCGAGAGCAGGATTTCGCCTTCCCAGGTCTTGCACAGCCAGCCCTTCTTCGAGAATTTCTGCAGGTAGCCGGCGCGCGTGCCTTCGGAGTAGGACCAGGTCAGCGTGAACCAGGTGTAGAGCGCGAACACGACGACGAGGGCGACGAGCACGGAGAGCAGGATGGCGATGGAGCGTTGCGGCAGGGCTTTCGGCATGGTTGTTCTGGTTCGGTAAGGTAGAAGAAAGGGAGACGGATGGCTCGCGCGGCGCGCCGAGGCGGCGCCCGTGCAAAATCTGCCGCCATTCTGCCATGCGCGCCCGGATTGTCAAAACGGCAGGGCAGGCATCCCTGCCGTTCTGCGCTAGATGACGCCAGCGATGACGCCGGCGATTACGCCACTTCGGCCTTGTCGCGCGCTTGTTCCAGCTCGCCGCGCCTGCGGTGGCGGATCGACGACCACAGCGACACCATGATGAAGGCCAGTCCCGACAGGCCCGTGAACCACTCGGGAATATGGTAGTGGACGTTGGCGAACATGATCAGGGCCAGGATGCCGATCGCGTAGTGCGCGCCATGCTCGAGGTAGACGAATTCCTGGAGCGTGCCCTTGTAGACCAGGAACACCGTCATCGAACGCACGAACATCGCGCCGATCGCCAGGCCCAGCATGATGATGACGACGTCGTTGGTGATGGCAAAGGCGCCGATCACGCCGTCGAAGCTGAACGAGGCGTCCAGCACTTCCAGGTACAGGAAGCCGCCGATGCTGCCCTGGGAAATCATCTTGCCGATGGTCGGGTCTTCTTCCTCTTCTTCCAGCAGGCCGCTGATCCAGTTCACGCCGATATAGATCAGCACCCCGACCACGCCGGCAATGAGCACCGGCAGCTTGCGCTCCTCGGGCATCAGGCTCATCGCAAAGAACACGGCCAGCAGGGTCAGCAGGGTCGCCAGGCCTTCGGAGCCGAACTTGCCGACCTTTTCCTCGATCCAGCCGAGCCAGTGCAGCTCTTTCTGGTCGTCGAACAGGAAGTTCAGGAAGACCAGCATCAGGAAGGCGCCGCCAAAGGCCGATACCTCGGCGTGGTGCGCGGTCAGGTGGCGCGAGTATTCGTCCGGCGTCTCGAGCGCCATGTTCCAGACGTCGACCAGGCCGAAGCCGGTGGCGACCGAGACGATCACCAGCGGGAACAGCAGGCGCATGCCGAACACCGCCACCAGGATGCCGACCGTGAGGAACAATTTGCGCCAGAACTCGTTCCAGTGCTTCAGCACCGAGGCGTTGACGACCGCATTGTCGAACGAGAGCGACACTTCCAGCACACCCAGTACCGCCGTGATCCACAGCGCGCTGGCGAGGCCGGCCATGCCGCCACGCTCATAGCCCCACCAGCCGGCCAGGATCATCAGTACGACGGTAACGAGAATGGATATCCTGAAGTGGCGCATGTAACTTCCTTTCCTGTTGGTTGAGATGCCACAGTTTTTGAGCATTTTTGAAACATATTACGCGCCGCGGGGGCAGGGCGGCGCAGCGCAGATCGCCCACGCCGATTGCTTCTGCGATAATTCCGCCCGGACATACACATGCAGCCAAGCATGCATACAAAATAGGAAGATTATGGATTTCGCTTATCTCGTCACGCCGGTACTGACCTGGATGGTTGTCGGCCCGATCAAATTCCTGATCAACAGCGCGCGCCAGCGGCGCTGGGCCTTCAACCTGGTCGGCAACGGCGGCTTTCCCAGCAACCACAGCTCGGTCGTGACCGCGATGGCGACCCTGATCGCGCTGCGCGAGGGGATCGACCACCCGGCCTTCGGCGTGGCCGTCACGCTTGCCTTCATCGTGATGATCGACGCCAATAGCCTGCGCCAGCACGTCGGGCGCCAGGCCGCCGCCATCAACCGCCTGGCCATCGCGGTCACCGGCCACATCACCCTGCGCGAACGCATGGGCCACACCCTGGTCGAGATTTGCGGCGGCATCGCCACCGGCATCGGCATGGGCTTCCTGATCCACAGCCTGTTCAGCGCCTGACGCCACCGCTTCGGGGACGCGCGCGGCGTATGCATTTCGTCGTGCGCGGTTGCAGTCCATCGCGCCAGAATGCAGTTCATCCATACAAAACCACAGTGGACGGGATCGTCAATTGACTGGTGGGACCGGCTCCCGGATACTGCGCGCTGAAGATATCTATTCCAATTTCATAAAAATATTCAGCGTCCAATTCGGGAGATCCAATCCATGCTGCGCAACACTTTACTCGTCCTTGCCATCGCGTCCGCCCTGGCCGCCTGCGGGAAGCCGGCGAAAGATCCGAAGGCCGAGGCCAAGGACAATAAACCGAGCCAGCTGCTGGTTGCTCCCCAGGATCTGCTGACGGTGCAAAGCGATTCGCTCGCCTCCGGCCCGGTCATCACCGGCTCGATCCAGCCGGAACGCCGCGCCGACCTGCGCGCCGAAGTTTCCACCGTCGTGCTGCAGGTACTCAAGGAAAACGGCGATCCGGTCAAGCGCGGCGACCTGTTGGTCAAGCTCGACGAAACGGCGATCCGCGACAGCCTGCTGTCGGCCGACGCCGGCGTGCGCGCCGCCAGCCAGGCACTGGAGCAGGCGAATCGCCAGCTCGAGCGCCTCAAGACCCTGCGCGCCTCGGGCATGACCTCGGTCGCGGCCCAGGACGAAGCCGAAGTGCGCCGCAACAGCGCCCAGAGCGAACTGTCGGCCGCCCGCAGCCGGGCGGCGGCGGCGCGCCAGCAAATCTCGCGCACCCAGGTGCGCGCGCCTTTCGACGGCATCGTCAGCGACCGTAAGGTGTCGGCCGGCGACACCGCCACCCCGGGCAAGGAACTGGTCAAGGTGATCGACCCGACCAGCATGCGCTTCGAGGGCCGCGTCTCGACCGACAAGATCGCGCTGGTCAAGGTCGGCCAGCCGGTCAAGTTCCACATCAACGGCTACGGCAGCCAGCAGTTCACCGGCGTCGTCAAGCGCATCGACCCGTCGGCCAACAACATCACGCGCCAGGTCGAGGTGCTGGTCGGATTGACCGGCGAGCAGCCGCGCGTGGCCGGCCTGTATGCGGAAGGCCGCATCGACGCCGAGTCGTCGAACGCGCTGATGGTGCCGGAAAGCGCCATCGTCAAGGCGGGCGACAAGACCTATACCTGGCGCGTGAAGGGCAACCAGCTCGCGAAAGTCGACGTCCAGGTCGGCATGCGCGACCAGCGCACCGGCAATCTCGAGATCAAGTCTGGCCTGGCCGCCGGCGACACCGTGCTGCGCAGCCCCAGCTCGAACCTGAAGGACGGCCAGAAGGTGGAGCTGGCGGCGCCGGCCCGCATCGCCAGCGCCGTTCCTGCCGCGCAGCCGGCCAAAGGGAACTAAGCCATGTTCCTGTCCAACTTCGCTGTCAAGAAGCCGATCGCCACGATCGTGCTAATCCTGGGCATGATGTGCATGGGCCTGCTGGCCCTGTCCAAGCTGCGCGTCAACCAGAACCCGGACGTCGAAATCCCGGTGATCGTGGTCAGCATCCCGTATCCGGGCGCCTCGCCGGAAACGAGCGAGCGCGAGATCATCGACCGCCTGGAAAAACAGATGCAAAGCGTGCAGGGCGTGACCGAGGTCGAGTCCTACGCGAACGAGGGCAGCGCCACGATGGTGCTGCGCTTCGACTTCGACCGCAACCTGATCGAAGCGTCCGACGACGTGCGCAACGCCATCTCGGCGGTGCGCTACAAGCTGCCGACCGAGATGCGCGAGCCGATCCTGCGCCGCGTCGACCCGGCATCGCAGCCGATCATGAGCCTGGCCCTGTCCTCGAACGGCCAGAGCCATTCCGAGCTGTCGCGCCTGGCCGAGGACGTGCTGGCCGACCGCTTCCGCGCGATCGACGGCGTCGCCACGGTGAACGTCAACGGCGCCCTGCGGCGCGAACTGTCGGTGCTGCTGCGCGCCGAGAAGCTGCGCGAATATAACGTCTCGGTCAGCGAAGTGGCTGCCGCGCTGCGCAACCAGAACACCAACGCGCCGGTGGGCAAGGTGCGCGGCGAGATGGACGAGAAGGGCATCCGCCTGATCGGCCGCATCGAGCGTCCGGAAGACTTTTCGCAGATCGTCGTCAAGCGCAGCGGCGATACCATCGTGCGCCTGAACCAGGTGGCCGAGATCCAGGACGGCTTCGCCGACATCGACAGCGCCTCGATCCACAGCGGCAATCCGAACGTCGGCATCTCGATCGTCCGCGCCCGCGACGCCTCGACCGTGTCGATCGCCAACAAGGTGCGCGAAGAGGTCGCCGCGATCAACAAGGAACTGCCGAAGGGCACCGAACTGACCGTCACCCGTGACGGCGGCCAGGAAGCCCAGAGCAGCCTGAACAACGTGATCGAGGCGCTGGTGTTCGGCGCCGTGCTGACCGTGTTCGTGGTCTACGCCTTCCTCAATTCCTGGCGCTCGACCCTGATCACCGCGCTGTCGCTGCCGACCTCGGTGCTGGCCGCCTTCATCGCGGTCTGGCTGTGCGGCTTCACGCTGAACTTCATGACCCTGCTCGGCCTGTCGCTGGCGATCGGCGTGCTGATCGACGACGCCATCGTGGTGCGGGAAAACATCGTGCGCCACATGGAAGCCGGCAGCGACCGCCGTACCGCGGCCCTGGTCGGCACCGCCGAAATCGGCATGGCGGTGGCCGCGACCACCTTCTCGATCATGGCCGTGTTCATTCCGGTGGCCTTCATGCCGGGCCTCTCGGGCGAATGGTTCCGTCCGTTCGCGCTGACCGTCACCTGCTCGGTGCTGGTGTCGCTGTTCATCTCGTTCACGCTCGACCCGATGCTGTCGGCCTACTGGGGCGACCCGCCGGGCCACCACCATGCGCCCAAAAAAGGCCTGACCAGGGTGCTCGGCCGCTTCAACGACTGGTTCGACGCGCAGGCCGGCCGCTACGGCAACGTGATCGCCTGGGCGCTGCACCACCGCCGCTGGATGGGCTTCATCGCCGTGGCCAGCTTCGCCGGCGCGATTGCGCTGCAGGTGATGTTCGGCGGTACCAGCTTCCTGCCTAAAAACGACGGCAACAAGATCATGATCGAGGTACGCACCCCCGCCTCGTCGAGCCTGCAGTACGCCAAGCTGAAAATGCAGCAGGCCGAAACGCTGGCGCACACGATCCCCGAAGTGCGCGCGACCGACGTCGTGGCGCGCCCGAGCGGCGGCTCGATCTATGTCGAAATCGGCAAACGCAATACCCGCGAGCGCAGCGCCGCCGACATCGCGGCCGACCTGCGCGCCAAGGTGGGGCGCCTGGTCGGCGCCGAGTACGTCGTGCTCGACGACCTCAACGGCGGCGGCAAGCCGGTGCAGATCGAGTTCACGGGCCCCGACTCGCGCAAGCTGATGGAAATCACGTCCGCCTACATGGACAAGCTTCGCCAGGTGCCGGGCGCGGTCGACGTCACGCTGTCGCAGCAGGATCCGAAGAACGAGCTGCAGATCGAGCTCGACCGTGGCCTGGCGAATTCGATGGGCGTCTCGGTCGGCGACGCCGCCACCGCCCTGCGCGTGGCCTTTGCCGGCATCGAAGTCGGCGACTGGGTCGACCCGACCGGCGAAACGCGCGACGTCGCCGTGCGCCTGCATCCGGAAGACCGCGTCGACATCGAGAACATCGAGCGCCTGCCGATCGCGATTGCCGGCACCAGCACCATGGTGCCGCTCGAGCAGATCGCCCGCATCAGCATGGGCAAGGGTCCGTCCGAGATCAAGCACAAGAACGGCCAGCGCGTGATCACCGTCTCGGCCAATGCCCAGGGCCGCTCCAACGGCGAGGTGACGGCCGATGCGATGAAGCTGGCCAAGACCTTCGACTTCCCGCCCGGCTACGGCCTGGCGCTCGGTGGCGCCGGCAAGGACCAGCAGGAACTGTTCGGCGAAATGGCCACGGCCTTGTTGGGCGGCATCGGCCTGATGTACCTGATCCTGGTGATGCAGTTCGGGTCCTTCACGGCGCCGCTGGGCGTCATGATGTCGCTGCCGCTGTCGCTGATCGGCGTGGTGCTGGCGCTGCTGTTTACCGGCGGCACCCTCAACCTGATGAGCTTTATCGGCATCATCATGCTGATGGGCCTGGTGGCGAAGAATGCGATCCTGCTGCTCGACGCCGCCCGTGGGCTGGAAGCGGAAGGGTATGGCCGCGAGGAAGCATTGATGAAGGCGGGCCGCATGCGTCTGCGCCCGATCCTGATGACGACCTTCGCCCTGATCGCCGGCATGCTGCCGGTCGCCCTGGCGCTGGGACCGGACGGCAAGTTCTACCAGCCGCTGGCGGTGGCGATCATCGGCGGCACCATCACCTCGACGGTGCTGACCCTGCTCGTGGTGCCGACCTTCTACGACAGCATCGAGATCGCCCGCGACCGCATGGCGGCGAAGTTCCATCGCCGCGCCGAGCGTTACCATGCGTTGCCGGCCTTCGTGATGACCTTCGTCGAAGCCATCCTCACGCTGACCTTCGTGCGCCTCATCTATCTCGTGATCACGCGTGGCGTCGGTGCCGTCACCGGCCGCGGCCGCACGAAACCGGTGCCGCTGGCGAAAGCGCCGGAGGCGAAGGTAACGGAAGGCGTCTGAGTCCGTCTCCGGTAACAAAACAAGCCCGCGCAAGCGGGCTTTTTCGTTGCTGCGGCCTGTGCCGATCAGCGGCCGGCGTCGGTCTTGGTCGAAGCGGGACCGGTGCCGGTGGTGTCGCCCGTATGGCCGCTTGACTTCGTGCTCAGGCCGCGCGCCTGGCCGGTTTCGGCGCCAGGAGGCGCAGCCACGGTCGCGCCGGCCTGCGGCGAACCGCCGGTGCCGGTGGCGCCGAGGCCGGCCGTGCCCGAACTGCCGTTCGCGCCCGGACCGGCCTTGTCGGGAGCGACCATGTCGACACCGCTGGCGCCGCCGGAGGCACCCAAGCTGGTTTTATCGCTGCTCTCGTTTTCGCCGACGGTGCGCGGGGTGATGTTCGTGTCGTACTCGTTTCCGGACAAGCCCGCGTTGCCGGAATTGGCGGTGCCGCCGCTCGTGCCCGCGGCGGAACCCGCGCCCGATCCCGGCGTCCTGCTTTCGACCGCGGCCGCATCGCCATCGCCGCCGATGCCGGAATCCTTCTTGGTGCAAGCCCCCAGGGTGGCGGCAAGGAAAGCGGCGGTGAGTACGATCTTCGGTAAGGCTGGGATGGTGCGCATGGTGGACTCCTCATTCAATGGCTTGCCGCCGGCTCATCTATCCGGCCGGCGGTGTGGGTGCGAGCTGTGATTGTGTCAGGACTTCCCGTCGTCCACTGTGCGCTGTTTGACACAGTGGCGATGAGCAGGCGTGCGGTGACTGGCGCGGAAGGCGCGGAGTCGCGGGCGGTTCGCCGCCCGCTCCCCCCTACGGGCGCGACCGTGCGAAACGGGGGCCGGGTAGGGTGGAATCCGACTCCACGCGTACAGCCGTAGGGTGGAGTCCCGACTCCACGCGTACAGCCGCGGCGATGACATGTACAGAGAACTGGAACGGAGACCTGGCAGGGAACAACTGGCGGGAGAACAACCGGCAGGAACGTACGGCAGCAACGGCCGCGAAAGGGCAGCGCAGGGAGGAACCGCAGGGAGGAACTATAGGAAGGCGCCGCAGCAGCCCATCAAAGGAAGGCGTGAACCGTCGGAATCACCGGACGCACGCCGAACGCCGGCAGACAAATCTGCCGGCATGCGCAAATGCGGAGCCCTCGTTGTGGGGCTCCGCTTTTGAGCGACAGGGGCCGCTTAGCGGCCAGTGCCCGAGGTACCGGTGGTACCGGTGGTGCCCGAAGTGCCCGAGGTGCCGCTGGTGCCGGTGCCGGTGCCCGACGAATCGGTGCTGCCGGTGGTGCCGCTGGTGCCGGTAGTGCCGGTGGTGCCCGAGGTGCCGCTGGTGCCGCTGGTGCCGGTCGTGCCGGTGGTGCCGGTGGTGCCGGTGGTGCCGGTGGTGTCGCCGGTGGTACCCGTAGCGCCGGTGCCGGTGGTGCCGGTCGCGCCGGTGCCGGTGGTGTCGCCAGTGGTGCCCATGGCGCCGGTGCCGGTGGTGCCGGTTCCGGTTGCGCCGGTGCCGGTATCACCCGTGGTGCCGGTGGTGCCGCTCGTGCCCGACGTCGAGCTCGGCGACGTAGCCGAGGTGTCGCCGGCGGTGCCGGTGCCGGTGGTGTCGTTCTTCTTGCAAGCGCCCAGCATGGAGGCCAGGAGGGCTGCGGTCAGCAGGATCTTTGGTGCTTTGGTCATTGCGCTCATTGTTTAACTCCTCGTTCACGTCTATCTTGTGCCGTAGTCTCCAGGTGAGGCTGCTGGAGGGGTTACGACGCCAGTTCAGCTCCAACCATGAACCTCTTGAAAACGACTGTTTCCGTCCGTGTTCATTGGTGAAGCCCTCAGGGAACCGACGCAACACGCGGCCCCGTATAGTGCACGAATTCAACGTTAAATTTAGACTGCCGACATTACCGCCAGTTCGTCGAATTGTGCTCTTCTTGCTTTATTCCGCGATGCAGCCTGCGGACTTTGATACCGGTCAAACGGACTACCGTTCTTCCCGGCCCACCGGTGTTGCCCGGATGGTCGTTGCGTCGCCCGCCTCGCGGCCGGCGACAGATTCGAGTAGCGCCGGAATTTCGTCCGGGATTTCGCGCGCCAGGTAGCCCAGCACGCCCATGCGGCGCGCAAGGCGCTCGCCGGCGCGCGCATGCAGCGCGACACCCCAGCAGGCGGCCTGTTCGAGCGTGGCGCCGCGCGCGGCGAGGCCGGCGATGATGCCGGCAAGCGTATCGCCCGAGCCGGAAATGGCCAGGCCCACATTGCCGCCTTCGTGTTCCCACAAATCGCCGCCGGGCGAGGCGATCACGGTGCGCGCGCCCTTCAGCGCGACGACCGCGTTCCATTCGGCCGCGGCGGCCAGGGCGCGGGCATCGGGGCCGGACACGATGTCGTTCTTCTCGATGCCGGTCAGGTGCGCCATTTCGCCGCAATGCGGCGTGACGATGACGGGCTGTTCGAAGCGGAAGGCGGCGTCCGGGTTGGCGTCGGGCGGCGCATGCAGCAGCGTGCCCATTGCGCAGGCGTCGAGGACGACGGCCGTGTCGCTGCCCTGCAGGCGCCCGAGCAGGCCGTGCACCAGTGCGGCCGCGGCTGCTTCGTCCTGCATGCCGGGCCCGATCAGGATGGCATTGACGCGGTCGGCCAGCGGATCGAGGCGGGCAATGGCATCGGGCAGGAAACCGCCGGCCTCGGTTTCGGCCAGGCCGATCACGCGCGCCTCCGGCATGCTGGAGGCGACCAGTTGGGCCACGCTGGCGCCGGTGGCGACCGTCAGCTTGCCGGCCCCGGCGCGCAGGGCGGCGGTGGCGGCGAGGATGACCGCCCCGGGCATTTCGCGCGAGCCGCCGAGCACCAGCACGTGGCCGCGTTCTTCCTTGTCGCCTTCCGCGCCCGGCATCGGCAGCGGCCAGTCGCGCAGCAATTCGGTCGTGACGGTATGCATGGCAGGCGCCGTGGTGATGGCATTCATGGGGGCGGCCTCACGCCTTGGGCGCCGTCGGCACGTCTTTGCCGACGGTAACCGGAGTGCCGCTGTCCTCGAGGGGCGCGACGAAATTGACGAGACGTACCACCAGGGCGCCGTGCTTGCCTTCCTCGGCATCGAAGCGGTAAGAGGTGACCGAGCAGTTCGGGACGTCGCCGGCGCGGTCGAAGGCGAGGATGCTCGCTTCGTCGAGGCGCTCGATGAGGTAGCGGAAGCAGTTGACGATGACCTGGTGCGCGACGATCACGACGCGCTCGTTGCAGTAGTCGCGCGAGAGCGTGTCGAGCACGCTGCGCAGGCGCAGGATGACGTCGCACCAGCTCTCGCCGCCGGGCGGGCGGAAGTAGAACTTGCCGACGTGCTGGCGCTGCGCATACAGCTCGGGGTATTTGTGGGCGATGCCGTGCGTGGTCAGGCGGTCGAGGATGCCGAATTCCTTTTCGCGCAGGCGCTCGTCGGCGTTGACCGCGAGCAGCGAATCGCGCTCGAGGCGGCGGATCAGGACCTTCGCCGTTTCGGCCGCGCGGACATAGGGTGAATGCAGCACGACGTTCGGACGTTCGTCCGCGGGCAGGTTGGCGAACCAGGAGGCCAGCGCTTCGGACTGGCGGATGCCG
Organism: Massilia sp. GCM10023247; assembly: GCF_042653325.1. Classification (NCBI taxonomy): domain Bacteria; kingdom Pseudomonadati; phylum Pseudomonadota; class Betaproteobacteria; order Burkholderiales; family Oxalobacteraceae; genus Massilia; species Massilia sp. GCM10023247. The sequence goes on from NZ_JBHSIB010000026.1 coordinate 192,343, forward strand.
AGCTCGGACAGCGGCACGTCGACGTCGCGCTCGGCGATGTCGATTTCGTGCCCGGCAGCAGCCTCGGCCGCGTCACGCGCGACGTTGCCCGCACTTTGCCCGTGCCTGACCAGCCAGAGTTCCTGTGGCCACTTCTGTTCCATTAGCTGTCCGTCGTAGATGTTGACATGACATCATCATAGACGGATTCGTCAGGGGGTCCGCGCACGATTCCGTGCGCAAACAATCAGCAGTGGCGCGGCTTCAGGTGGCGTGTTCCTCGGCGTCCAGAGTGATTTCCGCGTCGCTATGAAAGACCTGCATATCGGTCTCGCCGAGGATGCGCGAGGTGAGCGTGCCGGCGGTAATCGAACCGCTGACGTTGAGCGCCGTACGGCCCATGTCGATCAGCGGCTCGATCGAAATCAGGAGGCCCGCCAGCGCCACCGGCAGGTCGAGCGCGGAGAGCACGATCAGCGCGGCGAAGGTGGCGCCGCCGCCGACGCCGGCCACGCCGATCGAGCCGAACACGACCACGGCAAGCAGCGGCAGCAGGAAACTGGCCGTCCACGGGTCGATGCCGACGGTCGGCGCGATCATCACGGCCAGCATGGCCGGATAGATGCCGCCGCAGCCGTTCTGGCCGATGTTGGCGCCGAACGAAGCGGCGAAGTTGGCGATGCCCTCGGGCGTGCCCAGGCGCGTGGTCTGGGTCGCCACGCTCATCGGAATCGAGCCGGCGCTGGTGCGCGAGGTGAAGGCGAACACCAGCACCGGGAAAATCTTCTTCACGTAGCGCGCCGGGTGCAGGCCGGCGATGGCAACCAGCGCCAGGTGCACGCAGAACATCAGCAGGATGGCGCTGTAGGAGGCGAGCACGAAGCCGAGCAGGTTGACGATGCTTTGCAGGCTGGAAGCGGCCACCACCTTGGTCATCAGCGCGAACACGCCGTACGGGGTCAGGCGCAGCACTAGCGTCACCATCCGCATCACGATCGTATGGGCGACCTGCACGAAATGGCTGAACGAAGCGAATTCGTTCGGCTTCTTGGCCGCGATGCCGGTGGCGGCGATGCCGACGAACACCGAGAAGAACACCACCGCGATGGTCGAGGTCTTGCGGGCCCCGGTCATGTCGAGGAAGGGGTTGGCCGGAATGAAGGAGAGCAGCAGCGAGGGCAGCGAAATCTCCTGCGCCGTCGACAGCGAGCCCTGCAGGTATTCGCCGCGCGCGACTTCGGCGGCGGAGGCAGTCAGGCCTACGGCAGAGAGGCCGAACAGCTTGGCCATCAGGATGCCGATCACGGCCGCCACCGCGGTGGTGGCGATCAGGATGCCGATGGTCAGCGCGCTGATCTTGCCGAGCGCGGCGGCATCGCGCAGCTTCAGGATGGCGCCGATGATCGAGACCATGATCAGCGGGATGATGATCATCTGTAGCAACTTGACATAGCCGCTGCCCAGCACGTCGAGCCAGGCATTGGTCTGCGCCACCTCGTTCGAGCCCGCGCCGTAGAAGAACTGGAAGGCGGCGCCCAGCAGCACGCCCAGGCCCAGGCCGCTGAAGACGCGCTTCGTGAACGACGCATGCGCCGCCTGCATCCGGTAAAGAAGGAAGCAGCCGAGGAGGGCGGCGGCCAGGTTGATCAGCAGGGGAAGGGTCATGACAGCCTTTTAGGAAACAAGGGTAATACCTAATTTAGTTGCAGCATTTTATAGGCAAACGGGTTGCTCCGCAGGAAGGCAAAGCCGCGGCGCCGGCGGCCGCAGGCGCCGGCGCGCACGGGCACGGCTGCCTGGACGCGCTCGATGCGCCCGGGCGCCGGGCCACCATTCATCGGCCGCGCCAGCTGTGCTCCCCGAGCCGCGCGTTCGCGGGCAGTTCCGGATGGCGGATCACGATCCGGTCGCTCGGGCCATCCGGCAGGTACTGGACCGTCAGGCTGCCGTCGCGCGACGCCAGGACGTTCTCGGCGATGGGTTCCACTTCGCGGCGGTAGTGGCGGTTCAGGTCGAGGTAGAGCCTGTCCTCGACCAGGGCCAGGCGGACGTCGCGGCCGTTTTCGAGCCGGTACTCTCCTGCGATATCGCGTTTCAGGTCCATGGCATCGCCCCGGCTGATCGGGCCGGAGGCGAAGGCGGCCGTGGCAAGGGCGGCCGGAACGAGGGCAAGGCAAAGCAGTGCGCGCATGGTCTTCTCCTTTGTCGACAGTTGGTGGTAACGGAGCCTGCCGAGGTTTGGACCGGGCGCTGTTCGACAATGCTGCGCGTATGTATCAAATTTCTCTGCCACAGGATTTCCTGCCGAATCGCAGCCGGTGCCGGCAGGTGCGCGTCGATGTGGGGAGGGGCGTGCAGGGCGCTTACCTGTGGCGCATGACGCACAGTTGAGCTGCACGATTGGGTATGCGGCCTGCATGGGCCGGGAAGCGCGCTACGCTGTCCGACCCATGGCGGCGCGGTCCCTGCTTTTGCGCGCAATGGTGGGCCATGTACACGACACGGCTGCAATACCTGCGCAACAGCCTGGCCGAACGCTACGGAAACGAGATCCTGTTCGCCGGCTCGGGCGGCATCTTCGAATACGCCGACCGCGCAGCGGCAAGCCGGAACCTGCACCGCAAGTTCCAGGTCTTGCCGAGAAAGCCCGGCACGACCCGCCTGCGCCGCTAGGGCAACGCATCGAAGCCGGTCTACCAACTGAAGCAGGCCGTCAAGCGCATGCTCGGCCACAAGAGCGAGAATGGGTATGACCTGGATGCCTGGACGGTGTACGCCAGGCAGTAAGCGCAGTCGGAGCGGATGGCGGCGCCGGAATGCAAAAAGCCCACGCACCGAAATGCGTGGGCTTCTTACTTATTCGTGGTAGGCCGTGCGGGATTCGAACCTGCGACCAACGGATTAAAAGTCCGCTGCTCTACCAGCTGAGCTAACGACCCGAAAGAAGCAAGATTATAGGGCGCTGCCGCCGTGCTGTCAAACGTGCAGCGCCTGGATGTTGCTGTGAGGCCTTATTTCAGGACGGCCAGGCGGTCTTTTGCCGACTGGGCGGCAGGGGTGCCGGGGAACTTCGAGACCAGGGTCTGCAGCGTCTTCTTGGCTTTCACTTTATCCTTCAGCTCGGCATAGCTGGTGGCGATGTTGAGCATCGCGTCCGGGGCCTTGGCGCTGTTGGCGTAGGTGGTGGTGACGACTTCCTGGGCGGCGATCGCGTTCTTGTAGTCGCGCTGGGCGTAGTAGGCGTTGCCCAGCCAGTATTGGGCGTTCGAGGCGTAGGCCGACTCGGGGTAGCGCCTGACGAAGTCTTGCAGGGCAGCGGCGGCGCGCTTGTAGTCGCCGCTCTGGAATACCTGCATTGCGCTCTCGTAGGCCTGCTTTTCGGACGGCAGCACCTGGGCGGTTTCGCCGTCGATGGTTTCCTGGCGCGGCTCGAGCTTCTTGATGCGCGCGTCGAGGTCGGCGTACAGGGTGCGCTGGCTGTTCTGGGCCTTGGTCACTTCGTTGGCCAGCACTTCGATCTGGCCGCGCAGCTTGGCGATTTCGGCCAGCATCTGCTCCTGGTGATTGAGCATGTCGAGCGTGGCGGTCTTGTCCGATTTGGCGTCGAGACGGGCGGTGAGGTCGCGCGTGATGTTATCCACCTTGGCGCGCAGTTCGAGGATGGCGCGGCGCGCCTCATCGTCGTCCAGCAGACCGGCGGACGCCTGCAGCGGCAGCATCAGCGCCAGCAGCAGGGGGGCAAAGCGGGACGGGGACAATTTCATCATGTCGTACTCTTTCTAAACCGGTGTTCCAGATTGAAAAACGGGGCGGTAGCAGTCTGCACTGCACCCGCCCCGCTGTCAATCAAGCCAGCCTTAAGAACTCTCGTTCAGCTGTCCTGATCAGATTACTGGTAAACGATGTCCGCGCGACGGTTTTCCGCCCAGGCAGCTTCGCCCGAACCGGTTGCCTTCGGCTTTTCTTCGCCCAGCGAGACCGCTTCCATCTGGTTCTCTGCCACGCCCAGCGCTGCCATCGAGCGGCGCACGGCTTCGGCGCGCTTCTGGCCCAGGGCCAGGTTGTACTCGGTGCCGCCGCGATCGTCGGTGTTACCCTGGATCAGGACCTTGCGGCCCTTGTTCTGGTTCAGGTACTGCGAGTGGTTGGCGACGACCGGCTTGCCGTCTTCACGCACGACATAGCTGTCGAAGTCGAAGTAGACGCTGCGGTTGGCCAGCACGCCCTTTGGATCGTTCAGCGGGTCGACGGTTGCGGTTTCGACTGGACGGACGTCGCGGGCGTCGGTAGCGACCGGGGCTTCAGGGGCCTTTTCGACGACTGGCGGCGGGGTGGTCGCGACTGGGGTCTTGCAGGCTGCGAGCAGGGCAGCAGTGGCGATGATGAAACTTACACTCTTAACGTTGCGCATGGTTTTTTCTCCTGGTCTTGGTTGGTGATTTACTTCTTGTGCTTCATTACTTCATGAAGGGACCCCAGCTGGGCTCCCGAATGTTTCCCGCTTTCGTGCTCAAGCGCTGCTTGACCCGTCCATCCACCGATACCACGGCCAGCGAGGCACGCCCGCCGCCTTTGTTCGCGTACATGATGTACTTGCCGTTCGGCGAAAAACTCGGTTCGGAGGCCCCATCGGCCAGGCGCAGCTCCTGGCCGCTGGCCAGGTCTTTCGCGTAAAGGGAGAAACCGCCGTCGCGCTGCGAAATCCAGGCCAGGGTCTTGCCGTCTGGAGAAACACGCGGGCTGATGTTGTAATTGCCGTTGAAGGTGACACGGGTGGCAGGGCCGCCCGAGGCGCTCATCTTGTAGATCTGCGGGCCGCCGCTGCGGTCGCTGGTGAAGTAAATGCTCTGGCCGTCGGCCGAGAACTGCGGCTCGGTATCGATGCCGTTCGAATTCGACAGGCGGCGCAGGCCGGAGCCGTCGGCGTTGACGCTGTAGACCTGGTAGCTGCCCGACTTCGACAGGGCGATGGCGAGCTTGCTGCCGTCCGGCGACCACGAGGGCGCCGAGTTGCTGCCTTTTTCGTTGGCGATCACGCGGCGCTTGCCGGAGACCAGGTCCTGCATGTAGATGACCGGCTTGCGGTCTTCGAAGGACACGTAGGCCACCTTGCCGCCGTCGGGCGACCACGACGGGGAAATGATCGGCTCGCGGCCGCTGACGGCGATGATCTCGTTCTCGCCGTCGGCGTCGGCCACTGCCAGCGCGTACTGGCGACCGGCGCGGTTTTCCTTCACGTAGGCGATCCGGGTCGAGAAGATGCCACGCACGCCGGTCAGCTTTTCATAGACGTCGTCGGCGATGCGGTGCGCCTGCAGGCGGGTGTATTTCGGCTGCACTTCGCCGCCCAGCTGGGACAGCTGGCTGCCCTTGACCGTGTCGTAGAGCTTGTAGCGGACGGCGAAGCGGCCGTCCGGCTGGCGCTGCACGCTGCCGACCACCAGGGCATCGGCGCCGCGCGCCTTCCAGGCGCTCGGGTCGATGCTGGCGCTGTCGCTGATGACCTGGCCGGCGTCGATCACCTTGAACACGCCGCTGCGCTCGAGGTCGGCGCGCACGATGTCCGAGATGTCGGCCGGGGCGATACCTTCGTCGGCAAAAGCGGCGACCGCGACCGGGATCTGGTTGCTGCCGACGCCGGCAATTTCCACTTGTAGCTGGGCATTGGCCGCCGATCCCATCATGAGGGAGGCGGAAAATAACAGGATATGAAGTTTTTTCATGCGTTCTTTTCTCGGCAAAGATTGTTCAGCTGCGATCAGTCCAGGTCTTTCATGGAGAAATTGACCACGAGGTTGCGCTCCACCGTACCATCTTTCTTCTTTGGAAGTGGTGACGATTTGTTAATGCCACGCTCCACCGCTTCATCGAACTGCGGCACGCCGCTGCTCTTGGTCAGGCGCACCGACAGGATTTCGCCGGTCGGCAGTTGCTCGACCTTGAACACGGCTTTCGGATTGCCAGGCACGTCGGTGCTGCCGGTGAAGTTCGTGTTGCTTTTGATGAGGGCGGTCAGCCTGCCGACATAGCCGGCGTCGACCTTCGGTGCGCTCGATTTCTGGGCGTCGCCCGCACTGGCCCCGGCCGCGCCCGTGATGCGCTTGAGCTCGAGGTCGCGCAGCTTGTCGAGCTTGGCCTGTTCGGCAGCCTCGGCCTTCGCCTTGGCGGCCTTTTCGGCGGCCAGCTTCTTCTTGTCGGCTTCCGCCTTCTCGGCGGCGAGCTTTTTCTCCAGCGCCTTCTTTTCGAGTTCTTTCTTTTCGAGTTCTTTCTTTTCGAGTTCTTTCTTCTCGAGCTCCTTCTGCTCGGCGAGTTTCTTCGCCTCTTCCTTCTTCTTCAGCTCGGCCAGCTCGCGTTCGCGCTCTTTCTTTTCCAGCTCGCGCTTTTCGAGCAGCTCGCGCTGCTTCTTCTGTTCCGCGAGCTTCTTTTCGCGTTCCAGGTTGATGTCGGGCGGGGCCGGCTTGACCGGCTCCGGCTCGGCCACTTTGGGCACGGGCGGCGGCGGCACCGGCGTCGGCTCCGGACGCGGCTCCGGCTCCACCACTTCTTGCGGCGGTGGCGGCGGCGGCGGCGGGGCGGCCGACTGCACCTTCATGTCCCATACCTCGGCTTCGACGGCCGGCGGCTCGGTGTTCTGCCAGCTGATGCCGACCCACAGGAACGCCAGCAACGCGGCGTGCACCGCCAGCGCCAGCAGGATGGCGGGCAAGCGGTTCGGTTCGGGCGGCACCGTGTACGGGGCACCGTGGGTAGCTGGCTTGGTTGCGGACATTGCTGATTACTGCGTGGCGAGGCCGACGCGATTAATTCCTAACTTTTTCGATTCGGAAATCAACTCGATGACTTCCGCGTACTTGCTGTCGCGGTCGCCGGAAATCATCACCGGGTAATCCGGATTGTCGCCGTGCAGTTCGCGCAGGCGGGCGAGCAGGGCGGCGCGGTTCGGCATCGACTCCGCGGCGACGGTTTCCTTGCCGGCCACGCCGATCGACAGCGTGGCGTCGGGCTTGACGGTGATGTGGATGTAGGTGTCCGGCGGCAGGGCGGATTTTTCCGCGCTCGGCAGGTTGACCACGTTCGGCGTCTGGTTGGCCGGCACCGCCATGAAGATGATGAGCAGCACCAGCATCACGTCGATGTAGGGCACGACGTTGATTTCGGACTTGAACTTGCTGCGGCGTCCGCCGCGCATGCTGCTGGAAAAGGCCATGATCCGTCCTCCGATCAGCGCGACTGGCGCTGCAGGATGTTCGAGAATTCCTCGACGAAGCTCTCGAAGCGGGTAGCGAGGCGGTCGATGTCGTGGGTGAAGCGGTTGTATGCCACGACTGCCGGAATCGCCGCGAACAGGCCGATGGCGGTGGCGATCAGCGCTTCGGCAATGCCGGGCGCGACGATGGCCAGGGTTGCCTGCTGCACGCTGGCGAGACCGCGGAAGGCGTTCATGATGCCCCAGACCGTGCCCAGCAGGCCGATGTAGGGCGATACCGAACCGACCGAGGCCAGGAAGTTCAGGTGCAGGTCCAGGCCGTCGAGCTCGCGCTGGAAGGCGGCGCGCATGGCACGCCGCGAACCGTCGAGGACGGCGCCCATGTCGAGGGCATCGCGCGAGGCCTGCTTGCCCTTGATGAACTCGCCCATGCCGGCTTCGAAGATGCGTGCCAGCGGGCCGCTTTGCTCGCGCTGGGCGGAGGCGGACTGGTGCAGGGTATGCAGGTTGCCGCCGGCCCAGAAACTGCGTTCGAACTGCTCGGTCTGGCGGCGCGCGGCGCGGATTGCGAAAATCTTGCGGAAGATGTACGACCAGCTTACTACCGACAGCACGAGCAGCAACAGCATGATGAGCTGCACGAGGATGTGCGCGTTGCTGATGAGGGCGAGGAAGGAAAGGTCGTGGGTCGGTGTCATCTGTTGTGCAATATTGTTGAATGGATCAAGCGGCACGCATTTTATCAGCCACATCGCTTGGGAGCGAGCGCGGGCGCACCGTGGCGATATCGACGCAGCCGACCTTGACGCTGGCGGCGGCCAGCAAGCGCTCGCCGCACCAGGCTTGCTGGACGAACTGCACCGAGGCGCGGCCGAGTTTTTCGATCGACAGGGTCAGGGTCAGCTCGTCGTCGAGGCGTGCCGGCGCGTGGTAGTCGATGCTGGCGCTGCGCACCACAAAGGCCACGCCGTCGCGATCGATCAGTTCCTGCTGCCTGACGCCGGCGGCGCGCAGCCATTCGGTGCGCGCGCGCTCGAAAAATTTCAGGTAATTCGCGTAGAACACGATGCCGCCGGCATCCGTGTCCTCGTAGTAGACCCGTACTGCCCAGGTGAAAACGGAAGGCATGTCACTCTGCCAAAAATGATTGTTGGAAACATTTTACGCTATCTGCGTAGCTGTCCGCGAACGAACATCCGGCCGAGGCAGGCAGCCGGATGCCTTGCCCAGCCTTCAGGCAGGCAACAGTAGACGAGAGACAACGCTATCGGGACAATAACTGTAACACTTTCTCACAATTATTGAATCCGCGGCGTACGCTGTGTTGCCGCCGGAAATCGGTGTCCACCTTGCGCACCTCAGGTGCGCTTGATGGCGAACGGCGAGAATCCCTGGCAGGTCGGCATCAGTTCGATGCTGTTGACGTTCACGTGCGGCGGCAGGGTGGCGATCCAGTAGGCGGTCTCGGCGATGTCCTTTGCCGTCAGGGGCGTAGTGCCTTCGTAGATCTTGGCCGCTGCCGCGTCGTTGCCCTTGAGGCGCACGTTCGAGAATTCGGTGCCGCCGCACAGGCCCGGGGCGATGTTGGTGGCGCGCACGCCGGTGCCGATCAGGTCGGCACGCAGGTTCAGGGTGAACTGTTCCACGAAGGCCTTGGTTGCGCCGTAGACGTTACCGCCGGGGTAGGGGTAGTGGCCGGCCACCGAGCCGAGGTTGATCACCAGGCCGCTGCCGCGCTCGACCATCGCCGGCAGCAGGGCGCGCGTCATCGTCACCAGGCCCTGGCAATTGGTTGCGATCATGGTTTCCCAGTCGTCGAGCGGCGCTTCGTGGGCCGGGGCGGTGCCGAGCGCCAGGCCGGCATTGTTGATGAGGACATCGATCTGGCGCCAGGACTGCGGCAGCAGGGCCAGCGCTTCGTCGATCGACGCCTTGCTCGTCACGTCCATTTCGACCGGCAGCGCCGATTCGCCGAGCTCTGCCGCCAGCGCATCGAGGCGTTCCCTGCGGCGCGCGGCCATGACGACCTGGTGGCCGTTGCGGACGAAAGTGCGCGCCATTTCGGCGCCGAAACCGGCCGATGCGCCGGTAATGAAAACGATCATGATGGGGTTCCTCGGTTGGCAGAAGCCCCATGATTGTAGCCGAAACGACCATCTTGCCCGGCCGCTCGGGGCAGTTGCCAGCCTGGCAGGCCTTGCCTTGCTCTAAGCGGACAGTTCACATACAATCCTGAGTCCATTTACCTCTCACGTAACTGGCGAAAACCGCGTCGGATGCGATGCGGAAAAGGTGGAGTCCCACCGGGGAACGTGAGATTTCATCCGCCGTTCGCCTGGGCAGCCGACAATGGTTCGCGTGCATTCGTTGCGTCGCGGCTGGCTGCTTCCTGGCCCTCTTGCCGATCCAACACTGCCGTTGTCCGGTTCTCTTATCGATTGGAGTTTGTTCATGTTTGCAAAAGATCACACGCTGGCCAAGGTTGACCCGGAATTGTGGGGCGCCATTCAGAAAGAAAACACCCGTCAGCAAGATCACATCGAGCTGATCGCGTCCGAGAACTACACCTCGCCGGCCGTGATGGAAGCCCAGGGCTCCCAGCTCACGAACAAGTACGCCGAAGGCTATCCGGGCAAGCGCTACTACGGCGGCTGCGAGTACGTCGACGTCGCCGAGCAACTGGCGATCGACCGCGTCAAGCAGTTGTTTGGCGCCGAAGCGGCCAACGTGCAGCCGAACTCGGGTTCGCAGGCGAACCAGGGCGTGTTCTTCGCCATGCTCAAGCCAGGCGACACCATCATGGGCATGTCGCTGGCCGAAGGCGGCCACCTGACCCACGGCATGGCGCTGAACATGTCCGGTAAATGGTTCAACGTCGTTTCCTACGGCCTGACCGAGCAGGAAGACATCGACTACGAGCAGATGGAGCGCCTGGCGCGCGAGCACAAGCCGAAGATGATCATCGCGGGCGCCTCGGCCTTCGCGCTGAAGATCGACTTCGAGCGCTTCGCCAAGGTCGCCAAGGAAGTCGGCGCCTACTTCATGGTCGACATGGCGCACTACGCCGGCCTGATCGCGGCCGGCGAATACCCGAACCCGGTGCCGTACGCCGACTTCGTCACCTCGACCACCCACAAATCGCTGCGCGGCCCGCGCGGCGGCATCATCCTGATGAAGGCCGAGTTCGAGAAGCAGATCAACTCGGCGATCTTCCCGGGCATCCAGGGCGGCCCGCTGATGCATGTCATCGCCGGCAAGGCCGTCGCCTTCAAGGAAGCGCTGTCGCCGGAATTCAAGGCTTACCAGCAGCAAGTGGTGAAGAACGCGAAGGCGCTGGCCGAGGCCCTGATCGCGCGCGGCCTGCGTATCGTCTCCGGCCGTACCGAGTCGCACGTGATGCTGGTCGACCTGCGCGCCAAGGGCCTGACGGGCAAGGAAGCGGAAGCGATCCTGGGCCAGGCACACATGACCTGCAACAAGAACGGCATCCCGAACGACCCGCAGAAGCCTTTCGTCACCTCGGGCATCCGCCTGGGCAGCCCGGCCTTCACTACCCGCGGTTTCAAGGAAGAAGACGCGACCAAGGTCGGCCACCTGATCGCCGACGTGCTGGACAATCCGCACGACGCCGCGACCATCGAGCGCGTCAAGGCGGAAGTGAAAGTGCTGACCGATAAGTACCCGGTTTATGCTGCCTGAGCGCTGCTTGAGCGCTGCCTGAGCGGGTAGCGCTACCCAGTCGTTGAAATCAAGGTAACACCGCAAGGGATCGGGAACCCGACGAGTCGGGTGCCCGGTCCTTTTTGCTTTATTATTACGCCATGAAATGTCCGTTCTGCCAGCATGAAGACACCCAGGTCCTCGATACACGCGCATCCGAGGAGGGCGACGCCATCCGGCGCCGGCGTCGCTGCGTCCAGTGCGACAAACGCTTCACCACCTATGAACGGGTCGAGTTGTCGATGCCGATCATCGTCAAGAAGAACGGCAGCCGTACCGAATTTGCGTCCAGCAAGCTGCGCGGCAGCCTGATGCTGGCGCTGAGGAAGCGCCCGGTGTCGGCCGAGGCGATCGACGCCGCCGTCGCCTCGATCGAGGAAAAACTGCTCACCAGCGGCCGGCGCGAAGTCGACACCGGCCATGTGGGCGAGCTCGTCATGCAGGAACTCAAGCGCCTCGACGAGATCGCCTATATCCGCTTCGCTTCCGTCTATAAAGACTTCAAGGACCTGGCCGAGTTCCAGCAGGCCCTCGCCGAAGTCGGCCATCCGCAAAAATAAACCGCCGCCCGGCGCACGCTTGAGCCACCGCAGCCTCATCCTTTAGTGCGCTGATAACTTCGCAGCTCGCGCAATCGTGCGCCTGACTGTGGAGGTATCCGTGCCGTGTTCCCGCCTGGCGCCCTGCGCCGGCCTGTCCCTCATCGAAGTGCTGGTCGCGCTGTTCGTGCTGGCCGTCGGCGTGCTCGGCGCGGCCGCCACCCAGGCCGCGAGCAGCAGGCTGCGCCAGCAGGCGGCGCTCGAATCGGACGCGGTGGCGCTGGCCGCCTCGCTGGCGGCGCGCATGCGCGTCAACCCGGCGCAGATGGCCTTGCCCGACGCCGCCAATCCATACCTCCAGCTCGACTACGACGGCGCCGCCGGCGCGCCGGCCGACCCGCCCGTGCACTGCTTCGCCGGCAGCAGCTGCGACAGCGCGCAGCTGGCGCGCTTCGACATCCACGAACTCGAACGCGCGGTCTACACGGGCTTCCCGGGCGGGCGCATCGCGGTCTGCCGCGAGCTCGATGCCGGGCTCGCGCTGTCCGGCTGGGACTGCGCCGGCGGCGCCGCGGCGCCGGTCGTCGTCAAGATCGGCTGGCGCCCGTGGGCCGGCTCCGGCATGCCGCCACGCGCGGCGCTGCCGGTCCTGGTGATGGTGGTAGCCGGATGAACGCGCGCGCGGCGCGCGGCATGAGCCTGGTCGAGCTGCTGGTGGCGCTCGCGGCAAGCCTCGGCGTGCTGCTGGCGGCCGCGCAGCTGCTGGCCGGTGCCAGCCGGGCCCAGGCCGCGCATGCGGACGCGGTCGAGCTCGACGACAGCGGCCGCTATGCGCTCGCACTCGTCGGCCGCGCGCTGCGCCAGGGAAGTCCCGTGGCCTGGGCCCGGCCCGGCCCGGCCTTGCCGGATCCGGCCGCGCCCGCGCCGATCGCGGGGCTCGACGCCCGTACGCTGGGGAAGTCCAGCGCCGGAATCGCTGCCGCGCTGCCCGAGGCCATCCACGGCAGCGATGTGCTGGCCGTGCGCTATCCCGGCGCCGGCCGCGCCCCCGACGGCGACGGCAGCGTGCTCGACTGCGCCGGATTCGCCAGGCACGAAGCCGAGGAAGGCTGGAGCATTTTCTATGTCGCCCGGAATGCCGACGGCGAAGCCGAACTGCGCTGCAAGTACCGCGGCGCCGGCAACTGGAACGCCGACGCCATCGTCAAGGGCGTCGACGGTTTCCAGGTGCTGTACGGGATCGACACCGACACGCCGCGCGACGGCATCCCGAACCGCTACCTGAACGCCAGCGCCGTCGCCGCGCTCGACGCCGACCTTGGAGTGGCGGGCGCCGCCGAGGCCGAACGCAACAAGAAAACCTGGTGGAAGCGCGTCGCCAGCGTGCGGGTCGCGCTCCTGCTGCACGGCGAGCGGCCGTCCCCCGCGGCCGTGCAGCCGGGCGCTTATTTCCTGTTCGGGCCCGCGTATGCCGACGCGCAGGGCGCGGCGGATCCGGGAACGCGCCTCTCTTCAAGCGAGCTGGACGGCGCAAGGCGGGCGCCCGCACGGCGCCTCGTGGAAGCCGTGTTCGCGCTCGGCGCGCCGCGCGACTAGGACGCCGTATGCCTTACTCGCCGCCAGGCCGCCAGCGGGGCGCGGCCCTCGCCACCGTGCTGTTCCTGATGCTCGCCGTCCTCATGATGTCGCTGTCGAGCACGCGCGCCGCGCTGTCGGCGGCGAAGGCGGCCCGTTCGGAGCGCGACCGCCACATCGCGTTCGCCGCAGCCGAGGCGGCGCTGCGCGACGCCGAGCGCGACATCGACGGCGCGGCCGGGCCCACCTCGGCGCGCTCCGCGATCTTCGCCGCCCACGACGCCGGCGCCTTCATGGAACGCTGCACCGGCCGCGCCGAGCGCAGCGGGCTGTGCCGCGCCGAGGCGGCGCAGGGTACTCCCGTCTGGCAGGCGACCGACCTGGCGGGCGAGCGCGCCGTCGAATACGGCCGTTTCAGCGGGCGCGCGCTGCCGACCGGCGCCGGCCTGCTGCCGGCGCGCCTGCCGCGCTACCTGATCGAGCTGCTGCCGGGCAGCCAGCCGCGCTACCGGATCACCGCCATCGGTTTCGGCGCCGATGCCGCCACCGTCGTGGTCCTGCAGGGCTACTACGAGCGTGCATCGGGGCAGGGCGGCACTGCCGGCCGCCGCCTCGGCTGGCGCGAGATCGCCAACTGGCCCGAGCTGCACCGGGCTGCTTCTTGAAACATTTCCTGGTTCCTGACAACGACTTCAACGAGGAGAACACGATGTTGCGCCGCAGCGGTTTTACCCTGGTCGAACTGGTCGTGGTGCTGGCCATCCTGTCGGTGCTGGCGGCGCTCGCCTATCCCGCCTATAGCGCTTATGTGATCAAGGCGCGCCGCGCCGAGGGGCAGGTGGCGCTGATGAACGCCATGCTGCAGCAGGAGCACCACCGCGCGCTGCACCACAGCTATGTGGCTTTCTCGCGCGCGGCACCGGTCGAGGGACTGCCTTGGTGGTCCGGCAGCGATGCGCAGGGCAGCGCCTATGAGCTCGAGGCCGAGGCCTGCCCCGGCAGCGCGCTGCGCGACTGCGTCCAGCTCAGTGCGCGGCCCGGCACCGCGCACGTCGACGCGCGTTTTCGCGACCCCGAATGCGGCACCCTGACGCTGTCGAGCACGGGCGAGCATGGCGCCGGCGGGCGGCGTTGCTGGCCATGAGGCGCCGCCGGCCCGGCTTCACCCTGGTCGAGCTGCTGGCCGTGCTGGCCATCGGCGCGGCGCTGCTGGCCGTCGCCTTGCCCGACCTGAACGCGCTGCTGCGCGCCCAGCAACTGCGCGGCGCCACCAGCGACCTGATCGAGGCGATCGGGCTGGCGCGGGCCCAGGCGATTGCCCGCAACGAGCGCATCCGGCTGGCCCCGCGCGACCCGGCCGGAAGCGACTGGGCGCAGGGCTGGACCGTGTTCGCGGACCGCGACGAGGACGGCGCGGCCGGCCCCGGCGACGAGATCATCGCCGTGCACGGGCCGCTCGCGAGCGGGTTCGCGTTCGACTTCGGCTTCGCCGGCCCTGCGCCGCCGTATTACATCGCCTACAATGGCGCCGGGCGCAGTTGCAGCGACACCAGCAGCGCGGCAGCGCGCCCGGGGACGCTGACGCTGTTTTACGGCGGGGCGATCCGCCGTATTAAAATCAACATGCTGGGCCGGGCGCGTGCCTGCGACCCGGCGCGCGACGACAACTGCGAGGGCGCCGAGGCGCCTTCCTGAGTCGCGTCCCGATGAACGAACATGAGCACGAGCGCGACTTTGCAGATCAAGACCGATACCGACGGCATGGCCCTGGCCCTGGAGTGGGCCGCAAAAGGCATGTATATCACCGCGCCGAATCCGCGCGTGGGCTGCGTGATCGTGCGCGACGGCGAGGTGATCGGCGCCGGCCACACCCAGCCCGCCGGCCAGGCCCATGCCGAGGTCCAGGCGCTGCGCGACGCCGCCGCGCGCGGCCAGGACGTGCGCGGCGCGACCGCCTATGTCACGCTCGAACCCTGCAGCCACTTTGGCCGCACGCCGCCCTGTTCGACCGCGCTGGTCGAGGCCGGCTTGAAACGGGTGGTGGCGGCCATGGGCGACCCCAACCCGCTGGTCGGCGGGCGCGGCATGGCCCAGTTGCAGGCGGCCGGGATCGAGACCGCATCCGGCCTGCTGGCCGATGCCGCGTACGAACTGAACATCGGCTTTTTCTCGCGCATGCAGCGCGGCCGGCCCTGGGTGCGCCTGAAGACCGCGGCCAGCCTGGACGGCATGACGGCGCTCGAGAGCGGCGAGAGCCAGTGGATCACCGGACCCGAGGCCCGCGCCGACGGCCATGCCTGGCGCGCCCGTGCCTGCGCCATCCTGACCGGCATCGGCACCGTCAAGGCGGACGATCCCCAGCTGACCGTGCGCGGGATCGAGATGGGCCCCGCGGCGCGCCAGCCGCGCCGCGTGATCGTCGACAGCCGGCTCGAGATCGACCCCGCCGCGCGCATCCTGCAGGGCGCGCCCTGCTGGATCGTGGCGGCCGTGCCCGACCCCGGCAAGCAGGCCATGCTGCAGGCGCGCGGCCATGAAGTCATCCTGCTGCCGAACGCCGGCGGCAAGGTCGACCTGCCGGCGCTGATGCTTGAACTGGGCCGGCGCGAGATCAACGAAGTGCACGTCGAGGCGGGTTCCAAGCTGAACGCGTCGCTGGTGCGCGAGGGCTGCGTCGACGAGCTGCTGGTCTACCTGGCCCCGAGCCTGGTCGGCGCCGGGCAGGGCATGTTCGCGCTGCCGCCGCTCGCCAGCCTGGCCGACAGGATCGTATTGCGTTTTCACGCCGTGAGCCAGGTCGGCAGCGACCTGCGCATCCTGGCACGCTTCACCACGACAGAATCGAAATAAGGATAAACCGTATGTTTACTGGAATCGTCGCCGCAGTCGGCAAGATCAACTCCGTCTCGCCGCTGGCCGGCAGCGAGGACGCCGGCGTGCGCCTCGAGATCGATGCCGGCGGCCTGCCGCTGGCCGACGTCGTGCTGGGCGACTCGATCGCCATCAACGGCGCCTGCATGACCGTGGTCGCCAAGACCGACAGCAGTTTCGCGGTCGACGTCTCGCGCGAGAGCCTGAGCAAGACCGTGGGCCTGGACGCCGCGGGCGAAGTCAACCTGGAAAAGGCGCTGACGCTGGCCGAGCGCCTGGGCGGCCACCTGGTGTCGGGCCACGTCGACGGCCTGGGCACGGTGCATAGCTTCGAGGCCGTGGGCGAATCGCGCGAGCTCGTCATCGACGCGCCGCACGAGCTGGCGAAATTCCTCGCCTATAAAGGCTCGGTGGTCGTCAACGGCGTCTCGCTGACCGTCAACCGCGTCGAGGACCTGGTGCAGGGCGGCGCGAAGCTGTGCCGTTTTTCGATCAACCTGATCCCGCACACGATCGAGGTCACGACCCTCAAGCACCTGCATGCGGGTTCCAAGGTCAACCTGGAAATCGACCTGATCGCGCGCTACGTCGAGCGCATGCTGTCGGCCGCCAGGGCCTGAACCATGCGCCCGGCGCGGCCCGGCGCGCCTACTCCGCGTTGCTGAAGTAGAGGGAACTGCTGCCGCAGCCGCCGCACTCGCGGTAAAAACGCGTTCCTTCCTTGCGCAGGACTTCCTTGTGGCCGGGCGTGCCGCATCCCAGTTCGGCCGGCGTCGTGCCGCCGCAGCCGGCGCAGCGGAAGTAATAGCCGAAGCGCCCGTGCTGGAGCGCCAGCAGGGCGCTGCCGCAGGCGCCGCAGGCGGCCGGCGCTGCAGCGGGCAAAGCTGGCGCCGGCTCCGCGGCCTGGTCCTCGTCCTGGCATGCGTCGGCCAGCGCGACCGCCTTCGCCGCTGCCGGCGCCGCTGCTGCTGCAGCCGGTGGCGCAGTTGGTGAATTCGCCGGCTGCGCTTCATGCGCGACCCCGAAGCGCGCCATGTAATCGGTGGTGGACGGGCAATGCAGCGCGGCCAGTTTGTTGGCGATGTCGCCGATCGAATCGACCAGGCCGCTGCGCAGCAGGCCGGCCGCGGCGAGCGCCGGCACGCCCTCGAGCGACTTGTTCATTTTTTCGATGAACTGGTCGGCCCGCATGACGCGCGCCGTATCGAAGCGGCGCGGCCGTTCGATGCGCGCATGCGGGGCGACCAGCACCCAGGATTCGATCGGGCAGTCGCCCAGTCCCAGTGTCTCGAGCGTGCGGCGCAGCACCGCCCGGTTGTGTTCGTTGTGCAGCAGCGGCGAGGGCACGGGGTCCCAGCTTTTTGCGGATTCGTTCCAGCGCAGGAACTGGCCCTCGTCGGTGATCTTCACGCCCTGCGAGAACTGCTTGGTGTCGAGCAGGTGGAAGCGGCGCGTGCGCTGGATCAGCAGGTGGTCGATTTGCGCCGCCTTGCCGTCGCCGGCGCCGGAGTCGAGCCGCAGGTCGTGCACGACCGCGGTCCGGGTGGCGTCCTTCAGGTAGGAATCGATCAGCCAGGCCGCGTCGCGCTCGCCCCTGATCCCGGCGCGCATGGTGCGCAGTTGGCGCTCGATCAGCGCGCGCTTGTCGGGACCGGCCAGCGCCAGCATCCGCTGCAGGATCGTGACCACCGCTTCCTTGTTATCGCAGTCCTTGTAAATCATCCTCAACTCCTGCCCAGTTTGAACTTGCAGTCTAGCGGTGCGTCAACTATCTGCCACCGAATTTCATGCATCTAGGCAAGATTACCCATGCTGCATCGATTTTGTTGCGCACCAGACGCATCCGAATCCGCGTAGACTGCCCCTGGCAAAATTAACCATGAGCTGGCCCGCAACGAGGCCGCCGACCAGGAGGAGAACGGATGAGAGTAGTAGATCAAGCATGGGGCCGCGTGGCAGCGGGCGCCGCATTGGCATTACCGCTGGCACTGACCCTGACACCGAGCCCGGCCGCCGCGGGCGCCGAGGCGGCGCAGATGCGCGAATACCGGGCGGTGGCGATCAGTGCCGGCGGCGAGCGGATCGCCGCGATCGAGGCGGTGGATACTGGCACGCCCGGCCGCCGGCCGCACGGGCGTATCGTCGTGCGCGACGCCGCCAGCGGCAAGATCAGCGCCGAATACGATCCCTGCGCCAGCTGTTCCTACGATTTCCCGACCTGGTCGCCCGACCGCGAGGCGCTTGCCTTCATCGCTTCCGACCCGCTGGGCGCGGTCGCGACGCTGTGGGTGGCGCGCGCCGGCAAGACGACGCCGCTCGGGGCCGTGAAAGGCGTGGCCAACACGGCGCGCTGGTCGCCCGACGGCGCCAGCATCGCGCTGCTGGCCACGGTCGGCGCCACCAAGCAGACCGGCGCCGTGGAAGCGGGCGCGCGCCAGGTCGGCGAGATCGGCGTGAGCGACGATGCCCAGCGCATCGCCGTGGTTCCCGCCGCCGGCGGCCAGCTGCGCCTGGTTTCGCCGGCCGACAGCTTTGTCTACGAATACGACTGGACGCCCGACGGCAAGGGCTTCATCGCGACCAGCGCGCAGGGCAATGGCGACAACAACTGGTGGGTGGCCACGCTCGGCCACATCGATGCCGCCAGCGGCGCGCTGCGCATCGTGGCGGCGCCGAAGATGCAGCTCAGCCTGCCGCACGTGTCGCCCGACGGCCGCACGGTCGCGTTCGTCGGCGGCCTGATGAGCGACTTCGGCTCGGTCGGCGGCGACCTCTTCACGGTGCCGCTCGCCGGCGGCGAGCCGGTCAACGTGACGCCCGGCTATGCCGGCTCGTTCAACGGCCTGGCCTGGCAGGGCACGCAACTGCTGGCGTCGAGCCTGCAGGGCGCCGAGATGGCGGTGGTCGCGGTCGACCCCGCGGCCCACACCGCGCGCACCCTGTGGTCGGGCGCGGTCGGGGCGAACGGCTCGCGCGACGGCCGCATCGTCTTCAGCCGCGACGGCAGCAGCGCGGTGTCGGTGATGGAGACCTACGAGACGGCGCCGCGGATTGTCGCCGGACGCCTGCCGGAACTGAGAGCCGTGACCCGCGACAACGAGGGCTTTGCGCCGCAGGTGCTGGCGCGCAGCATCGGCTGGACCAACGAGGGCTTGCGCAGCCAGGGCTGGCTGATCGGACCGCGCGAAGTGCGCCCCGGCAGCAAGCACCCGATGGTGGTGATCGTGCACGGAGGGCCGGCGTCGGCGGCGATGCCGCGCTTCGTGGCCAGCGGCGAATTCGGCTTCCCTCTGGTGCGCGAGCTGGTCGAACGCGGTTATTTCGTGTTCCAGCCCAACCCGCGCGGCAGCTTCGGCCAGGGCCTGGCCTTCACCCAGGCCAACCGGCGCGACTTCGGCGGCGGCGACTGGCGCGACATCCTGGCCGGGGTCGACGCGGCGCTGGCGGTGGCGCCGGTCGACGGCGCGCGCCTGGGACTGATGGGCCATTCCTACGGCGGCTTCATGACCATGTGGGGCGTCACCCACAGCACCCGCTTCAAGGCCGCGGTGGCCGGCGCCGGCATCGCCAACTGGATCAGCTATTACGGCCAGAACGGCATCGACCAGTGGATGGTGCCCTTCTTCGGCGCCACCATGTACGAGGACCCGGCCGTGTACCGCAAGGCGTCGCCGATCGAGTCGATCAGGAACTCGAAAACGCCGACCCTGCTCTACGTGGGCGAGCGCGACGTCGAAACGCCGGCGGTGCAGTCGATGGAGTTCTGGCACGGCCTGCGCGCGATGGGCACGCCGACGACGCTGGTGATCTACGACGGGGAAGGGCACGCGATCCGCAAGCCGGAGCACCAGCTGGACCAGCGCAGGCGGACGGTGGAGTGGTTCGAGCGTTACCTGAAATAACGTAGGGTGGACGGCTCCGCCGTCCACGCGTTCAAATCACGTATGAAAATCCGGTCCGGCCGATCTCGCGCCGGTTGAACGCGTGAGCGGCGAAGCCTGTTTGGCCGGGACACATGGGTGACACTTGTCGGGAGACATAGGTGACACTATGTTGACGATGTTACCCGA
>NZ_JBHSIB010000027.1:0-62817 GCF_042653325.1 Massilia sp. GCM10023247
GAAGAAGGCCTGCGCTTCGCAATCCGCGAAGGCGGCCGTACCGTCGGCGCCGGCGTGGTTGCCAAGATCATCGCCTAATGAGCGTTTGATCCGCCGGCGGTTCGTTCCGCCGGCACAACAAGAGGGGCGGAACCTAGGTTCCGCCCCTCTGTTCGACCGGGAACGATGATATACTCTCGCTCCTTTGCTGCACGTAGTACCTCACAAATCATTGCCGGCCTCAAACCGGTTCGCTCTTTTCTAAGGAACTAGCATGTCCCAGAATCAGAAAATCCGTATCCGCCTGAAAGCGTTCGACTACAAGCTGATCGACCAGTCCGCACTGGAAATCGTCGACACCGCCAAGCGCACCGGCGCCGTCGTCAAGGGCCCAGTCCCACTGCCGACCCGCATCCAGCGTTTCGACGTCCTGCGTTCCCCGCACGTCAACAAGACCTCGCGCGACCAGTTCGAAATCCGTACGCACCAGCGCCTGATGGACATCGTGGATCCGACCGACAAGACCGTTGACGCACTGATGAAGCTGGACCTGCCAGCCGGCGTCGACGTCGAAATCAAACTGCAGTAATCGAATTTCTGGCGTCGGCGGAGCACTCCGCCGGCGGCAAAATAATCGGGGCCGGGAAGGGCCGCCATCTGGCGAACCTTTCCCGGCCCCGATGCTTTTCCGGGCCGCCTTTCCACTCCCTTCCGCCGAGCGCGCGGCTCTACCGTTGCGTAAATGCCATTGCCATCACACTCATTACATCAGGCATGGTAGGATCATCGACATGCCTTTTTGATAACGCAGCGAGCAGGCATCAGGAACGTCATCGGACACCATACAAGGGGAAATCATGAGAATCGTCTGGTCCGCCTCAGTCACCATGCTGCTCCTGCTGCTGGCAGCGATGTGCTTCGCCGTCCCGTATTCGTCGACGGCGCCGGTCTATATGCAACTCGGCGCCATCGCGCTCGGCCTTGTCTTCCTGGCCGCGGCCATCAATACCACCGGGCTGCATCATGCGGTGGCCGACCGGCTCGTCGTCCTGCTGCATATCGGCGCCGGCGTGCTGGTGGTGGCGGCCCTGATCCCGGGCGCCGCGTCCATTATTCGCTAGCCCGGCCTGCCCAGCGCTCGCACATTGCCCTAGGTTAATCATGCTAGAATCGACGGCATGATGTTTTGATAACGCGGCAGCGGAGGAGCGATGAAGGCGGTGACGGACGCGGCAGGGGCGCACTTGAAACGGTTGAACGACACCAGCTGGCCGACCTTGCTGGGCTACGCGTATGCCGCGTTCATCGGTATTGCGCTGCTGAGCCTGGCCGTGCCCGAGCCGTGGCGCGCGAGCGTCAAACCATTCGTCCTGGCGCTGCCGCTGATGCTCATCGTTGCCAAGGACTTGTCCTCGATTCCCGATGTCGCGGCCCGGCTGCGCGCGCTGCGCCGGCAAGGCGCCGGCATCGGCCAATGGACCGCGGCCTGCCTGCCGCCCGGACTGGTCGGCCTGGCGCGGCTGGAGCGCGCCATCTGGCGGGGCTTTGTCTGCTGACTGCGCAGGCAGCCGGCGCCGGCGCGTCCGGCCGGGCTGCGCTTCACTTTCCATGAACAGGGTGCCTATTCGACGGTGATCGCCATTGGCCTGTTTTCCGTGTTCGTGGACCTGCCGCTCGGCGCGGCGATCCTGCCGCTGCTGGTCGACGATGCCGCCGCCGTCCGCACGCTCCACCTGGTGTTCGCCGCGGGCAGCCTGTATACCCTCGTGTGGCTGCTGGGCGACCGCTGGCTGCTGCGCGGCGGGCACCACGTGCTCACCAGCAGCCACCTCGACCTGCAAGTCGGCGCCCGCGCCAGCGCCTGCATCCCGCTGGCGGCGATCGCGCACGCACAGGCCTTGCGCCAGCCGGTGCGCGAGTGGGCCAGGACCCATCCGCTGCGCCACACGGAGGCGGTCACGATCACACGCTTCGACAAGCCCAACCTGGTGCTGCGCCTGCGCGACGATGCCTGCTGCGCCATCACCCACCACGGGGTCGAGCGCAGCGGTGTGCGCTACGTGTTCATTTACCTCGACCGTCCCGAGCGCCTGCTCAAGGCGCTCGCGGCAAGCGCGTAGGGTGGACTCGTAGGGTGGACTCCCGAGTCCACCGCTGCGGCGCGTCCTCTCCCTACGTGCGGTCAGTCCTTGCTGCCCGTCTTCCAGCGCAATCCAAACCCGAAACGCCGGTCCATCAGCTCATGCGCGCTGGTGCGGCCCTCCTGCTCGAAGTACTCGACCATCTTGGTCACCGAAAGCTGCCCGCCCTGGTTCTCGATCATGGCGATCGCGCACATCATCTGCTTGCCGCCCTGGTCAAGGCGTACCTCGATCGGCGGCTGGTTCGGGACCGCGATCGTCACCACGCCATCGGTCGCCGACCAGTTCGGCACGCCTTCGTAGATGAACGAGAAGATGATCGCGCGGCGGATCTGGGCGAACTGGTCGCCGTTGATCCACAGGTTTTCGCCATTGCTCGAGGCGCCGGTGCGGTCGTCGGCGTCGAGCTTGATGAACGGTGCGTGGTCGTAGTCGCCCCAGGCATTGCCGAGCGCCTGCACCAGGCCCTTGCGCCCATCGGCCAGCTCGAACATGCAGCCGAGGTCGAGGTCGATGCCGCCCGAGCGGCGGCGCCCGCCCGCGGCTCCGCCCAGCCCGCCGCTCAGGGCGCCGCTCAGGCGGCCCAGCAGGCCGCTTTTTTCGGGAACGGGGGCTGGCGCCGGCGCCATGTTGCCCGACTGGTTCCAGTTCAGGTTGACGTGGATGCGGCCGAAACCGGCGCTGCCGCGCTTGTCGAGCGAGACCTTGTCGCCGCGCTTTTCCAGCGTGACTTTCGACAGCGAGATCTTCGGTGCGGCCGGGGCGGGGGCGGCCGGGGCGGGCGCGGCCGGCGCCGCTTCGGTTCCGCCAAAGTGCTTGAGCAGCGCCGACAATCCGCCATTGAAACCCTGGCCGACCGCGCCGAAGCGCCACTGTCCATCCCTCCGGTAGATCTCGGCCACGATCACCGCCTTCTCGTCGCCGAAGTCGGCGCCCGACCATGGGAAGCGCAGCGCGCTGCCTACGCTCAGGCTGCTGGCGCCGAGGGCGCGCATGGTCTGGGCGCCGTCGATCGCGGCGACAAACACCAGCTTGGCGATCGAGCTCGGGAGGGCATCGAGCTTGACGTTAAAACGGGCGCGGCCGGCGCCGAGCTCGAGGCGCACGGCGTCGCCCGGACTGGCCAGCTGGTTATAGAAAATCATGTAGCGGTCGTCGGAGAGCCGGTCGCCGGCGTCCAGGCCGAAGCACGAGACGTCGACCGAAAAGCCGGCGGCGCTGATGTCGACGTCGACCGCGAAGCTGCTGCCGACGCCCAGGTCCGCCAGTTTCCCTTTCTGGCCGCGTGAGAATGTGTTCATGTGCTTTCCCTTTCGATGGTGGTAGCGTTGGTGGCGCCGTGGTGCGCGCCGAACAGGCGCGACTGCGCGACGGTGCGCTCGGCCCAGGCGCGGTGGGTGGCCACTTCGCACATCGAGTCGTGCATCTTGAAGACGGCCGGGCTGTTCTCGTCGAGGATGGCGTGCGCCGCCGCGAGGTCCTGCGGCTTGACCTTGTAATGCTGCTCGATCGGCGTGATCTGGGTCGGGTGGATGGCGGTCTTGCCGACCATGCCGTAGGCGATATCCTCCAGCACTTCCTGGTCGAGCAGGTCGGGCAGGTCGAGGTGTTCGAACACCGGCGCCGTCAACGCGAAGTCGTACGGGCGGAAGATCGTCACCAGGCGCGCGATCACGGGCCCGAGCGGGGTGCGGTAGATCGTCATGCCGCGCGGCCGGCGCAGGCCGAGCAGGGCCAATAAATCGTTGCCGCCGATGCGCAGGGCCAGGATGCGGCTGCGTACGCCGGGCGCCTCGAGCAGCTCGCGGAAGGCTTCCATCTCGCGCTCGCTGAACACGTCGGCCGTCTCGAGGGTCGGCATCAGGACGTGGTCCGTGTCGCGCACCTGGCGGTAATACGACTCGAAATTGTGGCGCGTCGCCTTCGGGATCACGAAGCCGGTCAGCTTGTGCACGCCCGGCATCGCCAGCACCCGGGCCAGCACCTCGGGGCTGCGCACGCGCACGAAGCGGTCGGCCTCGACCTCGGCGCGCATGTTCTGCAGCACGACCGACAGGTTGAACAAGGCCCAGCCGAGGTCGCGGTCGGCGACCGAGTCTTCGGTACAGAAGATCAGCGAGCGTGCTTGCGGCAGTTTCTCGCCGTTGGCGACCTGCAGCAGGTCTTTGTGGTTGGCTGGCACGTAGAGCGACGCACCCATCGATTTATGCATCCGACGCACTCCTGATCAGGGAAACGGCTTGGTAGGGCAGCGCCGCGTCGATCTCGACGGGCACCTGTTTTTCTTCGGCGAGCAGGCGCAGGTGCGCCGTCGCCTGGTTCGACGCCTCGCGCAGCAGCAGCAGGCGCGGTACGCGCCGCAGCAGCACCCGGGTCGCTTCGCCGATACCCGGTTTGACGAGGTTGACGTCGGCAATCCCGTAGCGCCCCATGGCGGCCTCGAGATAGGCGCGCGAGCGGGCGGCGGCCGCGCCAGTATCGGCCGCGGCCGGCGCGCTGGTATAGGTGCAGGCCAGCGCCAGCCGTTCGAGCTCGTCGACAAAGCTTTGGGAGCGGTCGTGCGGCGCGAAGGCGTCGTACAGCACGCAGCCGTGGAAGTCGCCGGGGCCGATCGCCGCGCTCAGCACCGAGCGGCTGACCAGGCCCGACACCGTCGCGTTCAGGATGCTCGACGGGATCAGGTAGTCGTCGCAGGACGCCGCCACGCTGGCCGCGCCGGCCAGGTCCGACAGCACGTGCAGGCCGCCGTCGAGCAGCACCCCGTGCGCGCGGTTGAAGCGCTCGATCGAGCTTGCCAGTTCGCGCGCGATGACGCCCTTGCCGGTCCAGCCGTCGACGAACACGATCGACCCGGGAGCGTGGCCCTGGGCCAGGATGTGGCGCAAGGCATTCGCGTCGATGCCGCGGTCGCGCACGATCGACACCGAATAATGCGCTGCCGCGCGCCCGTGGATGCGCTCCAGCAGGCGCTTGAGCACGACCCCGACGGGGGTGCCGCCGCGCGCCAGCGATACCACCGTGACCGGTCCTTCGCGCCGCTGTGCAATCAGCGCGGCCAGGCGCACGCAGTCGCGCGCCATGCGCTCGCCGTTGGCGCGGCAGGCGTCGTCGAAGATGGCCAGGTAGCGCCTCGAGGGCAGCCGTTCCGGCGACAGCATCTCGCTGTAGTGGCGCCGGCCGGACTGGATCAGCGCTTCCTTGTCGGCCACGTCGACGAAGTCCGCCAGCGGCAGGGGCTTGAGCAGGAAGGTCACGTCCTGCGCCTGGTAGCTGCCGGAGAAGCTCACAGCGCCTCCACCGTCAGCCTGGCGAGCTGGGTGCGGCGCGGGATGATCGCGTAGTCGCAGTCGGCCATGAAGCGCGCGTCCGAGCGGCTGTCGCCCATGCCGAAGCTGACGATCTCGCCATGCTCGCGGCGCAGGCGCTCGCGCACCCAGGCCACCGCCTCGGCCTTGTCGAGCGTGGTGGGGAGGACCGCGAGATTGTTGCCGTTGCGGTGCACGCAATAGCCCTCGTTGCCGTCCGCGATCCACGGCAGCACCACCTCGCGCTCGACCCGTTCCAGGTTCAGGGCGACCTTGTCCGGGTCCTTGACGACGATGAAGAAGGGGGTGCCCGCGTCTTCCACCAGGCGCGCCCGGCCCTGGTAACCGGTCTGGTCGCACCAGGCGCCGATGCGCGCCGCGAGCCGTTCCAGGCCGGGCAGGGCGGCCGTCATCAGCGCATGCATGCGGCCTTGCCAGTCGCGGTCGATGTCGCCGCCGGGCTGCAGGACGATGCCGCCGAAGTTCAGGATGGCGTAACTGGAAAAGCCGAGCTCGACGCGCTTGAAGGCGTCGAGGCTGCGGGCCGTGGTCGGGATCACGGTCATGCCCTCGCTGACAAAGGCGAAGAAGGCGCGCTGGGCCGGCGTCGTGTACGAGCAGATGCGGCCGTCGCTGTAATAGGCGGCCGGCTCGAGGGCGTCGCGGGTCGCGCATTTTTCGAGCGTCTGGAACAGGGTGTCGTCCAGGTCAGCGAACAGGAACTTCTTCAACGTGGTCCTCGGTATGAAAGTGGAACAGGCGCGCGCCGAGCGTGCGCGCGAATGCCTGCAGGGCGTCGATGGCCGGCGTCTCGTGGCAGACCAGCACGTGCTGGTACTGTCCGGCGGCGACGTTGTACAGGAAGTTGGGAATGCCCTCGCCGTAATTGTCGGGGAAGCTCATGGCGTTCGCTACCGCGCCCCAGGGCAGGATCGGCGAGCGCGTGGTCGATTGCACCACCACGTCCAGGCCGCGCCGCTCGAGGGCCGCGCCGAGCAGGGTGGAAGCGTGCATGAATTCGCCGGTGCCGAGCACCAGGACCTTCTCGTCAGGGGCGATCTGCGCGGCCAGCCGGTCGGCCAGCGCCTCGGGCGGGCGCAGGGCGCGCGCCAGGCCCAGGCGGCCGAAGGCCGTGCTGGCGCCGCGCTCGGCCCGGGCGTCGTAGCGCTGGGCCGGCGCCGCGCCCGCCGGGCAGTCGGCGGCCTGGAAACGGTAGGCGCCTTCCACTAGCGCCCCCATCGTGGCGGGCAGCCCGAAGCGTTCCGTGAGGCTGCCGCTGGCAGCCTGGCCCATGAAGTTGGCGATCACCGCCAGGTGCACCCGTTCGATGGCCGGGTTCAGGCGCAGGCAGGCCCGGGTCAGGTTCAGGAAGGTGTTGCCGGTGCTGGCCTCGTCGTCGACCAGCACGATGGTGCGCGCGTTCAGCAGCAGCGACTGTTCATGCGCGCCGGCCGGCATGTGCAGGAACTGGCGCGGCGCATGGCTGTGCGCTTCCTCGAATTCGATGATCGGGCCGCTGCCGACGCGGTAGCGCGTGGTCTGCAGGAACAGCGCGCTGCGCTTCGGATGGGCGCGCAGCCAGGCTTCGAACACGCCCTGGCCGAGGCCGACCGCGGTTTCCGCCATGGCAATGAAGACGACCGGGCCTTCTGCGTCGGGGACGCCGGCGGCCAGGCGCGCGTGGACCTCGAGCATGCGTGCCGGCGCCACCGGCCAGTGCTTGCCGAGCACCTTGCTGACGAACAGGAAACCCCGTTTCGCATTCGCACGGGCGGCAAAGCCCAGCAGGGCGTCGAGTTCCTCGGCGCCGGCGTGCAGTTCGATGTCGAGCAGGCCGGTCGGCAGCTGCTCGCGGCGCCGCACGGGCAGGGCTGTTTCACCCTCCATGCGCGCGTTCATGCCAGCTCCACGGCGTGCGACTGTTCGCCGACCCGCATGCCGTCGCGCACGGGGGCGATCTCGACGCCGTCGAAGCCGTCGGCGAAGCCGCGCAGCGCGATGTACGGCAGGATCGGCCCGGCGATGCAGGCCATGCCGATCCCGCCCGACATGCGCGGATTGATTTCGAGCAGGCGCGGCTTGTTCGCGCTTTCCCTGAACTGGACGTTGAAGATGCCGTTCAGTCCATGCGTGCTGCATAACCGGGCAGTGGCCTCGAGGATGTCGGCGCGCTGGTCGATGCGCTGGCCGGCGCCGGACTGGTTCGACTTGCGGCGCACCACGGCCGTCACCAGGCGGCCCTGGTCGCCGACGCAGTCGACGCTGTATTCGCGGCCTTCCAGGTATTCCATCAGCAGCATCGTGCGGAAGCTCCCCATCTCGGCCAGGCCGCGGCGGAAGTCGGCCAGCGACACGTGGTATTCGGCGCCCGCCATCAACAGCTGGGCGGCGTTGCGCCCTTCGTCGAGCACGGCAAAGCCAAGCCCGTAGATCGAGTGCGAGGGTTTGACGCACAGCTTCGCATGCTGGCGGCGCAGGACATCGTAGGCTTGTTCGAAGCCGGCTGCATCCTCGAAACGGCAGAAGGCGGCGACCGGCGCCTGCGGCAGATCGGTCTCGGCGTAGAAGCGCGCCTTGTCGTGGATGAACTGCAAGGCGTCCTCGGTGCCTGCGCTCAGCACGCGCGTGCCGATCGCTTCGAAGCGCGCGTGGCAGCCTGCCAGCAGCGTCGCCTCGCGGCCGGGAACAAAGATGTCGACGCGCTGCTCGCGGCAGAAGGCCAGGCACCAGTCGACGTATTGGGCCGGTTCGAGGCCGGTCGGCTCAGGGTGGAATTCGTGGGCCACGCGCGCGGCCGGCGTGCGCGGATTCGGATTGCTGTGGATGATGTGGAAACGCCCGTCGGTGTCGGCCTCGCGGATCAGGTCGATCGCGGCAAACACGGACGAGAAGGTGCGATTGAACCAGACGCGCATGAAGTTCTTCTTCTCTTGCAGGGAGAGGCGCCTGGCAAAATCTCCATGGCGGCGTTGCACGCGTCTCGCCGTACCAGTGTACTGTCTTCGACGGTGCGCCTTGCCACGAAGCTTTTGTCAGACGCTCTAAAGCGCCCCGTGGCCAGCGGGGCAGGAGGCGAGGCCGGAAGGCCTCACGGCCGAGTACTCAGACGTTGACGCCGAACGAGCGGGCGAGGGGGCCCAGGCCGCCGTTATAGCCCTGGCCGACGGCGCGGAATTTCCAGTCGGTCCCGGCGCGGTACAGTTCGCCGAAGATCATCGCCGTTTCGGTCGAGCTGTCTTCGGACAGGTCGTAGCGCGCCAGTTCGGCGTTGCCGTTCGCGTTCAGGCAGCGGATGAAGGCCTTGCCGACCATGCCGAAGCTCTGGCGGCGGCTTTCGGCGTCGTGGATGGTGACGCAGAACGAGATCTTGTCGACGTCGCCTGGCACGCGCGACAGGTCGACGGTGAGGGTTTCGTCGTCGCCTTCGCCCTGGCCGGTGGTGTTGTCGCCGTTGTGGACGACCGAGCCGTCGGTCGACTTCAGGTTGTTATAGAAGATGAAGTCGGCGTCGCTGCGCACCTTGGCGTCGGCTTTCAGCATGAAGGCGGAACCGTCGAGGTCGAAGGCGGCGCCGTCGGTCGAACGCGGATCCCAGCCGAGGCCGATGACGACCTTGGTGAGGTTCGGTGCTTCCTTGCTGAGGTTGACGTTGCCGCCTTTTTGCAGACTGATTGCCATTACAGCTCCTTTCGTTGGGATGGAACGGGTGTCGCGCGGCCTTTGCAGGTACGCGCGGGCGCTGGTGTGAATATAGCGCTAATTGACCGATTCTACACATCGGGGCTTATGGCAGGCTTAGGCGGGGTGAGCCGTTACGAGGCGTGCGAAGGCAACCGCCCCGCGAACACCCTCGCGCAACTCAGCTATTGCAAACCTGCCCAAGCCTTGGCATAATGCGGCTCCCCGGGCGGTTAGTTCAGCTGGTTAGAATACTTGGTCGACATCCAAGGGGTCGCAGGTTCGAATCCTGCACCGCCCACCAGACACCTCACATAGTCGCAGCGCTCTCGAAGCGCTGCAGAGAAAAGGCGCAGTAGTGCCTTTTCTGTGCTGGCCAGCCAGGCCAGATTCCTTCTTCTCCACGACACTGCGAAAAACGCGCAACAGGGGCGACATACCCTTGATTATCTTGTTGCGTCAAGCCTTTTTGCGCGCTATACTAGCCGGCTTCGGTATGGGATCGTCTTTTTAGAACCTGTACGTTTTTAGTAGTTCAACTACCCCCGCCCAATCGTAGGTGGGAATGGAGAAAAAATGAGCTTGGGCCTTCTCGGTCGCAAGGTTGGCATGATGCGCATCTTCACGGATGACGGGGATTCGATCCCAGTTACCGTGCTCGACGTGTCGAACAACCGTGTCGCACAAATCAAAACTCCTGAAACTGACGGCTATGCTGCAGTCCAGGTCGCATTCGGTCAACGTCGCGCTTCCCGCGTGACCAAGGCAGTTGCGGGTCACCACGCAAAAGCAGGCGTCGAAGCTGGCACCATGCTGCGCGAATTCCGCGTTGACGCTGCCAAGGCAGCCGAACTGAAAACTGGCGACGCAGTCAATGTCTCGCTGTTCGAAGTGGGCCAGAAAATCGACGTGCAAGGCACCTCGATCGGTAAGGGCTACGCCGGTACCATCAAGCGTTACAACTTCGCATCGGGCCGTGCTACCCACGGTAACTCGCGTTCGCACAACGTTCCTGGCTCCATCGGTATGGCGCAGGATCCGGGCCGCGTGTTCCCTGGCAAGCGCATGACCGGTCACATGGGCGACGTCACCGTCACCACCCAGAACCTGGAAATCGCCCGCATCGACGCTGAGCGTCAACTGCTGCTGGTCAAGGGTGCTGTTCCTGGCGCGAAAAACGGTCAAGTGATCGTCAAGCCAGCCGTCAAAACCAAAGCACAGAAAGGAGCTTAATTATGGAACTTCAGCTCCTGAATGAGCAAGGTCAAGCCGGCGCCGGCGTTGCAGCTGCTGACGAAGTGTTCGGTCGCGAATACAACGAAGCGCTGATCCACCAGGTCGTGGTCGCCTACGCTGCCAACGCACGTAGCGGTAACCGCAAGCAGAAAGACCGTGAAGAAGTCAGCCACACCACGAAGAAGCCATGGCGCCAAAAAGGCACCGGCCGCGCTCGTGCTGGTATGTCGTCGTCGCCACTGTGGCGCGGCGGTGGTCGCATCTTCCCGAACTCGCCTGACGAGAACTTCACCCACAAGGTCAACAAGAAGATGTTCCGTGCAGGTATCTGCTCGATCTTCTCGCAGCTGGCCCGCGAAGGCCGTCTGAGCGTTGTCGAAAACCTGTCGATCGAAGCGCCAAAGACCAAGCTGCTGTCGCAAAAGCTGCAGGGCATGGGCCTGGAATCGGTCCTGGTGATCACCGACACCATCGACGAAAACCTGCTGCTGGCATCGCGTAACCTGCCGCACGTGCTGGTTGTCGAGCCGAAAGCAGCCGACCCGATGTCGCTGGTGTTCTACAAGAAAGTCCTGGTCACCAAAGCTGCACTGGCCAAGATCGAGGAGATGTACGCATGAGCACCGCAATCAAATTTAGCGAAGAGCGCCTGATGAAGGTGCTGATGGCTCCGGTCATTTCCGAGAAAGCCACCTTCGTCGCGGAAAAGAACGAGCAGATCGTGTTCAAGGTCCTGCCTGACGCGACCAAGCCGGAAATCAAGGCTGCCGTCGAGCTGCTGTTCAAGGTCGAAGTGGAATCGGTGCAGACCGTGAACCGCGAAGGCAAACAGAAGCGTTCGGGCCGTTTCAACGGTCGTCGCAACCACACCAAGCGTGCTTTCGTGTGCCTGAAGCCAGGCCAGGAAATCAATTTTGTCGAGGAGGCTAAATAATGGCACTCGTTAAGATGAAGCCAACCTCCCCAGGCCGCCGCGGCATGGTGAAAGTTGTGACCGAAGGCCTGTACAAGGGTCGTCCGCTCGCAGCACTGGTTGAGAAGAAATCGAAGACTGCTGGCCGTAACAACAACGGCCACATCACGACCCGTCACATGGGTGGTGGTCACAAGCAACACTACCGTCTGATCGACTTCAAGCGTCAGAAGGATGGCATTCCTGCCAAGGTCGAGCGTATCGAATACGACCCGAACCGTACCGCGCACATCGCACTGCTGTGCTACGCGGACGGCGAGCGTCAGTATGTCATCGCCACCAAGGGCATGGCTGTCGGCGACAGCGTCATGAACGGCGCCGAAGCACCGATCAAGGCCGGTAACTGCCTGCCGATCCGTAACATCCCGGTCGGTACCGTGATGAACTGCGTCGAGATGCTGCCAGGTAAGGGTGCCCAGATGGCCCGTACCGCCGGCGCCGCCGTGGTCCTGATGGCCCGCGAAGGCACCTACGCCCAGGTTCGCCTGCGCTCGGGTGAAGTTCGCCGCGTGCACATCGAGTGCCGCGCTACCGTTGGCGAAGTCGGCAATGCCGAGCACAGCCTGCGCAAGATTGGTAAAGCCGGTGCGATGCGCTGGCGCGGTGTTCGTCCTACCGTTCGCGGTGTGGTCATGAACCCGATCGATCACCCGCACGGTGGTGGTGAAGGTCGTACGGCAGCTGGTCGCCATCCAGTGTCGCCATGGGGTCAACAGACGAAGGGCAAGAAGACGCGTTCGAACAAGCGTACTTCTTCGATGATCGTCTCGCGCCGCGGCAAGAAATAAGGGATAACACATGACTCGTTCATTGAAAAAAGGGCCGTTCGTTGACGCCCACCTGGTGAAAAAAGTCGAAGCCGCGCAAGCGAACAAAGACAAGAAGCCAGTCAAAACCTGGTCGCGCCGCTCGACGATCACGCCTGACTTCATCGGTCTGACGATCGCTGTGCACAACGGCAAGCTGCACGTGCCGGTGTACGTCTCCGAGAACATGGTCGGCCACAAGCTCGGCGAATTCGCGCTGACCCGTACGTTCAAGGGCCACGCCGCTGACAAGAAGGCGAAAAAATAATGGAAACTAAAGCAATCCTCAAAGGCGTGCGCCTGTCGGAACAAAAGGGCCGCCTGGTTGCGGACCTGATCCGCGGCAAGAAAGTTGACGCAGCACTCAACATTCTGCAGTTCAGCCCGAAGAAGGGCGCCACCATCATCAAGAAGGTTCTCGAGTCGGCCATCGCCAACGCGGAACACAATGACGGCGCCGACATCGACGAGCTGAAGATCACCCAGATCTACGTTGAAAAAGGTCCGATCCTGAAGCGCTTTACGGCACGTGCCAAAGGCCGCGGTGATCGCATTTCGAAACAATCCTGTCACATCTACGTGACTGTCGGTAACTAAGGAGTCACACGATGGGACAGAAGATTCACCCAACAGGCTTCCGCCTGTCCGTCACCCGTAACTGGGCGTCGCGCTGGTACGCCGGCAACGGCAACTTCGCTGAGATGCTCAACGAAGACCTGAAGGCCCGCGCCTTCCTGAAGAAGAAGCTGAAGAACGCTTCGGTCGGCCGCATCGTCATCGAGCGTCCAGCCAAGAACGCGCGCTTCACCATCTACTCGTCGCGTCCAGGTGTCGTGATCGGTAAAAAAGGCGAAGACATCGAAGTGCTGAAGACTTCGCTGGCGAAGATCATGGGCGTGCCCGTGCACGTCAACATCGAAGAAATCCGCAAGCCGGAAATCGATTCGCAGCTGATCGCCGATTCGATTTCGCAGCAGCTCGAAAAGCGCATCATGTTCCGCCGCGCGATGAAGCGCGCCATGCAAAACGCCATGCGTCTGGGTGCCGTCGGCATCAAGATCATGTCGTCGGGCCGTCTGAACGGCATCGAAATCGCCCGTACCGAATGGTACCGCGAAGGTCGTGTGCCTCTGCACACCCTGCGCGCCGATATCGACTACGGCACCAGCGAAGCATCGACCACGTACGGCATCATCGGCGTCAAGGTCTGGGTCTACAAGGGCGACCGTTCGGTCACCGGCGAAGCCCCGGTCATCGACACCCCGCCGGACGAGAAGAAGCCACGCGGCCCACGTCGCGACGATGGCAAGCCATCGCGCGGCCCACGTCCAGCTGGCGGTGCCCGCCCAGCCGCAGCGCCAACCGTGCGTGCGCGTCCAGCCGTCAAGCTGGCGACCCCGGCCGCTGCTGCACCAGCTGAGAAAGCAGGAGAATAAGCATGCTGCAACCATCGCGCAGGAAGTATCGTAAAGAGCAGAAAGGCCGTAACACCGGCATTTCGCACACCCGCGGCACCGCGGTCTCGTTCGGCGAATTCGGTCTGAAGGCAGTTGCCCGCGGCCGTATCACCGCACGCCAGATCGAGGCGGCACGTCGCGCCATGACCCGTCACATCAAGCGTGGCGGCCGTATCTGGATCCGTATCTTCCCGGACAAGCCGATTTCGAACAAGCCGGCCGAAGTCCGTATGGGTAACGGTAAGGGTAACCCGGAGTACTACGTCGCTGAAATCCAGCCAGGCAAAGTCCTGTACGAGATGGACGGCGTCGCAGAAGAACTGGCGCGCGAAGCATTCCGCCTGGCCGCTGCCAAACTGCCACTGGCTACCACGTTCGTCGTGCGCCAGGTCGGCCAATAACAGGAGTTGAATATGAAAGCATCGGAACTCCGCGGCAAGGACCAGGAAGCGCTGCAAAAGGAGCTGAGTGAGCTGCTGAAGGCCCAGTTTGGCCTGCGCATGCAAATCGCTACCCAGCAGCTGGGCAACACCGCGCAGCTCAAGAAAGTACGTCGCGACATCGCGCGTGTGAAGACTGTGATGAACCAGAAGGAAGCCAAATGAACGACACCACTAAAACGGCGCTCAAGCGTACGCTGGTCGGCAAGGTCGTGTCCGACAAAATGGACAAGACGGTGACCGTACTGATCGAACGTCACGTGAAGCACCCGCTGTACGGCAAAATCATCGTGCGCTCGAACAAGTATCACGCACACGATGAGACCAACCAGGCCAAGACCGGCGACACGGTCGAGATCGCGGAAGGTCGCCCGATTTCGAAGACGAAGGCTTGGACTGTGACCCGTGTTGTGCAGGTTGCACAGGTACTGTAAGCACTAAAATTTGTCTTGCGTGGCCCGCTGGTATCTGCGATACTAGCGGGCTTCGTTCATGTGTTGCCGCAGTTTGTCCCCCTCGGTAACTGCGGCCTGTTCGAAGTTTATTGGAAAGTCCAATCACCCAATCGTAGTGCTCCAGCAGGGGCGGTGCGGCGGGACCAAGACTGACCGCAGGCCTACGGTACTCCGTGGGGTTTCTTCGGCTTAAGTTGGGAAAGAAAATACTATGATTCAAACTGAAAGCCGGCTCGAAGTGGCCGACAACACCGGTGCAAAAGAAGTTTTGTGCATCAAGGTGTTGGGCGGCTCCAAGCGCCGTTATGCGAGCATTGGCGACATCATCAAGGTAACCGTCAAGGTTGCTGCGCCACGTGGCCGTGTCAAAAAAGGTGAAATTTATAACGCTGTGGTTGTGCGTACCGCTAAAGGTGTGCGCCGCCAAGACGGCTCCCTGGTGAAGTTCGACGGCAACGCCGCCGTTCTGCTCAATGCCAAGCTGGAACCGATCGGCACCCGTATCTTCGGACCAGTGACCCGCGAACTGCGCACTGAAAAGTTCATGAAGATCGTGTCCCTGGCACCTGAAGTACTGTAAGGAGTCGTAATGGATAAGATTCGTAAAAACGACGAAGTCATCGTTTTGGCCGGTAAAGACAAGGGCAAGCGTGGCGTGGTTTCGCGTCGCGTCGACGCCGAGCACGTGATCGTCGAAGGCGTGAACGTGGCCAAGAAGGCCGTCAAGCCTAACCCGATGACTGGCGTTCAAGGTGGTATTGTCGACAAGACGATGCCGATTCACGTCTCCAACGTCGCGCTGTTCAACGCCGCGACCGGCAAGGCTGACCGCGTAGGCTTCAAAGACCAGGACGGCAAGAAAGTCCGCGTCTACAAGTCTTCCGGCGAAGTTGTGAAGGTTTAAGATCATGGCCCGTCTCCAACAATTCTACAAAGAAAAAGTCGTCGCTGACCTGACCGAAAAATTCGGCTACAAGTCGGTGATGGAAGTGCCGCGCCTGACCAAGATCACCCTGAACATGGGTGTTGGTGAAGCGATCGCCGACAAGAAAGTGCTCGAGCACGCTGTCAGCGACCTGACCAAGATCGCCGGCCAGAAGCCAGTGACGACCAAGTCGCGCAAGGCAATCGCCGGTTTCAAGATCCGCGAAGGCTACCCGATCGGTACGATGGTCACCCTGCGTGGCAACCGTATGTACGAGTTCCTGGACCGTTTCATCACCGTGGCCCTGCCGCGCGTGCGTGACTTCCGCGGTGTCAATGGCAAATCGTTCGATGGTCGTGGCAACTACAACATCGGTGTCAAGGAACAGATCATTTTCCCTGAAATCGATTACGACAAGATCGACGCGCTGCGTGGCATGAACATCTCGATCACCACGACCGCTAAGACCGACGATGAAGCCAAAGCGCTGCTCGCCGCCTTCAAATTCCCGTTCAGGAACTAAGAGCAATGGCAAAACTTGCACTGATTAACCGCGAACAGAAGCGTGCAGACCTGGTGGAGAAATTCGCCGCAAAGCGTGCAGCTCTGAAAGCGATCATCGACGACCAGTCGAAGACTGAAGAAGAACGTTACGAAGCGCGCCTGAAGCTGCAGGCACTGCCACGTAATTCGGCGCCGACCCGCCAGCGTAACCGCTGCGCCATCACCGGCCGCCCACGTGGCACCTTCCGTAAATTCGGCCTCGCCCGTACCAAACTCCGCGAATTCGCCATGAAAGGCGAAATCCCGGGTATGACCAAAGCCAGCTGGTAATAGGAGAATAAGCAATGAGTATGAGCGATCCTATCGCCGATATGCTGACCCGCATTCGCAACGCACAAACTGTTCAGAAGACCACGGTCGCAATGCCGTCGTCGAAAGTCAAGGTTGCCATTGCCAACGTCCTGAAGGACGAGGGTTACATTGAGGATTTCGCCGTAACCACCGAAGGTGGCAAGTCGGAACTGAAAATCGGTTTGAAGTACTACACCGGCCGTCCGGTTATCGAGCGCATCGAGCGCGTGTCCCGTCCTGGCCTGCGTGTCTACAAAGGCAAAGACGAGATCCCGACCGTCATGAACGGCCTGGGCGTCGCGATTGTGTCGACCCCGCAAGGCGTGATGACTGACCGCAAAGCCCGCGCCAATGGCGTCGGCGGCGAAGTTATCTGCTACGTAGCTTAAGGAGTAGACGATGTCTCGAGTAGCTAAGATGCCAATCGCTGTCCCAGCTGGCGCCGAAGTGGCGATCACTGCAGCAGCGATCACGGTAAAAGGCCCACTGGGCACCCTGACCCAGGCGCTGAACGGCCTGGTCAAGGTTGAAAACAACAACGGCACGCTGACGTTTGACGTGGTCGACGATTCGCGCGAATCGAACGCCATGTCGGGCACCCTGCGCGCCCTGGTCAACAACATGGTTGTCGGCGTCACCAAGGGCTTCGAGAAGAAGCTGAACCTGGTCGGCGTGGGCTACAAGGCAGCAGTGCAGGGCAACGCCCTGAACCTGTCGCTGGGCTTCTCGCACCCTGTGCTGCACGCGATGCCGGAAGGCGTCACCGCAGTGACCCCGACCCCGACCGAAATCCTGATCAAGGGTATCGATCGTCAAAAGGTCGGCCAGGTTGCCGCCGAAGTGCGCGCTTACCGCTCCCCTGAGCCTTACAAGGGCAAGGGCGTCCGTTATTCGGACGAGGTGGTGAAGCTTAAAGAAACCAAGAAGAAATAATCGGAGCTGACGATGGACAAGAAAGAATCGCGTCTGCGTCGCGGACGCCAAACCCGCATCAAGATCGCGCAGCTGGGCGTGAACCGCCTGTCGGTACACCGTACCAACCTGCACATCTATGCGAACCTGATCAGCCCGGATGCGAAGGTCCTGGTTTCGGCTTCGACGCTGGAAGCAGACGTGCGCGCCGAACTGGCCGGTCAAAGCGGCAAGGGCGGCAACGCTGCCGCCGCTGCCCTGGTTGGCAAGCGCGTCGCAGAGAAAGCACTGAAAGCAGGGATCACCGAAGTCGCATTCGACCGTTCGGGTTTCCGTTACCACGGCCGTGTGAAGGCGCTGGCAGAAGCCGCGCGTGAAGCCGGTCTGAAGTTCTAAGGAAGAATCGTCATGGCAAAAATGCAAGCGAAAATGGCAAGCGACAAGCCGGATGATGGCATGCGCGAAAAAATGATCGCGATCAACCGCGTGACCAAAGTGGTCAAGGGTGGTCGTATCATGGGTTTTGCAGCGCTGACCGTTGTCGGTGACGGCGATGGCCGCATCGGCATGGGTAAAGGCAAGTCGAAGGAAGTTCCTGTCGGCGTGCAAAAGGCAATGGAAGAAGCCCGCCGCAACCTGATCAAGGTGCCCCTCAAGAACGGTACCCTGCACCACACCGTCTCCGGTCGTCACGGCGCCTCGCGCGTCATGATGATGCCAGCCAAGCCTGGTACCGGCGTCATCGCTGGTGGCGCAATGCGCGCTATCTTCGAAGTGATGGGCGTGACCGACGTGGTCGCCAAGTCGACCGGTTCGTCGAACCCGTACAACCTGGTGCGCGCTACCCTCGACGGTCTGTCGAAGATGAGCACCGCTTCCGACATCGCCGCCAAGCGTGGCAAGTCGGTCGAAGACATCATCGGTTAAGGTGAAGACAATGGCAAACACCATCAAAGTACAACTGGTCAAGGGCCTGATCGGCACCCGTCAGGATCACCGCGCTACGGTGCGTGGTCTGGGTCTGCGCCGCGTCAACTCGGTTTCCGAGTTGCAGGACACCCCGTCGGTGCGTGGCATGATCAACAAAGTCTCGTACCTCGTTAAAGTAGTCGGGTAAGCCTTCGGGCTTACCTAACGGAGAAAACAATGGAATTGAATACCATTCAACCAGCTGACGGCGCCAAGCACTACAAGCGTCGCGTCGGCCGCGGTATCGGCTCCGGCCTGGGCAAGACCGCCGGTCGCGGTCACAAGGGTCAGAAGTCGCGTTCGGGCGGTTTCCACAAAGTCGGCTTCGAAGGCGGTCAGATGCCTCTGCAGCGTCGTCTGCCGAAGCGCGGCTTCAAGTCGCTCAACGCAACGTTCAAGGCTGAAGTGCGTCTGTCGGACCTGAACAACCTGGCCGTCGGCGATGTCGACATCCTGGTGCTCAAGCAAGCAGGCATCCTGCCAGTGGTGGCGCGCGACGTGCGCGTGATCCTGTCGGGCGAGATCACCAAAGCGGTGAACCTCAAGGGCCTGAAGGCAACCGCGGGCGCGAAAGCGGCCATCGAAGCAGCTGGCGGTTCGGTCGCCTAAAGCGGCCGCTGCCTGATCGGAGCACAAATTGGCGACTAATTCACAACTTGGTAAAAGCGCCGCCGCCGGTTTCCCCTGGGGCCGGCTGTGGTTTTTGCTTGGCGCATTGGTCGTGTACCGCCTCGGTGCCCACGTCCCGGTTCCCGGGATCGACCCCGTCGCGCTGGCATCGCTGTTCAAGCAGAACGAAAGCGGCATCCTGGGCATGTTCAACATGTTCTCGGGTGGCGCGCTTGAACGCTTTACCGTGTTCGCACTCGGGATCATGCCCTACATTTCGGCTTCGATCATCATGCAGCTGGGGTCGATCGTCTCGCCGCAGCTGGAAGCGCTGAAGAAGGAAGGCGAAGCAGGGCGCCGCAAGATCACCCAGTACACCCGTTACTTCACGGTGGTGCTGGCACTGTTCCAGGCGTTCGGCATTGCCGCCGCGCTCGAAACCCAGCCGGGCCTCGTGCTCGATCCGGGTATCGGCTTCCGCTTCGTCACGGTCGTGACCCTGTTGACCGGCACCATGTTCCTCATGTGGCTCGGTGAGCAGATTACCGAACGTGGCCTGGGCAACGGCATTTCGATCATTATCTTCGCCGGTATCGCAGCCGGTCTGCCGTCGGCACTGGGTGGCTTGTTCACCCTGGTATCGAACGGTTCGATCAGCAGCTTCGCCGCGATCGTTATCGTGATCCTGGTGGCCTTTACGACTTACGCGGTGGTATTCGTGGAGCGTGGGCAGCGCAAGATCCTCGTGAATTACGCCAAGCGCCAGGTCGGCAACAAGGTGTACGGTGGCCAAACCAGCCACCTGCCCCTGAAGCTGAACATGGCCGGCGTGATCCCGCCGATCTTCGCGTCGTCGATCATCCTGTTCCCGGCGACGATCGTCGACTGGTACACGCGGGGCAAGGACACCAGCAGCCCGTTCATCGGGTTCCTGAAAGACCTGGCAGCCTCGCTGACGACCGGTGAGCCGATCCACGCCTTGCTGTATGCGGCGGCGATCATCTTCTTCTGCTTCTTCTATACCGCGCTGGTCTTCAACAGCAAGGAAACGGCGGACAACTTGAAGAAGAGCGGCGCGTTTGTCCCGGGCATCCGCCCTGGTGACCAGACCGCACGCTACATCGACAAGATCCTGATGCGCCTGACCCTCGCTGGTGCGGTGTACATCACCCTCGTGTGCCTGGTGCCGGAGTTCATGCAGTCGTACTGGAAAGTTCCTTTCTACTTCGGCGGCACGTCGCTCCTGATCATCGTGGTGGTGACGATGGATTTCATGGCACAAGTGCAGAATTACGTCATGTCGCAGCAATATGAATCGCTGCTGCGCAAGGCGAATTTCAAGGGTGGGATTCCGACGCGATAAGCGGGAGCGAAGAGATCGAATGGCAAAAGACGACGTCATCCAAATGCAGGGTGAGATTCTCGAGAATCTCCCGAATGCGACATTTCGCGTAAAGCTGGAAAACGGACATGTGGTCCTGGGGCATATCTCGGGTAAAATGCGGATGAACTATATCCGCATCCTCCCGGGAGACAAGGTAACGGTGGAGTTGACCCCGTACGACTTGTCCCGGGCGCGTATCGTATTCCGCACCAAGTAAAAAATATTAAGTAACCTCACCAGGAAGAGAGTACAAAATGAAAGTTAATGCTTCAGTCAAGCGGATCTGCCGCAACTGCAAGATCATCAAGCGCAAGGGCGTGGTCCGCGTGATCTGCGTCGAGCCGCGTCACAAGCAGCGTCAAGGTTAAGAGGAATAACGAATGGCACGTATTGCAGGGGTTAACATCCCAAATCATCAGCACACTGTTATCGGCCTGACGGCGATCTACGGTGTTGGCCGTCCACGTTCGCAGAAGATCTGCGACGCGACTGGTATCGCGACCAACAAGAAGGTCAAGGACCTGGACGACAACGAACTCGAGAAGCTGCGTGACGAAGTTGCGAAGTTTGTCGTGGAAGGCGATCTGCGCCGCGAACTGTCCATGAACATCAAGCGTCTGATGGACCTGGGCTGCTACCGCGGCATGCGTCACCGTAAGGGCCTGCCAGTGCGCGGCCAGCGTACCCGTACCAATGCACGTACCCGCAAAGGTCCGCGTAAGGCCGCTCAATCGCTGAAGAAATAATCTAGGAACCTGACCATGGCTAAGCAACAAAGCAGCGCAGCAGCAGCACGCGTTCGTAAAAAAGTGAAGAAGAACGTGGCTGAGGGCATCGCCCACGTCCACGCTTCGTTCAACAACACCATCATCACGATCACCGACCGCCAGGGCAACGCTCTGTCGTGGGCGACGTCGGGTGGCGCTGGCTTCAAGGGCTCGCGCAAGTCGACCCCGTTCGCGGCTCAGGTCGCTGCTGAAGCAGCCGGCAAGGTCGCACAGGAAAGCGGCGTGAAGAACCTGGAAGTGCGCATCAAGGGCCCAGGCCCAGGCCGTGAATCGGCTGTCCGCGCTCTGAACAACCTGGGTATCAAGATCACCGAAATCCAGGACGTGACGCCAGTGCCGCACAACGGCTGCCGTCCTCCGAAGCGTCGTCGTATCTAAATCCAGCCGGGCAGTTCGCTGCCCAGTTGTTTTCAATACACCGCTTGAGCAGCAAGCAGTAGCAAAAGCCGGTGCAGTGACCCGAATTCGGGTATACTGCCCGGCTGTTGTCGCCTTGAGCCCCGGCTCAGGGTGTTATTTTTAGCCACGTCCGCTCAATCATGGGTCGGACTAGCGCCTGCCGCATCTCGGGATGCCGCTGGGGCGTGATTAATACATTAAAGGATTCAACGTGGCACGTTATATCGGACCAAAAGCAAAACTGTCGCGCCGTGAAGGCACCGACCTGTTCCTCAAGAGCGCACGCCGCTCGCTCGACTCGAAGTGCAAACTGGACGTCAAGCCAGGCCAGCACGGCGTCAAGTCGGGTGCCCGCACCTCGGACTACGGCAACCAGCTGCGCGAAAAGCAGAAGGTCAAGCGCATGTACGGCATCCTCGAGCGCCAGTTCCGCCGCTACTTCGCAGAAGCCAACCGCCGCAAGGGCAACACCGGCGAAACCCTGCTGAAGCTGCTGGAATCGCGCCTGGACAACGTCGCTTACCGCATGGGCTTCGGCTCGACCCGCGCCGAAGCGCGCCAGCTGGTCAGCCACAAGGCCTTCACGGTCAACGGTAACGTCGTCAACATCGCTTCGTACGCAGTCAAGACCGGCGACGTCATCGCCGTTCGCGAAAAGGCCAAGAAGCAAGTGCGTATCGTCGAAGCGCTGTCGCTGGCCGAACAAGTCGGCATGCCGAGCTGGGTGTCGGTCGACAGCAAGAAGATGGAAGGCACCTTCCGTTCGTTCCCAGAGCGTAACGAGATCGCCGCCGACGTCAACGAAGCACTGATCGTCGAACTGTACTCGCGTTAATCGTTAGTCGGTATTCACGCCCGCTCCTCACCGAGCGGGCGTTTGCACTTCCAAAAGAATTCTCACATGCCATCAGCCTTATCGGTGTAACGAGCCGAGGGTATTGAAAAGGACATTTCATGCAAAATAGTTTGTTGAAGCCACGTATCATCGATGTCGAAGCCCTGGGCGCCGGTCACGCCAAAGTCGTGATGGAGCCGTTCGAGCGTGGCTACGGCCACACCCTGGGCAACGCGCTGCGCCGCGTGCTGCTGTCGTCGATGATCGGCTACGCGCCGACCGAAGTCACCATCGCCGGCGTCGTGCATGAGTACTCGTCGCTGGACGGCGTGCAGGAAGACGTCGTCGACCTGCTGCTGAACCTGAAGGGTGTCGTGTTCAAGGTCCACAACCGTGACTCCGTAACGCTGACCCTGAAGAAGGAAGGCGAAGGCGCCGTGCTGGCATCGGACATCGACCTGCCGCATGACGTGGAACTGATCAACCCGGATCACGTGATCGCTCACCTGACCGCCGGTGGCAAGCTGGACATGCAGATCAAGGTCGAAAAGGGCCGTGGCTATGTGCCTGGTAACGTCCGCCGTCTGTCGGAAGACACGAACAAGACGATCGGCCGCATCATCCTGGACGCATCGTTCTCGCCAGTGCGCCGCGTCTCGTACGCAGTGGAATCGGCCCGTGTCGAGCAGCGTACCGACCTGGACAAGCTGATCATCAACATCGAAACGAATGGCGTCATCACCCCGGAAGAGGCGATTCGCCAGTCGGCACGCGTGCTGGTCGACCAGCTGAACGTATTCGCTGCCCTGGAAGGCACGGAAGCCGCCGCCGAAGCACCATCGCGTGCTCCGCTGGTCGATCCGATCCTGCTGCGCCCGGTCGACGACCTGGAGCTGACCGTCCGTTCGGCAAACTGCCTGAAGGCCGAGAACATCTACTACATCGGCGACCTGATCCAGCGTTCGGAAAACGAACTGCTCAAGACGCCGAACCTGGGCCGCAAGTCGCTCAACGAAATCAAGGAAGTCCTTGCTTCGCGCGGCCTGACCCTGGGCATGAAGTTGGAAAACTGGCCCCCAGCAGGTCTGGAGAAGTAATCAGTATTCACCCGAAAGTACACACTACTTTCGGGTGGGATCAGTCAAAAAGGACTGGCAAAGCCAGATCCTTTTTGATTGAAAAAAGCGTAGTAATTAACCCCTAATAACCGGTCCGCGGTCATGCGTCATGCATGAACGATCGAAGAACTGGATTTAAAAACCTCGAAAGGAAGTACCATGCGTCACCGTCACGGCCTCCGTAAGCTGAACCGTACCTCGTCCCACCGTCTCGCCATGCTGCGCAACATGACCGTCTCGCTGCTGCGTCATGAAGCCATCAAGACCACCGTGCCAAAAGCCAAGGAACTGCGTCGCGTCATCGAGCCGATCCTGACCCTGGGCAAGACCGACACGCTGGCCAACAAGCGCCTGGCATTCGCCCGCCTGCGCGACCGCGAAATGGTGCAGAAGCTGTTCGCCGAACTGGGCCCACGTTACGCCAACCGTAACGGCGGCTACCTGCGCATCCTGAAAATGGGTTTCCGCGTGGGCGACAACGCGCCAATGGCGTACGTCGAGCTGCTGGACCGTCCGGAAGTCACCTCGGCTGAAGAAGCTCCTACCGCCGAGTAATCGCTCCGTGCGACAAGAAAAACCAGGCCTCGTGCCTGGTTTTTTTTCGTCCGTCCCCGCTCGGGCGAACCGGGCCCCGCGTTACCCATCGGTACGCAAGCGGTGTACCATTTGCGCTGTGTAGCCGATTCCAAAGGAAGTCATGCCCCGTTCTCTGTCTCGCGCGCCCGCCGGCCTGTGCGCCGCGTTCTGTTTCGTGCTGTCGCTGCTGTTCGTCCTCGCAGCCCCCGCCCGCGCCCAAGAATTCCTCGACCCCTCGCTCGCCTTCCGCGTCTCCGCGCAGATGGAAGGAGACAAGACCGCCGTCCTCACCTATGCGATCGCCGACGGCTACTACATGTACCGCGAGCAGTTCAAGTTCAAGGCCGAGGGCGCCAAGCTGGGCGAGGCGCAGATCCCGCCGGGAAAAGTGAAATATGACGAGACCTTCCAGAAGGATGTCGAGACCTATAAAGGCTCGGTGACGATCCGGATTCCCGTCGAGGGCAGCGGACCCTTCACCCTGGTTGCGACCAGCCAGGGCTGCGCCGACGCCGGCCTGTGCTATCCGCCGCAGGAAGCGCGCCTCGCGCTCGCGGCGGGCGCCGCCGCCTTGCCGCCGAGCCTGCCGATCGGCGCCAACGCCCCCGCCCAGTCCCCGTCCATCCTGTCGTCGAGGCCCCTGAGCGAAGGGCCGCGCGGCGCGGGCACGAGCGAGGCGCCGGCTTCGGCTGCGGCCGTGCAGGCGCCGGCCGCGGCGCAGGCGCCGTCCGAGATGGCCGGCATCGACGCCATCCTGCAGGGCGGCCGCCTGCTCGCGATCGTGCCCGCGTTCGCGCTGCTCGGGCTGGGCCTGGCATTTACC
This sequence comes from Massilia sp. GCM10023247, assembly GCF_042653325.1. Lineage (NCBI taxonomy): Bacteria > Pseudomonadati > Pseudomonadota > Betaproteobacteria > Burkholderiales > Oxalobacteraceae > Massilia > Massilia sp. GCM10023247. The sequence goes on from NZ_JBHSIB010000027.1 coordinate 24,664, forward strand.
CCCTGCGTGCTGCCGATGGTGCCGATCCTGTCGTCCATCATCGTCGGCGAGGGCGGCAACACCAGGCGTTCGCGCGGCCTGCTGCTGTCGGTGACCTATTCGCTCGGCATGGCCATCGTCTACACCGCGCTCGGCGTGGCCGCCGGCCTGATCGGGGAGGGCCTGGCCGCGGCCCTGCAGAACCCCTGGGTGCTGGGCGCTTTTGCCCTGTTGATCGTGGCGATGGCGATGTCGATGTTCGGTTTCTACGAGCTGCAGGTGCCGGCTGCCCTGCAGACCAGGCTGGCCGGCGCGTCGAGCCGCCAGCGTTCCGGCAAGCTGGCCGGGGTGTTCGCCATGGGCGCCATCTCGGCCCTGATCGTCGGTCCCTGCGTGGCAGCGCCGCTTGCCGGCGCCCTGGTCTACATCAGCCAGACGCGCGACGTGCTGATCGGCGGCGCCGCGCTGTTTTCGATGGCGATCGGCATGAGCATCCCGCTGTTGCTGGTCGGCGTCTCGGCCGGTTCGCTCCTGCCGCGGGCCGGCGCCTGGATGGAATCGGTGAAACGCTTCTTCGGCGTGCTGATGCTGGGCATGGCCTTGTGGCTGGTCTCGCCGGTGTTGCCGGCGGCGCTGCAAATGGCGCTGTGGGCAGCCCTGCTGCTCGGTTACGGCGCGTGGCTGCTGAGCCGGCGCGGGCACTGGGCCTCGCTCGCCCTGGGCGCCGCCTTCGGCATCCTCGGCGCGATGCAGCTGGTCGGCGTGGCCAGCGGCGGGCGCGACGCCCTGGCGCCGCTGGCGCACCTGAGCGGCACCCCGCGCCACGCGCTCACCTTCCAGCGCGTAAAAACCGTGGACGAACTCGACGCGGTGCTGGCCGCGAACCGCGGCAAGACCGCGATGCTCGATTTTTATGCGGACTGGTGCGTGTCCTGCATCGAGATGGAAAAGCTGACCTTCGTCGACCCGGCGGTGCAGGCGAAGCTGGCCAATACCTTGCTGCTGCAGGTCGACGTGACGGCCAACGACGCCCACGACAAGGCGATGCTGAAACGGTTTGGCTTGTTCGGCCCGCCGGGGATTATTTTCTTCGACGACAAGGGCGTCGAGATCGCGGACAGCAGGGTGATCGGCTTCCAGAACGCAGAGAAATTCTTGCGGTCGCTGCAAAAGCTCGACTAGCAGAGAAGCGTAGGGTGGAGTCCCGACTCCACGCCCTTGCCGGCCGCGTCGATCGGATGATCGAACCGTCTCCGCCTGCTGCTGCGCTGGCAGGAGGGCGCCAACGAAGATCGCACCTCCCACCCGTGGAGTCGGGAACGGTTCGCCGCCCGCTCCACCCTACACGGGTTTAGCTTTGTACTGCCGCGCCGCGCTGGCCGTGGTGGCCGTGGTGGCCGTGATGGCCGCGGTGCTTGCCGCCGAAGCGCATCGCCTTGCTGTCCATGACCTGCTTCTGTTCCGGCGTCAGCGCGGCGTAGAAGCTGTTCAGGGCCGCCAGGCGCGCTTCCATGCGGGCGGTGCGCTGCTTCTGGCGTTCGATCTGCATCTGCAGGCGCTGCGGAGCGGGCAGGGCGGCCAGCTTGGCGCGCTCGGCGCCGGCCTGGGCCAGCGGACGCTGTTGCGGCTTGCCGGCGGCCAGGAAGGCGGCGAAGGCCGGTTCCTGCTGCGGGGTCAGCTTCAGCTCGGCGCGCAGCTTGGCGGCGCGCTGGGCCTGGCGCTCGGCCATTTTCGCGTGACGCTCGGCCTTGTGGGCCGCGCGCTGCTCGACGGTCATGGCGTGGCCATGGCGGCCTTCCTGCGGCTGGGCAGCCGGCTGGGCGGCGCTCTGGGCATAGGCGGCACCGGCGAAGCCGATGGCGGCGAGGGAAACCAGGATGTTCTTGCGGATGGTGTTCATTTCAGGTGTCCTTTTGGTGTGTGAGTCAGTGTGAGCGCCCAACAAAACTCTCATGGCGGCGTTGCGTCGTCTCGCCGTACTAGCGTACTGTCTTCGACAACGCGCCTTGCCCTGAGAGCTTTGTCAGACGCTCTTCTTGTGTGGCGTGAACTGCTCGCTGCACAGGACCATCTTCGCCAAAAAATGTAAGCCCAGCGTGTCCCCTGCCACACACTTTGTATCAATATGTTTCCTTCCTGAATCCATATACATACCGATACAAATGCGCTGTGCACTGCGAATGTAAGCAGGGATAATTGCGCCCATGGACAATCCCTCTACTATCCTCATCGTCGACGACGACCGCGACATTCGCCAGCTGCTGGCCGATTACCTCGAGTCGAATGGCTACCGCGCGCTGGCAGCGGGCGACGGCGTCGCGATGTGGAAAATTCTCGACGAGTCGCGCCCCGACCTGATCGTGCTCGACCTGAACCTGCCCGGCGACGACGGCCTGACCCTGTGCCGCAAGCTGCGCGCCACCTCGAGCCTGCCGGTCATCATGCTGACCGCCCGCAACGAGCCGCTCGACCGCATCCTCGGCCTGGAGATGGGCGCCGACGACTACCTGCCGAAACCCTTCGAGCCACGCGAGCTGCTGGCGCGCATCCGCAGCGTGCTGCGCCGCTCGCATGCGATGCCCTCGAATGCCCCGACCGAGAACGTGCAGCAGATGCGCTTTGCCGGCTGGACGCTCGACCTCACCGCGCGCCACCTGGTCAACCCGGACGGCGTGGTGATCATGCTCTCGGGCGCCGAGTTCCGCCTGCTGCGCGTCTTCCTGGAACACCCGAACCGCGTGCTCAACCGCGACCAGCTGCTCAACCTCACGCAGGGACGTGACGCCGATCCGTTCGACCGCTCGATCGACATCCAGATCAGCCGCCTGCGCCAGAAGCTGGGCGAGGATGCGCGCATGCCGCAAATTATCAAGACCGTGCGCAACGGCGGCTATGTGCTGGCCGGCCAGGTCACGGTGGAGCCGGCCGCGTGAAAGCCTTCATCGGCTCGATGACCGGCCGTGTCTTCGCTACCCTGTTGCTCGGCATTCTGGTATCGGCCGCGCTGACCCAGTGGCTGGCCGACGTCGAGCGCCAGCGCGTGCTCGAGCGCCAGCGCGACCAGACCCTGATCGAGCGCGCCGAGCAGCTCATCATGGCGACCGAGATCGTGCCGGCCTCGGCCCGGCGCGCCTACCTGGCCGTGGCCAACCGTCCCGGCCTGCAGCTCGAAGTCGGCGCGCCGCATCGACAGGCGCCGATGTCGATCTTCGCCAGGACCCTGTCCGACCGCCTCGGCCCGGACTACCTGATCGCCTCGGCAGCACAGCGTCCCGAGGCCTGCGCCCATCCGCCGCGCATGCCCCTGCTGTACGGCCTGCTCAGCGCCGAATGGACCGGCGCCTGCGAAAACCTGAACGTGCGCCTGCGCGACGGCGAGCAGCTGCACCTGGCCGTCCTGCCGCCGCGCTCGCTGGTCGGCGTCGAGACCGATTACCGCGGCGTGCTCGCCCTGTTTTTCGTCAGCATCGCCTTCCTCGCTTACCTGGTCGCGCGCATGACGACGCGCCCGCTCAAGCAGCTGGCGCAAGCGGCGCAGGACCTCGGCAACGACATCAACCGCGCCGCGCTCGACCTCACCGGCGCCAGCGAAATCCGCCAGGCCAGCGCCGCCTTCAACGCGATGCAGGCGCGCATTCGCCAGTACATCTTCCAGCGCACGCAAATGCTGGCCGCGATCACCCACGACCTGCAGACGCCGCTCACGCGCATGCGCCTGCGCCTGGAAAAAGTCGCGGACGACGAGCTGCAGGAACGCCTGATCGGCGACCTGTCGGCCATGCAGGCCATGGTGCGCGAGGGGCTCGAGCTGGCGCGCAGCATGGATACCACGGGGAGCATGCAGATGCTCGACCTCGATTCGCTGGTGGCCGCCAGCGTCGACGACGCCGCCGACGCCGACCAGCCGGTCACGCTGTCGGGGCGCTCGGGCATGGCGCTGCTGGGACGTCCGCTCGACCTGCGCCGCTGCCTGGGCAACCTGATCGACAACGCGGTCAAGTACGGCCAGACGGCCCAGGTCGTGGTGGACCGGGTCAAGGGCGCGGCGCGCATCCGCGTGCGCGACGCCGGCCCCGGGATTCCACAGGCCGAGATGCAGCGCGTATTCGATCCGTTCTACCGCGTCGAGACCTCGCGCTCGCGCGAATCCGGCGGCACCGGCCTGGGCCTGACGATCGCCCGCAACATTGCCGAACAGCACGGGGGCAGCATCACGCTCGCGAACCATCCCGAAGGCGGACTGGAAGTGACGCTGATGCTGCCGGAATACTATCCTGAAAAATAAGGCTGCCATGGGCGCCAGTGACGCTGGTAGCATCGCAGCTTTCGCATTGCATTGATTGATCGATAAAGCCGCCGGGACGCGCGGTAAGGGACCTGAATGAAAAAGAATACGCTAGCAGTGATCGCCATCGTCGTTGCCGCCGGTGCGGCGGGAACCTGGTACATGAACCGCGGTGTCCATGCCGAGGCCGGAAGCGGGCAGGGCGCCCCGGGCGGTCCCGGCGGGCGCGGCGGCGCGATGCCGCCCACCACCGTCAATGTGGTCGCGCCGCAACGCCAGGATGTCGGCGTCGACGTCGCGGCCAACGGCACCGTCACCCCGCAGCGCACGGTCGATTTGCGGCCGCAAACGACCAGCACGATCCGCCAGGTGCATATCAAGGAAGGCCAGTTCGTGAAGGCCGGCCAATTGATGTTCTCGCTCGACGACCGCAGCGACCAGGCCAGCCTGGCCCAGGCGCAAGCCGAAGTCCAGCGCGGCCGCGCCACCCTGGCCGACCTCGAGCGCCAGTACAAGCGCAGCCAGGAACTGGTCGCCCAGAAATTCCTCGCCCAGAGCGCCGTCGACACGCTGCGCAGCCAGGTCGAGGCGGCCCGCGCCGCGCTGGCCGCCAGCAGCGCCGCCGCGCGCGCCCGCCAGGTCAACGCCAGCTACACCAGCATCCGCGCGCCGATGGCCGGCCGCGTCGGCGCCATCAACGTCTATCCGGGTTCGCTGGTGCAGCCGGCGACCTCGCTCACCACCGTCACCCAACTCGACCCGATCGACGTCGCCTTCACGCTGCCGGAATCGAGCCTGGGCTCGCTGCTGGCCGCGCAACGGGCGGGCAAGGTCGCCGTCGAGGCGAGCACCGGCGAGGCCGACGCCAAGCCCGTGACGGGCGAACTGAGCTTTGTCGACAACACCGTCGACCCGACCAGCGGCACCATCCGCGTCAAAGCCCAGTTCGGCAATGCCGAGGGCCTGTTGTGGCCGGGACAATACGTGAATACCCGGGTGACCGTGCGCACGATCAAGGACGCCATGGTGATTCCGCAAAACGCGATTATCATCAACGCCCAGGGGACCTTCGTCTACGTGGCCGAGAAGGACGGCACGGCGCGCATGGTGCCGATCACGCGCCAGCACGCCTTCGGCCTGAACGCGGCCGTGACCGGCCTGTCCGGCAACGAGCAGGTCATTACTGAAGGCAAGCAGAACCTGCGTCCGGGCGGCAAGGTACGCTTGGCAGGTGCCAAGCCACAAGGCGGTCCTGCTGCACCGGCGGGAAAGGATAAAGCCGCATGAATTTGTCCGAACTGTGTATCCGCCGCCCGGTGATGGTGGTGCTGCTGTCGATCAGCCTGGTGCTGGTCGGCGTGCTGGCCTACATGCACATCCCGGTCGCCGCACTCCCTAGCTATAACACCCCGGTCATCAACGTCGGCGCCAACCTGCCCGGCGCCAGCCCGGAGACGATGGCGTCCTCGGTGGCGCTGCCGCTCGAAAAGCAATTCTCGACGATCGCCGGCATCAAGCTGATCACCTCGACCAGCACCCAGGGCAATACCAGCCTGACCCTCGAGTTCGCCAACGAGATCGACGTCGACAAGGCCGCCGTCGACGTGCAGGCCGCGCTGCTGGCCGCCCAGCGCCAGTTGCCGCAGGAGATGACGGACCTGCCGTCCTACCGCAAGGTCAATCCGGCCGACTCGCCGATCCTGTTCATGCACATGACCTCGCCGTCGATGAACCTGTCGGAGCTGAACGATTACGCCGAGAACATGGTCTCGCCGGCGATCTCGACCCTGCCAGGCATCGCCCAGGTCACGGTCAACGGCGGCAAGCGTTACGCCGTGCGCGTGCGCGCCCGTTCCGACCTGATGAACGCGCGAAATATTTCGATGGACGAACTGGCCGCCGCGCTGCGCGCCGCCAATTCCAACGCGCCGCTGGGCGTGCTCGACGGCCCGGCCCAGACACTCACCATCCAGGGTGGCGGCCAGATGCGCAAAGCAGCCGACTTTGCCAACCTGATCGTCGCCAACCGCGACGGCCTGCCGGTGCGCCTGCGCGACGTGGCCGAAGTCGAGGACAGCTACCAGTCGGTCAAGGCCGCGGGCAGCCTGAACGGCGAGCGCTCGATCGTGCTGATGGTGCAGCGCCAGCCGAATGCGAACACCGTGCAGGTGGTCGACTCGGTGCGCGCGCTGATGCCGAAGTTCGAGCAGCAACTGCCGGCCTCGATCAAGATCCACCTCGTCAACGACCGTTCGATCTCGATCCGCGAAGCCATCCACGACGTCAACCTGACCCTGGCCGGCACGGTGATCCTGGTCATCCTGGTGATCTTCCTGTTCCTGCATCGCCTGACGGCCACCCTGATCCCGGCGGTGACGGTCCCGATCTCGCTGCTGGGCGCGCTGTCGCTGCTGTACGCCTTCGGCTACAGCCTCGACAACATCTCCCTGCTCGGCATTACGCTGGCGGTCGGCCTGGTGGTCGACGACGCCATCGTGGTGCTGGAAAACATCGTGCGCCACATGGAGATGGGCAAAAAACCTTTCCATGCAGCCCTGGTCGGCTCGCGCGAGATGGGTTTTACCATCATCTCGATCTCGATTTCGCTGGTGGCCGTGTTCATCCCGATCTTCTTCATGCCGGGCGTGATCGGCTTGCTGTTCCGTGAGTTCGCGGTCGTGGTGGGGCTGGCCGTGCTGGTGTCGGCGGTGGTCTCGCTGACCCTGGTGCCGATGCTGTGCTCGCGCCTGATCAAGGGCGGCGGCCACGTCGAGCCGCACGAGATGTCCTGGATCGGGCGCCGTTTCGAGGCCATGTTCACGAGCGTGCGCAACGGCTATGGACGCACCCTCGATTCCGCGCTGCGCCACCGCTTCCTGGTGCTGATGCTGGCCGTCGGCACCCTGGTACTGACCGTCTTCCTGTATTCGACCATGCCGAAGGGCTTCTTCCCCGAGGAAGACCTGGGCCAGCTGCGCGTCACCGTCGAAGCGGCCGAGGACACCTCGTCGGCCAAGCTGATGGAACTGCAGGGCAAGGTGGTCGACGCGATGCGCGCCAACAAGCACGTGCAGGACGTCACCTCGTTTACCGGCGGCGGCAACACCGGCCGCATGTTCCTGGTGCTGGTGCCGCGCAGTGAACGTCCGGCGATGCCGGTCGTGCTGGACGAATTGCGCAAGGCCACGCGCGGGATTGCCGGCGTGCAGGTCTACATGTCGCCGGTGCAGAACCTGCAACTGGGCGGACGCCAGAGCAAGAGCCGCTACCAGTACACGCTGCAGAGCGTGTCGGGCGGCGAAATCGGCGGCTGGGCCGAGCAGTTCCTCGAGCGCATGCGCGCCAACCCGCTGTTCCGCGACGTCACCAGCGATTCGCAGAACCGCGGCCTGCAGGCGACCCTCGACATCGACCGCGACAAGGCGTCGCGCCTCGGGGTCGACATGGCCAGCGTGCGCAGCGTGCTCTACGCCACCTTCGGCGAGCGCCAGGTGTCGACCATTTATACGAGCGCGGCAAGTTACTACGTGATCCTGGAAGCGGCCGAAGCGGACCGCTATTACGACGATGCGCTGGGTAAAGTCTCGGTGCGGTCGAAGTCGGGCGAACTGGTGAAATTGTCGAGTTTTGCCAGCGTGCGGCGCACGGTCGGCCCGATCGCGATCAACCACCAGGGGCAGTTGCAGGCCATTACCCTGTCCTTCAACCTGGCGCCGAACGTGCCGCTGGGCGATGCCACCGCAGCGATCGAGCAGATGGGCCGCGACATGAAGCTGCCGGCATCCGTCATCACCCAGTACGGCGGCGACGCGGCAGTGTTCCAGGACACCCAGTCGAGCCAGCTGATCCTGATCATCACGGCGATCGGCGTCATCTACGTGCTGCTCGGCGTCCTGTACGAGAGCTACATCCACCCGCTGACCATCCTGGCAGGCCTGCCCTCGGCGGCGGTCGGGGCCTTGCTCACGCTGTGGCTGTTCGACATGGACCTGACGCTGATCGCGATGATCGGCATCCTGATGCTGATCGGTATCGTCAAGAAGAACGCGATCATGATGATCGACTTCGCGCTCGATGCCCAAAGAAATGCCGGCATGAAGCCGGTCGATGCGATCCGCGAGGCCTGCATCCTGCGCTTCCGCCCGATCCTGATGACGACGCTGGCGGCGATGATGGGCGCGTTGCCGATCGCGCTGGGCATCGGCGCCGGCGCCGAGCTGCGCCAGCCGCTGGGCCTGGCCGTGGTGGGCGGCCTGATCTTCTCGCAGGTGATCACGCTCTACATCACGCCGGTCATCTACCTGTACCTCGACAAGTACAGCGGCACCGGGCCGATGACGGACGACGACGTGGCCGCGGCCGAGGCGGCCCACGCCACGCCCGAGCCGCATCCCGCGCTGAAGCACCCGTCACGGGCGGCCTGAAACAAGTTGTAACAACTGTCGGCAGAGCAAGACGGTAAGCTCGGGGCAGGAACCTTGCTCAGCCGAGCGAGCGGAAGGTGTGTTGGCCGAGACGCCAAGGCAGTGATGCTCGCTGTACGGCGGTACAGCGAGCATCGGAGGCCGACACGCCGACGCGCAGTAGGCTGAGCGAGGTTCCTGTAAGGCAGGAGTGCGGAAGGGGCCCAAACCGGGTAGACTTCCGCACTCGGCCGCCTTCGGCGACTTATCAGGATGTGCTATTGAACTTGCGTGACGATTCCCATACCTGCACGAGCGAGAGCGATGTCTGCGCACATTGCGGGCAGCCCCTGCCTGCAAGCACCGTGCTCCAGTATGGCGAACGGCGCACCAACCGCACCGGCCTGGCGCTCACGATCGGCCTGCACCTGCTGCTGGTAGGCTTGTACTTGTACCAGCCGGAACGTACCGAGAAAAAGGCCTCGGCGCCATCCGGCCAGGAAGAAGTCGTCTACGTCGCGCCGCTGTCGAAGCCGTCGCCGCCGCCGCCGCAGAAGTCGGCCACCCGCAAGCCTGTCGAACCCTCGAAGAACACCCCGCGCGCCGCGCCGACCCGTCCGCGCGTGGAGCGCCTGCCCGACACCATTACCTTGCCCGACGAAAAACCGGTCGAAGTCGCCAAGGCCGAGCCGGTGCAGGAAGCCAAGCGCGAGGAGGCGCCGCCCGCAATGGACATGGCGGACTTCATCGCCAAGCGCCGCCAGGCGCGCGGCGCCACCGACCCCAGCACCACCACCGAGGAAAGCGAAGCGGCGCGCGGCACCCGCAACGCGCTGGCGAACATCGCGGCGATCAACAACCGCGGGCGCGACGACGCGAACGAGTCGGGCGGCATCTTCTCGGTATCGAACAAGACCTTCCACAGCATGGACCTCAAGTTCCGCGGCTGGAACCCCAACTTCAAGCGCCGCTGGCTGACTGCGGTGACGGTGGAGCAGGGCAGCGAGCCGGACGTCGAAACGGCCGTGGTCAAGAAGATGATCGAGCTGATCCGCCGCGAAAAGAAGGGCGACTTCGAGTGGGACTCGCATCGCCTGGGCCGCGTCGTGACGATGAGCGCGCGCCCGCAGGACACGGCCGAGCTGCAGGCTTTCCTGATGAAGGAAATGTTCCCGGAGTACAGGGCGGCACCAGGCCGGTAATGCGAAAAAAAGCCGTGCCCCTGCACGGTTTTTTTTATTTCAGCAACGTAGGGTGGGCACAAGTGCCCAACCTACTTGAAAGTAGCGGCGCCACTTTTTCTCTCGGCAATTAAGTACGTCGGGTCGACACAGGTGTCCACTCCACGCGCCGCTCCATTGCTCAGCTCGTTTGAGTTTTGCCATAAACACAATATGCAGACGCGTTAGGCTCAAGTGCATGCCCCATCTGGTGCGTGCCAGCCACCGGTTTTAGAGGGGCAATGTCCCTGGTCGCCAGGGCCCACCTGAACCAACCGGAGCACGTCATGACCGACAAGCCTTACCCGGCTTTCAATCCCACGCGCCGCGCCACCCTCAAGACCGCAAGCCTCGCACTCGGCGCCAGCATGCTGCCGCTCGGCGCCTTCGCGGCGAAACCGGCAAACGCGCCGCAATACCGCCGCTACAATGCTTCTTCGACCATGGGCAAAAGAATGCTCAAGAGCTATGCCCGCGCGGTGCGCGCGATGCTCGAGCTGCCGCCCGAAGATCCGCGCAACTGGTATCGCCATGCGATCGTCCACACGCTCGACTGCCCGCACGGCAACTGGTGGTTCCTGTCCTGGCACCGCGGCTACCTGGGCTGGTTCGAGCAGATCTGCCGTGAGCTGAGCCACGACCCGCATTTCGCGCTGCCCTACTGGGACTGGACCGCGGAACCGCAGATCCCCGACGGCATGTTCGACGACGTGCTCGACCCCAACCATGCGGCCTACATCCCGAGCGCCGACAACTTCGAGCGGCGCCTGGCCAGCGCGATCGCCGGTTCCGGCTACTGGAGCTCGCCCGGCGGCGTCTTCAGCCGCAATTCGCAGTATGCGCAACTGCTGGCGCGCAGCGTGCGCTTCGATGCCGACCTGATGTTCGACATCCTGCGCGACCCGTCCGGACGCCTGTTCTTCGACCAGCCGAATGCGCGCGGCATCCGCCGCGAGCGGCCCGGCTTCAACGTCTCGACCAGCGATTCGGTCTCGATCGCCACCGTGCGCGCCGCCCTCGATGCGCGCGACTTCCCCACCTTCGGCAGCCCGAAGAGCGCGAACCACGCCACCGCGGCCGGTTTCGGCATCCTCGAGGCACGCCCGCACAATTCGGTGCACCGCTGCGTCGGCTCGCGCGACTGCAATTTCGTCGAGACGGCCGGCTTCATGGCGGACATGCTGTCGCCGGTCGACCCGATCTTTTTCCTGCACCACGGGAACATGGACCGCCTGTGGGACGTGTGGACGCGCAAGCAGGCAGCGCTCGGCCTGCCCACCGCACCGGCCGGCGCCGAGCTGCGCACCGACTTGCCGGACGAGCAGAAATCCGCTGCCGAGCGCGCCACCGACTACTACCGCTGGGCGCGCGAACCGCTGCTGTTCTTCGTCGACAGCCGCGGCCAGCCGGTGACCAAGACCCGCAACGGCGATTACGAGTCGATGGCCGCCTTCGGCTACGACTACGAGCCGGGTTCGGGAGAGGAGGTTGCCGGCGGCGCGGGCGGCGGCAAGCCGCGCACGGCGACCCGGCGCGTCTACGGCGGCAAGGTCCTGAATCGCCGCGTGCACGGCCCGCAACCGGCCATGGGGACGGTCCAGCTGCCGGCGGGGACGGTCGAACAGGCGGCCAGCAGCGGCACCAGCCTGGTCGCCAACGTCACGCTGAACTTCCCGCAACTGTGCCGCGACGCCTACGTCGTCCTCCTCAACGGCCCGGACGACCCCGCGCATGTGGAGCAGGGCAGTCCATTCTACCTGGCGACGATCACCATGTTCGGGCACCGCGGCACCCACGGCGCGCTGTCCTTCGCCCTGCCGCTGGGCGACAGGCTCCAGCAGTCGGGCAGGATGCAGCCGATGGCGGGCGACGGGACGGTCAGGCTGCGGGTGGTGTCGATGCACGCGATGATGGGGCACCACGGCATGGGCGACGAGGGAGACGTCGAGCTGGTGGGCGTGAATATCGAAGCGTATTGAGCGGCGGTTGCCGCGGCATAAAAAAACCGTGCCTCGGCACGGTTTCTTGTTTTGAATCCGACGGGACGGATTTAGCCGCCCGCCTTCAGCTTGCGCGCGATGTCCAGCGCAAAATACGTCAGCACGCCATCGGCGCCGGCGCGTTTGAAGGCCATCATCGCTTCCATCATGACCTTGTCGTGGTCCAGCCAGCCGTTCTGGGCGGCGGCCTTGATCATCGCGTACTCGCCGCTGACCTGGTAGGCGAAGGTCGGCACCTTGAACTCGTCCTTCACGCGGCGCACCACGTCGAGGTAGGGCATGCCGGGCTTGACCATCACCATGTCGGCGCCTTCGGCGATGTCGAGCGCCACTTCGCGCAGCGCTTCGTCGCTGTTGGCCGGATCCATCTGGTAGGTGTTCTTGTCGGCCTTGCCGAGATTCGCCGCGGAACCGACGGCGTCGCGGAAGGGGCCGTAGAAGGCCGAGGCATACTTGGCCGAATACGCCATGATGCGGGTATGGATGAAGCCGCGCTCCTCGAGCGCGTTGCGGATCACGCCGATGCGCCCGTCCATCATGTCCGAGGGCGCCACCACGTCCACGCCGGCCTCGGCATGGGTCAGGGCCTGGCGGGTCAGCATGGCGATCGTCTTTTCGTTGACGATGTAGCCGGTCTCGTCGGGCAAGCCGTCCTGGCCATGGGTCGTGTAGGGATCGAGCGCGATGTCGGTCAGCAAACCGAGTTGGGGGAAGCGTTGTTTGAGCGCCCTGACTGTGCGCGGCACCAGGCCGTCGGGGTTGGTCGCTTCCACCCCGTCATCCGTTTTCAGCGAAGCGTCGATGACCGGGAACAGCGCCAGTACCGGAATGCCGAGCGCCACGCATTCTTCGGCCACGCCCATCAGGAGGTCGCTTGATACCCGTTCCACGCCCGGCATCGATGCCACCTGCTGGCGCTGGTTCTCGCCGTCGAGGATGAAGACCGGATAGATCAGGTCGGATGCGGTGACGGTGTTTTCGCGCATCAGGGCGCGCGAGAACGGGTCGCGGCGCATGCGGCGCAGGCGGGTGGCGGGATACATGACGGAGGTAATCGTGGTCATCGAAGTCGCTTTCTTCAGGAGGTGTGGTCCGGGTTGGCGTCGCCGGCGGGATCGGCCGCATCATCGACAGCGTCATCGCGGTCCAGTCCGACCAGTTGCTGGATCTTGGCATCGGCTTCCTCGATGCCGATGCGTTTCAGGGCGGAGAACAACTGCACCGTAAACGGGAAACCTTCGCCATCCTCGTCGACATAGCTTTCCAGCACGCCTTTGGCTTCGCGCAGCACGTTGGCCTGCTCGTTACGGTTGAGCTTGTCCGCCTTGGTCAGGATGCAGTGGATCGGCTTGCCGGTCGGCGCGAACCATTCGAGCATCTGCACGTCGAGGTCGGTGAAGGGACGGCGCGAATCCATGATCAGCACCAGCGCCGCGAGCTGCTCGCGCCGCTGCACGTAGTCGCCGAGCAGCTTTTGCCAGTGCAGCTTGGCATTGCCCGACACTTCCGCATAGCCATAGCCCGGCAAGTCCACCAGCAGGGCGCGGATTTCATCGACGATCGTCGGGTCCTTGCGGTGCTGGCCGACGTGGGCGCCGCCGATCGAGAAATAATTGATGTGCTGGGTGCGGCCAGGGGTCTTGGAGGCGAACGCCAGGCCCTTCTGGTTGGTCAGGATATTAATCGCGGTCGACTTGCCCGCGTTGGAACGGCCGGCGAAGGCGATCTCGGGCACCACGGTGTTGGGGAGATCGCGCAGCTGGTTGACGGTCGTGAAGAAGCGGGCTTGCCAGAGTTTGGACATGGGGGAGAGGTGAAAAAGGCAATGAAATGAAGCAATAGGGAAACAAAGCTATTGTACAATAAGGGGTTATCTATTGTTCGCGGCGTGAAGAACCTCGAATAACCTGCTGCGCGTCGGATATTTGCCCTGCGCCGCCAAGGCGATAGCCCGCTGTACCACCGTACAGCGAGCATCACCGCCTCGGCGGCTCGGGCAAATCTCCTTCCGCTCGCGACGGTCCTCGAGTTCCTTCTATAAAAGGCGCTGGTTTCAGTTCTGTATTTACAATAATTTGTTGTCGACTTTTTCAGGGTGCTCGAATGAATCGTGTGTCTGTATCGACCGCTAGCGCGGTGTTCGTGAAATCGTTGTTGGCTGCAACCCTGGTTCTCGGTACTGCCGCTACGGCCGGCGCCGCGGAAGCGCAGCGTCCCGCCAAACCCGATCCCGCCAAGGGTGCCACCCTGTACGACAGCGGCGACAATGCCCGTGGCCTGCCTGCCTGCCTGTCCTGCCACGGCGCCAACGGCAATTCGACCATCGCGGCCAATCCCAAGCTGTCGAACCAGATCGAAGCCTACACCCATAAACAGCTGGTCGACTTCACGACGCCGCAACGCGTCAACCCGATCATGACGACCTATGCCAAGATGCTCACCGACGAGGAAAAGCGCAATGTTGCCGCTTACCTTGCCGTGCAGCAGGCCAAGCCGGGTGCGGCGAAGAACAAGGACACGGTCGAGCTGGGCCGCAAGATCTACCGCGGCGGCATCGCCGAGAAGGGCGTCGCCGCCTGCGCTAGCTGCCACGGCGCCACCGGCAGCGGGATTCCGGTACAGTATCCACGCCTCGCCGGCCAGATGCAGGATTACACGGTAGCCCAGCTGGTGGCCTTCCGCACTGGCGCACGCAACAACAGCCCGCAGATGACGGCCCTGTCGCAGCGCCTGTCGGACGCCGAAATGAAGGCTGTCGCCGACTACATCGCCGGGCTGCGCTGATCCCATGTCGTGCCGGTAAGATGAAAGACGAGGGGTAAGACCAAGGGGTGGCGGCGCGAGCCGGCGCCCCTTTCTTTTTGATCCCTGCAAGCTTGCGGTGATCCGCCGCACGAGGAAGTTGGAAACAGAATGAGCACCACCGGAATTGAATTGAACACGCGCCGCCGCTGGGTGGCCGAAGCTGTCGAGCTGGTGTCGTCGATGCGTTTTGCCATCAGCCTGCTGGTGCTGCTGTCGATTGCCGCCATCATCGGCACCGTGGTGCGCCAGGGCGACATCATGCCGAACTATGTGAACCAGTTCGGCCCCTTCTGGTACGAAGTCTTCCGCAAATTCGGCGTCTACACCGTCTACACCAGCTGGTGGTTCCTGGCCATCCTGCTGGTGCTGATCGTCTCCACCGGCCTGTGCGTGGTGCGCAACGGGCCCAAGATGATGCGCGACATGCGCAGCTGGCGCGAGCATGTGCGCGAAGACTCGCTGCGCAACTTCCACCACAAGAACGAGTGGACGGCCGCGCTCGATCCGGCCGCCCTGGCCGCGCAGAGCGCGGCCCGCCTCGGCCACGCCGGCTACAAGGTCAAGATCGTCGAGAAGGAGCACGGCGTGCTGGTGGCGGCGAAGAAGGGCGCGGGCAACAAGTTCGGCTATATCTTCGCGCACACGGCCATCATCGTGATCCTGCTGGGCGGCATGCTCGACTCCGAACTGCCCATCCGTGTCCAGCAATGGTTCTTCGGCAAAACTCCCTATATGGGCGGCGGCCTGATCAGTGAGGTGCCGGCCCAGCACCGCCTGAGCGTCGCCAACCCCACCTACCGCGGCAACATCCTGCTGGCCGAGGGCCAGACCGGCCAGACCGCCACCATTCCGCAAGCCAGCGGCTCGCTGCTGCAAGATCTGCCGTTCGCGATCGAGCTGAAGAAATTCCACATCGATTTCTACTCGACCGGCATGCCCAAGCTGTTCGCCAGCGACGTCGTGGTGCACGACCGCGAGGACGGCAAGACCTTCGCGGCCACGATCAAGGTCAACGAGCCGCTGATCTACAAGGGCGTGGCCGTCTACCAGTCGAGCTTCGAGGACGGCGGCAGCCGCCTGAAACTGACCGGCTTCCCGATGGCCGGCAAGATCGACGACGCCTTCGAGATCGAGGGCGAAGTCAACGGCGCCACCGAGCTGAAGGCGGCCGGCACCACCTTCGCCGTCGAGTGGTCGGGTTTCCGTCCCTTCAACGTCGAGAACACGTCGGGCAACGACCCGCGCGCGGTGACCAAGGGCCAGTCGTTTAACCAACAGTTCGCCGCCACGCTGGGCAAGGCTTCCGGCTCGGCCGCGAAGAACGCCGACAACAAGGACCTCAAGAATGTCGGCCCGAGCGTGCAATATAAACTGCGCGACCAGACCGGCCAGGCGCGCGAATTCATGAACTACATGCAGCCGGTGATGCTCGACGGCGCCCAGGTCTACCTGGCCGGCGTGCGCGACAACCCGAACGAGGCCTTCCGCTTCCTGCGCATTCCCGCCGACGACAAGCACGGCGTACGCGAATGGATGCGCCTGCGCGCGGCGCTGGCCGACCCGGTCCTGCGCGCCGAGGCGGCGCGGCGCTATGCGGCGCGCGCGGTCAGCCCCGGCCAGGCCAGCCAGCCCGGGTTCAACGACCAGTTGCGCGAGTCGGCCGAACGCACGCTCGGCATGTTCGCCGGCGACGGCACGCCGGGCGGTTTCGTCGCGGTGGCCCAGTTCCTGGAAAAGATTCCGCCAAGCGAACAGGAAAAGGCGGCCGGCGTCTTCATCAAGATGCTCAACGGCGCGTTGTGGGAATTGTGGCAGGCCGCGCGCGCGCGCGACGGCGAGGCCCCGGTCGAAGGCAGCGAGACCCAGGCGCGCTTCCTGCAACTGGCGACCAACGCGTTGTCGGACAGCTTCTTCTACGGCGCCCCGGTCTACCTGCAGCTGGAAGAATTCAACGAAATCAAGGCCTCGGTGCTGCAGGTGACGCGCTCGCCGGGCAAGAAGATCGTCTACCTCGGCTGCGTGCTGCTCATTGCCGGCATCTTCGCCATGTTCTATATTCGCGAACGTCGCCTCTGGGTCTGGGTGCGCAAGGACGGCAACGGCGCCCACGCGCTGATGGCGATGAGCACCCAGCGCAAGACGCTGGACTTCGAAAAAGAGTTCGCCGACCTGGCAGCCAAGCTGCCGCAATCGGCGTAAGCTGGCAATCGCTGCCAAGATATACAGGCCATTGGAGACCATCATGGAAGCATCCCGACCGAACCCTGGCACGATCTACAAGGAAGCGCCCGGTTATTTCCGCCGCTTGAGCGCGATCGACTGGATTTTCGGTGCAGCGCTGCTGGGAGCAGCACTGTTTGCCCTGAACCGCTATGCCGCCAACATGGACGTCTACGAGCGCGCCATCCTGCTGCTGGCCGCGCCCACCTTCGCCGCGCTGGGCTGGCACTGGAAGCCGGTGCGCTGGCTGATCCCGCTCATCGCCGCGCTGTCGCTGTGGGCCATTTCGCTCTACGACGGCTCGCTGGCCGCCGCCGAACAAAAATTCTTCCTCAAGTACATGCTGTCGAGCCAATCCGCGATCTTGTGGATGAGCGCGCTGTTCGTGTTCTCGACCGTGTTCTACTGGATCGGCCTGCTGTCGCGCTCCGGCACCGGCGGCGTGCTCGGCTCGCGCCTGTGCTGGGCTGCGGTGGTGATGGGCTTTACGGGGATGATGGTGCGCTGGTTCGAGTCCTACCTGCTGGGGCCGGACATCGGCCACATTCCGGTGTCGAACCTGTACGAGGTGTTCATCCTGTTCGCGCTGATCACGGCCCTGTTCTACCTGTACTACGAAGAACACTACGCGACGCGCCAGCTGGGCGCTTTCGTGCTCCTGATCATCGGCGCGGCGGTCGCCTTCCTGCTCTGGTACACGGTCTCGCGCGACGCGGCCACCATCCAGCCGCTGGTCCCGGCCCTGCAAAGCTGGTGGATGAAGATCCACGTACCGGCCAACTTCATCGGCTACGGCACCTTTGCGCTGGCCGCCATGGTCGGCACCGCGTACCTGCTCAAATCGCACGGCATCCTGGCCGACCGCATTCCGAGCCTGGAAGTGCTGGACGACGTGATGTACAAGTCGATCTCGGTCGGTTTCGCCTTCTTCACGGTCGCCACCATCCTGGGGGCGCTGTGGGCGGCCGAAGCCTGGGGCGGCTACTGGTCCTGGGACCCGAAGGAAACCTGGGCGCTGATCGTCTGGCTCAACTACGCGGCCTGGCTGCACATGCGCCTGATGTCCGGCCTGCGCGGACGCGTCGCGGCCTGGTGGGCGGTGGTGGGCCTCTTGGTGACGACCTTCGCCTTCATCGGCGTCAACATGTTCCTGTCGGGCCTGCACTCCTACGGGGAACTCTGAGCCTGCGCCGTGCGCATGAGCACGGCGCTAAGCCAGCATTATTCACAAAACAGCACCCGGCCCGCCGTCCGACGCGATATGCATATGTTTGATATGATTCAATCATTACAATCATACCAAGGACAATGCAATGTCTACCGTCACTACGGCCCATCCGGTCTATCGCAGCGGGCCTAGCCCGCTTCACGCGATCCTGCTTGCCGGGACAGTTCCGCTCTTCCTCGGCGCACTGCTGAGCGATATCGCCTACAAGCAAACCTACCAGATCCAGTGGAGTAACTTTGCCTCCTGGCTGATCGCCGGCGCGATGGTGTTCTGCGGGCTTGCCTTGCTGTTCGCGCTGATCAACCTGTTGCGCGCGGATCGCAAGGGCGGCCAGCCATTGACCTACTTCCTGGTGCTGCTGGCAACCTTCGTACTGGGCCTCATCAATGCCTTCCAGCATGCGAAGGATGCGTGGGCGGTGATGCCGTCCGGCCTGGTCCTGTCGGTTATCGTCACCGTGCTGGCCCTGGTCGCCGCCTGGATCGGACTCACGCCACGTACCGGAGGTGTGCAATGAAGCGCCTGAATACACTCGGCCTGATCGGCCTGACGCTGCTGCTGGCAGCCTGCGACAACAAGAGCGGCGGCCCGCTTGCCTTTGGCGCCGACCCGAAACTGCCGGAACCGCAGCGCGGCATGTTGCCGAGCATGAAGATCGCCGAACCCGAAGCCTGGGGCGATCAAAAGCCGACCGTGCCGGCCGGTTACAGCATCACGGCGATCGCGACCGACCTCAAAATCCCGCGCCAGACCCTGGTCCTGCCGAATGGCGACATCCTGGTCGCGGAAGGCCGTGGCGGCAGCGCCGCCAAGCTCAAGCCGAAGGACGTGATTGCCGGCTACATCAAGGCCAAGGGCAATACCCAGGTCAAGGGCGGCAATCGCCTGACCCTGCTGCGCGATGCCGACGGCGACGGCAAATACGAGCTGCAAACTGTCTTTGCGGACAACCTGAACGCGCCTTACGGCCTCGCGTTTGCCAACAACAAAGTGTATGTCGCCAACCAGGATGAGCTGGTCAGCTTCGACTACGAGGCAAACCAGACCAAGGCCGGCGGCCCGCCGAAGAGCATCGCCAAGCTGCCGTCCCAGATCAATCACCACTGGACGAAGGCGCTGACGATCAGTCCCGACGGGCGTTTTGCCTATGTCGGTATCGGCTCGAACAGCAATATCACGGAGCGCGGCATGGAGGCGGAAGTCGACCGCGCCATGGTCTGGCAGATCGACGTCGAAACCGGCGCCCATAAACCGTTTGCGACGGGCCTGCGCAATCCGACGGCGCTCGCGATTCACCCGGAAACCAAGCAGCTGTGGGCCGTGGTCAACGAACGCGACGAAATCGGGCCGGACCTGGTGCCCGACTACCTGACCTCGGTGCGCGAAGGCGCCTTCTACGGCTGGCCCTACAGCTACTGGGGCCAGAACGTCGACGCCCGCGTCATGCCGCAAGACCCGAAAAAGGTCGCCGCCGCCGTCAAGCCCGATTACAGCCTGGGGGCACACGTCGCCGCGCTCGGCCTGAATTTTTCCATCCCGGCCATGGGTGACAAGTTTGCCAACGGCGCCTTTGTCGGCGAACACGGCAGCTGGAACCGTCCCGATCCTGTCGGTTACAAAGTGATCTTCGTGCCCTTCGCCGACGGTCGTCCTTCCGGTACGCCGGTCGACTTCGTGTCCGGCTTCCGGGATGACAACGGTAAAACCCGCGGCCGTCCGGTGGGCGTCACGGTCGATCCACGCGGCGCGCTCATCGTCGCCGACGACCTGGCCAACACCGTGTGGCGGGTGACGCCTGCCAAGTAAATCGAGCTACCAGGCAAAGCAATTTGACGAATTCGTGTATCTTAGGGATTCAACTGCCTGGAGTTAATCGATGCTCATCAAATCCTCCCGCGACGGCGTGAATCCGCCGTCCGCTTCCGAAATCACGCCGCGCGAGGTGTATGAAGAGCGGCGCAAGTTCATCGCCAGGATGGCTGCCGGCGCGGCCGTCGGCGGCGCCCTGTGGGAGATGGCCAACCGCCAGGCTTTCGCCCAGGGCGCCTCCACAGGGGGCGCGGCCGGGCAGAAGCTGGCCGCCCGCGCCAATCCCTCCCTGTCCACCACCGAGCCGCGCACGCCGTTCAAGGACGCCACTCACTACAACAACTTCTACGAGTTCGGGCTCGACAAGGGCGACCCGGCGGACAACGCGCACACCCTCAAGACCCGTCCCTGGACGGTGTCGATCGAGGGAGAAGTGAAAAAGCCGATGCGCCTCGACATCGACAGCCTGATCAAGCTGGCACCGCTGGAAGAGCGGGTCTACCGCCTGCGCTGCGTCGAAGGCTGGTCGATGGTCATTCCCTGGGTCGGCTATTCGCTGGCGAACCTGATCAAGCACGTCGAACCGACGGGCAACGCGAAATTTGTCGAATTTACCACCCTGGCCGATCCGAAGCAGATGCCGGGCCTGCGCTCCGGCGTGCTCGACTGGCCCTATGTCGAGGGCCTGCGCATGGACGAAGCCATGCATCCGCTGGCGCTATTGACCGTCGGCATGTACGGCCAGGTGCTGCCGAACCAGAACGGCGCGCCGGTGCGCATCGTGGTGCCCTGGAAGTATGGTTTCAAATCGGCCAAGTCGATCGTGCGCATCCGTTTCATGCGCGAGCAGCCGAAGACGGCGTGGAACGTGTCGGCCCCTTCCGAATACGGTTTTTATTCGAACGTCAATCCGAAGGTGGATCACCCGCGCTGGTCGCAGGCGACCGAACGGCGTATCGGCGAAGACGGCTTCTTCAAGCGCAAGCGCGACACGCTGATGTTCAACGGCTATCCCGAGGTGGCGCCGCTGTACGCCGGCATGGACCTGAAAAAGTTCTTCTGAACGATGGCCTTCAATCCATCGCCGAAACAGGTATCAAGCATCAAGGGCGCCGTGTTCGTCGCGGCGCTGCTGCCTTTCCTGTGGGGCCTGTGGCTGGTGCTGAACCAGGTGCCGGTCGACCCGCTCGAATACATCACCCACGAGACGGGCGACTGGGCTTTATATCTGCTGTGCATCACGCTCGCCGTCACCCCGCTGCGGCGCCTGAGCGGCTGGAACTGGCTCATCAAACTGCGGCGCATGCTCGGCCTGTTCGCCTTTTTCTACGTGTCGCTGCATTTCATTGCCTTCCTGTGGTTCGACCATTTCTTCGATGTGGCGGCGATGCTGCGCGATGTCGCGAAACGGCCCTTCATCCTGGTCGGTTTTACGGCCTTCGTGCTCCTCATTCCGCTCGCCATCACCAGCACCAACGGCATGATCAAGCGGCTAGGGGGCAAGCGCTGGCAATGGCTGCACCGCCTGATCTACCTGGTCGCGCCGCTCGCGGTGCTGCATTTCTGGTGGATGAAGGCAGCCAAGAACAACCTGGCCCAGCCGATGCTGTTTGCGGGCATTGTGGCGCTGCTGCTGGCGCTGCGGGTGTTCTGGAGCCGGACCCGGGCGCGCGCGCCGGTACGCACCTGAAGCGCCGCACTTACATACACGCAGAAATGTTTAGTAGCATTCCTTACCGCTCTGCTTCACCTGGTAGGTTCGTTTCACGGTGTAATGGACTCATTCGCAGTCCCACTGCCACACCGGAGGAACGACAATGAAAACCACCTTGATCGCATCGGCACTGATTGCCCTGAGCGTGACCGCCAGCGGCAATGCACTGGCCCAACGTGGCGACTATGGACACGATCGCTACGACAACAGCCGCAATGGACGGGCTGAGCAACGCAACGACCGGTACGACAATGGCCGCGGCGATGCGCGCCATGGCAGCAACGACCGTTACTACCATGCCCAGCACTTTCGCCGCGACGACATGCGCGGCGGCGGTCCCCGTCACGATCTGCGCCGCGGCGGGCGCCTGCAACCGGAATACCGGAGCGAGCGTTATGTCGTGCGCGACTGGCGCGCGCGCCACCTGAGCGCGCCGCCGCGGAATTATCACTGGGTGCGCGCCGGCAACGACTACGTGCTCGCGGCCATCGCCACCGGCATCATTGCCCAGGTCTTGCTGGGCAATTAAGCCAGCGTCGGGCAATAAAAAACCGCGCCGTCGAACGAGGGCGCGGTTTTTTTTGCATGCTGCCGGATCGCCGTTACTTCCGCATCGCTTCCAGCGCAAACAACTCGGCCGGCTCTTCGCGCCGGCGCATCAGGTTGAAGCGGGTTCATTCAACCGCGGGCTGCATAACAGCCTTGCCCGAACCTGCATTGCTGCCGTTCTTTTATCGGAATAAATTGGTTCTCGCAGGATCCATTCGATAACGATAAAAGGAGACGACGTGATTTGTGCTGAACAAGCGCCATGGAAATACCTGGTGATGTGGCTGCGGTTTTACTATGCCATCCACTTCCTGAAATCGGGCATCAATTACGCCGTGTTTGGCGTGATTCCCGATTTCAGCAAGGCCGGCGCAGTCGGGCCCTATCTGGCCGAAATGAACAATATCGGGTTTTACCCGTTTATCAAATATCTCGAGATCGTATTGGGGTCGATGTTGTTATTGAACATCCTGACGCCGCTGGTGCTGGCGGTCATGGCCGGTATCGCTTTCCAGATCGCCTACCTGAACCTGTTCATTTCCCCGCATCCAAGGCAGTTGTTTACCGGGACCCAGGAACTGCTACTGTGCGGCCTGCTGATTCTCGCCTACGGAAAGCATTTCAGGTCGCTGTTCGTCTTCAAGCCGGCAGCCGGTTTTCCGTGGAATGGGAGCAAGGCATGAAACAGCCCGTGAGAACGAAGGATGTGCTCATCCTGGTCGGCGTCGCACTCGCCTGGACGCTGGTCGTCATCGCCTTTTCGACGACGATGGGTGCGCGCCCCTTGCGCATCTACGACTGGGGACCGCCGGTGCTGGCCGCCGTGCTGACCCTGGTGTGCATGCTGAGGGACAAGATGGCGCAGCGCGGCGATCGCGCCTAGCGGGCAAAAAAAATGCTCCGGCGGTCACACCGGAGCATGCTTCACTTCTGCTGGCGCCATGCCGGCGCCGCATCTCATTTCAGTATCGATTCCAGCGCGAACAGTTCGGCCGGCTCTTCGCGCCGGCGCACCAGGTGCATGGCATCGCCGTCGACGATGACTTCGGCGGCGCGGCCGCGCGTGTTGTAGTTCGAGGCCATGGTCATGCCATAGGCGCCGGCGCTCATCATCGCCAGCAGGTCGCCCGGCTCGACGGCCAGCTCACGGTCGCGCGCCAGCCAGTCGCCCGATTCGCAAACCGGGCCGACCACGTCGTAGACGCTGGCCGCGGCGCCGGCGCGCGGGGCGACCGGCTTCATGTCCATCCAGGCCTGGTACAGGGTCGGGCGCATCATGTCGTTCATGGCGGCGTCGACGATGCAGAAATTCTTTTCCACGCCCGGCTTCAGGAACTCGACAGTAGTGAGCAGCACGCCGGTGCTGGCCACGATCGAGCGGCCCGGCTCGAAGATGACCTTGACCGCGCGGCCGTCGTGGCGCTCGGCGCGCCAGGCGTCGATGCGCGCGAACAGGCGCCCCAGGTAGTCGCCGACCGGCACCGGCGGCTTGTCGCCGGCCGCGCCGTAGTCGACGCCGAGGCCGCCGCCGATGTCGAGGTGGTGGATGTGGATGCCCTCGGCGTCGAGCGTGTCGATCAGTTCGATCAGCTTGTCGAGCGCTTCGAGCAGCGGCGCGTCGTCGAGCAGCTGGGAACCGATGTGGCAGTCGATGCCGACCACGTCCAGGTGCGGCAGGGAAGCTGCGGTACGGTAGGTGGCCAGCGCATCGTCGAAGGCGACGCCGAACTTGTTCGCCTTCAGGCCGGTCGCGATATAGGGGTGGGTTTTTGCGTCGACGTTCGGGTTCACGCGCAGCGAGACCGGCGCGCGCTTGCCCATGGCGCCGGCCACCTCGTTCAGGCGGTGCAACTCGGGGATCGATTCCACGTTAAAGCACAGGATGTTCTTTTCCAGCGCCAGGCGCATTTCCGGCACGGTCTTGCCGACGCCCGAGAAGATTACCTTGGCCGGGTCGCCGCCGGCCGCGATCACGCGCAGCAGCTCGCCGCCCGAGACGATGTCGAAGCCCGCTCCCTGGCGCGCCAGCAGGTCGAGGATGGCCAGGTTCGAATTGGCCTTCATCGCATAGCAGACCAGGGCGTCGCGGCCGGCGCAGGCGTCGCTGTAGGCTGCGAAGTTTTCCAGCAGCGCCGACTTCGAATACACATAGGTCGGCGTGCCGAACTGCTCGGCGATATTGGACAAAGGCAGGCTCTCGGCGTGCAGGACGCCGTCTTGGTACGAAAAATGCGACATGGATC
The DNA here is from genome assembly GCF_042653325.1 of Massilia sp. GCM10023247. Lineage (NCBI taxonomy): Bacteria > Pseudomonadati > Pseudomonadota > Betaproteobacteria > Burkholderiales > Oxalobacteraceae > Massilia > Massilia sp. GCM10023247. The sequence goes on from NZ_JBHSIB010000027.1 coordinate 49,119, forward strand.
TTATTGGGCGGGGGCTGGGGTGGGTGGCGTCGCGGCGGGTGCCGGCGTGGCCGGTGCCGGGGTCTGCGCGGCCGGCTTGGCCGGCGGCTTCGGCATGTACAGCGGACCGGTCTGGCCGCAGCCGGCAAGGGCGGTGGCGGCCAGCACGACAGCAAGGAGCAGCGCGTTAGGTGACTTCACGATTAGAATCAGGGTTTGATCAAGAACCTTGGAGTGTAGCATGACCGAAACCGAATTTTTGGACCTGGCCGAATCGACGCTGAACCGCATCGAAGCCTGCTTTGACGAGCTCAACGACAAGGACGTGGTCGACGTCGAGTGCAAGCGCAACGGCAACGTACTCGAGATCGAATTCATCGACAACGGTTCGAAGATCATCGTCAACAGCCAGGCGCCGCTGCAGGAAATGTGGATGGCGGCGCGCGCCGGCGGCTATCACTACAAGCGCGTGGGCGACGAGTGGCGCAACACGCGCGACGATACCGAGTTCTTTACGGCCTTGTCGGAGATCGCCACGCAGCAGGGCGGGGCGCCGGTCAAGCTGGGGTGAGGCGTAGGGTGGTCGGCTCCACCCTTGACTTTGCATACATGGCGGCTTGCGCGCCGCCCACGCGTTCAAACCCTCCGTGCACCGACGCGAGGTTTCACCCGCTGCTTGAACGCGTGGGCGGCGCCATGGCCGCGGGCTATTTACCTACCCGGGTATAGCCGACCACCCTACGAATATTTCACGGATGCTCATCCAGTGAAATATTCGTTCATCAACCCCACTTAAAACAGCTCGTTCCTCACCGCGTCCTGCGCCTTCTGCTGCGCCGGCGGCGGTGTCGTTCCCACGTCCAGCGACGTCACCCCCGTTCCCGGCGGGTTCTCGGCGTAGTAGTACTCGCCGTTGGACAGGATCAAGCCTGGCGGCACGTTGCGCTCTTCGATCGGCATGCCTTTCAGCGCCGTCTGCATGTAGCTGATCCAGATCGGCAGGGCCAGGCCGCCGCCGGTTTCCTTGTTGCCCAGGTTTTTCGGCTGGTCGTAGCCCATCCAGGCGATGCCGACCACTTTCGGCTGGTAGCCGGCGAACCAGGCGTCGATCGAGTCGTTGGTGGTGCCGGTTTTACCCGCGATGTCGGTGCGTTTCAGGGCCTGCGCAGCCTTGGCCGCGGTGCCGTAGCGCGCGACGTCGCGCAGCATGCTGTCCATGATGAAGGCGTTGCGGGCGTCGATCACGCGATTGGCCTCGACGCCGGCGCGCTCAGGACGCGCTTCCGACAACACCTTGCCCGAGCTGTCCGTCACCTTCGAAATCAGGTAAGGGCTGACGCGGTAGCCGCCGTTGGCGAACACGGCATAGGCGCCGGCCATCTGCAGCGGCGTGGTGGCGCCCGCGCCCAGCGCCAGGGTCAGGTAGGGCGGGTTCTTTTCGGCGTCGAAACCGAAGCGGGTGGCGTATTCCTGGCCGTAGCGCGCGCCGATGCGGTTCAGGATGCGGATCGAGACCATGTTTTTCGACTTGGTCAGGCCGCGCCGCATCGTCATCGGGCCTTCGTACTTGGCGTCGTAGTTCTTCGGCTCCCAGGGCTGGCCGCCGGTCTGGCCCGCGTCGAAGGAAATCGGCGCGTCGTTGACCAGGGTGGCCGGCGACAGGCCGCGCTCGAGCGAGGCCGAATAGATGAAGGGCTTGAACGAGGAACCCGGCTGGCGCCAGGCCTGCGTCACGTGGTTGAACTTGTTGCGGTTGAAGTCGAAGCCGCCGACCAGCGCCTTGATCGCGCCGTCCTCGGTGCTGGCCGACACGAAGGCCGACTCGACCAGCGGCATCTGCGTGATCTTCCAGTCGGCGCCGCCGTCCTGCATGACGCGGATCAGGGCGCCGCGGCGGATGCGGCGGTTCGGCTGGGCCTTGCTTGATAACCAGCTCGAGGCGAACGACAGGCCGGAACCGGTGATCTTGATTTCCTCGCCCGACGCGAGCACGGCGGTGACGCTCGATGGCGAGGCGGCCAGCACGACGGCGGCGACGATGTCGTCGCTGTCGGGCTTCTCGGCCAGTTCCGCCTCGATCGCCTCGTCGGCCTCGGTCTTGTCCTTCGGGATGTCGATATACGATTCCGGGCCGCGGTAGGGGTGGCGCCGCTCGTAATCCATCACGCCGCGGCGCACCGCGAGATAGGCGGCGTCCTGGTCGGCCTTGGTAATGGTGGTAAACACGTTCAGGCCGCGCGTATAGGTGTCTTCCTTGAACTGTTCGTAGACCAGCTGGCGCGCCATCTCGGCCACGTATTCGGCATGCACGCCGAAGGCGGTGCTGTCGGTCTTGATGGTCAGCTCTTCGTTCTTCGCCGTTTCAAATTGCGCGTCGGTGATGTAGCCGAGCGAATGCATGCGCTGCAGGATGTACTGCTGGCGGGTGCGGGCGCGGGTCGGGTTGACCACCGGATTGTAGGCGGACGGCGCTTTCGGCAGGCCGGCCAGCATCGCCGCTTCGGCGACCGTGATGTCACGCAGATCCTTGCCGAAATAGATCTGGGCCGCCGACTGGAAGCCGAAGGCGCGCTGGCCCAGGTAGATCTGGTTCATGTAGACCTCGAGGATCTGGTCCTTGGTCAGGTTCTTTTCGATCTTCCAGGCGAGCAGGGCCTCGTAGGCCTTGCGCTTGAGGGTCTGCTCGCTCGACAGGAAGAAGTTGCGCGCCACCTGCTGGGTGATGGTCGAGGCGCCCTGGCGCGAGCCGCTGGTGGCGTTGTGCAGCATGGCGCGCAGCACGCCCCAGTAATCGACGCCGCCGTGTTCGTAGAAGCGGTCGTCCTCGATCGACAGCACCGCCTTCTTCATCACGTCCGGGATTTCCTTGAAGCGCACCAGGGTGCGGCGCTCCTCGCCGAACTCGCCGATGAGGACGTTATCGGCCGTGAAGATGCGCAGCGGCATCTTCGGGCGGTAATCGGTGATGGTGTCGAGCGCCGGCAGGTTCGGGTAGGCCATGGCCAGCGCAAACACGAGCACCAGCACGCCGACCGCGGCCAGTCCCGCCAGGGCGGCAAAGGCCAGCAGGATGAGCCGCTTCGGGCTGTATTTGTTCGGCGCCGGGGATTTCTTTGATTGGGAAGATTTCATGCTGGGTTCACAGTGTTGAGCCGCCTCATTATAAGGCACCCCTTACTCCAGCGGCACGGATGCCGCGCGCCCCGGTCTTTGTGGTCTGCCTGACAAGGGTTCTTACCAAGGGATTATCAGAATGTGGCGTCCCCGGCGGATTGTAATGTTCCAATGTAGAAATATCTTGTCGAGGCGCATTATTCTGGCTACGATTTAATTCGGTGCCTCATGTATACGCACTAAGTACCGCATTTAACAGCGATATCTCAACAAGAAAAATTCCCCCGCGCGGGCGTTGAAACATTGGTCTGCCAGGCAGACAGCAGCTGAGGGAGTACGCTCGTGATCAATCTAGGTTCCTTGTTCGGAAAGTCGAGCCCGCCGCTTGCCGGGCTCGACATCAGCACCTCGGGCCTGCGCCTGGTCGAGCTGGCCGATGCCGGCAAGGGCGTGCTGCGGCTCGAGCGCCATGCGTTCGAAGCGCTGCCGCGCGGCGCCGTCGTCGACGGCAATATCGAAAACTTCGACCAGGTCGCCGAAGCGGTGCGCCGCATCTGGAAGAAGAGCGGCACCGGCGCCCGCCTGGTGGCGCTCGGCATGCCGCCTGCCGCCGTCATCACCAAGAAGATCATCCTGCCGGCCGGCATGGCCGAAGACCAGCTCGAAGTGCAGGTCGAGTCCGAAGCCAGCCAGTACATCCCGTTCGCGCTCGACGAGGTCAGCCTCGATTTCGACGTGGTCGGCCCGGCCGCCAATTCGCCGGACGACATGGAAGTCATGCTGGCCGCCGCGCGCCGCGAAAAAGTCGAGGACCGGGTTGCCATCGCGGAAGCGGCCGGCATCACCGCCACCGTGATGGACATCGAATCGTATGCCGCGCGCGCCGCGCTGGAGCGCGCAGCGCCCGGCGGCGCCGAGAAGATCGTGGCCCTGTTCCAGATCGGCGCCGGCATGACCCACGTCTCGATGCTGCAGAACGGCGACACCATCTACGAGCGCGAGCAGCCTTTTGGGGGCAATGCGCTGACCCAGGAAATCGTGCGCGCCTACGGCATGTCCTACGAGGATGCGGAGGCGCGCAAGAAGTCGGGCGACCTGCCGGAGAACTTCCGGGCGGACCTGCTCGCGCCTTTCCTCGAAAACGCCGCGCTGGAAGTGACGCGCGCGATCCAGTTCTTCTTCACCTCGACCCCCTACACCCGCATCGACCAGATCTGGCTGGCCGGCGGCAGCGCCCAGCTGCCCGGGCTGGCGGAGCTGGTCGGCGGGCGCACCCGCATCCCGACCGCCCAGGTCGCGCCGTTCGACGGCATGCTGCTGGCCCCGGGGCTGCGCGAAGCGCAGCTGCGCCTGGAGGGCCCGTCCTACCTGGTCGCCTGCGGCCTTGCCATGCGGAGGTTCGGCTGATGATCCGGATTAACCTGCTCCCGCACCGGGAAGCGAAACGCAAGCAGAAACAGGCGGCCTTCGTCGCCATGCTGGTGCTCGGCGGCCTGATCGGCGCTGCCGTGGTGCTGCTGGTCGGCGGCTGGAACGCCAGCCGCATCGCGATCCAGGAAGAGCGCAACAGCGTGCTGCGCACCGAGAACGCGGAACTCGACAAGAAGATCAAGGACATCGCGACCCTCAAGGAAGAGATCAACGCGCTCAAATCGCGCCAGCAGGCCGTCGAGGACCTGCAGGGCGACCGCAACCAGCCGGTCTACCTGTTCGACGAACTGGTGCGCCAGGCGCCGGAAGGGGTCTACCTGAAAGGCTTCGAGCAGCAAGGCCAGCGCGTGGTCCTGAACGGCTACGCCCAGTCGCAGGAACGCGTGGCCGAGCTGCTGCGCAACCTCTCCGGCAATTCGCCCTGGCTCGAGCGCCCGGAATTGACCGAAGTAAAAGCGGCCACGCTGACCCAGGACAAGATCGTGCGCAAGGTGGTCGAGTTCACGCTGGCCGTGGCGATCAAGCGCGCCCGCGCCGAGGACGAGACCGAGGCGCCAGGCAAGGCGTCCAGCGCCGCCACGGCCGGAGGAAGCACCCCATGAACATCGACCTGAAACAACTGGGCGCCGACCTGTCGGCGCAATTCCAGGGCCTCGAAGGCCGTCCGCCGGGCCTGTGGCCGCTGGCGCCGCGCCTGCTGTGCGCGGCCGGCGTGCTGGCGGCCGTCGTCGGGCTCGGCCATTTCCTGTACTGGAGCGGCCAGTTCGAGACCCAGGACCGGCTGGCGGGCGAGGAAACCGCGCTGCGCGACGAATACCGGCTGAAGGTGGCGCAAGCGGCCAACCTGGAAGCGCTGCAGGCGCAAAAGCGGCAGGTCGACCAGTCGGTCGAGCGCCTGGAAAAGCAGTTGCCGAGCAAGGCCGAGATGGCCGCGCTGCTGTCGGACATCAACCAGGCCGGCGTCGGCCGCGGCCTGCAGTTCGAGCTGTTCCGCCCCGACCAGATCGTCGTGCGCGACTACTACGCCGAGCTGCCGATCGCGATCAAGATCAGCGGCAGCTACCACGACCTGGGCGCATTCGCGGCCGACATGGCGCACCTGCCGCGCATCGTCACCCTGAACAACATGGCGCTCAAGGCGGACAAGGACGGCAAGCTGACCCTGGACGCGATCGCCAAGACCTTCCGCTACCTCGACGCCGACGAACTGGCGACGCAGAAAGCGGCACGCCTGAAGGCGAAAAAGGGCAAGCGCGCCACGGAGACCACGCCATGAGGAACTTGAACGGCGCACTGCTGCCGGCATTGCTGTTGCCCCTGCTGCTGGCCGGTTGCGGCGACAGCGACGTGCGCGAAGTGCGCACCTGGATGGAAGAGACCAAGGCCCAGACCCGGCCGGTGGTGAAACCGCTGCCGGCACCGAAGGAATTCGTGCCCTACGCCTATCGCCAGCAGGACGTGGTCGACCCGTTCAATCCGGAAAAACTGGCCGGACCGGGCGGCATGCCGCAAGAACCGAGCGCCGGGCAACCGGACCTGAACCGTCCCCGTGAAGCGCTGGAAAACTATCCGCTCGACACCATGCGGATGGTCGGTATGATGCAGAAGGGCGGTGTCAGTTTTGCATTGGTGCAAATCGATCGCAGCGTCTACCGGGTGAAGGCGGGGCAGCGCCTGGGCCAGAACTTCGGCCAGGTGGCGCGCATCACGCCCGCCGCGGTCGAGATCCGGGAAGTGGTACAGGACGCGGGCGGCGATTGGGTCGAGCGGATATCGAAGCTGGAATTGCAGGAAAGTAAGGAGATCGGGAAATGACCCCATTCGCAATGAAGTGCGTGGCGCTGGTGCTCGCGCTTGGTGCCGGCATCCAGTCGGCCTGGGCGCAGGAGAATGCGATCGAATCGATCAGCGCAAGCCAGCAGGGCGCCAACGTGGTGGTCAACATCGCCATGAAAAACGCACCGGGCAAACTGCCGCTCGGTTTCGCGATTACCAACCCGGCGCGCATCGCGCTCGACTTCGGCGCCACCAGCAATGCCACCGGCAAGAGCAGCCAGGAGATCAACCTCGGCGAAGTGCGCGGCGTGAACGTGGTGCAGGCCGGCGAGCGCACCCGCCTCGTGATGAACCTCAAACGTCCGGTCACCTACGCGACGGCGATCGACGGCAAGTCGGTGCTGGTGACGGTGCAGGGCGCGGGCGCCCAGCCCGCCGCTGCCGCGCCTGCGGCCTCGGCCTCGGCCCCTGCTACCGCCCCGCGCCAGCAGTTGCGCAACCTCGACTTCCGCCGCGGCAGCGACGGCGAGGGCCGGGTCGTGGTCGACCTGCCGAACGGTAATGTCGCGGTCGACGTGCGCCAGTTCGGCAACAAGGTGCAGGTCGACTTCTTCCAGACCGGCCTGCCGGAAACGCTGCGCCGCCGCCTCGACGTGACCGATTTCGGCACCCCGGTATCGACCGTGACGACCAGCCGCAACGGCGCCCACACGCGCATGGTCATCGAAGCGCAGGGGCGCTGGGAACAGTCCGTGTTCCAGAGCGACACCCAGCTGGTGGTCGCGGTGCGCCCGGTCAAGGAAGACCCGAACAAGCCCGGCCAGGGAGCCGGCGATTTCCGCGGCGAGAAGATCAGCTTCGACTTCCAGAACATCGAAGTGCGCGCCGCCCTGCAGGCCGTGGCCGATATTTCGGGCCTGAACATCATCGCCAGCGATTCGGTCGCGGGCAGCCTGACCCTCAAGCTGAAGGACGTGCCCTGGGACCAGGCGCTCGACGTCATCCTGCAGTCGAAGGGCCTGGACATGCGCAAGAACGGCACGGTGATCTGGATCGCGCCGAAGGAAGAGCTGCTGACGAAAGAAAAGCTCGAACTCGAGCAGCGCGCGCAGATTTCCGACCTCGAGCCATTGAAGTCGGAAATCTTCCAGCTGAACTACCAGAAGGCCGAGTCCTTCCGCACCGTGTTCGGCCTCGACGCCAACGGCGGCGCCACCGGCGACACCCGCAACCGCGTGCTCTCCAAGCGCGGCAGCGCCATCATCGACCCGCGCACGAACCAGCTGTTCGTCACCGATATCGCCTCGAAGATCGAAGACATCCGCATGCTGATCCAGAAGACCGACGTCGCCTCGAAGCAGGTCCTGATCGAAGCGCGCCTGGTCGAAGCGAACGACGGCTTCTCGCGCAACCTCGGCGCCAAGATCGGCTTTGCCGACCTGCGCGGCATGCGCGGCGGCGATGTCGGCTACGGCACCGGCGGCAACAACCGCGTTGCGCTCGGCGGCAACCTGACCGGCGTCGGCCAGATCACCGGCCAGACCCCGGACAAGGGCGACGGCTACACCAACACCACGATGGTGAACCTGCCGGCGGCCATGATCGGCGGCGTTTCGCCGTCGAGCATCGCCTTCTCCCTGTTCTCGTCGGCCGACAACCGCTTCCTGAACCTGGAGCTGTCGGCACTCGAAGCGGACGGCAAGGGCAAGATCATTTCCAGCCCGCGCGTGGTCACCGAAGACAAGATGGTGGCCGTGATCGAGCAGGGTATCGAATTGCCCTACCAGGTGGCGACCTCCAGCGGCGCGACCTCGATCGAGTTCAAGAAGGCGAACCTGCGCCTGGAGGTGACGCCGCAGATCACCCCGGACGGCAACGTCGTGCTCGATGTCGACGTCAGCAAGGACTCGAAGGGCGAAGAAACGCGCGCCGGCTTTGCGATCAACACCCAGCACGTGAAGACCAAGGTCATGGTCGAGAACGGCGGCACGGTGGTGCTGGGCGGTATCTACCAGCAATCCGAGCGCAACAACGAGACCAAGGTGCCGCTGCTGGGCGATATCCCGGTCGTCGGTTACCTGTTCAAGACCCAGGGGCGCGAGAAGTCGAAGACCGAAATCCTGGTCTTCATCACGCCCAAGATCGTGGCCGACCGCGTGGCCGGCGCGCGCTGAGCGCAGCCGCCACCGCTTTCGGCCCAGCGCCACACCGTCCCCAGCGACACGCCCCGGCGTGTCGCTGCGTCGTTTCAGGGACCGCATTTCATGCTGTTTGCATCGCCCACCATACCGAACAATCAACAAGAACTGGAACCATCATGCAGCACATCCCGACACGCACCTCGACCGCCGCGCAGGCACGCACGGCGGCCCTGACCCTGATCGCAGCGGCGGTCCTTTCCGCCTGCGGCGGCGGTGGCGGCGACCCCGGCGCGGTTGCGCCGCCGGTCGGCAGCGGCGGCGGCAGCGGCGGCACCACGCCGACCACGCCCGTCACCCCGGTCGCGACCGAAACCAAGGTCACGCTGGTCATGGTGGACGGTTCCGGCAATGCGATCAACAGCCTGTCGGGCGGGCAGACGGCGACGCTCAAGGCGACCGTCCTGAACCCGGCCGGCAAGCCGGCCGCCGGTGCGATCGTCCAGTTCGCGACCGCCACCGAGGGACTGGTGAGCTTCACGCCGGAAACCGGCTCGGCGCTGACGGACGCGAACGGCGTGGCGGTGGTGACGATCAAGCCGGCCAGCTATACGGTGGCCGGTGCCGTCGCCGTCAGCGCGACCTCGGTGGTCGAGGGCAAGACCGGGACCGGGGGTGTGAACCTGTCGATCGGCGCGGCGCCGCTGACGCTCGGCACGCTGGCGTTCGTGGATCCGCCGGCTGCCAGCCTGCCGGCATTCAGCACCCTGGCGTTGAAGATCCCGGTCAGCAGCGGTGGCAAACCTGCGACCGAATCGACCGGCCTTGTCCTGAGTTCGCTGTGCACGGGCGACGGCACGGCAAGTCTGGTGCCGAGCGGGATGAACGATGGCGTCCAGGTGGTGACCTATACCAACAATGGCTGCACCCGCGGCCGCGACCTCATCACGGCGTCGATCGGCAATTCGAGCCAGACGATTGCGCTGGACGTCAGCGCAGCGAACATCGGGGCCGTCCAGTTCACCAGCTCGAGCCAGAACGGCACGTCGATCGTGCTGAAGGGATCGGGCGGCCAGGGCCGGTCCGAATCGGCCCAGCTGACCTATCGCGTCGTCGACCAGCAGGGCAAGGGCCTGGCGGGCGTCGTCGTCGACTTCAGCGCCACCACCGATATCGGCGGCCTGGCCATCAGTCCGGCCCGTGCGACGACCGATGCTTCCGGCAACGTCAGCACGATGGTCTCCTCGGGCACCATCCCGACCCCGGTACGGGTGCTGGCATCGGCCAGCCGCAATGGCGCGACCATCACCGGCCTGTCCGACACGCTGATCGTGTCGACCGGCCTGCCGATCCAGCGCTCGATGTCGATGAGCGCGGAGCACTACAACATGGAAGGCGGCGACATCGACGGCACCCGTGTGAAGATCACGGTGCGCATGGCCGACCAATACGGCAATCCGGTATCGGACGGCACCGCCGTCAACTTCGTCACCGAAGGCGGCGCAGTCGGTACGCCGAGCCAGGGCGGCTGCACGACCGACGGCGACGGCTGCACGGTCGAACTGGTAAGCCAGAACTTCCGTCCCGCCGATCGCCGTGTCACGGTGCTCGCGTACGCGCAAGGCATCGAGAATTTCGTCGACCTGAACGGCGACGGCCAGTACAGCTGCACCAATTATGTCGACGCCAGCGGCAAGGTGCCGACCACCTATCGCCCGCTGGTCGATACCTGCGTGAGCGGCGGCGAGCCCTTCCCGGTGCCGCAGGACGACATGGGCGACCCCTTCCTCGATACCAACCTCGACGGCGTGTACGATGCGGCTGCCGGCGACAAGCCCTTCCCCTACGGTCACGCGAGCTACACGGCCAGTGGCGATGGCAAGTGGGGCTTGAACTACCTGCGCAGCTCGCTGGAGATCGTGTTCAGCGGTTCGTACGCGCGCATCAGGGAGCTGTGCCGCAACGGCACCTGCGCCACGACCTCGTATGCGGGCGGGGCCACGATCGCGATCGCCGGCGCGGCCGGGGCCAGTTGCGCGCCGCAGTTGATGTCGGTACGGCTGACCGATGCGCACAACAATCCGCTGCCGTTTGGCACGGAAGTGGCAGTGGTGTCGGCCAATAAATTGTCGGTCGGCGCGGTGTCGCCGGCTGCGATTCCGTCGACCAGCAGCGCCGGCGGAACCATCCATCAGTTCACGGTCACGCCGGACGTCGCGTGCGCTGCCGGTGATTTTACGCTCCAGACCAAGACGCCACAGGGTAAGATTACGGAGTTCAAGTTCACCGCCAACTGATGTGAAATCCGAAAATGTGTTTCTTGTCGGGCTGATGGGGTCTGGCAAGACCACAATCGGCCGGCAACTGGCGCGCCGGCTGGGCAAGCGCTTCGTCGATTCCGACCATGCGATCGAAGCCCGCACCGGCGCCACCATTCCCTGGATCTTCGAGATCGAAGGGGAGGCCAGCTTTCGCCGCCGCGAAGCCGACATGATCCGCGAGCTGACCAGCCAGCGCGGCATCGTGCTGGCCACCGGCGGCGGCGCCGTGCTCGACCCCGCCAGCCGGGCCTTGCTGGCCGAGCGCGGCACCGTGGTCTACCTGCGGGCCGGCATCGGCAGCATCCTCCAGCGTACCGCGCACGACAAGAACCGCCCGCTGCTCCAGACCGCCGACCCGCGCAAAAAGCTCGAGGAACTGCTGGCCCAGCGCGAGCCGCTCTACCGCGAGATCGCGGACCTCGTCATCGATACCGGCCGACCTAACGTACAATCGATGGTTCAGACCATTTTGGACCAGCTGGACGCGCTCGAAGCAGGACGCGCCCGGCGCGCAAGGGCGGCAACGATGAACGAACAAGCACATATCAACCTCAACGTCGAGCTGGGCGAGCGCAGCTACCCGATCGCCATCGGACCCGGCGTCATCAAGGATGGCACGCTGCTGGGCCGCCACATCGGCGGCAGCAAGGTCGCCATCGTCACCAACACCACCGTGGCGCCGCTGTACCTGGAAACGGTGGCGGCGCCGCTGCGCGCGGCCGGGCGCGAAGTGGTCGAGATCATCCTGCCGGACGGCGAGGAGCACAAGCACTGGGGCTCGCTGATGCAGGTCTTCGACGCCCTGCTGGCGCATAAATGCGACCGCAAGACCACCCTGGTCGCCCTGGGCGGCGGCGTGATCGGCGACCTTACCGGCTTTGCCGCCGCCAGCTACATGCGCGGCGTGCCCTTCGTACAGATCCCGACCACCCTGCTGGCACAGGTCGACTCCTCGGTCGGCGGCAAGACCGGCATCAATCACCCGCTCGGCAAGAACATGATCGGCGCGTTTTATCAACCGCGCGCGGTGCTGGCCGATACCGCCACGCTGGCGACCCTGCCCGACCGCGAACTGTCCGCCGGCCTGGCCGAAGTGATCAAGCACGGCGCCATCCTCGACGCCGTCTTCTTCGACTGGATCGAGGCGAACATCGACAAGCTGGTGGCGCGCGACGCCCAGGCGCTGTCGCATGCGATCGCGCGCTCCTGCGAGATCAAGGCCGAAGTGGTGCGCAAGGACGAACGCGAAGGCGGCCTGCGCGCCGTGCTCAATTTCGGCCACACCTTCGGCCACGCGATCGAGGCCGGCCTCGGCTACGGCACCTGGCTGCACGGCGAAGCCGTCGGCTGCGGCATGGTGATGGCGGCCGACCTGTCGCAGCGGCTCGGCTTCATCGACGCCGCCGCGGCCCGGCGCGTGCGCGCCCTGGTCGCCGCCGCGGGGCTGCCGACGGCGGCGCCGGACCTCGGCCAAGCGCGCTGGATCGAGCTGATGGAAGTGGACAAGAAGAACGAGGGCGGGGCGATCAAGTTCATTTTGCTCAAACCCCTGGGCAGCCCCAGCATCACCGGCGTACCGCAAGAACTGCTGCGCGCAACCCTGGCACACTGCGTGGACCCCTGCATACAACGATAAGGACCGCTCCATGATCGACTTCGACGCCCACCTGGCCCCGTATGCCGCGCACTCGTCGAAGTCGCGCGGCCGCCGCTTCGCGGAACCCGCGCCCGGCTCGCGCAGCCAGTTCCAGCGCGACCGCGACCGCATCATCCACTCGACCGCCTTCCGCCGGCTCGAGTACAAGACCCAGGTGTTCCTGAACCACGAGGGCGACCTGTTCCGCACCCGCCTGACGCATTCGATCGAGGTGGCGCAGATCGGCCGCACACTGGCGCGCAGCCTGCGCCTGAACGAAGACCTGGTCGAAGCCACCGCGCTCGCCCACGACCTCGGCCACACGCCTTTCGGGCACGTCGGCCAGGACGTGCTCAACGAGTGCATGGGCGACTACGGCGGCTTCGAGCACAACCTGCAAAGCCTGCGCGTGGTCGACCAGCTGGAAGAGCACTACGGCGCCTTCGACGGGCTGAACCTGAGTTTCGAGACGCGCGAGGGCATCCTCAAGCACTGCTCGCTGAACAATGCCCGCCTGCTGGGCGAACTCGGCCAGCGCTTCCTCGACAAGACCCAGCCCAGCCTGGAGGCGCAGCTGACCAATCTCGCCGACGAGATCGCGTACAACAACCACGACATCGACGACGGCCTGCGTTCCGGCCTGCTCACGATGGAGCAGATGATGGAGGTCGAGCTGTTCGCGCGCCACCGTCATGCGGTCGAAGCGCAGTACCCGGGCCTGCCGGGACGGCGCGCCGTGTACGAGACGATCCGCCTGATGATCACGGCGATGACGGCCGACCTGGTCGAGACCTCGGCCGCGCGTCTGCTGGAGGCGGCCCCGCAGAGCATCGACGACGTGCGCACGGCCCCGCCCCTGATCCGCTTCTCGGATCGGATGCGCACCGAGACCACGGCCCTGAAACGTTTCCTCTACGCGAACCTGTACCGCCACTTCAAGGTCAACCGCATGCGCGTCAAGGCCAGCCGCATCGTGCGCGAGCTGTTCGACGCCTTCATGGCCGACCCGGTGCTGCTGCCGCCGGATTACCAGGTCGACGGCGGCGACACCCAGAAGCAGGCGCGCAAGATCGCCGATTACATCGCGGGCATGACGGACCGGTATGCGATCCGCGAGCACAAGCGGATTTTTTCGCTGGACGAATTGTAGGGTGGACTCCGCCCACGCGGCTTCGCACGGACGCATGTCGAAACGGCGTCATCGATGTGCAACCGCCGCACCGCGTGGGCACGAGTGTGTTCAGCACAGGGACATCCTAAACACTTGGCTAGGGACATAGGTAACACCTTTTATGATCATTGCA
>NZ_JBHSIB010000028.1:0-41111 GCF_042653325.1 Massilia sp. GCM10023247
GAAGAAGGCCTGCGCTTCGCAATCCGCGAAGGCGGCCGTACCGTCGGCGCCGGCGTGGTTGCCAAGATCATTGCCTAAGCAATAAGTAGTTAGTAGTACCGAAGAGGTGGTGCCAACCACCTCTTCAAAAACATTCCCCACCATGCGCGCGTATGGTGTAGAATGCGCGATTCAGCTGAAGTCTTCGTAGGGGTGTAGCTCAATTGGCAGAGCGTCGGTCTCCAAAACCGAAGGTCGCGGGTTCGATTCCCTCCGCCCCTGCCACCGAATTCTGGTGCGCAGCACCGAAAGTAAAGAAGAATGTCTAATCAATCCGTGCAAACCGTAAGCACCTCGAATGACAAGTTTAAGGTGATCCTGGCGGTGGTTGCCGCGATTGCAGGCGTAATCGGGTTCTTTTACCTGAAAGGCCAGAACAAACCAGCCTTGGTCGCCGGCGGCGCCCTGATGGCTGGTTTAGTTTTTGCCGTCCTGCTTTTGTGGACCTCCACCTCTGGCCGCGAGTTCCTCAGCTTCGGCAAAGAATCCGTTCGCGAAGTCAAGAAGGTGGTCTGGCCGACCCGCAAGGAAGCGACCTCGATCACCATGATCGTGTTCGGCTTTGTGGTCGTGATGGCGATCTTCCTGTGGGGCACGGACAAGCTGTTGGAATTCCTGTTGTACGACCTGGTCCTGGGGTGGAAATAAAAATGAGCGATAACGTGCAAGATAATGCGCCGGACGAAGTTCCGGCGTCTGACGCTGGTGCGCCGGCGGCCGCCGCTCCTGTGAGCGTCCCGGTCAGCAACAAGCGCTGGTACGTCGTTCACGTCTACTCGGGCATGGAAAAGAGCGTCATGCGCGCCCTGACCGAGCGCATCGAGCGCGCCGGCATGAGCGAGCAGTTCGGCCAGATCCTGGTCCCGACCGAAGAAGTCGTGGAAGTCAAGAACGGCAGCAAATCGGTCACCGAGCGCCGCTTCTTCCCCGGCTACGTGCTGGTCGAGATGGAAATGACGGACGAGACCTGGCACCTGGTGAAAAACACCAGCAAGGTCACCGGCTTCATCGGCGGCAAATCGAACAAGCCGACCCCGATTCCCGCGCGCGAGATCGACAAGATCATGCAGCAGGTCCAGGAAGGCGTCGAGAAGCCACGGCCGAAAGTGCTGTACGAAGTGGGCGAGCAGGTCCGGATCAAGGAAGGCCCGTTCACCGACTTCAACGGCAACGTCGAGGAAGTGAATTACGAAAAATCGAAGGTGCGTGTGACTGTCACCATCTTCGGCCGCGCAACTCCGGTGGAACTGGAGTTCGGGCAGGTAGAAAAAGTTTAAAACGCAATAATCGGAGCGTCGCAGCAGCAAGGCGGAATCCGGTAAGAGGAGCCCCGCCGAGCCGGTAGTAACGCCGCGGTGGGGCGCTACTACTCAAAGCAACCAAGGAGCCATCATGGCCAAGAAGATTATTGGTTTTATCAAGCTGCAAGTGGCAGCTGGTAAAGCAAACCCATCCCCACCGATCGGTCCAGCACTCGGTCAGCGCGGCCTGAACATCATGGAATTCTGCAAGGCGTTCAACGCCCAGACCCAGGGTCTCGAGCCAGGCATGCCGATTCCGGTCGTGATCACCGCCTTTGCCGACAAGTCCTTCACCTTCGTGATGAAGACCCCACCGGCAACCTACCTGATCAAGAAAGCCGCTGGCATCACCAAGGGTTCGCCGAAGCCACATACCGACAAGGTTGGCACGCTGACCCGTGCACAGGCTGAAGAAATCGCAAAAACCAAGCAGCCGGACCTGACCGCTGCCGACATGGACGCCGCTGTGCGTATCATCGCCGGCTCGGCACGTTCGATGGGCATCACGGTGGAGGGTGTGTAATGGCTAAGCTGTCCAAGCGCGTCAAAGAAATGAAAGCGAAAGTCGACCGTAACAAGGTCTACGCCTTCGACAACGCACTGTCGATCGTCAAGGAATTCGCAACCGCCAAGTTCAACGAGTCGATCGACGTCGCCGTTCAACTGGGCGTGGATCCGAAGAAGTCGGACCAGGTCGTTCGTGGTTCGGTCGTCCTGCCAGCAGGCACCGGCAAGGAAGTGCGCGTCGCCGTCTTCGCCTCGGGCGAAAAGGCTGAAGCCGCTAAAGCCGCAGGCGCCGACATCGTCGGCATGGAAGACCTGGCAGAGCGCGTCAAAGCCGGCGACATGCCGTTCGACGTCGTCATCGCCTCGCCTGACACCATGCGTATCGTCGGTACCCTGGGCCAGATCCTGGGCCCACGCGGCCTGATGCCTAACCCGAAGGTCGGCACCGTCACCCCTGACGTCGCTGGCGCGGTCCGTAACGCCAAAGCCGGTCAGGTCCAGTACCGTACCGACAAGTCGGGCATCATCCACGCGACCATCGGCCGCAAGTCGTTCAACGACGCCGACCTGAAGGCCAACCTGGCTGCCCTGATCGACGCACTGAACAAGGCCAAGCCGGCCACCTCGAAGGGCGTGTACCTGCGCAAGGTCGCGATCTCGTCGACCATGGGCGCCGGCGTCCGTGTCGATCACGCTTCGATCGCCGCTTAAACAAGTTTCAAGAATCAAGTCCTCGCAAAGCATCAGCGGGGCGCATCTTTGGGCTGCCGGAGCAGGAACACCGCTCCGGCAGGCAATCAAAGACCGTTGGGCCGAATGCATCAGGTAGGCAGGAGGTTAAACCCCCACCCAACGCAGATGGTGTACCCGAACAAGTTTTGTAGTCCATGCTGCGTGAATTCATCCGCGTTAGTTTGACTTCTTAACTTCGGACGCCGTGTTCGAACCGATGCGAACGCTTTTGTTCGCATTAATTAAGGAGATTGACCGTGGGTCTTAATCTGAATGACAAAAAGGCCGTCGTCGAAGAAGTGAGCGCGAAAGTAGCAACCGCGCAAACGATCGTCGTGGCCGAGTACCGTGGCATCCAGGTTAGTCACTTGACCAAACTCCGTGCAGCCGCGCGCTCGCAGGGTGTGTACCTGCGTGTTCTGAAGAACACGCTGGCACGCCGCTCTGTCGAAGGCACGCAGTTTGCCCCACTGGCTGACGCCATGACCGGTCCGCTGATCTACTCGATCTCGGACGACGCCGTTGCAGCAGCGAAAGTCATCAACGACTTCGCCAAAACCAACGACAAGCTGGTCGTGAAAGCCGGTAACTACGCAGGTAAGCAGCTCGACGTAGCTGGCGTTACCGCGTTGGCAAGCATTCCGTCGCGTGAAGTCCTCATCTCGCAGCTGTTGGGCGTGATGCTGGCTCCGGTGTCGGGCTTTGCACGTGGCTTGGCTGCCCTGGCAGCGAAAAAAGGCGAAGGTTCGGAAGCTGCTCCTGCAGCCGAAGAAACCGCTGCAGCGTAAGCGCAGCCTTTTTTCTCAAGTAACTGATCTGTACTACAAACACACACAAATCTGGAGTTTCAAATGGCAATTAGCAAAGACGATATCCTGAACGCAGTGAGCGAAATGTCCGTCATGGACCTGAACGAACTGGTCAAGGCATTCGAAGAGAAGTTCGGCGTGTCGGCAGCTGCAATGGCAGCACCGGCAGCTGGCGGCGGCGCTGCTGCTGCTGCTGCTGAAGAGCAGACCGAGTTCAACCTGGTCCTGTCGGAAGTCGGCGCGAACAAGGTCGGCGTCATCAAGGCCGTCCGTGAAATCACCGGCCTGGGCCTGAAGGAAGCCAAAGACGTGGTCGACGGCGCACCGAAGACCGTGAAAGAAGCCATGCCGAAAGCTGACGCTGAAGCCGCCAAGAAGAAGCTGGAAGACGCTGGCGCCAAGGCCGAGCTGAAGTAATAAAAAGCAAAGGGCGCCGCACGGCGCCCGGAGCCGGAGTCAAAGCTTGCAAACCCCGCCGGAAGGTGGGGTTGCGGCTTTGGCTCTTTTGTCGTCCCTGCGGCAAACGCAGCATCCCGGCAAGCAGTATCGACTCAGCAGCACCGCAATAATCGTAGCACAGCAGTACGCTTGTCCTTTTCATCTGGCGGAACAGTAAGAGACTTGAGGCCTTGTATGTGGTCGTCCCACCACTGGCAATCCCTGAATTCTCATCCTTTCTGTCACTCACGGAGTGTCCATGCACTACTCATTTACTGAGAAGAAACGCATTCGCAAGTCGTTCGCGAAGCGCGCCAACGTTCACAACGTTCCATACCTTCTGGCTACCCAGCTCGAATCCTACGAGAACTTCCTGCAAGCGGACGCCGGTCCTTCCGCGCGCAAGAACGAAGGCCTGCAGTCGGCTTTCAGCTCGATCTTCCCGATCGTGTCGCACAACGGCTTCGCTCGCCTCGAATTCCTGTCCTACGTGCTGGGCGACCCCGCGTTTGACGTCAAGGAATGCCAACAGCGTGGCCTGACCTTTGCCTCCCCACTGCGCGCCAAAGTGCGCCTGGTGATCCTGGACAAGGAATCGCCGACCAAGCCGGTCGTCAAGGAAATGAAAGAGCAGGAAGTGTACATGGGCGAATTGCCGCTCATGACCGCCAATGGTTCGTTCGTCATCAACGGCACCGAACGCGTGATCGTCTCGCAGCTGCACCGCTCGCCGGGCGTGTTCTTCGAACACGACCGCGGCAAGACGCACTCGTCGGGCAAGCTGCTCTTCTCGGCACGTATCATCCCTTACCGCGGCTCGTGGCTGGACTTCGAGTTCGACCCGAAAGACATCCTGTTCTTCCGCGTCGACCGCCGCCGCAAGATGCCGGTGACGATCCTGCTGAAGGCCATTGGCATGACGCCGGAACAGATCCTGGCGAACTTCTTCGTGTTCGACAACTTCACCCTGCGCTCGGAAGGCGGGGAAATCGAATTCGTGTCCGAGCGACTGCGCGGCGAAGTCGCGCGCTTCGACATCGTCGATCCGAAGACCGGCAAGACCATCGTGACCAAGGACAAGCGCATCAATGCCAAGCATGTGCGCGACATCGAAGCGGCCGGCATCAAGGCCATCTCGGTACCGGAAGACTACCTGATCGGCCGTATCCTGGCCCGCAACATCGTTGACGCGGACACCGGCGAGATCATCGCCAACGCCAACGACGAGCTGACCGACGAGCTGCTGGGCAAGCTGCGCGATGCCGACGTCGACGCCATCCAGACCCTGTACACGAACGACCTGGACCAGGGCGGCTACATCTCGCAGACCCTGCGCACCGACGACACCGCCGACCAGATGGCCGCGCGCGTGGCGATCTACCGCATGATGCGTCCTGGCGAACCGCCGACCGAAGAGTCGGTCGAAGCCCTGTTCAACGGCCTGTTCTACAGCCCTGAGCGCTACGACCTGTCGGCCGTCGGCCGCATGAAGTTCAACCGCCGCATCGGCCGCGACGAGCTGGTCGGCGCGATGACCCTGTCGAACGACGACATCCTGGCCGTGATCAAGATCCTGGTCGAGCTGCGCAATGGCCGCGGCGAAGTCGACGACATCGATCACCTGGGTAACCGCCGCGTGCGTTGCGTGGGCGAACTGGCCGAAAACCAGTTCCGCGCAGGCCTGGTGCGTGTCGAGCGTGCCGTCAAGGAACGCCTCGGCCAGGCCGAAGCGGACAACCTGATGCCGCACGACCTGATCAACAGCAAGCCGATCTCGGCCGCGATCCGCGAATTCTTCGGTTCGTCGCAGCTGTCGCAGTTCATGGACCAGACCAACCCGCTGTCGGAAATCACGCACAAGCGCCGTGTTTCCGCCCTCGGCCCTGGCGGCCTGACCCGCGAACGCGCCGGCTTCGAGGTGCGCGACGTGCACCCGACCCACTACGGCCGCGTGTGCCCGATCGAAACGCCTGAAGGCCCGAACATCGGCCTGATCAACTCGCTGGCTCTGTACGCCCGCCTGAACGAATACGGCTTCCTGGAAACCCCGTACCGCAAGGTCGAAGGCTCCAAGGTCACCGACAAGATCGACTACCTGTCCGCCATCGAAGAAGGCCGCTACATCATCGCCCAGGCGAACGCAGCGATCAACGAAGAAGGCCAGCTGGTCGACGAACTGGTCTCGGCACGTGAAGCCGGCGAAACCATCCTCGTGTCGCCGGAACGCATCCAGTACATGGACGTGGCGCCTGGCCAGATCGTCTCGGTCGCAGCGTCCCTGATTCCGTTCCTCGAGCACGATGACGCGAACCGTGCACTGATGGGCGCCAACATGCAGCGCCAGGCCGTTCCTTGCCTGCGTCCTGAAAAGGCGCTGGTCGGTACCGGTATCGAGCGCACCGTCGCGGTCGACTCGGGCACCACCGTGCAGGCCGTGCGTGGCGGCGTCGTCGATTACATCGACGCCGGCCGTGTGGTTATTCGTGTCAACGACGACGAGGCGCAAGCCGGCGAAGTCGGTGTCGACATCTACAACCTGATCAAGTACACCCGTTCGAACCAGAACACCAACATCAACCAGCGTCCGATCGTGCAGGTTGGCGACCGCGTTGCCCGTGGCGACGTGATTGCCGACGGCGCATCGACCGACCTGGGCGAATTGGCACTGGGCCAGAACATGCTCGTCGCCTTCATGCCGTGGAACGGCCTGAACTTCGAGGACTCGATCCTGATCTCGGAAAACGTCGTCAAGGACGACCGTTACACCTCGATCCACATCGAAGAGCTGTCGGTGGTCGCACGCGACACCAAGCTGGGCGCGGAAGAAATCACCCGCGACATCTCGAACCTGGCTGAAAACCAGCTGGCGCGCCTGGATGAATCGGGCATCGTCTATATCGGCGCGGAAGTCACCGCCGGCGACGTGCTGGTCGGTAAGGTCACGCCGAAGGGCGAAACCCAGCTGACGCCGGAAGAAAAGCTGCTGCGCGCGATCTTCGGCGAAAAAGCGTCGGACGTGAAAGACACCTCGCTGCGCGTGCCTTCGGGCATGGTCGGCACCGTGATCGACGTGCAAGTGTTTACTCGCGAAGGCATCACCCGCGACAAGCGCGCACAGCAGATCATCGACGACGAACTGAAGCGTTTCCGCCTGGACCTGAACGACCAGATGCGTATCGTGGAAGGCGACGCCTTCCAGCGTCTGGAGCGTATGCTGGTCGGCAAGGTCGTCAACGGCGGTCCGAAGAAGCTGGCGAAAGGTGCTGTCATCACGTCGGAATACCTGGCTGACCTGGACAAGTTCCACTGGTTCGACATCCGCCCGGCGGACGACGAATCGGCGAACGCGCTCGAAGCGATCAAGGAATCGATCAACGAGAAGCGTCACCAGTACGACCTGGCCTTCGAAGAGAAGCGCAAGAAGCTGACGCAAGGCGACGAGCTGCAGCCTGGCGTGCAGAAGATGGTCAAGGTCTACCTGGCCGTCAAGCGCCGCCTGCAGTCGGGCGACAAGATGGCGGGTCGTCACGGTAACAAGGGTGTGGTCTCGCGTATCGTGCCGGTCGAAGACATGCCGTTCATGGCCGATGGCACCCCTGCGGACGTCGTGCTGAACCCGCTGGGCGTTCCGTCGCGTATGAACGTCGGTCAGATCCTCGAAACCCACCTCGGTTGGGCGGCGAAGGGCCTGGGCCTGCGTATCGGCGAAATGCTGCAGAAGCAGGCAGCCGTCGAAGAAGTCCGTGGTTTCCTGGGCCAGATCTACAACGAGACGGGCAAGAAGGAAGACATCGACAGCTTCAGCGATGACGAGATCATGAACCTGGCAGGCAACCTGAAGAAGGGTGTGCCGTTCGCAACGCCGGTGTTCGACGGCGCGCACGAGTCGGAGATTCACCGCATGCTGGACCTGGCCTTCCCGGACGAGATCGCGACCCACCTGGGCATGACCCCGTCGAAGAACCAGGTCACCATGTACGACGGCCGCACCGGCGAAGCTTTCGAGCGCAAGGTCACCGTGGGCTACATGCACATGCTGAAACTGCACCACCTGGTCGACGACAAGATGCACGCGCGTTCGACCGGTCCGTACTCGCTGGTGACGCAGCAGCCGCTGGGCGGTAAAGCCCAGTTCGGTGGCCAGCGCTTCGGTGAGATGGAGGTGTGGGCACTGGAAGCCTACGGCGCATCGTACGTGCTGCAGGAAATGCTGACGGTGAAGTCGGACGACGTGAATGGCCGTACCAAGGTGTACGAGAACCTGGTCAAGGGCGACCACGTGATCGACGCCGGCATGCCTGAATCGTTCAACGTGCTGGTCAAGGAAATCCGCTCGCTGGGTATCGATATCGACCTCGAGCGTAACTAAGAAGCAGAGGAGGGGAGGCAAGGCTGAGCACATCGGCCTTGCTTTTCGGACGGGAGCCCCAAAGTACTTCCGTTCCCCTTTCGAAATGCCGCTTGGTTTGGAATGCAGTGTGTGAACAATGCCTTCCGAAATAGAAATTTAGTCACCTCTGGAGTGATACATGAAAGCACTGCTCGATCTATTCAAGCAAGTACAGCAAAATGAAAGTTTCGACGCCATCAAGATTGGCCTGGCGTCGCCTGAAAAAATTCGTTCGTGGTCGTTCGGTGAAGTCAAGAAACCCGAGACCATCAACTACCGTACCTTCAAGCCGGAGCGTGACGGCCTGTTCTGCGCCAAGATCTTTGGCCCGATCAAGGATTACGAGTGCCTGTGCGGTAAATACAAGCGCCTGAAGCACCGCGGCGTGATCTGCGAAAAGTGCGGCGTCGAAGTCACGCTGGCCAAGGTGCGCCGTGAGCGCATGGGCCACATCGAACTGGCTTCGCCAACCGCGCACATCTGGTTCCTGAAGTCGCTGCCGTCGCGCCTGGGCATGGTCCTGGACATGACGCTGCGCGATATCGAACGCGTCCTGTACTTCGAAGCATATGTCGTGACCGATCCTGGCATGACCCCGCTCAAGAAGTGCCAGATCATGTCGGAAGACGACTACGCCGCCAAGTACGAAGAGTACGGCGACGACTTCACCGCCTACATGGGCGCCGAAGGTATCCGTGAACTGCTGCGCTCGATCGACATCCACCGCGATGCCGAAGCCCTGCGCGTGGAACTGAAGGAATCGAAGTCCGAAGCCAAGATCAAGAAATACGCCAAGCGCCTGAAAGTGCTCGAGGCATTCCAGCGTTCGGGCATCAAGCCTGACTGGATGATCATGGAAGTGCTCCCGGTCCTGCCGCCGGAGCTGCGTCCGCTCGTCCCGCTGGACGGCGGCCGTTTCGCGACCTCCGACCTGAACGACCTGTATCGCCGCGTCATCAACCGTAATAACCGCCTGAAGCGCCTGATGGAACTGCGCGCTCCAGAGATCATTACGCGTAACGAAAAGCGCATGCTGCAGGAAGCAGTCGACTCGCTGCTGGACAACGGCCGTCGCGGCAAAGCGATGACCGGCGCCAACAAGCGTCCGCTGAAGTCGCTGGCCGAGATGATCAAGGGTAAGGGCGGCCGTTTCCGTCAGAACCTGCTGGGCAAGCGCGTCGACTACTCGGGCCGTTCGGTCATCGTGGTCGGTCCGCAGCTGAAACTGCACCAGTGCGGCCTGCCGAAGCTGATGGCCCTGGAACTGTTCAAGCCGTTCATCTTCAACAAGCTCGAACTGATGGGTCTGGCAACGACCATCAAGGCGGCCAAGAAACTGGTCGAAATCCAGGAACCGGTGGTCTGGGACATCCTCGAAGATGTCATCAAAGAACACCCGGTCATGCTGAACCGTGCACCAACCCTGCACCGTCTCGGTATCCAGGCGTTCGAGCCAGTCCTGATCGAAGGTAAAGCGATCCAGCTGCACCCGCTGGTCTGCGCGGCGTTCAACGCCGACTTCGACGGTGACCAGATGGCAGTCCACGTGCCGCTGTCGATCGAAGCGCAGATGGAAGCGCGTACCCTGATGCTGGCGTCGAACAACATCCTGTTCCCGTCGAACGGCGAGCCGTCGATCGTGCCGTCGCAGGATATCGTGCTCGGTCTGTACTACGCGACCCGCGAGGCGATCAACGCCAAGGGCGAGGGCATGCTGTTCCCGGACGTGTCGGAAGTGCTGCGCGCGTACGACAACAAGGAAGTCGAACTGGCGACCCGCATCACCGTGCGTATCGTCGAGTACCCGCGCGTTGCCGGTACCGATGAGTTCGAGCGTACCGTCACCCGTTACGAGACCACCGTCGGCCGTGCAATTCTCTCCGAGATCCTGCCGAAGGGCCTGCCATTCTCGGTGCTGAACCGCGCCCTGAAGAAGAAGGAAATCTCGAAGCTGATCAACACGTCGTTCCGCAAGTGCGGCCTGCGTGCGACCGTCGTGTTTGCCGACAAGCTGATGCAGTCGGGCTTCCGCCTGGCAACGCGCGCCGGTATCTCGATCGCCGTCGACGACATGCTGATCCCGGACGTCAAGAAGGGCATGATCGCGACCGCCGAAGCGGAAGTGAAGCAGATCGAGCAGCAGTACGCTTCGGGTCTGGTCACCGCCGGCGAGCGTTACAACAAGGTCGTCGACATCTGGGGCAAGACCTCCGATGAAGTCGGCAAGGCGATGATGGACCAGCTGAAAGTGGAACCGGTCACCAAGCGTGACGGCACCGAAGGCACCCAGGAATCGTTCAACGCGATTTACATGATGGCCGACTCGGGCGCCCGTGGTTCGGCAGCCCAGATTCGCCAGTTGGCGGGTATGCGAGGCCTGATGGCCAAGCCGGACGGTTCGATTATCGAAACGCCGATTACCGCGAACTTCCGCGAAGGCCTGAACGTGTTGCAGTACTTCATCTCGACGCACGGCGCCCGTAAGGGTCTGGCCGACACCGCGCTGAAGACGGCAAACTCGGGTTACCTGACCCGCCGCCTGGTCGACGTGACCCAGGATCTGGTGGTGATCGAGGACGATTGCGGCACGACCAACGGCACCCACATGAAGGCGATGGTCGAAGGTGGTGAAGTCATCGAAGCCCTGCGCGACCGTATCCTCGGCCGCGTGACCGGCACCGATGTCGTCAACCCTGAAACCCAGGAAACCCTGTTCGAAGCCGGCACGCTGCTGGACGAAGACATGGTCGAAGAGATCGAGCGCGTCGGCATCGACGAAGTCAAGGTCCGCACCCCGCTGAACTGCGACACGCGCTACGGCCTGTGCGCCAAGTGCTACGGCCGTGACCTCGGCCGCGGCATGCTGGTCAACAGCGGCGAAGCAGTCGGCGTCGTGGCAGCCCAGTCGATCGGTGAGCCGGGTACCCAGCTGACCATGCGTACCTTCCACATCGGTGGTGCGGCATCGCGTGCGGCAGTGGCCTCGTCGGTCGAAGCCAAGTCGAACGGCACGATCCGCTTCACGGCGACGATGCGTTACGTCACCAACGGCAAGGGTTCGCAGATCGTCATCTCGCGTTCGGGCGAAGTCCTGATCACGGACGACCATGGCCGCGAGCGCGAGCGCCACAAGGTGCCGTACGGTGCGACCCTGATCGTCAAGGATGGCCAGCAAGTCAAGGCCGGTACGGCCCTGGCAACCTGGGATCCGCTGACCCGTCCGATCATTACCGAGTACGCCGGTACGATCCGCTTCGAGAACGTGGAAGAGGGCGTCACCGTTGCACGTCAGGTCGACGAAGTGACCGGTCTGTCGACCCTGGTCGCGATCGATCCGAAGCGCCGCGGTTCCGGTAAAGTGCTGCGTCCGCAGGTCAAGCTGCTCAACGAGCAGAACCAGGAAGTCAAGATCGCCGGCACCGAACACGCCGTGACGATCGGTTTCCAGGTCGGCTCGCTGATCATGGTCAAGGACGGTCAGCAAGTTTCGGTGGGTGAAGTGCTGGCACGTATCCCGACCGAATCGCAGAAGACCCGTGACATTACCGGTGGTCTGCCACGCGTTGCCGAGCTGTTCGAAGCACGTTCGCCGAAAGACGCGGGCATGCTGGCCGAAGTCACCGGTACCGTCGCCTTCGGTAAGGAAACCAAGGGCAAGCAGCGTCTGGAAATCACGGACATGGACGGCAACAAGCACGAGTTCCTGATCACCAAGGACAAGCAAGTGCTGGTCCACGACGGTCAAGTCGTGAACAAGGGCGAGATGATCGTCGACGGTCCGGCCGACCCGCAAGACATCCTGCGCCTGCTGGGTATCGAAGCGCTGGCCCGCTACATCGTCGACGAAGTGCAGGACGTCTACCGTCTGCAGGGCGTGAAGATCAACGACAAGCACATCGAAGTGATTGTTCGTCAGATGCTGCGCCGCGTGCAGATCGTGGAAGCCGGCGACACCGACTACATCGTCGGCGAGCAGGTCGAGCGTTCGGAGCTGCTGGAAGAGAACGACCGTATGGAAGCGGCAGGCAAACTGCCGGCAACCTACGAAAACGTGCTGCTGGGTATTACCAAGGCATCGCTGTCGACCGACTCCTTCATCTCGGCCGCCTCGTTCCAGGAAACCACCCGCGTGCTGACCGAAGCGGCGATCATGGGCAAGCGCGACGGCCTGCGCGGCCTGAAGGAAAACGTCATCGTCGGCCGCCTGATTCCTGGCGGTACCGGTCTGGCATTCCACCGCGCCCGCAAGGAGAAGGAAGTGTGGGAGGCGGAAGAGCGCCAGGCACTGCTGCAGCAGGAGAAGGCCAACATGGCTGCCGAACTGCAGGCGATGGAAGACCAGCAGAATGCTGCGGCTCCGGCTGAGCATCATGGGGATGGCGAGTAATCGTCTTCGCTAGTAGCTGCAAATGAGAACGGCACCCTGAGGGGTGCCGTTTTTTTTGCGCCATTGGTTCTGCCTGGCCGCGCCCGCCTAGCGGGCGCGGTCGGTTGGACACTTAAACCGCGCCGGCGCTGCGGACGCAACGGAAGCGGGGAATGCCTTGTCCCAGACCTTGAGGTCTCCCGGTTCCCGCCCAACGATGTCGCCGCTGAGGCCGACGTCGATCAGGAACAGAGTTGGGGGTTGCTCGCCGGGTTCGCAGCCGTCCATGCACTTGAGCCGGAAGACCATGCCGTACTTCTTCGGGACGCGCAACTCTGCCGACTGGCTGTAACCCGGCTCGAACATTCGCTGGTACAGCCGCTTCTTTCCCTCGGGCGTCAGGTCGAACCACTTGCTGCCGTCGACGGTCCACGGCTCCCAGCCGCCCGCCTTGAACTGGTTCTGCAGGTTTTCCAAGATCGCCACTGCCTGGTCGAAGGGGAGCTTGTCCAGCATCGGGGAAGTCGACACATCGGCAACCACGTTGTCCATGTAGCCAACCAGCGCGAACTTCGTCGGCGGCAACACGAAGCCGTGCTGTGGATCGTTGAAGCACAGGATGACGGCCGGTTCCGTGACGGCCGTCACCCCCGCCATGCCTGTGTCGGGTTCGGGGACAGCCGACCGTTGCATGACCGGGTAGGTGGACGCTTTGACCACTTCTTCGAAGCTTTGGCCGAGCCTGAACGACAAGATGGTCGGCGCTGGAGGCGGGGCCGACGCGTGCTGCCACATGCCAAACGCGAGCACCGCCGCAGCAAGCGCACATGCAAGCACGAGCGGGTGGCGTTTCATGCGACACCTCCGCCAGCGGCAATCTCGAGCAAGGATTCCTCGACACGAGGCCACTGCTGGCTTCTCAACAACGCGTCGAACCGGTCGGCGGCCTGGAGCACGAACTTCATCCGTTCCTCGACCACCCACAACTTCGCGCTTTTGAGGCGCGGGAACCAGGAGGTCCAGCCGTCTTTCGGTTTGCACTGCGCCGACAGGGTGAGCTGGATCTGCGTGTACACCCCGGACGGGAGTCCGATCGCCCAAGCGAACTGGTTCCTGGCGAGAGCCTCTTGCATCCGCGGGTCGTTGTAGAGGATTGCTTGCAGGACGTTCGCCTGCTCATGGCGAGCCAGAACCTGACGCTGCCGGCGGGACTCCCCGCCCCGATTTCCGCAAAGCCGCTTCTGATTTGCCCGAAGGGAAACCCGAACTTCAGGTATTTCTCGGCCTTCCACTCGACCGTCTTGCCAATGGCTTGCCTGTTGGTGAGGTAGGTTTCGAAGTCCTGCGGACCGCGCTCCCTATAGAAGCGGTGTAGCGGATAAATGTCGAGAAAGAGGTGCATGTTCGCGAAGCCCAGGCGCTCATGCATGTAGTCGGCGCCGGTCCGAATCGTCGTCGGCATCGCGCTCATGCCGGCCGCCTCGGTGCTGCTGCCCGCCCAGTGTACGACAGCCCTGAGCTCGTCCCTGTGCTTCTCCGACAGCTGCCGCGCATGAAGCAGGCCGCAGCCGACCTGCTTGGACGCGAACGCCGCGAGTCCAGCCCACTGGAAGCGGTTGCCCGCCAGCCACAGCTTTGCGTAAGCGGCGTTGATGCGCCTGTTGCGCTCGGTGTCGTCCTCTATGAAGGCGCCGTTCACCTTGATGATGTCCTCGGCCTCCTGCTGAAAAGTCCGCCACAGATGTTCGGGCGTCAACTGGTAACTGCCGATAGCTCTCTCCACTGTCGCGGCCGGCCCGACGAAGTAATGCAAGCGACATTCGCTCATTGGCTGCAGGTTGTAGCCGACGCCGATGCCGTGGTACTTGTGTTTAGGAAAATAGGGATTGGGATTGCCGGGGACGTAGGTACGAGGCATGGGCTGTTCGGATCGGGAAGCCGGCGGCGGCTGATCGAACCAATCTAGCCAGTGGCGAAGCTAGTAATATTGGGTCAGCGCAAGGGTGCCCACTGCCGGTTTCCTGCTCAGACCAGTTCAAGCTATCAAGCGATGGGCATCCGGCCCGAGCGGACCGTTTTGGCAAGGATCGAAAGTAGCTTTATTGCAACGGTCGCGCTACTATCAAACGCCGGACCGCCGACTTACCAATCGCACTGCCGATCCATGTCCCTACCAAGAACAATCCGCCCCGCCACCGCCGACGATGCCGTCGCTATCTGCACCATCTACAACCGCTACGTCAGCGCGACAACCATCAGCTTCGAGGAAGAACCGGTCACCGTGGCAGAGATGGCCCAGCGCATCACAAACGTGCAGGCGGCGGCGCTGCCGTGGTTGTCCATGCTCGACGGCGACAAGTTGATCGGCTACGCCTACGCCACCAAATGGCGCGTGCGGCCCGCTTACCGGAGCTCGGTGGAAACCTCGGTCTACCTCGACCCGGACTACGCCGGGCAGGGCGTGGGCACGCTGCTCTACCAGGCACTGCTCGCCGACTTGCGCGCGCGTCGCTTGCACATGGCCATTGCCGGCATCGCCCAGCCGAACCAAGCGAGCGTACGCCTGCACGAGAAGCTGGGTTTTAGGAAGGTCGCCCACTTCAGCGAAGTCGGGCGCAAGTTCGACCGCTGGGTCGATGTCGGCTATTGGGAACTGAAACTGGGCGAAGAGATGCCGCCCGCTGACCGGAGTACGCCATGACCACGTCCGCCTGCCTCATCCTCATCGACATGCAGAAAGGCATGGCAAGCCCCAAGGCGGGCCAGCGCAACAATCCTGATGCCGAGGAAAACATCGCCAAGTTGCTGGAAACCTGGCGCGCACATGGCGGGCCGGTCGTTCACGTGCGCCACATCTCGCGCTCGAGCAGTTCGCCGTTTGCGCCCGGCCAGGCGGGTGCCGAGTTCCAGGAAGCCTTGCTGCCGCTGCCGCAGGAACACGTGGTCGAGAAGAACGTGACCGATGCTTTTATTCATTCCGGGCTGGAGCGCTGGCTGCGCGTGCGCGGGATCGAGGAGCTGGTCTTCGTCGGCGTGGCGACCAACTACTCGGTGGAGGCGAGTGCGCGCACTGCCGGCAACCTGGATTTTAGAACGGTCGTGGTGTCGGATGCAACGTTTGCGTTTGCGATGACGGACTATGCCGGCGCCGCGCGCGGGGCCGATGAGGTGCATGCGATGGCACTGGCGAATCTGGATGGGGAGTACGCGGCGATCCTGACGACGCAGGATGTGCTCGCGCAGACCATTGCGGACTGACACGGACACGCTTCGGGGTAGCGCAGCGGCTGCTTGAACGCGTGGGCGGCGTTTGCGCAGCGGGAATGCACGCGGACGGGTGTAGCCGTCCACCCTACCGTCCCTTTGCCAGGCGGCGCGCGAATCCTGCGCCGTGCGCTTTCTTCCGGTTCTACACTGGCTTGTCGAACAGGGAGGAACCAGCATGAACGACCGTGGTCATCTCGACGTAGAACTGCCGGCGCCCGGCGCGGTGCCATCGGGTCAGGCCGCGACCGGGCTGCTGAAACTCGACATCGGCAGCCGGCGCGACAGTTATCTCTACGTGCCCGAACATTACCGTCCGGAGCAACCCATGCCGCTGGTGTTGCTGCTGCACGGCGCCGGCGGCCATGCCCATGACGGCTTGCGCATCTTCCTGCACCTGGCCGATCACGCCGGGCTGATCCTCGCGGCGCCGGCCTCGCATGAGTCCACCTGGGACATCATCGCCCAGCGTACGTTCGGGGCGGATTTGAGGATGGTCGACCGCGCGCTCGCGCACGTGTTCGCGCACTACGCGATCGACACCAGGCACGTCGGCATCGGCGGCTTTTCGGACGGGGCCTCGTATGCGCTGACGCTGGGCCTGGCCAACGGCGAACTGTTCAGCCACGTGCTGGCCTTGTCGCCCGGGTTCATCGGGCCGATCGAACCGCAGGGCGCACCGGCCATTTTCATCTCCCATGGCGATGCCGATACGGTGCTGCCGGTCGACCATTGCAGCCGGGCCATCGTGCACCAATTGCGCGCTGCAGGCCATCCGCTGACCTACCGGGAGTTCAAGGGCGGCCACATCATCCCGCCCGAGATCGCGACCGAGGCAATCGACTGGTTCACAGGTATTCAATAAGCCCCAACTCATGCGGACGCCCCCACCCGGACGATTGGTCTACACTGTTCCGCGCAAGTTTGAATAACCGGATGACTGAAAGGGAATCGGATGAAAGCTCAATGGATCTGCGCAGCGCTGCTGTGCTCGACCTACCTGGGGGCGGCCGTGCATGCGGCCGAGCTGCGCGCGACGATGAATGCGGTGTCGGACAAGGGTGTCGGCAAGTCGGACGGCACGGTCACGGTCAGCGAAACGAAATATGGGCTGGTGTTCACGCCGGCGCTGACCGGGCTGCCGCCGGGCGTGCATGGCTTCCACGTGCACGAGAACGGCAGCTGCGCGACGAACCAGAAGGACGGCAAGCCGGTGCCGGCCGGCGCGGCGGGCGGGCACCTCGATACCACGGGTGCGAAAAAGCATGGCTTGCCGTGGGGTGACGGGCATATCGGCGACTTGCCGGCCCTGTACGTCGAAAGCTCGGGCGCGGCGAACAATCCGGTGCTGGCGCCGCGATTGAAGCTGGCCGATGTGAAGGGCAAGGCGCTGATGGTGCACGCGGGTGGGGATAATCACTCGGATCAGCCGGCGCCGCTCGGCGGTGGCGGGGCGCGCATTGTGTGCGGGATTATTCAGTGAAATAAAATTTCATCATAGGGTGTGGGTGAAATAATATTTCATCGCCCGTAGGCGTTGTTAGGCGCATGCCACGTGCAAGCGCCGCACCGCGTGGGAACGAGTGCCTACGCCGGCCGCGCCCACCCTACAAAAAAACGCCCGGCCATTGCGGACCGGGCGTTTTTACTTGCAAGCGCCGATTACTTGGCAGCGGCGCGGATCTTGCCGAAGGCGTCGCCTGCTTTCCACTGCGGCATCTTCGGAGAATCCGCGACCATGCGGCCCAGGTTCAGCGTGAATTGCGCCTGCTGCACCATGCCGGTCAGGTCCCAGCTCGGATCGTATTCGTCGTTGGCCTGGTGGTAGCGCGCGCGGTAGGATTTTGCCTTGGCGCTGTTCGCTTCGACGTCCTTGACCCAGGCGCTGCCGCCGCCGACCGAGAAGGCCGGGACGCCGGCTTTCGCGAAGCTGAAGTGGTCGCTGCGGAAGTAGCCGCCGGCCAGGTCCGGTTTTGCCGGTGCCACGGTGAGGCCCATCGATTTCGCGGTGGCGGCTGCCATCGCGCCCAGGTCGGTGCGCTCGCTGCCCGAGACGCCGATGTCCTTGGCCTGGCCGATCCAGTTCAGGCTGTCCAGGTTCAGGTTGGCGGCGGTCTTCGCGGCCGGCCACAGCGGGTTGGCGGCGTAGGCTGCGCTGCCCAGCAGGCCTTGCTCTTCGGCTGCCACCCACAGGAACATCTGCGAACGCTTGGCCGGGTTGCGCGCCGCTTCCTGGGCCATCGCCAGCAGGGCTGCGGTGCCCGAGGCATTGTCGACGGCGCCGTTGAAGATGGTGTCGCCTTCGGTACCCTGCTTGCCCATGTGATCCCAGTGGGCGCTGTAGATGACGACTTCGTCCTTCAGCTTGGGGTCGGTGCCCGGCACGACGCCGGCCACGTTGTATTCGTTCAGGTGACGGACCGCGGCGCGCGCTTCTCCTTTTACGCGCGCGTTCAGGGTGACCGGTTTAAAAGCCTTGTCTTCGGCAGCAAGCCGCAGTTTGTCCAGGTCCTGGCCGGCGGCCGCGAACAGCTTGCGGGCGCTGGCGTCGGTCATCCAGCCCTGCAGGCCGGTGCCCAGGTCCTTGTCGGCCAGCTGGAAGCGCTCGGCGGCGGCCCAGCTGTTCTGCACCACGCTCCAGCCGTAGGAGGCCGAGGCGTCGGTGTGGATCAGCAGGACGCCGGCCGCGCCCTGGCGCGCCGCTTCCTCGAATTTATAGGTCCAGCGGCCGTAGTAGGTCAGGCCGGCGCCGTTGAAGCGCTTCGGCTCGGCCGCGGTCGGGGCCGGGTCGTTGACCAGCATGACCAGCACCTTGCCCTTGGCATCCAGGCCCTTGTAGTCGTCCCAGCCTTCTTCCGGGGCGCTGATGCCGTAGCCAACGAACACCAGTTCCGCATCCATCTGGTGGTCCGGCTTGGCATCGCCCGGACCCCACACCCAGTCCGGCCCGAACTGCAGCGGCAGCGCCTGGCCGCCGGCGGTCAGCGCCACATTGCTCTGCTGCGGCAGCGCGCGCACGCCGGCGATCTTGACCTCCTGGCGGAAGCTGGTGCCGTTGGCCGGCTTCAGGCCGGCGGCGAGCGCCTGCGTTTCGAGATAGGTGACGGTCAACTCGCCGCCGCGCTGGCCGGTGCCGCGGCCCTCCAGCGCGTCCGAGGCCAGGAAGGCGAGATGGCCGCGCAGCGGCGCTTCCTTGACGATGGCGGCGGCCTTGCCGGCGGCGTGGGCGGGATAAGCGAATGCCAGGCTGCTGGCGAGGGCGGTGAGGACGACGGAGGAGACGATCTTGTGCATGGAATCCTGCTGCGAGTGGTTAATCGGTAGGTACACCCGGGGGTAAGCACGCTCGAGTGCGCGACACATTGTAGAGCAAGCGCTAATAAAACCACAGGGTGTCCGAACTCACCGATTTCGCGCTCAGCGGAATCAGGGGCGGCGTGCCCGCCGGCCGGGGTGGCAGCAAGCGCTCGGGCAGGCCTGGCAGCACCTCCTCGATCTTGACGGCGAAGATCGGATCGGACAGCACGTCGATCCGGAAGTGCAGCAGCGTGTCTTCCATCCCGTAGAGCACGATGCTCAAGGTCTTCGCTTCCACATCGAGCAGCACGCGCCCGTTGACGGTCACGCGGACCGGGCGCGCATATTTGACCTCCATGCGGATCTGCGGCGCGCGGTTCTTCGACACCAGCGTGAAGTCGGCATGCCGGTTCGGCGCCTTGCCACTCCGCAGGATGCGCACGAAGGGGAACTCCAGCCCGTCGCGCGGCGCCCAGGCATACCACTGCCTCGGGCTCTCCCAGCCGAACACGTTGACGAAGACATGCGGCTGCTTCAGGTTCGAAAACAGCTTGCGCTCCCACGGGTCGAGCGGCCCAGCCGGATGCAGCCAGTAGGCGTCCCAGCTCGGCATGTCCTTGTAGTAGACCAGGCCGTTCGCGCGCGCCAGCGGCGCCTCTGTAAACTCGTCGGCGCTGCCTGCCAGCGCCAGCCCACCGAGCCCGGCCAGCACCAGGGCGCGTGCCGTATAGCGCCGCGCACGGGCCAGCAGCAGCGTCGACACGCCCAGCAGCAGCGCCAGCATCGCCACCGGCAGGTTCATGCGCAGCGGAGAGAGCGCCATGAAGGTGTCGCGCAGCGCCGGCGGCACCAGCAGCACGGCCGGCAGCACGCCGAGCAGCAGCGCGGCCAGCCGGGCCGCGGGCGGCCAGGCCGCCACCCGGCGCGCATGCAGGCCGGCGTATGAGGCCAGCGCCGCCAGCAGCGGCCACACGATCAGGTAGCTCGCGCCGGGCGCCAGCCAGCTCGCCGCCAGCAGCACCAGCGTCAGGCCGACCAGGGCGCCCAGCATCGCCGCCGCCGTGCCGGTCAGCCGCTGCAGGGCGCGCTGGGCGGCGATGAACAAGCCCGTGCAGAGCGCGGCGATCGCGCCCAGGTAGAGCAGGGCGTACCGGTCGTGGGTGGGCGCCGCCGGATTCCAGGCGCGGTGCAGCGCCGGGCCCTGCATCCACAGCTGCCAGGCCAGCACCCCGAGCGCGACCGCGATCGAGGGCACGATGAAGCAGGCCGCCACCAACTGCGGATAGTCGACCCTGGCGCGCCGCCGCGCGCTCCACAGCACGCCCGCCAGCAGCAGGCAGGCCAGGCTTGTGAACACCCAGGCCAGCTCGCCGCCGTACTGCACCGTCCCCGCCAGGGGCAGCGCGAACATGACTTGTCCGTGCGCGGCGCGCGGCTCCAGCTGCGCGGCGCCGAAGTGCCGGGCCAGGCGCAGCATCGCGCTGCCCATGTGCTGCAGCGTGGGATGCTCCAGCCGGGCCGGGACGTCGAGCGCCTGGGCGCGGTCGAAGGGCCGGCCGCGATTGGCGAACTGCAGCACCGGCGCATCGAGCCGCGCCAGCGCGCCGGGGTGCAGCGGGCGCGGCACCAGCCGGTAGACTTCGTGCATCAGGGACGAGCCGGAAACGTCCGGCGTGGCGCGCAGCCAGCCGTCGACGACACTCCGGTTGGCGCCCTGCGCGCCCACCAGCTCCAGCGGGCCGCCGCTGCCGGCGCCGTCGAAGCGCAAGGCCAGTCCCACCTCGCGCGCCCACGGATGCTGCTCCACGAAGGCCTGCATCCCCAAGCTGCCGACGCGCTCGCCGTCGGCGAACAGCACCAGCACGTCGTTGGCCGGCGGCGTGCCGGCGCCTGCGGCACGCAGGGCGCGCAGGGTTTCCAGCAGCGCCGCCACCGGCGCCGCGCCGCCGGCAGCGGCCAGGCTGGCCGGCGCGCTGTCGTAATGCGCGGCCAGCAGCAGGGCCGGGCGGCGCTGCTGCGCGGGCGCCGTGCCGGGCAGGCGCACCAGGACGTTGTGCACCACGGCCAGCGTCGCCTGGTAGTTGGCGTTGTAGTCGACATAGTTCTTCTGCACCAGCGCCTGCTGCACCTCGGGCTCCAGGCCGATCGCGCGCAGCTGGCGCACCAGGTAGGCGCGCGCTTCGCGGTTGGCATCGCTGGCGATCGGGCGCGGCGCACGCGCCAGCGCCTCCACATGCCGGGCCGCGCGCGCCGCCGAGAACTGCGAGAGTGACGCATCGAGCGGCGCCGCCGGCGGCAGCGGCGGGCGCGCCGGGCGCAGCGCCAGGTAGCCGAGCAAGGCGACGAGGACCAGGCTGGCCGCAAGGCCGCGCCGGCCGATCGGGGTGGTGAGGGGCGAATCAGCAGACATGACGGAGCATCCTTCGAGTTCGATGCGCGCAGGGTGAACAAGGGCCTGCCCGCGGCGCAGGCACAAAAAAACCCGCCGGGCCTCGGCCTGGCGGGCAAACAGGGGAATGGTGTAGATTATTCGAGCGACCAGACGTAGGCGATCTGGGCCCAGCCGGCTTCGGCCACGCCGTTGTTCATCGCCGGCTTGAACTGGCACAGGCTGAGGGCGTTCACTGCGGCCCGGTCGAGGTCGCGCGAGCCGCTCGATTTTTGAACGCGCGAACTGGTCACGCGGCCGTCGGCGCCGACCAGCAGGGCCAGGGTGACGGTGCCGGTGTCGCCGTTGCGGGCGGCGCTGACCGGGTACTCGGGCTTGGCGCAGCCGCTGGCGTCGGCCAGTACGGCGCTGCGCATCGCGCCGCTGTTCGCGGATGGGGTCGTTGGTTGGGCCGGCGTCTCGGCCTGGTAGGGCTGGGCCGGCTCCTGCGCCGGCGGCGCTTCCGTGGTGGCCTGCAGCGGGTTGTCTATCGGCGGCGGCGGCACGTCGACTTCGACCTTCGGCACCGAGATCTTCGGCGGCGCCAGTTTCGGCAGTGCTGCCGGCGGCTCGGGCGGCGCCGGCGGCGGCTTCACCGGTTCCGGTGTCATGAAGACGACCAGGTCCTCGGGCAGGCTGGGAAGCGAGATGGCTTTGTTGTTGGTGAGATTGATGACGCCGATGGCGATCAGGGCGTGCAGCCCTGCGACCATGGCGAATTTGCCTGCCTTGCTGCCGTTGCCGTGTTCCAGGTGAGCGAAATGCATGGCGATCTCCTTGTTGTTATGCCCCGCATGAACGGCTGCGCAGGGCTTTTGCTTACGGAAAGTGCGTCATATTTCTAGGTTGTGGAATAAATATATGCTATTAACGAGTAATCGGTAAAGCGTTTTCTTGGCAATTGTGTATGCCTGCGTGGACCGGAGCGTGCTGCGGCCAAGAGAAACAGGGGCGTCGATGCTCCTCGCTTCACCGCCCGTTGTATGGAATAATCCCCTCGTACCCGATGCATCTTCTGTCTCATGGCACACATAGCTGCGAGACATTGGTAAGCAGATGTAAGACAGCGAATGGAGAGAGAGTGAACAAGCCAACAACAATCCGCGTCATGCTGGCCGACGACCACCCGATCGTGATGACGGGCTTCGCGATGTCGCTCGGCGCCGAGGGCATGGACGTGGTCGGCCAGGCGCGCACCCCGAGCGAGGCGGTGGCGCTGTACGCCGAGACGAAACCGGACGTCGTCGTGCTCGACATCCGCTTCGGCACCGAGTTGACCGGGCTCGACGCGGCCCAGAACATCCTGCGCGCCGACCCGCAGGCCAAGGTCGTGTTCCTCAGCCAGTTCGACCAGGACAGCCTGATCAAGGAAACCTACCGCATCGGCGCGCACGCCTTTGTCACCAAGGATTGCGACCCGGCCGACCTGGCGGCGGCCGTGCGCCAGGCCCATGCCGGCAAACTGTATTTTCCGCCGCAGATCGCCGAGCGCCTCGCCAGCATCGCCGTACGCGGCGACGTCTCGCCGCAGTCGCAGCTGGACGAACGCGGGCTGGAGATTTTCCGGCTCATGGCCGAGGGACTGACCAATGCCGAAATCGCCGAGAAGCTGAACCTGTCGACCAAGACCATCAGCAATACCAGCCAGTCGATCAAGGAAAAGCTGGGCGTCGAGCGCCAGGCCCACATCACCAAGCTGGCCGTGAAGTACGGCCTGATCGAGCCGTAACGCGCGATGCGCCGCGCCCGCGTCTCGCCACGCCCGCTTCTGCGCCGCCTTGCCGCGGCGCTGGCGCTGGCGGCCTGTGCGCCGGGCGCCCTGGCCGCGCCGGCTAATGCGCCCGGTGCGCCTGCCGCCGGCTACCGCTTCCAGATCGTCACCGGCGACGACAGCGGCCTCACTTCGCGCATCGCCGAAGACCTGCTCAAGCGCCTGGTGCCGATCTTCGCCGGCTACCGCACCGAACTGGCCCAGCGCCGGCGCATGGTGTACGTGGCGATCGGCCCGAACGCGCTGCGCGAGGTGGCGCGGCGGCGCTGCGACTGCGTCGTGATTTCCGCCTTCACCTCGAGCCAGGTGTGGCATGCGGTCGCCGACCAGCTGCCGCCGGCGCGCGCGCGCGCCATGACGGCGGTGTATGCGGAACCGGCGCCTGCCGACCAGCTGCGCCTGGCGACGCTGCTGTACCGGCGGCCGGTGCGCGCCGCCGTGCTGCTCGGCCCCGAGACCGCGTTTTTGCTGCCTCAGCTGATCCCGGACCTCGCCGGCCAGGCCGAGATCCTGCAAGTGGCCCGCGAGGACGACATGAGCGATGTGCTGGCCCGCACCGGCCGCGCCGAAGTCCTGCTGGCGCTGCCCGACAGCGCCGTCTACAACCCTGAGAACATCCGCAACATCCTGCTCTCGACCTACCGCCGCAAGCAGGCGGTGATCGGTTTTTCCGCCGACATGGTCAAGGTCGGCGCGCTGGCCTCGACCTATTCCGAGGTCGAGGACATCAACGCCCAGGTGGCCGAGCTGGCCGCCACCTTCGCCGCCAGCGGCAGGCTGCCGCCGCCGCAGTTCCCGCGTTACTTCCGCACCGCGATCAACGAGGGCGTGGCGCGCTCGCTCGACATCGAGGTGAGCGAAGAGGCGCACCGCTTCGCCCGCGCACGGCCATGAACGCGCGTTCCTGGGACGGCTCCCGGCGTTTTTCGTGGCGCTTCTGGCGCAGCTGGAGCATCGGCCTGCGCATGGCGTTTATTACCATGCTGCCGGTGGTGTTCCTGTTCACCGCCTTTGTCTGGTACTCCTGGTACGCGCACCGGGCTCAGGTAGCGGAAGAGTTGTCCGAGCGCGGGCGCATCCTGGCGCGCGCGCTGGCCGAAACCAGCGAATACAACGTCATCTCGGGTAACCTCACCGACCTGCGCCTCACCATCAACGGCCTGGTCCAGTCCGACAAAAGCATCCACCGGGTCGACATCCTCGATGCCGCCGGTCGGACGGCGCTGCGCGTCACCTCGACCCTGGCCCAGGACGCCGAGCCGCATTTCTACGAGGCGCCGATCCGCAAGCAGGTGGTGTGGATCAACCTGTTTTCGGATAACGGCACGCCGCACGTGACGGCATCGAGCGATGCGCGCCCGCCCACGCTGACCACCGAGATCGTGGGCGCGGTGCAGGTCACCATGTCGCCTTCGAACATGCTGGCCAAGCAGACGGCACGCTTTCGGGTGGTGCTGACGATGGCGGCGCTGGCGCTGGTCGCCAGCGGCCTGCTGGCCTGGGTGCTGGCGCGTTCGCTGACCCAGCCGCTGAAGGAGGCGATTGGCGCGCTGCGCGCGATCCGCGGCGGCCAGTACCGGGTCGAGCTGCCGGTGACGACCGGCGGAGAAATCGGCGAGCTGCAGGCCTCGATCGGCGAGATGTCGGTGGCGCTCGAGCGCTCGACCCAGGACCTGGAAAACAAGGTGATGGAGCGTACCCGCGACCTGGTCGAGTCGCGCAACGAAGCGCTGCGCGCCGACGCCGACAAGAGAAAACTGATCCAGAAAGTAAACAGCATCATCGAGGACGAGCGCAAGACCATGGCGGTCGAAATCCACGACGAACTGAACGCGTCCTTGATCGCCGTGCGCCTGGAAGCGCAGAGCATCGCCACGCTGGCCTCCAAAGCGCCGCCGGGGCCGGAGGTCGACGACATCCGCGCGAAAGCGCAGGCCGTCACCAAGCTCGCGCTCGACCTGTACGCCAACGGCCGGCGCCTGGTGCGCCGCCTGCGCCCCGAGGTGCTCGACATGCTGGGCCTGCACGGCGCCGTCGAGGAAATGCTGCGCCACTACGACAGCGGATCGGGCTGCCGCTTCACCTTCCACTCGGAAGGCGATTTTTCGAAGCTCGGCAACGAGCTGGCCATTTCCGCCTACCGCATCGTGCAGGAAGCGCTGTCGAACATCATGAAGCATGCGGGCGCCACCGCCGCCGAGGTCACGCTGGTGCTCGACGCCGGCCAGGGCCTGCTGCGCATCGAGGTCGAGGACAACGGAGCAGGCTTCGACCCCACCCACAACAGCGAAGGCATCGGCATCATCGGCATGCGCGAGCGGGTGTATGCGCTGCACGGCACGATCGCGGTGCGCTCGGCGCCGCAGCGCGGCACCACGGTCGCCATCACGCTGCCGCTCGCGCCCGCATCCGCCTCTCCACCGGCCGGCGCAACTGCTGTATCGTAGCGGCCTGTCTTAACCTTTTGCCCAATCCACCATGTCGAACGAATTGAAGACGCCCTACGAACGGGGTAACCTGAACCAGACCACCACCTGGGCCGAGTGCATCGCCTGGTACGAAAACCTCGCGCAGCGTTACCCGGGCGTGCTGCAGTTCAAGGCGATCGGCACCTCGGATGCGGGCGTGCCGATCCACGCGGGCGTGGTCAGCAGCGACGGCGTCTTCGAGCTTGACGCGATCAAGGCGGCCGGGCGTCCGGTCTTCTTCAACAACAACGGCATCCACCCGGGCGAACCGGAAGGCGTCGACGGCTGCATGGCGCTGGTGCGCGACTTCTGCACCCAGCCCGAACGCCT
Organism: Massilia sp. GCM10023247; assembly: GCF_042653325.1. NCBI lineage: Bacteria > Pseudomonadati > Pseudomonadota > Betaproteobacteria > Burkholderiales > Oxalobacteraceae > Massilia > Massilia sp. GCM10023247. The sequence goes on from NZ_JBHSIB010000028.1 coordinate 26,141, forward strand.
CGCCGCGCTTGGTAACACCGTGTTCCTGTTCGTCCCGCTGTACAACGTCGACGGCAGCCTGAACCGCGCGAATACCTCGCGCGTGAACCAGGACGGCCCCGAGCAGTTCGGCTTTCGCGGCAACAGCCGCCACCTCGACCTGAACCGCGACTTTGTCAAGTGCGACACCCTCACGGCCCAGGTTTTCAATCGCCTGTTCGCCGGCTGGGATCCGGACGTGATGGTCGACACCCATACCTCGAACGGCGCCGACTACAGCTACACCATGACCCTGATCCACACCCAGGCCGACAAGCTGGGCGGAGAGCTGGGCAGCTTCCTCGCCGACACCATGCTGCCGGCGATCTACGCCGGAATGGAGCAGCGCGGCTGGCCGACCTGCCCGTACGTGAATCCGGTGCAGGACAGCCCGGACCACGGCATCGCCGACTTCCTGGAGACGGCGCGCTTCTCGACCGGCTACGCGGCCCTGCACCACACGATCGGTTTCATGCCCGAGACGCACATGCTCAAACCCTTCAAGGACCGCTACGAGTCGATGCGCGCCCTGGTCGAGACGGCGCTCGATTTCACGGTCAGGCATGGCGCGCAGATCCAGTCGCTGCGCCGCGCCGCCAGGCAAGCGGGCCGCACCCGCGCCGAGTGGCCGATCCACTGGGTGATGGACGAAGCAAACCCCTCGACCTTCCGCTTCAAGGGCTACGAGGCGAAGTACAAGCCGAGCGTGCTGGGCGACTACACCCGCCTGTACTACGACCGCAATAAACCGTGGGAGCGTGACATCGCCTGGTACAACCGTTTCAAGGCTGACGTGACGGTGCCCGCGCCGAAGGCCTATGTGATTCCGCAAGCCTGGCGCGAAGCCATCGAGCGCCTGGAACTGAACGGCGTGCGGATGGAGCGCGTGGCGCAGGACCGCATGCAGGACGTCGCCTGCTACCACGTCGTCTCGGTCAGCTCGCGCCCGAACGCCTACGAGGGCCACATGTTCCACGACGAGGTCCAGCTGGAGAAGCGCCAGGCTTCGGTGCTGCTGCGCGCCGGCGACTATCTCGTTCCGCTCGACCAGGACCGGGCGCGCTATGTCGTCGAAACCCTGGAGCCGCTGGCCCACGACAGCTTCTTCCGCTGGGGCTTCTTCAACAGCGTGCTGGAGAAGAAGGAAGCGTATTCGGATTACGTGTTCGAGGACGAAGCCGAACGGCTGCTGGCGGAGGAGCCGGAGCTGGCCGCGAAGTTCAATGCATGGAAGAAGGCTCACCCTTCCTTGCTGGCCAACCAGGAAGCGGTGCTCGACTTCATCTTCGCCAACTGCGCGAAGTACCGCGAACCGGAATGGCGCCGCTATCCGGTATTCATGATTCCATAACCGGCGTTTCCTGTAGGGTGGGCACTCCGTGCCCACGCGGATTGAACATACCAATAACAGATCAGGCAACAGCCCCACATTACGCATGCACACCACGCTCCGCGCCACCATCGCCGCTGCGACAGTATCCCTGTCCAGCCTCGCCGTCGCCGCCCCCACCGCCGGCCAGACCTTCTTCGAACAAAACTGCGCCAGCTGCCACACGGTCGACCCCGCACTGTCCTCGCGCGCCGGCCCCGGCCTGTACAACCTCCTCAACCGCAAGGCCGGCGCCGTCCCCGGCTTTAACTACACCGACGCCATGACCAGGGCCGGCGCCGCCGGCAAAACCTGGACCCGCGAAGAGCTCGACCTGTTCCTGCGCGACCCGAACAAGAACGTGCCGGGCACCGCGATGCCGATCGGCGTCGCCGACGCCGGGCAGCGCGCCGCCGTGATCGACTACCTGGCCACGCAAGGCGGCAAGGCCGCCGCCGCGGCGGCTACCGCCACGGCGAAGAAGGGCGAAGGCGACAGCGCCGCCTGGACCATGGACAAGCCGGGCGACCTGCACCACATCAAGCCGGCCGAGCTGGTCGCGCCCTTCGGCACCGAGAGCGCCGGCAACGGCCCCAAGCTCGCCGCCCGTCCCGACGGCGCCATGCCCGCCGTCCCCAAGGGTTTCAAGGTGACGGTCTACGCCGAGGGCCTCGGCAAGCCGCGCCTGCCACTGCGCGCGCCGAACGGAGACCTGTTCCTGTCGGAAGCGGCCAAGGGCCAGATCACGGTGCTGCGCTCGAGCAAGGGCGACAAGGCCGACAGCGCGAGCGTGTTCGCCAGCGGCCTGTCGCGCCCCTACGGCATGGCCTTCTGGCCGAACGCCGCCCAGCCGCGCTACCTGTACGTGGCCAACGTGAATTCGGTGGTGCGCTTCCCCTACAGCGTGGGCGACGTGCAGGCGAAGGGCGAGCCGGAAGTCGTGATCGAGAAGATCAGCGACACCAGCGGCGGCCACGTGACGCGCACGATCGCCTTCTCGAACGACGGCAAGACGATGTTCCTGTCGGTCGGCTCGGCCACCAACTATGCCTCGAAGATCGGCGCCACGCCGCCGCAGCCGCTGGCGCAGTGGGACGCAAAGTATGGTTTAGGAGCCGCCTGGGGCGAAGAGACCGAACGCGCCGCCGTGCTGGCCTTCGACGCGGACGGGCGCAACCGCAGGCCGTATGCCAACGGCCTGCGCAACTGCGTCGGCATGCTGGTGCACCCGAAGACGAACGAACTGTTCTGCAGCGTCAACGAGCGGGATGAGCTGGGCGACAACCTGCCGCCGGACTACGTCACCCGCGTCAAGAAGGGCGCCTTCTACGGCTGGCCCTGGTACTACATCGGCGCCAACGAAGACCCGCGCCTGCAAGGCATCCGTCCCGACCTGAAGGATAAAGTGACCGTGCCCGACACCCTGATCCAGGCGCACTCGGCGCCGCTGGGCATGGTGGTCTACCAGGCGCCGAAAGGAGCGAAATACGCGTTTCCGAAAGCCTATGAAGGCGACATCTTCCTGGCCCTGCACGGCTCCTGGAACCGGGGTATTCGCACCGGCTACAAGCTGGTGCGCGTGATGATGAAGAACGGCGCGCCGACCGGCCAGTACCAGGACTTCATGACCGGCATGGTGCTCAGCGACCGCGATGTGTGGGGACGGCCGGCGGCGGTCGAAGTAGCCCTCGACGGCGCGCTTCTGGTGGTCGACGACGGCGGCGGGGTGGTGTGGCGGATTACGCCGGAGAAGTGATGCGCACAACAGGTAGGGTGGACGGCTCCACCCTCGTGCGTGATGCCTCGCGACCTTCGATGCCGTCCACGCGTTCAACGCCCGGAAGCGCCGACGCGGGATGATCGGGGACAGCTGAACGCGTGGACGGCATCCCGGGCTGCAGCAGTTCTCGCGCCCGGGTGTAGTCGTCCACCCTACCTATTTGCGGCGGCCGGTTTTTGTCGTCTTACTTCGACGCCGCAATCCAGCGATCGACCTTCGCCTCCAGCAGCGACAGCGGCAGCGTCCCTTCACCCAGCACGATGTCGTGGAACTTGCGGATGTCGAATTTCTGCCCCAGCGCCGCTTCCGCGCGGTGGCGCAGTTCGACGATCTTCAGCGAACCGATCTTGTAGCCCAGCGCCTGGCCCGGCCACACCATGTAGCGCTCGATCTGGGCGCGCGATTCGGCTTCGCTGTAGCCCAGCGTGTTCGAGAAATAGGTGATCGCCTGCTCGCGCGACCAGCCCTTGCTGTGCAGGCCGGTGTCGGCCACCAGGCGCGCGGCGCGCAGCATTTCGTCGTTCAGGTGGCCGAAATAATCTTCCGGCTTGTCGAACAGGCCCATCTCCTTGCCCAGCGTTTCGGCGTACAGCGCCCAGCCTTCGGTGAAGGCGTTGTTGCCGCCGAACTTGCGGAAGTTCGGCAGGCCGAGTTCCTGCACCAGCGCGATGTGGAAGTGGTGGCCCGGCGCGCCTTCGTGCAGGTAGAGGGTGACCATGCCGGTGCTGCCGTACTGGCGCGGGTCGTTCACGACCGACCAGAACACGCCCGGCCGGCTGCCGTCCACGGCTGGCGGCGTGTAGTGGTCCGACGCCGTGGCGCGGCTCAGTTCCGGTTCGAGGCGCAGGTCGAGCGGCGCCTTCGGGCGCAGGTTGAACAGCGCCGGCAGCTTGGTGCGCAGCTGGGCATCGAGCTTGCGGTAGACCTCGATGACTTCCTGTTCCGTTTTGAACGGCTTGAAGCGCGCCTGCTGCGCCACCCAGGCCGGCAGGCCGGCCGCCGGTCCGTTGTAGCCCATCTTCGGGCCGATGCGGCCGTATTCTCCCTGGATGCGCGCCACTTCCTTCAGGCCGATCTCGTGGATCGCGTCCGGCGTCAAATCCGTGGTGGTCTGGCTCGCGACGCGCACCTTGTACCACTCGGCGCCGTTCGGCAGGGCATTCCAGCCGCTGGTGGTACGTGTCGCCGGCAGGTATTCCTTTTCGAGGAAGGTCGCCAGGCGGGCCAAGGCCGGATTGAGCTTGCCGCCAATCGCGTCGCCATACAGTTTGGTGAGCGCGCGCTTGTCGGCGTCCGAAAACGCGGCCGGGAAGTTTTTCACCGGGGTGTAATAGATGCTCGCTTCAGGCGTGCCGGCCACCAGCTGCCTGAACTGGGGCAGGGCGGAAGTCATGACCGACTTCGGGTGCACGATGCCGCGCTTGATCCCCTCTCTCATGTTGGCGATCGCCTGGTCGACCCACGGGCCCAACTGTGCCAGGCGGCTGGCGTAGGCGCGGTAGTCCTTGACGGTCGACAGCGGCTGCGCGCCCTGGCCGCTGGCGTAGTTGGCCAGCGTCACCGGCAGGCTGTCCATCTGGTTGATCGGCAGCAGGTGTTCCGGGAAGGGCTCGAAGCGCAATGCGGTTGCCAGCTCGTAGTCGAGGATGTCGTAGCTGGTCTGGTCGCGGTTGTCCAGGCCGGCGCGCGCGATCGCGTGCAGGCGCTTCTGGAAGGCTTTATAGCGCGCGAACTGCTTGGCGCGCTCGGCGGGCGCGATCGACATGCCGAGCTGGTCGATGAAGCGGTTGTCGCCGCTCTCGCTGGCGGACACCGGATCGAAGCGGGCGAGGGCGTCGTAGTACTCGTCGGCGAGCTGGTTGAGCGCCCTGGCCGCCTGCGGGTTGGCGGCGGCTTGCGCGGCCGGCGTCGCCGGCTGGGCGGCGCCGGCCGGGGCGCAGGCGATGAGGGCGGCGGCGGCAAGCGCGCCGAGCTTGAAGATCTGGGTCATGTCGGGATTCCGTTAATAGCTGGCCAGCGGCGCCAGCGCGCCATTTTTGAACGTGTAGACGGTCACGGTGGTCTTCTTGAGGTTGCCCTTGTCGTCGTAGCCGTAGGTGCCGACCACGCCCGGATAGCTGAGCGTGCGCAGCTGCTGGGCCACGGCTGCCGGGGCGAGCGAGTTGGCCGCCTTCATGGCCTGGGCAATGAACATGGTCTGGTCATAGAACGAGGGCGCGTACACGTCCGGCTCGCGCTTGAAGCGCTGCTTGTACTTGGCGAGGAAGGCCGGGCCGGCCGCCTGCTTGGCGATGATCGCGCCGGCCTGGGCGCAGCGCACGTTCTCGCCGACGGCCGGGCCGCCGAGTTTCGCCATCTCGGGGCTGCACAGGGTGTCGCCGCCCAGCAGCGGCACGTTCAGGCCGAGCGCCTTCATCTGGCGCGCCATCGGCGCCGCCTGCGGCGCATAGCCGCCGAAGAAGATGGCGTCGACCTTCTTCGCGCGCAGCGAGGTCAGGATGGCGGCGAAATCGCTCGCCTTGTCGTTGGTGAATTCATGGCCCGCGACCTTCATGCCGGCCGCCTGCGCCTGGCGCTTGAACTCGGTCGCGATGCCGGTGCCGAAGGCGGTGCGGTCGTCGATGATGCCGACGTTCTTGAGCTTCAGTTCACGCGCGGCGTAGTTCGCCATCGCGCCGCCCACCTGCGAATCGCTGGCCACGATGCGGAACACGCCTTTATAGCCGCCTTGGGTGATCTTCGGGTTGGTGCCGACCGTCGACATCAGGGCGCCGGCGTCGTTGTAGACGCGCGAAGCGGGAATCGCCACGCCCGAGTTGTAGGGCCCGAGCACGAACTTGACGCCGCCGTCGGCCAGCTTCTGCGCCACCGTCACGCCCTGTTTCGGGTCGCCGGCGTCGTCTTCGGACTGCAGCACGAAGCGCACCGGCTTGCCGGCGATGCTGATCTTCTGGGTGTTGAGTTCTTCGACGGCGAGGCGCACGCCGTTTTCGTTGTCCTTGCCGGCAAAGGCATTGGCGCCCGAGAGGGGGCCGGTCACGCCGATTTTGACCACTTGTTCCTGCGCCAGCGCGGCGCCAGGAGTACCCAGGGCGCACAGCAGCGCGGCCAGCGCCAGTGGCGCCATGTTCATTTTCGATGGCATCAGCCTGTCTCCGTTATGTTCGAACGGATGCCATCATCGCATAAAGTGGCTCAGCGGTGGCGGCGCCTCAAGCCGGCAAGCCGTGCGCAATCAGCTCCAGCGGCAGGGCGGTCGTGCACTTGATCTGCTCCATCGAAAAGGCCGAGGACACGCCGCTCAGCTGCGCCGTCTTGATCAGCTTCTTGTAGAAGCGGTCGTAGCCTGCGATGTCGGTGGTGGCCACTTTCAGCAGGTAGTCGACGTCGCCGCTCATGCGGTGAAACTCGAGCACTTCGGGCAGGGCGATGACGGCGGCGGCAAAGCGCTCCAGCCATTTTTCGTCGTGCTCGCTGGTGCGCACGCTTACGAACACCGTGACCGGCAGCCCGACCTTCTGGCGGTTGACGATCGTGACCCGGCTTTCGATATACCCCTCTTCCTCGAGGCGCTTGACGCGTTTCCAGCAGGGGGTGCTGGAGAGGCCGACTTTTTCGGACAGGCCGGAAATGGACAGCGTCGCATCGGCCTGGAGTGCAGCCAGAATCGCACAATCAAACTTGTCTAGTGAATTCATTTTAATTATAGGTCGCTTACAGAATGTACGTGCTAAACCTAGGCGAATTCTAGCAAAAATCGAAACGTGCTCTCCGCCCTATCTATGTAACATATTGCTTAACAATAACACGATCTCGGCGCGTGTTTACGCTTTTTTCGATGAATTATGGATAATGAAATTTACCTCGACGCGAACGCGACCTCGCCGGTGCTGCCGGCGGCCATCGACGCTGCCGTGGCGGCACTGAAGGACACCTACGGTAACCCGAGCAGCAGCCACGCGGCCGGCCTGCGCGCCCGCAAGCTGCTCGACGATACGCGGGCCTGCGCGCGCCGCGTGCTCGGCGCGGCGAGCGGGCGCCTGGTGTTTACCAGCGGCGCCACCGAAGGCATCCAGACCGCCGTGCTGTCGGCGCTGTGCGCGCTGCGCGAGCGGCGCGCGGCCGGACTGCCCTGCGGCGACCTGCTGCTCTACGGCGCGACCGAACACAAGGCCGTGCCGGAGAGCCTGGCGCACTGGAACCGGGTGCTCGGCACCGGCTTGACCTTGACACCGCTCGCGGTCGACGCCAATGGACGCCACTGCCTGGAACAGTTGCGCGAACTGGCGCCGCGCACCGCCTTCCTGTGCACGATGGCGGCGAATAACGAGAGCGGCGCCGTGTCCGACCTCGACCGGATCGCCGCCGTGCTGGACGACACCGGCAGCCCGGCGCTGTGGATGGTCGACTGCGTCCAGGCGCTCGGCAAGCTGCCGCTGGCGCTCGGCGCCACCCGCATCGACTACGCGCCCTTCTCGGGGCATAAACTGTATGCGCCCAAGGGCGTCGGCATGCTCTACGTGCGCGAGGGCGCGCCTTACACCGCCCTGATGTGCGGCGGCGGCCAGGAAGCCGGGCAGCGCTCGGGCACCGAGAACATGGCCGGGATCGCGGCATTCGGCGCGGTGCTGCGCGCGCTGGAAGAGGGCCGGACCTTCCGCTCGCACGCCGCGCTCGCCGCCTGCCGCGAGCGCCTGGCAGCCGCCCTGCGCGCAGCCTTCCCGGCCGTCGAATTCAACCTGCCTGCCGAGCACGCGCTGCCGACCACGCTCAATTTTTCGGTGCCGGGCGTGTCGAGCAAGGAACTGCTCGACCTGTTCGACGCGGCCGGGGTCCGGGTCAGCGCGGGCTCGGCCTGTTCGGCGGCCAAGGCGGCGCCGAGTTATGTGCTGCAGGCGATGGGCCTGCCGGATGCGCGCTGTGCGAATGCGGTGCGCATGTCCTTCGGCCCGCTGGCCGACGATGCCTTTATCGATGAGGCTTGCGCGCGCATCGTGCGCTGCGGCCAGTTGCTGGCCGCGGCGGCGCCGGTGCCGCCCGGCGCCCTGGACGCGCTGCCGCCCGTCGATCCGGCCCTGGCCGAGCGCATCGCCGTCGATGGCGCCGGCCTGGCCCGTTTCCTCGAGCAGCATCCGGGCGCGCTCCTGATCGACGTGCGCGAAGCCTGCGAGCACGCGGCCGGAACGCCCTCGCTGCACGGGCGCGCCGCGTGCAACCTGCCGCTGTCGCGGCTGGCCGAGCATGCGCCGCGCCTCGGCACGGAGCCGCGCCCGCTGGTGTTCTTCTGCCGCAGCGGCAACCGCAGCGCCAGGGCGGCTCAACTGGTGCAGGGGCTGGGACACCCCAACGTGCGCCACCTGGCCGGGGGACTGGCGCTGTTCGCAGGATGAAGCCGGGCTGAAATCGCGGCTGAGATTTTGGCTGAAAATTCCGGCTGAGATTCCGGCTGTGATGCCGGCTGTGATGCCGGCTGTGCGCGGCGGACTGTCTGTTCGCGGAGTCTCTGTTCGCTATCGCACCGTCTCGATTCGGATGAGGTCTTAGCATGGTGGCAGGCGTGTGCAGCGATGCTCGCCTGGGCCGGCGGCTTTGCGGCCGCGCACCGGCTCGCATGCACGCCCATCATCGAGGCTCCTGTTGAACGAAGAATTGCACTCCCTGCCCGAGGCAGCGCACGCGGGGGATTTCCCCGTCCAGAGCGCGCTGGCCACGGACGCCTTGCCCCTGCGCGCCGAACTGTTCAGCGCCGCGCAGATGGCGCTGCACGGCCGCCGGCTGGCCGCCTGGCACGCGCTGGCGCCGCAGCCGGAGCCGGGCCGCGCGCGCCTGCTGGCGCGCCTGGCCGATAACGCGGCCGTCATCGCCAGCGCCTGCACCCTGCTGGCGCGCCATGCGAGCGCGGCCGGCGCGCCCGCCGCCGAGGCGCTGCTCGGCCACCAGTCCCTGATCGACGAGCACATCCGCTCGGTGCGCCAGCACCTGCCGCGCCAGGCGGGCCTGGCCTTGCCCTGCCTGGCCGCGCCCGCGCCGAACGCCGGCCAGCCGCGCATCTGGTGCCTGGCGCTGGAAGCGGTCGCGCATGGCGACGGCGGCCTCGGGCACGACATGCTGGCGCGCTTCGTCGCCGCCTACCAGGAGGGCGCGCCGCTGGCGCTGGCCGAACTGCAGGCCTTTCCCGCCATGCTGCGCATGGCCCTGGTCGAGAACCTGCGCCGCCTGGCCGCCCGCCTCGAATACGCTCACCAGCAGCGCGACCTGGCGCGCGAGTGGGCGACGCGCATGGAAAGCACCGCCGATGCCCGTCCCGGCGACCTGGTCCTGCTGATGGCCGACATGGCGCGCGAGGTGCCGGCCATGGACGCCGCTTTCGTGGCCGAGCTGGCGCATCGCCTGGAAGGGCGCGACGGCGCGCTGGAAGCGGTGCTGCACTGGCTCGCGACGCGCCTGGCCGACGACGGCGCCACGCTCGCGCAGCAGGTCGAGATCGACGCGCTCGACGATGCCGCCGACGCCGTGTCGCTCGCCAACAGCATCGCCAGCCTGCGCCTGCTGGGCACGATCGACTGGAGCGCCTTCCTCGAGGCCGCCAGCGCGGTCGAGGCGGCGCTGCGCACCGATCCCGCCGCCGTCTACCCGCGCATGGACGCCGCCAGCCGCGACCGTTACCGGCAGGCCGTGGCCCGCCTGGCACGCCAGTCCGGCCGCGGCGAGGCGGAGGTGGCGGCCGGGGCGCTGGCGCTGGCCGGCGCGGCCGCGTCCGGCGGCGCGGCGGATGCCCGCAGCGGCCATGTCGGCCATTACCTGATCGGGGCCGGCCTGCCGGCCTTGCGCGCGCGCCTCGGCCAGCGCCCCGGCTGGCTGGCGGCGCTGCAGGGCGCCGCGCGGCGCCGGCCGCTGCTGGCCTGGCTCGGCAGCGCCGCCACCTTGACCCTGCTGTTCGTGGTGGCGCTGCTGGTGCATGCCTGGCGCGGCGGCGCCATGGCGGGCGAGCTGCTCCTGGTCGGCGTGCTGGCGGCCTGCGGCGCCAGCGAGCTCGCGCTGGCCTTGACCAGGCAGATGGCCTCGCGCCTGGCCGCGCCGCGCCTGCTGCCGCGCATGGATTTCGGCAGCGGCATCCCGCCGCACTGCCGCAGCCTGGTGGCGGTGACGGCGCTGCTCGAGAGCCGCGCGGGCGTGGCGGCGCTGTGCCGCCGGCTCGAGCTGCACTATCTCGCCAACCGCGAGCCGCAGCTGCGCTTTTGCCTGCTGCTCGACCTGGCCGACGCCCCAGGCGAGACGCTGCCTGCCGACGCCGGCCTGCTGGAGGCGGCCGGCGCCGCCATCGCGGCGCTCAATGCCCGTCATGGGGCATCCTTCCTGCTGCTGTGCCGGCGGCGCACCTGGAGCGCGAGCGAGCGTGCCTGGATCGGCCGCGAGCGCAAGCGCGGGGCGCTGGCCGACCTCAACGCCTTGCTGCGCGGCGCGGGCCGCGAGCAATTTACCTTGATCGAGGGCGACAACGAGACGCTGGCCGGCGTGCGCTACGTGATCGCGCTCGAGGCCGATACCCGGCTCCCGCACGGCAGCGCGCGCCAGATGGCGGCGGCGCTGGCGCACCCGCTGAACCAGCCCGTGCTGGCCGCCGACGGCCGCAGCGTCGTCGCCGGCCATGGCTTCCTGCAGGCCTGCGTGACGCGCTCGCTGCCGCTGGACGGGACCTCGCGCCATGCCCGCCTGTGCGGCGGCGAACCCGGCGTCGACCTGCTGCCGCGCCCGGCGGCAAACGTGTTCCAGGACCTGTTTGGCCAGGGCGCGACCGGCGGCCAGGGCATCTACGAGGTCGACGCCTGTGCGCGCGTGCTGGCCGGCCTGCCTGACGACACGGTGCTGTCGCACGAGCTGCTGGCCGGCAGCCTGCTGGCAGGCGGGCTGCTGGGCGACGTCCACCTGTGGCAGCCGGCGCCGGCGCGCTACCGCGACGACACGGCGCGCCGCCGGCGCCGGGTGCGCGGCGACTGGCAGCTGGCGGGCTGGCTGCGCGCGCGCATCCATGCCGCGGACGGCCGCCGCGTGGCCAATCCGCTCGGACCGCTGGCGCGCTGCAAGCTGCTCGAGCGCCTGCGCCGCAGCCTGGTCGCGCCCACGCTCACCGCCACGCTGGTGCTGTGCTGGGCGCTGCTGCCGTCGCCCGCGTTCTGGAGCGCGGCCGCCCTGTCCGTGTTCTTTATGCCGGCCTTTATCGACATGCTGCTGCAACTGGTGGACAAGCCGCACGACGCCCTGTGGCGCCAGCACCTGGCCAACTGGGGGCAGGGCGCGCGCATCGCCCTGCGGCGCGCCGTGATGCAGGCCGTTTTCCTGCCGCATGCGGCCTGGGTCAGCCTGGATGCGATCGCGCGCGCCGGCTGGCGCATGCTGGTGTCGCGCCGGAGCCTGCTGGAAACCGAAGCGGCGCAGCCGGCGCCGGCGCGCTCGGAAATCGAACTGAACGTGCGGCAGATGTGGTTTGCCCTGGCGCTGCCGGCCTGCGTGGCGGTGCTGCTGACCTTCCAGCACCCGCTGGCGCTGTTCGCGGCCGCGCCCCTGCTGCTGCTGTGGTTCCTGTCGCCGGTGATCGCCTGGTGGGTCAGCCTGCCGGTCGAGCGCCCCCAGGAACAGCGTCCCGCGCTGGCCGACAGCCAGGCCCTGTTCCTGGGCGCCCTCGCGCGCCGCCACTGGGGCTATTTCGAGACCTTTGCCGGCCCGCAGGACAACTGGCTGCCGCCCGACAGCATGCAGGAACACCCGCATGTCCGGACCACGCACCGCACCTCGCCGACCGACATCGGCATCGGCCTGCTGGCCAACCTGGCGGCCTGGGACTTCGGCTTCGTTCCCCAGGCCGACCTGCTGGCACGGGTGCGCGCGGCCTTCGACAGCATGGCGCTGCTGGAGCGCCACCGCGGCCACTTCTGCCACTGGTACGACACGCAGACGCTGGCGCCGCTGCAGCCGATGATGGTGTCGACCAGCGACAGCGGCAACCTGGCCGCGCACCTGCTGACGCTGGCCGCCGGCCTCGAAGGATTGATCGACGCGCCGGTCGCCAGCAGGCAGTCGCTGGCCGGCATGCGCGCGACCCTGCAGGTGGTGCAGGACTGCGCGCACGCGGCCGGGCAGGAGCCGGCGCCGGCCCTGCGCGCGGCCCTCGAGCGCGCCTGGCAGGCACTCCAGCCCGAGGCGGGCCCCAAGGCCGACACCCTGCCTGGCCTGGCCGACTGCCTGGCCGGCGCCGTGCAGGCGGCCGCGCAGCTGGTGTCCGCCCTGCCGGACGACGCCGGCGCTGCCCTGCGCGAGTGGAGCGCGCGCTTCGAGGCCGATTGCCGCGCCATCCACGACGACCTGCTGACGCTGGCTCCCTGGATGCTGTCGGCCCAGGAATACGTGTTCGAAGCCAGCCTGACGCGCATCCCGACCCTGCGCGAGCTGGCCGCCTACGCGCTGCCGCCCGCGGCCGCTGCCGATGAGGGACCAGCCGCGCGCGCGCTGGCGGCGATGGTGGCCGCCGGCGCCGGCGCCGCGCGGGCGCGCCTGGAGGACATCGGCGAGCTGGCGCGGCGCGCGCGCGGCTTCGCCGACATGGATTTCGGCTTCCTGTACCGCGCCGAGACGGGCCTGCTCGCCAGCGGCTACAACGCCAGCGAGGACAGCCTCGCGCCCGGGGACTGCGAGCTGCTGGCCTCGGAAGCGCGCCTGGCCAGCTTCATCGGCATCGCGCGCGGCCAGCTGCCGCCGGCGCACTGGCTTGCCTTGAAACGCCCGCTCGGCCTGGTCGACGGCGAGCAACTGCTGCTTTCCAGCCACGGGGCGATGTCCGACCACCTGGCGCCGCAGCTGGTGATGCCGGCCTATCGCGGCACCCTGCTCGAAAAAAGCGCCCAGGCGCTGGTACGGGTGCAGGTGCTGCATGGCGACCGCCACCGGATCCCGTGGGGCATGTCAGAGTCCGGCTTCAACAGCGTCGATGCGGCGATGAACTACGGCTACCAATCGTTCGGCGTCCCCGGCACCGGACTGGCGCGCGGGATGGGCGACGAACCCGTGATCGCGCCCCATGCGGCGCTGCTGGCGCTGACGGTCGCGCCGGACGAGGCCATCGCCAACCTGGAACGCATGGCGCGCCTCGGCTGGGTCGGCCAATATGGCCTGTACGAGGCCGTCGATTACGCGCCGGCGCGCCTGCCGGCCAAGCAGAAGCACGTGCTGGTGCGCGCCTTCATGGCGCACCACCAGGGCATGGGCCTGCTGGCCCTGTCGCAGTTGCTGCACGCGCGGCCGATGCAGGCGCGCTTCGAGGCCGATGCGGCGCTCGCCGCCGCCTTGCCGCTGCTGTACGAGCGGATGCCGAAGGCGGGCGCTTTCGATGCCGAGCGCGGCGCCGCGGCGCCGGCCCATGCGGCGCTGCCGGCGCCGCCCGCCCGCCGCACGGTCGACCGGACCGGCGCCGCGCACGAAGTGCAACTGCTGTCGAACGGCCGCTACCACGTGATGGTGAACAGCGACGGCGCCGGCTACAGCCGCTGGGACGGCCTGGCGGTGACGCGCTGGGACGCCGATGCCGTCAGCGACAACGCGGGGGTGTTCTGCTACCTGCGCGACCTCGACGGCGGCGCGCTGTGGTCCTCGGCCTTCCAGCCGACGCTGGCGCAGCCCGCGCATTACGAAGCCGTGTTCCCCGAGGGCCGCGCCGAGCTGCGCCGGGTCGACGAGGGCATCGAGCTGGTCACCGAGATCGTGGTCGTGCCCGGCGACGACGTCGAGCTGCGCCGCATGCGCATCCGTAACGGCGCGGGCGCGCCGCGCCGCATCGAATTGACGAGCTGTGCCGAACCGGTGCTGGCGCCGCCAGCGGATTCCCGGCCGGCGCTGCGCAGCGAGATCCTGGCCGCGCAGCATGCGCTCCTGTGCACGCCGGTCAACGACGCCCGGGACGCTGGCGGGCCCTGGCTGCTGCACCTGATGGCAGTGCACGGCGGCGCCGCCGGCGGCGCCTCCTTCGAGACCGACCGCCGCCGCCGCGCCGGCCGCGCCGGCGCGGACCTGCTGCCGGGCGCGCTCGGCGGCGAGGGCGGGCAGGGGGCTGCGCCGCTGCTGGCGATCCGCCGCGTGCTGACCCTGGGCGCCGGCGAGGAGGCGACGGTCGACCTGGTGCTCGGCATGGCGCCCACGCACGAGGAGGCGCTGGACCTGCTTGGCCGCTACCAGCAGCGCCAGGCCAGCGATGCCGCCTTCGAGCTGGCCTGGACCGAGGCCCAGGCGCTGCTGCGCCAGCTCGACATCGCCGAGCCGGAGGCCGCCCTGTACGCGCGCCTGGCCGGCGCCCTGCTGTACCCGCAGCGCGCGCTGCGCGCCGATCCCGGCCTGATCGCCCGCAACCGCCTGGGGCAGGCCGGCCTGTGGCCCTACGGGATCTCGGGCGACCTGCCGATCATGCTGGTGCAGGTGCGCGAGGCCCCCGGTCTGCACCTCGTGCGCCAGCTGGTGCAGGCGCACGGCTACTGGCGCCGCAAGGGGCTGGCGGCCGATCTCGTGATCTGGGCGCCGGACGCGCTGCAACTCCAGGTCGCGCGCCTGCTGGCATCCGGCGCCGCGGACGACGACGGGCCCGGCGGGATGTTCGCGTTTGCGGCGGACGGCATGCCGGAGGACGACCGCGTGCTGATGCAGGCGGTGGCGCGCGTGATGCTGGACGACCGGCGCGGCGGCCTGGCCGAGCAGCTGGCGCGCGCGGCGGCATCCGCGCCACCCGCCGCGCCGCCGCCGCGCCCCACGCCGCCACCGAGCGC
>NZ_JBHSIB010000029.1:0-29528 GCF_042653325.1 Massilia sp. GCM10023247
CGCCGCCGGCGCCGCCCGCTGCGCCCGAGCCGCTGGTCGCGCCCGTGCCGGTGCCGCCGGTGCCGCCGCTGCCGCCGCTGGCCAGGCCGGGAATCGCGTTGCCGGTGCTGGCACTGCCGCTGGTCGCGCTGCCGCCGGTCGACCCGGATGCGGCCTCGCCGCCGGAGCCGGACGCGCCGCTGCCGCCGTCGCCGCGGGCATTGCCGCCCATGCCGTTGGCGCCGTTGCCGCCGGTCGCGCCGCCGCCGCTGGCATTGCCCATGTTGTTGGCGACGTTGCCAATGTTGTGGATCGTGTTGCCGGTGACGGTGCCGGTGAGCGTGCTGGTCGCGGTGGCGGTCGAGGTATTGAACGAATTGGCGAAGTTCGAGGTCGCGGTGCCGCCGTTGTTGGCGGCCGCCGCGCCCATCTCGCTGGCCGTCGCCGCACCGCTGCTGCGGTTCTGGCCCGAGTTGTCGCGGCTCGACGAATCGTTGTTCTGGTTCGAGTTGTCGCGCGTCGACGAATCGTTGTTCATGTTCGAACGGGTACTCGAGTCGTTGTTCCGGTTCGAGTTGTCGTCGGTACGGGTCGAGTTGTCGTCCATGCTGGCGTTGCCGCCGTTGGCGTTGGCGCCGGACCCGCTCTGGGTCACGGTGGTGGAGGAGTCGGTGGATGGTTCCGTCGTTTGTGCCTGGGCATTGAGGCCGAAAGCGAGCGACAGCGCCGTAACGAGCAAGGTCTTGTTCATTAAAAATCCCCTCGGGTGTGTGGTTAAGTTGCAACTGGTAGCAGCACCAGTTGAACGACTTAATGCAAGACGAATGCCAGCTGCGTACGGAAGTGCTCAAATCATTGAAAAATAAGTACAAATCTTCTTGAACGTGCCCAGGCTCCGGTTAACCGTTGGTGCAGGGAACTGAACGAATCCGATCTGTACCGGAAGTGGTACAAACCTGTACCGGCGGACGCGGCCGGACGCGGACACTTCGGCGCTCGGCCGTTCGAAGCGCAGCCCATCCGGACGCAGGGCGCTAGCGCCGGCCCCGTGTCGGCCCGATCCGACAAAAGCGCGGGGCCCGCTCCGATGGTGGACATTGTGTGGCTGAGCTGGATGCGCCTGGCCGCGTTCCGGCGTCCAGTGCCGGGGTGAGTCATCGATTCAGGAAACCTCGCGCCGGGCCCGAACTGGGCGACGCGAACGGGAGGAGGCAATCGGGGCGCCGGGCAGCGGCTCAGGGCCGCATGCCGTGCTTGGCCAGCAGGCGGTACATCGTCGTGCGCGAGACCCCGAGGTCGCGGGCGGCGCGGCTGACGTTCTGGCCGCTGCGGTCGAGGCAGGTGCGGATCGCCAGCCGTTCCGAGCTGCAGCGCGCATCGTCGAGCACGGCTTCGATCGGGGGCGAGGGCATGACCAGGTCGAGGTCGTCGGGCTCGATCCACTTGCCGTCGGCCATGACCAGCGCGCGCCGCACCCGGTTGATCAGTTCCCGTACATTGCCCGGCCAGCCGTGCGCTGCGATCGCGGCCAGCGCCCGGCTGCTGAACCCCTTCAGGCGCGGCGACTTGTCGGCGGCATGCAGCTGGAAAAAGTACTCGGCCAGCTCGACCAGGTCTTCGCGCCGTTCGCGCAGGGCGGGCACCGTTACCGGCAGCACGGATAGCCGGTAATACAGGTCTTCGCGAAAATGACCGCGGGCGACGGCCTGCTGCAGGTTAACGTGCGAGGCCGAAATCACGCGCACGTCCACCGGAATCGCCCGCGTCGAGCCGAGCCGGGTGATGGTCTTGTCCTGCAGGAAGCGCAGCAGGTTGGCCTGGAGGTCTTTCGGCAGGTCGCCGATCTCGTCGAGGAAGAGGGTGCCGCCGTTGGCGGACTCGATCAGCCCGGCCTTGTCGCGCCCTGCGCCGGTGAACGCGCCCCGCTCGTAGCCGAAGAGCTCGGAATGGATCAGGTTGGGGGCGATCGCGCCGCAGTTGATCGGCACCATCGGTCCGGCCGCGCGCAGCGACTGGCGGTGGATCGCCTGGGCCGTGAGCTCCTTGCCGCTGCCGCTTTCGCCCCAGATCAGCACCGGGGCATCGACTTTGGCGACGCGCTCGACCTGGCTGCGCAGGCGCCGCATGACCTCGCAGCTGCCGATCAGGGCCGAGGATGCCGCGGCTGCCGGCCCGGGCCGCGGGCGCGGCTGCCGCAGCAGCGCGTGTCCATGGAGGTGGCCGAGCGTATGGACCAGGCGCCGGACGTCGAGCGGTGGCGTGTGGTAATCGCACAGGTAGTCGCCGACCAGGTCGCGCCAGGCGGGGATCGCCAGCGCCTCGCTGCCGAACACGCCCACCCACTGCACCTCGCCGTGCTGGCGCAGGAAACGGTCTAGCTCGTGGTGGGAACGCGCCCCGATCGCGTGCACCAGCAATCCGACCAGGTAAACCTGCTGGCGCAAGGCCAGGCGCGCCTCCTCGAGGCCGCGCACGGCGTGGATCTGCCATTCGGGCATGGCCTCGCGCAGGAGCTCGACCGGGCCGCTGTTGTCGGGTGCAATGCAGAGCAAACGTTTCGGAACCATCCGTACTCCCGGTCGGGTTGCGCGGCTGCGGGCGAGCTCCCTGCCGGCCGGCCCCATCCACGAAGATAGTAACTAAAGGTTAAGCATACTGCATATTTCCTGTCGTAGAGCGGCGCTCGGGCCTGCCGTGGGGCGTTACCAACTCGACAATGCGCGCCACTTGACCGGAGGAGCGTACTAGTGCATGCCCCAGAGGTCGGCGCGTGTCGTGCCAGGCCGGCGAGCGGCTGGATCAGCTTAACCATATTGCAATGGCAGCACCTGCCCAGCCGGGGCGAGGTGAGCACATACGGCCGGTTCTGAACAGTCAAGCCTGCGTCTTTGATGTAGATCAAAGTTTGTTTAGCCAGGGCTCACGTACAATCAGCGTTTATACTTGCCGTAAAGCAACACAGGAGAGCGCAGTGCGTAGTAATTTGCCGGTCACCGGTATCGAATACCGGATGCAGGAAGGGCAGTCGATCGTCTCGAAGACCGACACCAAGGGTCGCATCACCTATGTCAACCCGGCCTTCATCGAGGTCAGCGGTTTTAACGAGGACGAATTGCTGGGCAAGGCGCACAACATCGTCCGCCATCCGGACATGCCGCCGGAAGCCTTTGCCGACCTGTGGCGCACGCTGCAGGCGGGCGATCCCTGGACCGGCATGGTCAAGAACCGCCGCAAGAACGGCGACTTTTACTGGGTCGTCGCCAACGTGGTGCCGGTCAAGGAAGACGGACGCGTAATCGGCTACATGTCGGTGCGCACCGCGCCGACCCGTGAGCAGGTCGAGGCGGCCAGCGAGCTGTATCGCAAATTCCGGGCGGGCGAGCAGGGCGCGCTGGCGATCCGCGGCGGGCGTGCCGTGCGCACCGGCCTGCGGGCGCGCCTGGACGGCCTGCGCAGCCTGCCGCTCGGGCGCCGCCTGGGCCTGGCGATGGGGATGCAGGCGCTGCTGCTGGGCGCGCTCGGCGTCGCCGCCGACGGCATGCTGTGGCGTGTCCTCGCCGGCCTCGGCGTGCTGGCCACCCTGGCGATCTGGGCCAGCCTGCGCCACGCCATCCTGGCGCCGCTGCGCACCGCGACCGAGGCTGTCTATTCGCTGGCCGGCGGCGACCTGTCGCACGTGGCGGAAGCGCAAGGCACGGACGAATTCGCCCAGCTGCTGCGCGCGGTGCGCCAGCTCAACATCAACCTGCAGGCCATCGTCGGCGACGTGCGCAGCAATGTGCGCGCGATCGAAGAGGCCACGCGCGACATCGCCGCCGGCAACCTCGACCTGGCCGGGCGCACCGAATCGCAGGCGGCCAGCCTCGAGCAGACCGCGGCCAGCCTGGTCCAGATCGCCGCGGCGGCCGAGCAGAACACGGCCGGCGCCGTGCGTGCCGACGAGCTGGTCGGTGCGGCGGCCAGTGTGGCCGGGCGCGGCGGGCAGGCGGTCGACAGCGTCGGCACCACCATGGGGCAGATCAGCGCCTCGGCCACGCGCATCGTCGACATCATCGGCCTGATCGACGGGATCGCCTTCCAGACCAATATCCTGGCGCTGAACGCCGCCGTCGAGGCGGCGCGCGCGGGCGAGCAGGGCCGCGGCTTTGCCGTCGTCGCCGGCGAAGTGCGCAGCCTGGCCCAGCGTTCGGCCAGCGCCGCCAAGGAAATCAAGGGCCTGATCGAGGAATCGGTGCGCCAGGTCGGCGCCGGCGACCTGCTCGTCGGCGAAGCGGGCCAGACCATGCAGCAGGTGGTCGGCTCGGTGCAGGGCGCGGCCGCGATCATGCACGACATCACGCTGGCCAGCCGCGAGCAGGGCAGCGGCATCGCCCAGTTGAATGCGGCCATGTCCGAACTCGACGCCATCACGCGCCAGAACGCAGCCCTGGTCGAGGAATCGGCCGCGGCCTCGAACAGCGTGGCCGAGCAGGCGGTCCACCTGGCCCAGGCCCTGGCCGTGTTCAAGTTCGGCAGCCAGCAGGCGGCCGCATCGACGCCCGCCCGCGCACCAGCCCAGCTCCGCCGTTTTTGATTCAAATCAAAGATTTTGCACCCCTGCATCAATAGACTCCTCTCATCAAGCCGGGCCGCATTCCGCGGCCCGGCAGGCAGCCGGAGTTCCAGATGCATCCTCACGCAGTTTCGCTTCCCGTTTCCTTTTCCCCTAGCCGCGCGCTGCCGGCCTCGTTCACCAACAGCGTCGATTTCGACGCCGAACTGATCAAGCGCCTCGGCAAGAACGGGCCGCGCTACACCTCCTACCCGACTGCCGACCGTTTCAACGAGCGCTTCGGCTACCGCGACTACCTGCATGCCGTCGCGTCGGTACGCACCCGCGGCGCCGCGCGCCCGCTCTCGCTCTACCTGCACATTCCGTTCTGTGACACGGTCTGCTACTACTGTGCCTGCAACAAGATCGTCACCAAGAACCGCGAGAAGGCGGCCACCTATCTCGGCTACCTCAAGCGCGAAATCGCGATGCAGGGCGCGCTGTTCGCCGGCCTCAACGAAGTCGAACAGCTGCACTTCGGCGGCGGCACCCCGACCTATCTGAGCGACGAGCAGATGGACGAGCTGATGGCCCACCTGCGCCGCAACTTCAGCTTCGCTCCCGACGAGGCAGGCGAGTATTCGATCGAGGTCGACCCGCGCACCGTATCAAGCGAGCGCGTGCACAGGCTGCGCCGCCAGGGTTTCAACCGCATCAGCCTCGGCGTGCAGGACTTCGATCCGGAAGTGCAAAAGGCGGTCAACCGCGTGCAGCCGGAGCTTGAAACGCGCGCCATCATCGCGGCGGCGCGCGAGGCCGGCTTCCGCTCGGTCAGCATCGACCTGATCTACGGGTTGCCCAAGCAGAGCCTGGCGACGATGGGCGCCACCCTGGACAAGGTGATCGACGCCAGCCCCGACCGCATCTCGATCTACCATTACGCCCACCTGCCGCACCTGTTCAAGCCGCAGCGGCGCATCCTCGACGCCGACATGCCCGACAGCGAAGAAAAGCTTGCCATGCTGGCCCTGTGCATCGAGCGCCTGACCGGCGCCGGCTACGTCTACATCGGCATGGACCACTTCGCCAAGCCCGGCGACGACCTCGCCGTGGCCCAGCGCCAGGGGCGCCTGCACCGCAACTTCCAGGGCTATTCGACCCATGCCGACAGCGACCTGGTGTCCTGCGGCGTCTCCGCCATCAGCGCCGTGGGCGCGACCTACAGCCAGAACGCGAAGACCCTCGACGCCTATTACGAAGCGCTCGACAACAACGAACTGCCGATCGTGCGTGGGGTGGCGCTCGGCCTCGACGACCTGCTGCGGCGCTCGATCATCCAGAAACTGATGTGCCAGTTCGAGCTGTCGATCCCGTCCATCGAACAGGCTTTCCCGATCGAGTTCGCCAGCTACTTCGCGCCCGAACTGGCGGTGCTGCGCAAGCTCGAAGCGGACGGGCTGCTCACCCTCGACGGCGAATGGCTGTCGGTGACCATGCGCGGGCGCATGCTGATCCGTAACGTCTGCATGGTGTTCGACCGCTACCTGGGCGTGCCGGCGCCCCTGCAATCGGCCCCGCAGCCGGCCGTGCCCCGCTACTCGCGCACGCTCTGACGATGGATGTCCACCTGTTTCCCGTGTTCGTGGTCGGCCTGCTGGGCAGCGTCCACTGCGCCGGCATGTGCGGCGGCATCGTCGGCGCGCTGTCGCTGGCGCCGCCGCGCATGCGTGCCGGCGCCACCGTGATCGCGCTGCGCCCGGTGGCGTCAAACCAGCCGCTCGCGCGCACGCTTGCCTACAATACCGGCCGCATCGCCAGCTATGCGGCGGCCGGCGCCCTCGCGGGGGGCCTCGCCGGCGGCGCGATCTCGCTGGCGGCGCTCCCGAGCCTGCAGGCCGGCGCGTACTGGCTGGCGAACGGGATGCTGGTCGCGCTCGGCCTCTACCTGATGGACGCCTGGCGCGGCATCGCCCGCGTCGAGCAGGCCGGGCAGGCCGTGTGGCGCCGGATCTCACCCGCGCTGCGCCGGGTCGGCCCGCCGGATACGCCGGGCCGCATGCTGGTCGCAGGCGCCCTGTGGGGCTGGCTGCCCTGCGCCATGGTCTACAGCGTGCTCGTCACCGCCATGCTGAGCGGCTCTGCCGCCTCGGGTGCCGCCGTGATGGCCGCCTTCGGCCTGGGCACGCTGCCGATGATGATGGCCCTCGGCCTGGCCGGCGCGCGCCTGCGCGGCTGGCTCGGCCTGCGGGCGGTGCGCCTGGCCTGCGGCGCGCTGGTGCTCGGTTTCGGCCTGCTGGGCATGGCGCGCGCGGCCGGCGGCCTGCCGGCCAGCTGGCTGGGCGCGCTCTGCATCGCCCCGGGAGCGCACCCTTGAACGCCATCGCCCGCGAACTGGTCGGGTGCTATCACTGCGGCCTGCCTCTGCCCGAGGGGCCGCGCTGGCATGCGCGCATCCAGGGTATCGAACAGGACATGTGCTGCCCCGGCTGCGCGGCCGCCGCCCAGGCGATCGTCGACGCCGGCTGCGACGACTATTACGCCACCCGCACCGGTTTCGGCACCCGCGTCGAGGCATTCGATGCGCCCGAGCTGGCCCTGTTCGATGCCGACGGCAATCCGGGCGAGGGCAGTTTTACGGTGGAGGGCATCCGCTGCGCCGCCTGCGTCTGGCTGATCGAGCGCCGCATCGCGGCCGTGCCGGGCGTGCGCGAAGCGAGCCTGAACGTCACGGCGCGCCGCCTGCAGGTGACCTGGGACCCGCGGCAGTGCACGGTGAGCGCCATCCTGCGCGCGCTGCACGCGATCGGTTATACCGGTTATCCGTATGATGCCAAGCGCCATGGCGAGCAGCTCGCACGCGAACGCCGCACGCTGTTTCGCCAGCTGTTCGTGGCCGGCCTGTCGATGATGCAGGTGATGATGTATGCGGTGCCGGTGTACCTGGCCGACGACGGCACCATGGACGCCGACATGACGGCGCTGATGGGCTGGGCCTCGATGCTGCTGACCCTGCCGGCCGTGCTGTACTCGGCCCGGCCCTTCTTCGCCGGAGCCTGGCGCGACCTGCGCCGCGGCCTGCCGGGCATGGACGTGCCGGTGGCGCTGGGCATCGGCGCCGCCTTCATCGGCAGCACCGCGGCGCTGCTGCACGGCGGCACCGACCTGTATTTCGATTCGGTGACCATGTTCGTGTTCCTGCTGCTGGCCAGCCGCTACCTGGAACTGGACGCGCGCCGCCGCGCCGCCGGCGCCCTGGAGGCGCTGCAGGACGGCTTGCCTGCCTCGGCCCAGCGCCTGCCGCGCTGGCCGGAGCGCACCCCGGAACTGGTGCTGGCGGCCGCGCTGCGCCCGGGCGACCTGGTGCTGGTCGCGCCCGGCCAGGCGACACCGGCCGACGGCGCCATCGTCGAGGGCGAGACCGAGGTCGATCTTGCGCTCCTGACCGGCGAGAGCCGCACCAAGCGCATGGGGCCCGGCGACACGCTGCCGGGAGGCGCGGTCAACGTGGCGCAGCCGGTCGTGCTGCGGGTCACGGCCGCGGCGCGCGACAGCACGCTGGCGCTGCTGGTGCGCCTGGCCGGCAAGGCCGGGCAGGGCAAGCCGGCGATCGCGCTCTGGGCCGACCGTGTCGCGGCCTGGTCGGTCGCCGCGCTGCTCGTGCTCACGGTGGTCGTCTTCGTCGGCTGGCAGCTCGCCGATCCGGCGCGCGCCTGGCCGGCGGCGATCGCGGTGCTGGTCGTGACCTGTCCCTGCGCCCTGTCGCTGGCGACGCCGACGGCGCTGGCGGCGGCCACCGACAGCCTGCTGCGGCGCGGCGTGCTGGCCGTCAGTCCGCACACGCTCGAAACCTTCGAGCGCGCCACCCACGTCGTGTTCGACAAGACCGGCACCCTGACCCTGGGCCGGCCGCGCCTGGTGGCGACCCGGGTCCACGGCGCGCCTGACGCGGCCTGGGCGCTGCGCATCGCGGCCGGGCTGGAAGCGGGCAACGCCCACCCGCTGGCGCAAGCCCTGCGCGCCGCCGCGCCGCCGGCGGCCTGCGCCGAAGACGTGTCGTATGTGCTCGGGCGCGGCATCGAGGGCAGCGTCGACGGCGTGCGCTACCGCCTGGGGAGCGCCTGCTTCGTCGCCCAGGTCGCCGGCCCGGCGCCGCTGGAGGACGGCGCGCACGAGGCTAGCAACGAGGCCAGCATCGTCTGGCTGGGCTGCGCCGGCAACTGGCTGGCGTGCTTCGACATCGCCGACGCGCTGCGGCCGGAGGCGGGCGAGGTGGTGCGCCGGCTGGAAGCGGCCGGCAAGACCGTGGTCCTGCTCAGCGGCGACAGCCCGCAGGCCACCGCCGCGCTGGCGGCGCGGGTCGGCATCCGCACCGCCGCCGGCGGCCAGCTGCCGGCAGACAAGCTCGACTTCGTACGGCGCCTGCAGGCCGGCGGCTCGGTGGTGGCGATGGTCGGCGACGGCAGCAACGACGCCGCCGTGCTGCGCGGCGCCGATGTCTCCTTCGCCATGGGCAGCGGCGCGCCGCTGGCGCAACTGCATGCCGACGGCGTGCTGCTCGGCGACAGCCTGGCGCCCCTGCTCGACACCGCCGAGACCGCGCGCCGCAGCCTGCGCGTGATCCGCCAGAACCTGGCCTGGGCCAGCGCCTACAACCTGCTGGCGATCCCGGCGGCCGCGGCCGGCCTGCTCAACCCCTGGCTGTCCTCGATCGGGATGGCGGCCAGTTCCGCCGTCGTCGTGCTCAATGCGCTGAGGCTGAGAAAGTAAGGTAGAAAGTAGAAATGGAAGCCCTGTACCTGTTGATTCCGCTGAGCCTGGTGCTGGTGGCGCTCGCCCTCTGGATCTTCTTCGGCGCCGCCGACAGCGGCCAGTTCGAAGACCTCGAAGGTCCGGCACTGCGCGTCCTGCGCGACGACGACAGCACCCCGGATTGAGCGCGGGCCATGCACGGTGCATGAAATGGCGTCCGGTATTTGTTATTTCTCGACAATTAGTTGCTTCCGGGCTAGGCTGGCCTTTTTGACAAGGACAGACCTCTAATGAAGATGTCGAACCGTGCCCTTGCCGGGGCGCTGCTGTCGCTCGGCGCCCTTGGCCTGGCCTGCACCGCCCAGGCCGCCGGATTCAAGCCTTGCCTCGATGCCGCCAGCGACGCGGCGCTGGCCGGCAGCGTGTGCGCGGTCGAGGCGGTGCCGGCCGATCCTTCCGGCGCCGCCGGCCAGGGCGGCGATGCCGGCAGCGTCTCGCTGTTCGTGCGCAGCTTCCCGGCAGTGGGCAAGCCGCGCGGACGGATCTGGCTGATCGCGGGCGGACCGGGCGAGTCGGGCGCGAACTTCTACACGCTGGTGCCGGCGCTGCGCGCGGCCTTGCCGGGCTTCGACCTGGTCATCCCCGACCACCGCGGCACCGGCTTCTCGACCCGCATGTGTCCGGCCGAGGAAGCCGCCGGTTCGGCAGCCGGCGCCGCCCTGGCTGGCGCGGAGTGGAACAGCTGTTTCGCCCAGCTGAATGCCGATCCGGCGCGCACGCGCCGGTTCTCGCAGACGAATGCGGCGCACGACCTGAAGCACCTGCTGGAGCGCCGGCGCGGCAAGGGCAAGACCTATGTGTATGGCGTCTCCTACGGCACCCAGCTGGTGTTGCGCACGCTGGCGCTCGGGGCGCGCGACATCGACGGCGTCATCCTCGATTCGCTGGTGTCGCTGCAGGACGACGACAAGGCAGACCTCAGCCGCCGTTCACTGGTGGCGGATGCCGTCGGCCGCCAGCGGCTGGCCGACTGCGATGCCGATCCGCGCTGCAGCGCGCGCCTGGGCGAACCGGCCGAACAGGTCTATCGCAGGGCGCTCCTGCGCGCGGCGCAGGAGCCGCAATTGCTGGCCGCGGTGCCCGGCGGGAACCTGAAGCAGTTCCTCGGCACGATCCTCGACCTGCCCAGCGCGGCGCGCGAGCTTCCCACCCTGATCAAGGACATCGATGCCGGCAAGCCCGATTGGGCGAAGGCGGTGCTGGCCGGCGCCGAACGCGACATGGCCAGTCTCGGCTCCTTCCCGCAATCGCCGTCGTCGATCCCGCTGGTCATGCTCATCAGCGCGTCGGAAAACACCTTGCGGCCCGGCCGCAGCGCAGCGCAAGTCGCGGAAGAGGAGGCCGGCCTGCTGTTCGCCAGCAGCCTGCCCGGCTACCTGGTCGGTTCGCCGATCCCGACCTACGGGCGCGACGCGCTGTTCGCGCGCTTGCCGGAGCGCCTGCCGCCGACGCTCGTGCTGCACGGCGACCGCGACGCCAAGACGCCGTATGACGCGGCCCTGCGCCACATCGCCGCGCTGCGCAAGGCCGGTCCGGTAAGGCTGTACACGGCCAAGCGGACCGGGCACTACGTGCTGTGGGCGGACCGCGCCTGCGCCCATGCCGAGGTGAGGCGCTTCGTGCTCGGACAGCCGGGCGGCGCCGGCTGCGTGCAGGCGGCGTCCAGCCGCTGAGCGCAGGCGGCACCCGGCGACTATTTACATCGTCGGCCCGCGCCCGCCGCCGTTTTCCTGTTCGATGCGTTCCTGGCAGGCGATGCAGGTCTGCACGGTGGGGGTGGCCAGCAGGCGTTGTTCCGGGATGTCGCAGCCGCAGGAGACGCAGATGCCGTAGCCGCCCGACTCGAGCCGGCCGAGGGCGGCGTCGATCTCGTGCAGGAGGGCGGTTTCGTGGTCGGCGAAGCGGTGTTCGTCGTGCGCGGTGGCCTCGGCTTCGGGCGAGTCGTCGCCCGTTTCCATGTGCGCCGACGGCGCGATCTGGGGCGGCTCGCCATCGTCGGAGGCGGTGCGGGCGCGGATGGTGGCGAGCGTCGCTTCGCGGCTTTGCTGTAGGCGCTGGGCTACTTCGTCGTGCAGGGATTGCGAGATAGGCGGCATCAGATTTTTCCTGTGAAGTCCATTGAAAAAGCCCGTGCCGGAGCGGCGGGCTGCTCGACAACCCTTGATGCTATTCAGACCGTTACGTGACATGCCGATCGAGGCCGGGCGCAAGGCGCCGTCAAGCCTTCGCTATGTGTCCTCGGTGAAACTGAACATTTTGATTCACATCAAAGATTTTTAAGGCTCAGAAAACTACTCTCCTGCTGTCAATTAAGGGAATCCTTCTAGGAGAGTAAGGTGGAAAGCAGTCTAAACTATAACTACAAGATCGTGCGCCAGTTTGCCATTGCCACGGTCGTCTGGGGCGTCATCGGCATGGCCGCCGGCGTCTTCATCGCGGCCCAGCTTGCATGGCCCGCGCTCAACTTCGACATCGCATGGCTGTCCTACGGGCGCCTGCGTCCGCTGCACACGAATGCGGTCATTTTCGCCTTCGGCATCTGCGGCCTGTTCGCCACCTCGTATTACGTGGTCCAGCGTACCTGCCAGGTGCGCCTGTTCTCCGACAAGCTCGCCAGCTTCACCTTCTGGGGCTGGCAGGCGGTGCTGGTGGCGGCCGCCGTCACGCTGCCGATGGGTTTTACGCGCGGGAAGGAATACGCGGAACTCGAATGGCCGATCGCACTGCTGATCACGGTCGTCTGGGTCGCCTACGCGGTGGTCTTCTTCGGCACCATCATCAAGCGCAAGGTCCAGCACATCTACGTCGCCAACTGGTTCTTCGGCGGCTACATCATCGCCGTCGCGGTGCTGCACGTCGTCAACGGCGCGGTGGTGCCGGTCTCGATGTTCAAGTCCTACTCGGTGTATGCCGGCGTCCAGGACGCCATGATCCAGTGGTGGTACGGCCATAATGCGGTCGGCTTCATCCTCACCGCCGGCTACCTGGGCATGGTCTATTACTTCATCCCGAAGCAGGCCGAGCGCCCGGTGTATTCCTATCGCCTGTCGATCGTCCACTTCTGGGCGCTGATCTTCACCTACATGTGGGCCGGCCCGCACCACCTGCACTACACCGCGCTGCCCGACTGGACCCAGTCGCTGGGCATGGTGTTCTCGCTGATCCTGCTGGCGCCAAGCTGGGGCGGCATGATCAACGGCGTGATGACGCTCTCGGGCGCCTGGCACAAGCTGCGCTCGGATCCGATCCTGAAGTTCCTGATCGTCTCGCTGTCTTTCTACGGCATGGCCACCTTCGAGGGCCCGATGATGTCGATCAAGACCATCAACTCGCTGTCGCACTACACCGACTGGACCGTCGCCCACGTGCACGCCGGCGCCCTGGGCTGGGTCGGCTTCATCACCATGGGGTCGATCTACTACCTGATCCCGCGCCTGGCCGGCAAGAAGAAGATGTGGAGCCTGCAACTGGTCGAAGCCCACTTCTGGGTCGCCACCATCGGCATCGTCCTGTACATCGCCTCGATGTGGATCGCCGGCGTGATGCAGGGCCTGATGTGGCGCGCGGTGAATGCCGACGGCACGCTCACCTATACCTTCGCCGAGAGCGTCAAGGCCACCTATCCGTACTACGTGATCCGCTTCTCGGGCGGGCTGCTGTACCTGTCGGGCATGCTCCTGATGGCCTACAACACCTGGAAGACGCTGGCCGGCACGGTCAATGTCGACGCCCCGATCCCGCAGCCGCGCCATCCGCAGCCTGCGCATGACGAAGCCTGCGCCGTGGAAACCCGTGTGCCGACGCACGCCTGATTGTTGAGAGTAGCGAAAGTCCGAACCAATGAAAAACTTTACCCATGAATGGATCGAGAAGAACCCCTGGCTGCTGATCGGCCTGGTGCTGCTCGTGATCTCCTTTGGCGGCCTGGTCGAGATCGTGCCGCTGTTCTTCCAGAAGTCGACCACCGAACCGGTCGCCGGCCTGAAGCCGTACTCGCCGCTGCGCCTGGCCGGCCGCGACATCTATATCCGCGAGGGCTGCTACAACTGCCACTCGCAGATGATCCGGCCGCTGCGCGCCGAGACCGAGCGCTACGGCCACTACTCGGTCGCCGGCGAATTCGTCTACGACCACCCGTTCCAGTGGGGCAGCAAGCGCACCGGGCCCGACCTGGCCCGCGTGGGCGGGCGCTACAGCGACGAATGGCACCGCAGCCACCTCGACAACCCGCGCGACCTGGTGCCGGAGTCGAACATGCCGGGCTATCCGTGGCTGGCCAAGAACAAGCTCACGCCGTCCGAGATCGTGCCGAAGATGCGCGCCATGCAACTGCTGTCGGTGCCTTATACCGACGAGGAAGTCAAGAACGCGCCGGCCGAACTGGAAGGCAAGACCGAGCAGGATGCGCTGATCGCCTACCTGCAAGGCCTGGGTACGCAAATCAAGAAGAGGAACTGACATGTCCATCGAACTTATCTTTGACCGCGCCAGCAGCGTGATGACCGTGCTGTCGTTCGCCACCTTCATGGGCATCCTGCTCTGGACCTTCCTGCTGCGCCGGAGCGCCGATTTCGACAGCGCCGCCAAGTTGCCATTTGCCGACGAATTTTCAGATGAGGAGCGCGAGCATGGCTGATTTCACCAGCGGCTTCTGGGACTGGTACATCGTCGTCATTACGGTGCTGTCGATCGCCGGTTGCGCCATCCTGCTGTGGTCGCAGTCCAAGCACCGGGTCAAGCTCGGCGCCGACGGCCAGCCGCAGAAAACCACGGGCCACGTCTGGGACGAGGACCTGACCGAACTGAACACGCCGATGCCGCGCTGGTGGATGGGCCTGTTCTACCTGACGATCCTGTTCGGCGTCGCCTACCTGGCGCTGTACCCCGGCCTGGGCACCTATGCCGGCAAGCTGGGATGGAATTCGAGCGGCGCCTACCAGGCCGAGCTGAAAAAGGCCGAACAGGACTTCGGCCCGCTGTTCGCACGCTACGCCGGCCAGGACATCAAGGCGGTCGCCGCCGACCCGCAGGCGCGCGCCATCGGCGAGCGCATGTTCATGAACTACTGCGCCCAGTGCCACGGGTCGGATGCGCGCGGCAACAAGGGCTATCCGAACCTGACCGACAAGGACTGGCTGCACGGCGGCGAGCCCGACACGATCAAGGCCACCATCATGGCCGGCCGCATCGGCATGATGCCGCCGATGGGCGCCGCGCTGGGCTCGGACAAGGACGTCGAGGCGGTCGCGCATTACGTGCGCAGCCTGTCGGGCGTGACCGCCGATCCGATCAAGGTCGTGTTCGGCAAGCCCAAGTTCGCCGCCTGCGTGGCCTGCCATGGCGCCGGC
Source organism: Massilia sp. GCM10023247 (assembly GCF_042653325.1). Lineage (NCBI taxonomy): Bacteria > Pseudomonadati > Pseudomonadota > Betaproteobacteria > Burkholderiales > Oxalobacteraceae > Massilia > Massilia sp. GCM10023247. Next base: position 14,668 of record NZ_JBHSIB010000029.1, read on the forward strand.
GGCACCGGCAACCAGGCGCTGGGCGCGCCCAACCTGGCCGACAAGACCTGGCTCTACGGCGGCAGCGCCGAGACCATCATGGAGACCATCCGCAAGGGCCGCACCAACACCATGCCGGCCTTCGGCGAGTTCCTCGGCGACGCCAAGGTGCACGTGCTGGCCGCCTATGTCTGGAGCCTGTCGAATCCGGTCGACCATACCAAGGTAGCGGCAAAATGAATGCCCCTAAGGAAGCGGTCATCAAGATGTACGCGGCGCGCGAGGAGATCTATCCGCGCGAGGCGAAGGGCCGCTATGCGACGCTGCGCTGGGCCTGCGTCTGGCTGACCCAGCTGCTGTTCTACGGCCTGCCGTGGATCGGCTTCAACGACCGCCAGGCCGTGCTGTTCGACCTCGGTACGCGCAAGTTCCACCTGTTCGGCCTGGTGCTGTGGCCGCAGGACTTCATTTATCTTGCCGGGCTCCTGATCATCTGCGCGTATGGGCTGTTCCTGGTCACCGCGGTGGCCGGGCGGGTCTGGTGCGGCTTTGCCTGCCCGCAGACGGTCTACACCGAACTGTTCCTGTGGATCGAGCGGCGGATCGAAGGCGCGCGCAGCGCCCGCATCCGCCTCGACCGCCAGCCCTGGAACGCGGAGAAGATCTGGAAGAAGGGCGCCAAGCACGCGGCCTGGCTGGCCGTCGCGCTGTGGACGGGCTTTACCTTCGTCGGCTATTTCACGCCGGTGCGTTCGCTCATGGCCGAGGCGGCCAGCTGGAACCTCGGCCCGTGGGAAGCGTTCTGGGTGCTGTTCTACGGTTTCGCCACCTATGGCAATGCCGGCTGGATGCGCGAGCAGGTCTGCAAGTACATGTGCCCGTACGCGCGCTTCCAGAGCGCGATGTTCGACAAGGACACGCTGATCGTGACCTACGACCGCGCCCGAGGCGAGCCGCGCTCGCCCAGCGGCCGCCCGCCGGTCGTCAACGGCGTGGCCGCGCCGAAGGCCGGCGACTGCATCGATTGCACCCTGTGCGTGCAGGTCTGCCCGACCGGGATCGACATCCGCCAGGGCCTGCAATACGAATGCATCGGCTGCGCCGCCTGCGTCGACGCCTGCAACGGCGTGATGGAGAAGGTGAGCAAGCCCAAGGGCCTGATCCGCTACGCCACCGAGAATGCGCTGGCCAAGGGCTGGAGCAGCGCCGAGGTCGGGCGCCGCCTGCTGCGTCCGCGCGTGCTGGGCTACGGCGCCGTGCTGCTGCTGTTGATGGCGGCGATGACGGCCTCGCTGGCGCTGCGGGTGCCGCTCAAGGTCGACGTGATCCGCGACCGCGGCTCGATGGGGCGCGAAGTCGAGGACGGCCGCATCGAGAACGTGTACCGGCTCCAGCTGATGAACACCAGCGAGCAGGCGCGCAGCTACCGCCTCGGCGTGAGCGGGCTGGCGGGCGCGGCGATTGCCGACGCCGACGTGGTCGAGGTCGACGGCGCGAGCGGGCGCGCGGTGCCGGTGCGCGTGCGCGCCGACGCCGGCGGCCAGTCCGGCTCGCACCGGATCGAATTTACCATCACCGCGCTCGACGACCCGGCGGTCGCGGTGCGCGAGGAGGCGGCCTTCATCGTGCCGCGTTAAGAACAGCAGGAGCCGAACATGCAATCCACCTCACCCGTTTTCCCGCAGCCGCCGGTCCAGCCCTGGTACCGGCACCGCTGGCCCTGGTTCATCATGCTCGGGCCGGCGGCCGTGATGCTGGCCACTGCCGTCACCGTCGGCCTGGCGCTGCGCCAGCCCGATGCGGTGGTCGTCGACGACTATTACAAGCAGGGCAAGGCGATCAACCAGGACCTGCGGCGCGACCGCGTGGCCACCGGCATGCGGATGGCTTTCCACGGCCGCTACGATGCGGCCACCGGCGTGCTGGCAGGGCGGCTCCAGAGTTTCGGGCGCCCGATGCGCATGCCGTTCCGGATCATGCTGGCCCATCCGACCCAGCCCGCGAAAGACCTGGTACTCGAGGCGCAGCCCGGCGCCGACGGCAGCGTCGCGCTTGCCGTGCCGGGACTCGAGATGACCCACTGGCAGGTCGTGATCGAGGGGGCGGGACGCGAATGGCGGCTGGCGCGCGGCTGGAGTCCGGCCTCGGCCACGGGGCTGGAGATCGTCGCCGACGCGCCGCTGTAGGCAGGGCAGGGCGCTGCGCGCGCCCTGTAAAGACTGTTCCTCGCCACTCTTCCATGTTAGATTTCCAGCGCGGCAATTTGCCGGACTACTAACTAGAAGAGACACCATGCCTGCTACCTCCAAGCGCTCCCTGCGCGTCGCCATCGCTTCCCTGTTCGTCCCGTTCGCGCTGGCCGGCGCGCTGCTGCCGTCGACGGCGGTGGCCGCGCCTGTCGCCGCTGCTGCCGCTCCAGCTGTCAAGCCGAACGCCGCCTTCGATGCCTGGGCCGACAAGTTCGCCAACGACTGGGTGCGCCGCAATCCGCAGTACGCCACCGCCACCCAGTACTTCAGCGGCGCCGAGCAGGACCGCCTCGACCGCGAGCTGACGCCGCAGACGCCGGCCCAGCGCAAGCAGGCAATCGACATGGCGAAGCAGGGCCTGGCGCGCCTGGACAAGTTCCTGTCCGGTCCCCTGAGCGAGACCCAGCGCGTTTCGGCCCTGGTGATGCGCTGGTCGCTGTCGAACACGGTCGCCAACGAGCCCTTCGAAGACCATAACTTCGTGTTCTCGCAGTTCAGCGGCGTGCAGGTCGGCCTGGTCAACTTCATGACCCAGACCCACCCGATGCGCCGCGCCTCGGATGTCGACAGCTACCTGGCGCGCCTGGACCAGGTCGCCGCACGGATGGACGAAGCGCTGGCGCGCGGCCGCTCGGCCGCGGCGCGCAAGCTGATCCCGCCGCGCTTCATCCTCGAGCGCGCCCAGTTCCAGGTCGATACCTTCCTCAAGCCGGCCGCGCCGCAGAACGTGCTGGTGACCTCGCTCGAGCAGCGCACGGCCGGGCTGAAGGACTTGACGCCCGAAGCGCGGACCGCGGCGATCGCGCGCGCGACGAAAATCGTCGAGGACAAGATCCGTCCGGCCTACACCCGGGTCCAGGCCTTCATGAAGGATCTGCATCCGAAGACCGACGACACGGCCGGCATCTCGCGCCTGCCCGACGGCGCCAAGGCGTATGCGCGCGCGCTCGCCAACTACACCAGCACCACGCTCGGCGCCGAGGAGATCCACGCGATCGGCCTGCGCGAAGTGGCGCGCATCGAAGCCGAGATGGACAAGCACCTGCGCTCGCTCGGCTTCAAGGAGGGCAGCATCGAAGCGCGCATGAAGGCGCTCGACGCCACCTTCCAGCCGAAAGGCGAAGGGGACCCGCGCCCGGCGATCCTGGCGAGCTACGTCGAGATGGTGAAGGACGCCGAGCGGCGCAGCGCGCCCCTGTTCAACATGAAGCCGCGCGCCCCGGTCGTCGTGCTGCGCGAGCCGCCGCTGACCGAAGCCTCGGCCGCCGCCCACTATTCCCTGCCGGCGCCGGACGGCAGCCGCCCGGGCGTGTTCTGGGTGCCGATGCGCGGCCCGACCTTCGACATGATCCGCATGCGCAGCCTGTCCTACCACGAGGCGGTGCCGGGCCACCACTTCCAGCTGGCGATCCAGCAGGAACTGACCGGCATCCCGAAATACCGCAGCCAGCGCATCTTCAGCGGCGGCAGCGCCCACAGCGAAGGCTGGGCGCTGTACACCGAGCGCCTTGCCGTGGAGCAGGGTTGGTACGAAGGCGACGTCCCGGGCCTGCTGGGCGCGCTCGGTTCGGAACTGTTCCGCGCACGCCGCCTGGTGGTCGACACCGGCCTGCACATGAAGGGCTGGACCCGCCAGCAAGCGGTCGACTACGGCATCAACGTCCAGGAAGTGGACCGCTACGTCGCCTGGCCGGGCCAGGCCACCGCCTACATGATCGGCATGCTGCGCATCCTCGAGCTGCGCGACAAGGCCAAGGCGGAACTCGGTGCGAAATTCTCGCTCCCGGGCTTCCACGACATGGTGCTCGGCGCCGGCTCGGTGCCGCTCGACGTGCTGGGCCAGCTGGTGGACGGCTGGATCGCGAAGGAAAAGGCGAAGGCGTAATGCGTAGGGGTGGTCGAGGCCGGTGGCCTCGACTACGTGTTCACCGGGCGGCTCCACCCTTCACGACGCGCATACGCGGCCATTGCGCCTGCTTCGCGTTCCGCGGGCATTTAGCCCGCGTCACCCCACGCGTTCAACCACCCCGTGATCTGCCACGAATGATCGCCCGTGCGTTGAACGCGTGGGCGGCGCACACGCCGCGTGGGCATTTATGGCCGGGTGGAGCCGCCCACCCTACGACATCGGGCTACACTGGTCCGTGCCGGCCGCGATCGCCTTGAGCTTGACCGGGTCGAGCAGCCGCACTTCGCGCTTGTCGACCTCGATCCAGCCTTGTTTCTTGAAGCGCGACAACAAGCGGCTGACGCTCTCGATGGTCAGGCCGAGGTAGTTGCCGATGTCCTCGCGCGACATGCGCAGGCCGAAGCTGGTCGAGGAATAACCGCGCGCCGCGTAGCGGGCCGACAGGTTCACCAGGAACACCGCAAAACGCTGCTCGGCGCGCATGTTGCCAAGCAGTAGCATGACGTTCTGCTCGCGCGTGATTTCCTGGCTCATGATGCGGTGGAAGTGGCGCAGCAGCGCCGGCACCTGGCCGAACAGGTCTTCCAGGCGCGCGAACGGGATTTCGCACACTTCACTGTCTTCCAGCGCCACCGCGTCGCAGTGATGGCGGTCGCCGCTGATGGCGTCCATGCCGAGCAATTCGCCGGCCATCTGGAAACCCGTGATCTGCTGCTCGCCGGCCGCATTCACCTGGTAGGTCTTGAAATGGCCGTAGCGCACCGCGTACAGGCTGCGGAAGGGCTCGTCCATGGCGTACAGGCGCTCGTCGCGCGCGAGACGGCGGCGGCGGCCGATGATCTGGTCGAGCCGGGTGATGTCGGCGTCGTCCAGCCCCATCGGCAGGCACAGCTGGTGCATGCTGCAGGCGCTGCAGCTGGCCTTGATGGCGCCGAGGCTGATCGGCGCCGTCGCAGGAAGTGGAATGCCTTGGTTCATCTGGAGAGAAAAAAGCGGGGTCAGCCCGATTATAGACCGCCCACCTCGCCAACCCGGCGTTTTTTCCGGACATGGCTGTCCGCGCAGCGGCAAGCGATGTACGGACGCAACGGCCGTGCGGGCTTCAGTGTATTGTTGCCAACGACAGCCAGGCTGCCAACTGTGCGCGCGATGGACCATGCTAGATTCTGGAGAGCTCATCCCCGGAGGTGCTCATGTTCGGCTTATCGGCCCTGGACCTGGCCCGCATCCAGTTTGCGTTCACGATGTCCTTCCACATCCTGTTCCCGGCGGTCACCATCGGCCTGGCAAGTTACCTGGCCGTGCTCGAGCTGTCCTGGCTGCGCACGAAACGCCCGGTCTACGTCGACCTCTACCATTTCTGGCTCAAGATCTTCGCCGTCATGTTCGGCATGGGCGTGGTGTCGGGCATCGTGATGGCTTACCAGATCGGCACCAACTGGAGCGCCATGTCCGAGTTCGCCGGCTCGATCATGGGCCCGGTGCTGGCCTACGAGGTGCTGACCGCCTTCTTCCTGGAAGCGGGCTTCCTCGGCGTCATGCTGTTCGGCTGGACCCGGGTCGGCCCCGGCCTGCATTTCCTCGCCACCTGCATGGTCGCGGTCGGCACACTGATTTCCGCCACCTGGATCCTGGCCGCCAACAGCTGGATGCAGACCCCGCGCGGCTATGCCATCGAGGGCGGGCGCATGGTGCCGGCCGACTGGCTGGCGATCGTCTTCAATCCGTCGTTCCCGTTCCGGCTGATGCACATGGTGGTGGCCGCCTATCTCACGACGGCGCTCATCGTCGGCGCCACCGGGGCCTGGCAACTTCTTCACAGGAAAGAAAAGGCGCGCGACAACCCGGCGGTGCGCAAGATGCTGTCGATGGCGATGTGGATGATCCTGATCGTGGCGCCGATCCAGGCCGTGATCGGCGACTTCCACGGCCTCAACACGCTCGAACACCAGCCGGCCAAACTGGCGGCGATGGAAGGGCACTGGCAGAACGAGCCCGGCAAGGCCGTGCCGCTGCTGCTGTTCGGCATTCCCGACATGGCCGCCGAGCAGACCCGCTACGCGGTCGGCATCCCCAGGCTGGGCAGCCTGATCCTCACCCATAGCTGGTCCGGCCAGATTCCGGGCCTCAAGGAGTTCGCGCCCGAGGACCGGCCCAATTCGCTGATCGTGTTCTGGAGCTTCCGCCTGATGGTCGGCCTGGGGCTCTTGATGATCGCGCTCGGCGCCTGGAGCCTGCTGCTGCGGCGGCGCGGGCGCCTGTTCACTTCGACCGCCTTCCTGCGTGCTGCCATGTGGATGGGACCGGCCGGGCTGGTGGCCATCCTCGCCGGCTGGGTCACGACCGAAGTCGGGCGCCAGCCCTGGGTCGTGTACGGGGTCATGCGCACCAGCCAAGCCGCCTCGCCGCACGACGCCGGCACGCTCGCGCTCACGCTCGGCCTGTTCGTCGTCGCCTACATGTTCGTGTTCGGCGCCGGCACCGCCTATGTGCTGCGCATGATGCGCAAGGGGCCGCAGGCCTTCGAGCTGCACCGGGCCACCGAGGGCGGGCCGGGGGAAGAGCGCACGCCGAGCCGTCCGATGTCCGCCGCCGACGTCGGCAACGACGACGACGGCGCGCCCGGCATGCAACTCGACACCAGGGGAGACTGAGCATGGGCATCGACACCTCGCTCATCTGGGCGCTGATCATCTACTTTGCCGTGTTCATGTACGTGCTGCTCGACGGTTTCGACCTCGGCATCGGCATGTTGTTTCCGTTTGCCAAGGAAAAACGCGACCGCGACACCATGATGAATACCGTCGCCCCGGTCTGGGACGGCAACGAAACCTGGCTGGTGCTGGGCGGGGAGGGCTTGCTGGCGGCCTTCCCGGTGGCCTATGCGATCATCCTGTCCGGGCTCTACCTGCCGCTGATCTTCATGCTCATCGGCCTCGTGTTTCGCGGGGTCGCCTTCGAATTCCGCTTCAAGGCCAAGGAAAGCGGGCGTCACATGTGGGACAAGGCCTTCATCGGCGGCTCGGTGGCGGCCAGCTTCTTCCAGGGTGTCTCGCTCGGCGCCTTCCTCGACGGCATTGCGGTATCCGGGCTGCGCTATGCCGGCGGCCCGCTCGACTGGGTCGCGCCGTTCCCGCTGCTGGCCGGCGTCGGCGTGATGATCGCCTATACGCTGCTCGGCAGCACCTGGCTGATCATGAAGACGGAAGGGGACCTGCACTTTCGCATGGTGCAGGTCGCGCGCCCGCTGGCGCTGCTGCTGCTGGGCGCCATCGTGGTGGTCAGCATCTGGACGCCGCTGCGCGATCCGCTGGTCGCCGCGCGCTGGTTCACCTTCCCGAACATCGTGTTCCTGCTCCCGGTGCCGGTGCTGGTGCTGCTGGCCATCGCGGTCCTGCTGCTTTCGCTCAAGCGCGACCCCCACCGCTTGCCCTTCATCTCCGCGCTGGCCCTCATCTTCCTCGGCTATTCCGGGATGGCGATCAGCATCTGGCCGCATATCGTGCCGCCCGCGATCACCATCTGGGAGGCATCCTCGCCGCCGAGCAGCCAGGGTTTCGCGCTGGTCGGCACGCTCTTCATCCTGCCGATCATCCTCATGTACACGATCTGGTCGTACTGGGTCTTCCGCGGCAAGGTCAAGGCCGACGCCGGGTATCACTGATGGGCGAGGGACCGCAACCGGGAGCCCAGCCCGAGCGGCCAGCAGGCCGCCGCGCCCTCTGGCTGCGCCGGCTGGGCTGGATGGCGGCGCTGTGGGCAGCCGGCGTGGCCGCGCTGTGGCTGGTGGCCACCCTGATCCGGGCGATCATGCACGCAACCGGGATGCGGTAAACGCCCTGTTTTCGCGAATGGAGCGCGACCCGGGAGACATTCAGGCGCGCGGGGTGGCGCCCAGGTTCAACCGTGCGCGCCTTTATAGGACGAGCGAATACACTTTCGATGAAGATTTATTAACGGAGGGCCGCCAGTGTCCATGCAGTCCGCATCACCCATGTCATCGACCCCGACCGCCGCCGCCGAAGCCGCCCGCCACCCCGCCGCCCCGCCGGCCGGCTCCAGCGCCGTCATCGGCGTGGCCCTGCCGCTCACAGCCGAAGACCAGGCCCGCGCCGACCTGTACGCCCTGGCCGCCCGCCTGCTGCTGGCCCCGCCCGACGCGACCCTGCTGGCGGGCCTTGCCGCGGCCGACCCGATCCAGTCCAACGGCGGCGACCATGCTCTCGAGGACGCCTGGGAAAAGCTGGTGCTGGCCGCCAGCGTGATGGACGCCGACGCCGTCGCCGAGGAATTCGACGCGCTGTTCGTCAGCAGCGGCACCCCGGCGCTCAATCCCTATGGCTCGCTCTACCTGTCGGGCTTCATGAACGATACCCCGCTGGCCGAACTGCGCGCCGACCTGGCCGCCTTCGGCATCGGCCGCGTGCGCGGCGTGGGCGAATCCGAAGACCATCTTGGCGCGCTGTGCGAGACCATGCGGGTCCTGATCGCCGGCGGCGCCGGCATCCGGCGCCAGCCCCTGCGCGTCCAGAAAACCTTTTTCGAAGCACGCATCGGCCGCTGGTATGCACGCTGCATGGACGACATGGCCAAGGCCGAGGGCGCGAACTTCTACCGGCTGGTCGCGGCCTTCGTGTCCGCACTGCTGGCGATCGAGGCCGAGGCCTTTGCGGTGGAGGACCACTCCGATGAGTAAGAGCGCGATGATGAACCAGACGATCAAGCCAAGCGAGGGGAATGCGATGGAACCGAAGCACCAAGACGGCGCGCAGCCTGCCGGTCAACCGAACCCGGCGCGCCGCAACTTCCTGAAAGCGGCGCCGCTGGGCGCGCTCGCGGTCGTTGCCGCGGGCGGCGCCGAAGCCAAGCCCGAGCTGACGCCCGCCGAGGCCGCCAAGCCCGACGTCAAGCGCGGCTACCACGAGACCGAACACATTCGTCGTTACTACCAAACCGCCGCCTACTGGTGAGCGTACCCGGAGACCAGCCATGTCTTTAGTGAAGAGTTCGAGCGACAAAGGCGTCAGGCGGCGCAAGTTCCTGGTGGGGGCGGGCGTGGCGGCAGGTGCCGGCGCACTGGCCCGCGGGCTGCCCCTGAACGTCATCGAGCCAGCCACGGCCGCCGATGCGGACGTGGCGGCCGATCCCGTCAAGACCGAGCTGAAACGCACCGTCTGCAGCCACTGCTCGGTCGGCTGCTCGGTCGACGCGATCGTCCAGAACGGCGTCTGGATCCGCCAGGAGGCGGCCTTCGATTCGCCGATCAACATGGGCGCCCACTGCGCCAAGGGCGCCTCGGTGCGCGAGCACGGCTTCGGCGAGCACCGCCTGCGCTACCCGATGAAGCTGGTGAACGGCAAGTACACCCGCATCTCCTGGGACCAGGCCATCAACGAGATCGGCGACAAGCTGCTGCAGCTGCGCCAGCAGGCCGGCCCCGACGCCCTGATGCTCATCGGCAGCTCGAAGCACAACAACGAGCAGGCCTATTTGCTGCGCAAGTTCTCGGCCTTCTGGGGGTCGAACAACTGCGACCACCAGGCGCGCATCTGCCACTCGACGACGGTCGCGGGCGTGGCGCAGACCTTCGGCTACGGCGCGATGACGAACTCGTTCAACGACCTGCACTACAGCAAGGCCGTGATGTTCATCGGCTCGAACCCGGCCGAAGCGCACCCGATCTCGATGCTGCACTTCCTGCACGCCAAGGAGCTGGGCGCGAAGATGATCGTGGTCGACCCGCGCTTCACCCGCACCGCGCGCTTTGCCCACCACTACGTGCGCGTGCGTCCCGGCACCGACATCCCCCTGGTCTGGGGCATGCTCTGGCACATCTTCAATAACGGCTGGGAAGACAAGGAATACATCGCCGCCCGTACCCACGGCATGGACGACGTGCGCAAGGAAGTCGCCAAGTGGACGCCGGACAAGGTCTCGAACATCACCGGCGTGCCGGAAGCCTCGGTGCGCATGGCGGCCGAGATGCTGGCCAAGAACAAGCCGTCCTCGGTGGTCTGGTGCATGGGCATCACCCAGCACCACGTCGGCACCGCCAACGTGCGTGCGCTCGCCATCTTGCAGCTGGCGCTGGGCAATATCGGTGTCCCTGGCGGCGGCGCCAACATCTACCGCGGCCACGACAACGTGCAGGGCGCAACCGACGTCGGCCCGAACGGCGACTCGCTGCCCGGCTACTACGGCCTGGCCGAAGGCTCCTGGAAGCACTTCGCGAATGCCTGGGGCGTCGACTACAACTGGATCCTGTCGCGCTTCGGTTCCAAGGAACTGATGGAAAAGCCCGGCATCACGGTCTCGCGCTGGTTCGATGCCGTGAACGAGCAAAACCAGTTTGTCGACCAGCCGGCCAACCTGCGGGCCGTGTTCTACTGGGGCCACGCGCCGAACAGCCAGACCCGCCTGCCGGACATGAAGGCGGCCATGCAGAAGCTCGACATGCTGGTCGTGGTCGACCCTTACCCGAGCATGACGGCCTCGATGCACGGGCGCACCGATGGCGTCTACCTGCTGCCGGCGGCCTCGCAGTTCGAAACCCAGGGCTCGTGCACTTCCTCGAACCGCTCGATCCAGTGGCGCGAACGGGTGATTGCGCCCCTGTTCGAGTGCAAGACCGACCACGAGATCATGTACCTGTTCGCCAAGAAGCTCGGCTTCCATAACGAACTGTGCAAGAACATCAAGGTCGTGATGAACGAACCCGTGATCGAGGACATCCTGCGCGAGATCAACCGCTCGTGCTGGACCATCGGCTACACGGGCTGCTCGCCGGAACGCCTGAAACTCCACATGGAGAACAAGCACACCTTCAACCCGACCACCATGCGCGCCGAGTCCGGTCCCTGCAAGGGCGACTACTACGGCCTGCCGTGGCCGTGCTGGGGCACGCCGGAAATGAAGCACCCGGGAACGCCTATCCTCTACGACCTGAACAAGTCGGTGGCCGAGGGCGGCCTGCCGTTCCGCGCCAACTGGGGCGTCGAGCACAATGGCCAGACCCTGCTGGCGGCCGACGGCTCGACCAACAAGGCGTCCGAACTCGACACCGGCTATCCGGAATTCGACCACGTGTTCCTGAAAAAGCTGGGCTGGTGGGCCGAACTCACGCCCCAGGAACAGGCGATGGCAGAGGGCAAGAACTGGAAGACCGACCCATCGGGCGGCATCATCCGAGTCGTCATCGCCCACGGCTGCGCGCCGTTCGGCAATGCGCGCGCCCGCTGCAACGTCTGGAACTTCCCCGACCCCGTGCCGACCCACCGCGAGCCGCTCGCTTCGCCGCGCCGCGACCTGGTGGCGCAGTACCCGACCTATGACGACAAGGCGAATTTCCTGCGCCTGCCGACGCTGTACAAGGCGGTGCAGGAGATCGACTTCTCGAAGGACTACCCAATGATCATGACCTCGGGCCGCCTGGTCGAGTACGAGGGCGGCGGCGAGGAAACCCGCTCCAACCCGTGGCTGGCCGAACTGCAGCAGCACATGTTCGTCGAGATCAATCCCGGCGACGCGGTCCAGATCGGCGCCAAGCTGGGCGACTACGTCTGGGTCGAGACGCCGACCGGCGCCCGCATGAAGATGATGGCGATGGTGACCGAGCGCGTGCCCGTGGGCCTGGTCTGGGCACCGTTCCACTTCGGCGGCTGGTGGATGGGCGAGGATCTCGAAAAGCACTATCCGGAAGACGGGGCGCCGACCGTGCGCGGCGAAGCGATCAACACCGGTTGGACCTACGGCTACGACGCCGTCACGATGATGCAGGAAACCAAGGTATCGCTGTGCCGCATCGTGCGTGCCTGACGACCTGAACAGGAGGAAACCATGGCCGCGAGGATGAAATTCATTTGCGATACCGAGCGCTGCATCGACTGCAACGGCTGCGTTACCGCATGCAAGAACGAAAACGAAACACCGTGGGGCGTGAACCGCCGCCGCGTCGTCACGATCAACGATGGCGTGCCGGGCGAGCGCTCGGTCTCGATCGCCTGCATGCACTGTACCGACGCGCCCTGCCTGGCGGTGTGCCCGACCAATTGCATCTACCACACCGAGGACGGCATCGTCCTGCACAGCAAGGACCAGTGCATCGGCTGCGGCTACTGCAGTTTCGCCTGCCCCTTCGGCGCCCCGCAGTTCCCGGAAACCGGCCTGTTCGCCCACCGCGGCAAGATGGACAAGTGCACCTTCTGCGCGGGCGGTCCGGAACCGGACACATCGGAAGCCGAATTCAAGAAATACGGCCGCAACCGCATCGCCGAAGGCAAGCTGCCGGCCTGCGCCGAAATGTGCGGCACCAAGGCGCTGCTGGGCGGGGAGGCGAACCTGATCGCCGACATCTACCGCCAGCGCGTCGAGACGCGCGGCTACGGTCCCGAGCTCTGGGGCTGGAAGATCGCCTACGGACCCAACAAGCGAGGTGGCCCGCGCAAGGCCCAGGGCGATGCGCCGCGCGTAAACCAGAAGATTGGCGACAGCCAGAACGTTCCGGGGAGCCTGCCGACATGAAACCATTCAAACTGATCGCGGCCCTGCCGCTGGTGCTGGTCCTGACCGGCTGCCTCGAGGTGGAACAGCATCCAGCCTGGATCGATGGCGCGTACGCGGGCAAGCATGACCAGCGCCACTTCCAGCAGCTCTTCCACAACGACAAGCTCTCCTGGAATGCGGCGATCGTCAACCGCAACAACCAGCAGAACGAGTACAACCGCGCCAATCCCTAGGAGCCAGCCATGTCGATGCGAGCGAACCTGAATGCCGTGCGCGCCATCCTGGCCCCGCTGCTTGCCCTCCTGTGTGTCCTGATGCTGTCCCCGAGCTGGGCGGCCGTGCCGAATCGCGACGCCAAGCCGGCCTACGCCGAAGAGCAGACGATGCTGCAGGTCGAGGCCGATTCGCGGGTGCGCGAACCGGGCCTGCTCGATTCCGCCTCGGGCAAGGTCCACATGGACCGCCACTTCCTCGGCCAGTACGGCAGCACCGAAGCCAACGTCATCGTCCAGCGCGGCGGCAATACCTGGCGCCTGCTGCGCAACGGGCCGATCGCCACCATCACCGGCACCGTGCTGCTGGCCGTGCCGCTGCTGATCTTCGTTTTCTACCGTGCGTTCAGGCCGCCTCCGCTGCAGGAATCGGGCCGCCGCATCCACCGCTTCAACAGCGGCGAGCGCACCGTGCATTGGGCCACCGCGTATTCGTTCATCGCGCTGGCGATCACCGGCATCATCATCATGTTCGGCAAGAACATCATGCTGCCGTGGATGGGGCACACGCTGTTTTCCTGGGTGGCGATCATCTCGAAATACGTGCACAACGTGGTCGGGCCGGTGTTCATCCTGTGTTCGATCCTGATGTTCTTTACCTTCCTGAAGCGCAACTTCTTCAATCGCATCGACTGGCAATGGATCAAGCAGGGCGGGGGGCTGTTCTCGCGCAAGGAGCATGCGCCGCCGCCCGCGGGCTTCTTCAATGCGGGCGAAAAAACCTGGTTCTGGTTCGGGGTCGTGTTGCTGGGCCTGATCATGTCGATCACCGGCCTGATCCTCGACTTCGTCACCTTCGGCCAGACGCGCTACGTGCTGCAGGTGGCGAACTACCTGCACATCGGCGCCGCCACCCTGTACATGGCCGCGGCCATGGGGCACATCTACATCGGCACCATCGGCGCGCCCGGCTCCTACGATTCCATGCGCCAGGGCCATGTAGACGAGAACTGGGCCAAGGCCCACCATCCGCAATGGTACGAGGAAGTGCAATCCGGCGGGACCGGCGGCGCCCGTCCGGACACGCCGCGTCCAAGCGGCGTCCCGCCGACGGCGCCACGTCCTGGTCCTGCACATTGAGGTCGACGATGAAAGCATCCACATTTGCAATCGGCGCTGTTGCCTGCGTCCTGTTCGCCGGCTGCGACCGCGGCCACACCAGCGCCAGCGCCGGGGTCGAGCAGACCAAGTTCCCGGGGCAGGTGACGGCCGGAGGCCTCACCAGCGGCCAGATCATTGCGCGCAGTCCCAAGCCCGAGACGAATGCCACCTATGCCGGCGGCACGCCCGGCATTGCCGGCGGTTCCGGAGGCAACACCGGGGGCGCCGCGCTTGGCGGCACCGTGACCGAAACCGGTCGCGGTCCTTCCGACGGGGTAACGGCGCCATCGGGCGCCATGCAGGGCGGGAACAAGCCACCGGGGGACTACGGCGGGCCGCCGGCGAACGCGCCGGCCGCCGGCACCACGGCGGTCGGGGCGGGCACGGCGACCAACCAGCAGGGATCGGGGCCGGCGACGAATAATGCGGCAACGGGCCAGCCCGCGGCCGGCGCGCCTGCGCAGCCTGCAGCCGGTGCGCCCGCGCAGCCGGCCAAGCCGCCCGCCGCGCCCGGCACACTGACAGGGGACAAATGATGCGTATCAGACCGAATTTCCGCACGCCGCTGCTGCGGACATTGCTGGTGGCCGGCCTCGCCTCGAGCGGCATTGCCCTGGCCGCCTTGCCGCCACCGACTCCAGCGGCGCAACAGGCGGCGGCAGCCAAGAAGGCGGCAGCCGATGCCCAGGCCGAGCAGGCCAAGGTGAAGCTGGCGGCGGCCCAGGACGCGATCAGCTCGCGCTGGCGTTCGCGCGCCGCCGCGCAAGGCTGGACCGCGCGCCCGCCGGTGGCCATCGCCGCCGCGCCTGCAGCCGGCGCCGCGCCCGCGGGCGCCCCGGTGGCCGGCAG
>NZ_JBHSIB010000030.1:0-32658 GCF_042653325.1 Massilia sp. GCM10023247
CTAGTTATAAAGAAAAAACCCGCTGAGTACGCTCAGCGGGTTTTTTTTCGTTCAAGAACCCCGCAGGTTCGTGTCCACACTGTGGACCCTCGCCCCTGCGGGGTTTTTTGCGTTTGGGGCCGCAGGATTAGAGCAGCAGGGTGATCGAATCGTGCGGCGGTGGGCAGAGCCGGCGCGGCCCGGCCACATCCTACGATTCTTCGGAATCGGAGCAGCAGGGTGATCGAAGCGTAACCCGGTGGGCGGAGCCTGCGTGGCCCGGCCACACCCTACAAGCGCCTGAACCAAGGGGGCGGGGCGCAGTGCCTTATGGTGTCGCGCATCGCTGCACAGGCTGCTTGTCTGGCTGCGCCGGCACATCTCGGCAACCCGTGTACGATCGGGCGGTCGACGGGCCGGGGCATCGACTGCCGTGCTGGCCAGCGCGGTGAAAACCTTGCGGACAAAAAAAACCGCCGCGGCTTGCGCCGGGCGGTTTTTTAAGACGGACGCTGAATTAGCGGGTGACGGTGCGGGTGCCGACCAGTTCGATGGTCACGCGGCGGTTCTTCGCGCGGCCTGCTTTGGTTGCGTTGTCGGCCGCCGGCTGGGTTTCGCCCTTGCCTTCGGTGTAGACGCGTGCCGGGTCGAGGCCTTTCGACACCAGGTAGGCCTTCACGGCATTCGCACGGCGCAGCGACAGCTTGTCGTTGTAGGCGTTCGAACCGATCGAGTCGGTATGTCCAACGGCTACCATCACTTCAGGATTCATGCCCTGCAGCTTGGTCAGCAGGTCGTCGAGCGCTGCCTTGCCGTCCGGCTTGACGACAGCCTTGTCGAAGTCGAACAGCGCTTCGGCCGAGAACGAGACTTTTTCCGAGACTGGCTGTGGCTCAGGCGCTGGTGCGGGCGCTGCGGCGACCGGTTCCGGCTGAGGAGCCACGACCGGTGCCGGGGCGACATACGCTGCAGCCACTGGACGGCCGAACTTGTAGACGAAGCTGACCGACGCGGCATCGACGTTGCGACGGGTAGCGGCGGTATCGTCGGTGCGATAGCGCTCCACTTCCCAGCGCAGTGCGGCGGCTTCGGTCAGTTTGTATTCCACGCCGAGGCCGAACTTTGCGTTGGTTGCGCTGTCATCTGGCGACGCGTTGATGCCACCGCGGAGGCGGCTGCCGCCGAAGTCCGAGCTCGCCTTTGCATACTGCACGCCTGCGCGGCCCAGCAGCGACAGGCGCTGGGTCAGCGGGAACTGGCCGACGAGGTCCAGGTTTGCACCGCGGTATTTGGTTTCGCCGCGCAGCACGCCGTTATCGGTCGTGTTCGCGGTGAACTCGAACTTGCCCAGGTCGAAGTAGCCGCCCTCGATCGCGAAATAGCGGTTCAGTTGCTTGCCGGCGAACAGCTTGAAGCCCAGGCCGCGCTCGTCGCGGGTGAAGGTGCTGAGGCTTGCGCCCGCCGGCATCAGGTTGCGGACTACGCGCTGTTCGTCGATGTCGCCGCGCGAACCGACGATGCCGGCGCCCATGTACCAGGCACTGTTGGCCCAGTCCGGGTTGACGAAAATGGCGTCGTCCTGTGTCGTTGCCGACGTCTGCGCTTGGGCAGACACCATGGTTGCGCAGGCCAGTGCGATCAGTGCGGCGAGTTTGCTCGAGGTTTTCATAGGCTCTGTTTTTCTTTATTGAGGTTGCTGATGGGTTTTGGGTCAGAGTGACGCCAGCGCGCTGTTGTCCCTACCCGCAAGGGCGGCGGACTCCCCGAGATCCGAACTTGTTGGTGCACCGCGAGCACCGGACGATCGAGTTAGTTGGCGTTGAGTCAACTTCTGGGAGGAATTATTGCCTTTTGGCACCCCTCCTTCTGTGCGGTAGCGCTCATAGTAACAAGTATTTTTAAATCGCAAGAAAAACCGTGTGATTTTGGCCACTCGGACACGCTACCTGGCATCCCACAGCCCTTGATGCGAGGCAAGCGGGTGGCGGTCCGCAGCGCCAGTCGCGATCGTCCAATGAAAAAAGCCCGTCGGCATCGCTAACGGGCTTTTTCATTCGCTGCTCCCCGCCGGCCTCCCGGCGCAGGGCAATCGAGGCAGGAGGGGGCAGCTATGCTTACACACCCCAAAGGATGTCGGTGTGGTGGTCGCGCGCGGAACGCAGCATCTCGAGCATCGGATAGGCGCGCGTCGAGAAGCTGACCATTTCGACCTGTTCATGGTCGGGATCGTCTTCTTCGACCTGGTGGGCCTTGATGTCCTGTTCGACTACATCGGTGGGCTGGTGCTTGCGGCTTTCCTCGATTTCGTGTTCCAGCAGCTCGACGGCGCGCGCGGCTTCGGCCGAGGTAATGACGCCGATTTCCGGGTCCTTGTCGAGCAACTCGAGAATCCGTTTAGCGTGCTCCGAATACATCATCACGTCAGGATAGGATTTGCTTTTGAAGGTAATTAGCATGGTGCGGTCTCATTGTGTTTTCGTCGTAACTAAACGATAACACGCCTGTCGCCTTCGGTCATCTCTCGCACACCCTTCAGCGCGCACGGTGGCGCAGCAGCCAGGCCAGCAGCAGCGCCGCACAGACGACGCCCGAGGCCGCCCCGATGCCGACCACCGCCATCTCGCCAGGCACGGCGCCGGACCTGCCCAGCAGTAGCCAGGCCAGCGCGGCCCAGCCAAGCAGACTGCACACTTCCAGCAAGCTGGTCGCGATATTGCGTTTGCCGCGGGCCTTGAACTCGCTGCGTGTCGTCGGGCGGCCCGTCCACAGCGTGATCAGGGCAGCGCTTCCCGTCGCGCCGCACACCGTCATCGCCGCCAGTGCCCCGGCGAGCGGCGCCTGCAGCATCAGCCAAGCGAGGGGCGCAGCGACCAGCAGCAGCACCGGCGCGACCGCCGCGGCGAGTTTGGCGAGACGGATCGTGGCAGCCCTGGCGGGCGAAGTCTGCAGCAGATCCGGCGCGTCTTCCGCGAGCAGCACGATCCAGGCCAGCGCCGAGCTGAGCGAGCCGCACAGCATGGTCAGGCCGGCGCCGACGGCGGCAAGCTGCGGCGCCTTCTTGCTGAAGATAAGGACGCACAGGGGCAGCAGGTACAGCAACTGCAGCAATACCTGGGAGACCAGGTGCGGGTCGCGCCAGATCAGCCGCCATTCCTTGATGACGATGGTCAGAAACAGGCTGCGTTCGAACCGATACCGGACCGTTCCCGGCCGTCTCAAGGCGCGGCCGCCATCGGCTGCCTGCTGCAGGCCGTGAACGAAGAAGCGGTGGGTCAGCCCGACCGTGGCCCATGCCGCCAGCAGCCCGGCAAGGGCGATGAGCGCGACCTCGACGGGTTCGCCAAGCGCGGCGCGCGCGGGCAGCCACAAGGGGCTGCCGGCATCGATCCCGGCGCCCGCCTGCATCATCCGGGCGAAGATGGGCGGCGCTTGTCCATTGTCGGCCGACATGAAATTGCCGGCTTGGGACAGCAGGAACAACAAGGCGCCAGCGACCGCGCCGATGACCTGGGCCGCCACGCGTGTGCGCCGTGCGCCGAACAGGCGGACCAGCCCGAGGGTGAGCAGCATCGCGCACGAGGCCGCGATCGCCGCCATGGCCAGAAGCACCGGATAGAGCGCCAGCCAGCGCGCTTGCCCCAGCAGCAGGCCGACGTGGGCGAACGGCGCCAGGAAAAACAGGTACAGGGCCGTGGTCCCGAATGCGATGCCGGCCAGCTTGACGCTGAAAATGCTGCGCGAAGGCAGCGGCGACGAGAGCAGCAAATCCATGTCGCCGCGGTCGAACAGGGCCTCGACGCTGGCCTTCAGCGCGCTCGACAGCATGAACAGGAAGGTCGCCAGCAGCATCACACCGGCGATCACCACCATTTGCTGCGGCAGCGCGCCGGCGGCCGCGCCGGCCGCGCGCAGCAGGAAGAACGCGCCGGCGTGCAGCATCAGCCAGAGCAGCAGGCCGCCGCCGATGCTGCGCCAGCGCGCGCGCTGCTTGCCGCCAGGCTTGCCGGAGGAGAGCTTCGAGCGCCAGAACAGCCGCAGCTCGTGGCGCAGCAGCCAGGATGCCGATCCGGGCCTCGGACTCACGCCGCTCCCGTCAGCTGCAGGAACAGGTCCTCGAGGGTGGCGCCCGGCGCCTGTTCGCGCAGCTCTTCCAGCGTGCCCTGCGCAATCAGGCGGCCATGCTGGATGATCCCGATGCGCTGGGCGAGCCGCTCGGCGACTTCGAGGATATGGGTCGTGAGGATCACGGTGCCGCCGCCGGCCACATGCGAGAGCAGCAAATCCTTGACCTGGCGCGCGGCCGAGGCATCCAGGCCGGTCAGCGGTTCGTCGAGGATCAGGAGCTCGGGGTCGTGGATCAGCGCCCCGGCGAGCGCCAGCTTCTGTTTCATGCCGCGCGAGAACCCTTCGGTGAGCTCATGCGCATGCTGGGACAGGTCCAGCCACTCCAGCAGTTCGCGCGCCCGCGGTTCGGCCGCGCCCGCGTCCACTCCCCACAGCCCGGCCACGAATTCGAGGTATTCGACGGGCTTGAGCTTGCCGTACAACATCGGGTCGTCCGGCAGGTAGGCCATCCGGCGCTTGGCGCCTGCCGCATCCTGGGCCAGGTCGATGCCGAGCACCTCGATGCGGCCCGCGTCCGGCGCCAGCAATCCCGCCACCATGCGCAGGGTGGTCGTCTTGCCGGCGCCGTTCGGGCCGAGCAGCGCATAGAGCTCGCCGCGCCGTACCGTGAGGTCGAGCCCGTCCACTGCGGGACGCCCGAAATGCTTGCGCAAGCCCGTCAGCGACAGGGCAGGTGATGGCATCATTACAGCAGCTTGAATGAAGAAATGAACTGTTCGGTCTGCTCCGGCGTGACGGCGTTGGCGCCGCCCATGACGATGACTTGATAGAAGCGGTTACCTTGCGCCGCGAAATGACCGCGCAGCCGCATCGGCTGGCCGTTGGCCTGGCCCGTGGCCTCGATGTCGATGCGCGACTGCAGCGCGGCCGGCTGGCCCGTGCTGGCCGTCGCCGCGCTTTCGCGCGTCACGGTGGCGCCGAGATTGCGCACCAGCGCCGTCTTCATGTCGCCCAGCGCGGCCTGGGCGCGCGCCGGGTCCGGCGCCACGCCGGTGCCGACGGCAAAGGTCACGCCCTCGACTTCGGCCGCCGTCATCGTCATGTCCACCTTCATGCCGTTCAGGTCGACGCTGCGGGTGTGGGTCGCCGGCTTTGCCGGGAACATCACGCGGTAGGGCGCGTCGGGACTGGCGTAGTCGCGCCAGTTGTAGGTCGGGTTGCAGGCGGCCAGCAGCGTGCTGCCGGCGACGGCCAGGAGGAGGAGTTGTGTTCGCATGCGCCGATGGTAGCAGGGCGGATGCGCCCGCGCTACCGCCGGCCGGCAGCGCCCTCGGCGCCCGGCCGGCCCAGAATACTCAGGTGATGGCATAATGGAAACTCCGTGCCTCCCGCACCCTTGATAGGCTGAACCATGTTCGATCCCGCCATGTTCGACCCTTCGCTGTTAGGCCGCTTCTCGTTCGCTCACGCCGAACCGACCAAAGATCCGTTGACGCCGGGCCGCCATCACCTCGGCATCGCCGCCGAGCGCGACGCAGTGCTGTTCGTCCCCGAGGGGATCGACGAAGGCGCAAGCGTTCCGCTGTTCGTGATGTTTCATGGCGCCGGCGGTTTTCCCGAGAAGGTGCTGCCGTTCATCGAAGAACATGCGAAGCGCCACAAATTCCTGGTCCTGGCCCCGCATTCCATGTACGCCACCTGGGACATCGTGGTCGGCGGCCATGGCCCTGACCTCGAGCGGCTGCAACGGGCGCTGGCCGAAGTCGCATCGCGCTATCGGATCGACCGGAGCCGCCTCGCATTCGCCGGATTTTCCGATGGCGCGAGCTATGCGCTGTCGGTGGGCATCACCAACGGCGATATCGCCAGCCATATCATCGCGTTCTCCGGCGGATTCATGTCGATCTTCCAGCAGGAGGGCGCGCCGCAGGTATTCATCGCGCACGGCCTGGTTGACGAACAGCTGCCGATCGAGACCAGCGGGCGTGCCAACGCCACCCGGCTGAAGTCGGCCGGCTACGCGGTGCAGTACGTCGAATTTAACGGTTTGCATGTCATCGAGCCCGCCATCGTCGGCGTCGCCATCGAGTTCTTTCTCTCGCAATAGGAGTGCCGTGATGGATTTCGAAATACCGGAGCCGCTGATTCAGGCCCTGCTTGGGGTCATCGAATCGGGATCGCCGCTGGCAAAGCAATTGAACGAATACGGGGTCTGCCACGGCAACATGATCGTGCCCAGCAGGCTGTTCGATGCGAATGCGCTGAACACCCTTTACTCGCTGAGCAAGACGAGCAACGAGCGCGCGCTGATGTTCCAGATGCTGGCGCTCGACAATATCTATAACGCGCCGCAAGCCCGCACGATCCCGTCGCTCGACAAACTGGTGCCCGGTCTGGTCGCCTACCTGGCGCGCGACGCGATCGACGGCTGGCTGTACCGCCGCAACAAGGACGGCACGCTGCTGCCGTGGCTCGTGAATCGCCTGCGTTACGTCGAACCGGACCAGGGCATGCCCTACGTCGTCGTCGACATGCTGGCCAACACCATGCAGTCGTCCAACTCGGAGCGCAGCGACCCTCACCAGCGCCGTTCCGGCATGACGACGTCACTGGTATTCACCCGGCAGGACATCGTCAATCGCACCATTCCGGAACTACTGGCCGAGTTCGGCTTCTACAAGGAATGCGCGGAGTTCAAACAGGAATACGACGAGCACGCCCGGCGTTTCCTGCGCTTCCAGCCGCGCTTTGGCGCGCAGTTCGTCGTGACAAAGGCGGCGTTCACCATGGGTGCAAGCGGCGCCGCCGAACTGACGCGGATTACCGACGGGATGAGCGTGAAGTGCGTGAACGACGAGGAAACGCTCGAGCGCCGCTTCGAAATGACCAACGACGCCGGTTTCTGGCGCGATGCGGGCGTCCCGGCCGGCTTCGAAAAGATTCCGCTGCATTGCTACGTCTACCTGTTTCATCTCGAATGGCACCAGAATATCTGGGTGCATGTGCAGCACATGGCCGAATACCGGTACCAGCCCGACCTGCGCGACAAACTGGTGTTGCCCGACCATCACCGCGACCTGATCGACATCCTGACCTCGAACATGGATGTGTTCGTGCAGGATTTTGTGCCGGGCAAGTCCGGGGGGACGACGATCCTGTGCCAGGGTGCGCCCGGGCTTGGCAAGACACTGACTGCGGAGATCTATTCGGAAGTGGTGGGCAAGCCGCTGTACCGCGTTCATTCGGGACAGCTGGGGACGACGGCCGCCTCGGTCGGCGCAACCCTGTCGACGATTCTGCGGCGCGCGATGCGCTGGGAGGCGATCATCCTGCTGGACGAGGCCGACGTGTATATTCGTCGCCGCGACAACGATCTCGAGCACAACGCGATCGTCGCCGAGTTCCTGCGCACCCTCGAGTACTTCAACGGCCTGCTGTTCATGACAACCAACCGCATCGGCGATGTGGACGATGCGATCCTGTCGCGCTGCATCGCGACCATCCATTACGAGACGCCGCCGAAGCCGGACGCGGTGCGGCTGTGGAAGCTGCTTGCCGAACAGTTCGGCGCCGACCTCGACGACGAGCTGGTCGAAGCGCTGACGGCCGCGTACCCGGCTGCGAGCGGGCGCGACATCAAGGAACTGCTGAAGCTGGCGACGCGTTATTGCAAGGCCAAGCAGATCCCGCTTTCACCGGAAGCATTCCGGCTGTGCGCGCTGTTCCGCGGATACGCCTGAGGCATCACACAAGCGCGGCGGAGCGCCTATCGCTTGGCAGCGTGCTGCCGGCGACGGCCAACAGGAGGCGCTGTGCGCGTATGCGCAGATGGCCGCGCCGTCAGCGCTCCTGCAGGCCGCGCCGGTACGACACCGCCTCCGCCATGTGGGTGGCATCGATAGCCGGCGCGCCGGCCAGGTCGGCGATGGTGCGCGCCACCTTTAGCACCCGGTGGTAAGCCCGCGCCGACCAGTTCATCATCGACATGGCCGAGCGCAGCAGCTTGTCGCCGGCGGCGTCGGGCACGCACAGGCGGTCGATCTCGTGGGTGGAGAGGCGCTGGTTCGGCTTGCCCTGACGCGCCAGCTGCAGCGCGTGCGCCGCGGCCACCCGCCCGGCGATGGCGGCGCTGCTTTCGCCGTCGGCCTGCGCGCTCATGGCGGCGGGCGACATGGCGCCGACCTCGATCTGCATGTCGATGCGGTCGAGCAGGGGGCCGGAAATGCGGTCGCGATAGCGTTGCGCGCTCTCGTTGGTGCAGCGGCATTTGCCCGATGGGTGGCCCTGCCAGCCGCAGGGGCAGGGATTCATCGCGGCGATCAGCTGGAAGCGCGCGGGAAAGTCGGCCTGGTGCGCCGCGCGCGAGATGGTGATCACGCCCGATTCGAGCGGCTGGCGCAGCACCTCGAGCACCTTGCGGTCGAATTCCGGCAGTTCATCCAAGAACAGCACGCCGCAATGGGCCAGCGACACCTCGCCGGGACGCGGCAGATTGCCGCCGCCGACCAGGGCCACGCCGGAACTGGTGTGGTGCGGACTGCGAAACGGCCGCGAGCGCCAGCGCTCGGCCGAAAAGCTGCCGGTGAGCGATTGCACGGCAGCCGCTTCCAGCGCTTCCTCATCCGTCATCGGCGGCAGCAACCCGGGAAAGCGCGAAGCGAGCATGCTCTTGCCGGCGCCGGGCGGGCCGACCAGCAGGATCGAATGGTTGCCCGCCGCGGCGATCTCGAGCGCGCGCTTGGTGTGGACTTGGCCCTTGACGTCGGAAAAGTCGGGATAGCGCGGCGGCAGCAAGGGGCGGCTCGGGTGGTAGCGGGGCAGGCGCGCGCTGTCGTCCTGTGCGGCGAAGTGGGCGCACACCTCGAGCAGGGTGTCGGCCGGGTGGATGCTGGCGTCGGCCACCAGCGCCGCCTCGTCCGCGTTGCTTTTCGGGAGGATGAACGCGCGCTGGGCGTCACCCGGACGCACGCCGCGGCCGATCGCAAACGTCATCGCCAGCGCGCCCCGTACCGGGCGCAGCTGGCCCGAGAGCGACAGTTCGCCGGCGAATTCGTACCGGTCCAGCTCGTTCGAGGGAATCTGTCCGGAAGCGGCCAGGATGCCGAGCGCGATCGGCAGGTCGAAACGGCCGGATTCCTTCGGCAGGTCCGCCGGGGCCAGGTTGATCGTGATGCGGCGCGAGGGAATGTCGAAGCCGACGTTTTGCAGCGCCGCCCGCACCCGGTCCTTGGCTTCGCGCACCTCGGCGTCGGGCAGGCCGACGATCGTGAGCGACGGCAAGCCGTTGGCAAGGTGGACTTCGACGCTGACGGCGGGTGCTTCCATGCCGGCCAAGGCACGGCTGCGTAACACGGCGAGACTCATGGGATTCCTGGCGAATGCGGGACTGCCCAGATGGTGCGCCGCCGTGGGAGCGTCGCATTGAGCGCTGCCAACCGTGCGCAAGGCACGAGAAAACGCGAACGGGGCGCGCCGGCCGCTCCCGCTCAGACCTCGCGCAAGGTCACGACCGGCATTGTCAGCTCGCGTTTGTCCTTGAAGTAGGCGACGTCGAACAGCGCGGCCGCGCCGACTACCTCCTTGCCGAGCTGGCGCAGCAGGGAGGCGGCAGCTTCGATCGTTCCGCCCGTCGCCAGTACGTCATCCACGATCAGCACGCGATCGCCCTTGATGCGGCTGGGCTGAATCTCGATCGTCGCGCTGCCGTACTCGCGTTGGTAGTCGATCCGGACCGGGTCCCCCGGCAATTTTCCCGGCTTGCGTGCCATGGCGAATCCAATCGCACGCTTGTAGGCAAGCGCGCCGGCGACCATGAATCCTCGCGCATCCATCGCCAGCACGAAGTCGAAGTGCAGGTGCGCGGTCCTCTCGTAGAGCGCATCGATGGCGAGCTGCCAATGAAGGGGATTGTCGAAGATGCAGCCGACGTCGATGAAGTTGACGCCGGGCTCCGGGAAGTCCTTGAAGAATTCCAGCGGAACGAGTTCGAAGGCGGTCATATTGTCCTTGCTGTGAATGGGGCGGCACGCAGCCGAATTCTACCAGTGACCTGGATGAAGGCGCGTGGGACGCCGGCGCCGGCGGCGGGGCGCTGCCTGGTCGGCAAGGGCAGGGCCGGACGGCGAGACGCAGCACATCCTGACGGGGAATGCGTGGAGGAGAGAGCTATCGGCTTGACTCGATACGCACCTATTTCCCCGCTATTCACCGTGCCTGAATAATGTGGCATGTGCGGATACATTTTTTCGCTTTTGCTTCTTTAAAACTTTCTCCAGCATTGACTTCCAGCAAGCCGAGCTTCATTGTTTGAGTTCCAAATAGGGGTTGCAATGAACCGCGTCAAAGCATTCGATAGCGTTCCTTGCTCCATGCGGAATAAACGGTTAATTAACCGTTTTTCTTCGTTCACATAAATATATTGGGACATAAAAAAGTGAAAGTTCTCGTTGCGTTGATGGTAAGTGCCGGCGTCCTGTCGCCGGTGTTCGCTGCAGGTCCCGCCACCCCGGCAGCGGCGGTCCAGGCCAGGTCGGGCGCGCACAATGTGCCGGCCAAGGTGGCTTCGGTCGAGGGCATTACGGAATACCGGCTGGGCAATGGCCTGCGCGTGCTGCTGTTCCCGGACGCGTCCAAGCCGACCCTGACGACGAATATGGTCTATATGGTCGGTTCGCGCCACGAAAACTATGGCGAGACCGGCATGGCGCACCTGCTGGAACACCTGCTGTTCAAGCCCACCGCCAATTTCGGCGTCAAGAAAGGCACGAAAAGCCCGGTCGAAATCCTGAATGGCCTGGGTGCCGACTTCAACGGCACGACCTGGTACGACCGCACCAATTATTACGCGACCTTCCCCGCGAACGACGATAACCTGCGCACGATGCTGGCGCTGGAAGCGGACCGCATGATCAACGCCCCGATTTCCCAGGACGACCTGTGGAACACCAAGACGAACAAGGGCGAGATGACGGTCGTGCGCAACGAATTCGAGATCGGCGAGAGCAACCCGATCCGCGTCACGCTGCAGCGCCTGCAGGCGGTCGCCTTCGACTGGCACAACTACGGCAAGTCGACCATCGGCGCCCGTTCCGACATCGAACAGGTGAACATCCCGCGCCTGCGCGCCTTCTACAAGCAGTACTACCAGCCCGACAACGCGGTGCTGATCGTGGCCGGCCGCTTCGACGAAGCCAAGGTGCTGGCGCAGGTGAACACCCTGTTCGGCAAGATTCCGAAACCGTCGCGCGTGATCCAGCCGACCTATACGGCCGAGCCGGTGCAGGACGGCGAGCGCTCCGTTGCCGTGCGCCGCGCCGGGGGCACCCAGTACGTCGGAGCCGGCTACCACATCGCGCCGGGCGGGCACCCGGACGCTGCCGCGCTCCAGGTGCTGGCGCGCGTGCTGACCGACGCCCCATCGGGCCGCCTGCACAAGGCACTCGTGGAAACCAAGCTGGCGACCGGCGTCCACGTCGTCTCGAACAGCAACCTCGAGCCTGGCTACGGCGTGTTCGGCGCCGTGGTGCCGAAGGGCCAGCCGCTGGCGCCGGTCCAGGACACGCTGATCAAGGTGCTGGAAGACCTGAAATCGCATCCCGTGACCGAGGAAGAAGTCGCCCGGGCGCGGCAGGTGATCCTGAAGAACGTCGAGCTGGCGCTGAACGACAGCGCCGGCCTGACGATCGCCCTGACCGAAGCCATGGCGGCCGGCGACTGGCGCCTGTTCTTCGTGAACCGCGACCTGGTCGAAAAGACCGATGCCAAGGCAGTGCAGGCGGCCGCCGACAAATACCTCAAGGCCTCGAACCGTACGCTCGCCGTGTTCGTGCCGACCGACGCCCCGGACCGCACCGAGGTGCCGGGCAAGACCGACATCGCCGCCGTGGTCAACGACTACAAGGGCAGGACGGTGGTGGCGCAGGGCGAGGTCTTCGATCCGAGCCCGGCCAACATCGAGGCGCGTACCCAGCGCTTCACGCTGGCCAACGGCCTGAAGGGCGCGCTGCTGCCGAAGAAGACCAAGGGCAACCTGGTGACCGCGACGATCCGCCTGCGCTTCGGCACCGAAGAGGCGCTGCGCAACAAGGCCACCGCCGGCGGCTTCACGGCCGGCCTGCTGAGCTATGGCACCCAGGAGAAAACGCGCCAGCAGCTGAAGGACATGTTCGACAAGCTCAAGGCCCAGACCCGCGTCTCGGGCGGCGCCGAAGTCCTGACCGCGTCGGTGACGACCACCCGCGACAACCTGCCGGCGGTGATGGACCTGGTGGCGGAGATGCTGAAAAAGCCGGCCTTCGCGGCGACCGAATTCGGCGAGTTCCAGCGCGCGCGCGTGAATGCGACCGAGCAGTCGATTCCGGAACCGAATCCGCAGGCCAGCGTCGCGCTCGGGCGCCTGCTCGACACGACGCCGGAAGGCCACGTCAAGCACGTGATGACCCTGCAAGAGCAGTTGGCCGCCCAGAAGGCCGTCACCGTGGAGGACGTGAAAGCCTTCCACAGCGCCTTCTACGGCGCCGACAACGCCACCTTTGCCGCGGTCGGCGACTTCGATCCGGCCGCGCTCAAGGCCCAGGTCGAGCGCCTGTACGGCAACTGGAACGCGCGGCAGAAGTACGTGCGCGTGCCCGCCGCCGTGAAACCGGTCGCCGGCCAGGCCATGGCGCTGGAAACCCCGGACAAGGCCAGCAGCATGTTGCTGGCCGTGCACCCGGTGCCGATGAAGGACGACGCCAAGGCCTATCCGGCGCTGGTGATGGCGAACTACATGCTGGGCGGCGGCGCGCTGCGTTCGCGCCTGGCCGACCGCATCCGCCAGAAGGAGGGCCTGTCCTACGGCGTCGGCTCGCAGTTGAACATCCCGGAGCGCGACGCTGCCGGCATGTGGATCGCGTATGCGATGAGCGCGCCGCAAAACGCGTCGAAGGTGGAGGCGGTGCTGCGCGAGGAGCTCGAGCGGGCGGTCAAGGAAGGCTTCACCGAAGCGGAACTGGTCGAGGCGAAAAAGGGCTGGCTGCAGGGCGAGGAAGTGTCGCGCACCTCCGACGAGTCGCTCGCCGGCGCCCTGTCCGAGTACCTGTCGCTGGAGCGGACGATGAAGTTCGATGCAGCCGTCGAAGACCAGGTGCGCAAGCTGACGCTGGCCCAGGTCAACGATGCGATGCGCGAGTTCATCAAGCCGGGCGCGATCTCGGTCGTGAAGGCGGGTGACTTCGCCAAGGCAGGCAAGGAAGTGGTGGGCGGCGCCAAGTAAGCACAGGCTATCCTGAAAAACAAACGCCCGGGTGCATGCGCTGACCCGGGCGTTTTTTATGGCGCGTCTCCCAAAGCCTGCTGGAGTTCAGGTCAACCGGCGTCTTGCCCGCTTGCTGCAAACGACGGCCCGGCCAGGGAGTGCAAGTGCTCCTTGACCCCGGCCGGCCACGGCGCAATCAGCTCGCCAAAACGCGCCGCGTCGCCCGCGAACAGCGCCCGCGACGCTTCCTCGAAGCCGGGCGCATCGCCCGCCAGCTCGTGCATGAAGCGGTAAGCGGAATCGCGCGCCTCGCGCCGGGCGTCGGCGCCGCTGGCGTCGCGCGAGGCGTGTTCGACCAGCTTGCGCAGCGCCACCGAGGCGCCGCCCGGCTGGGCAGCCAGCCATTCCCAATGGCGCGGCAGCAGGGTCACTTCGCGCGCGATCACGCCCAGTTTCGGGCGGCCGGCGCTGCGCGCCGGCGCGCGCGGGATGCGCCGCAGCACGTCTTCTTCGCTACCCGTGAAATCGATGTCGACCGGCCGGCTGCTCGCCAGGTCCAGGACGGCGATCGAACGGTCGGTGCCGCGGTCGAGCGCCGCCTTGGCCGCGCGGATCACGTCGATCAAGGGGCCCTTGGCCAGGAGTTCGGTTCCGGCAAAGGCGATGCAATGGGTCGGCAACATGGTGCTTCCTCTCATGTGGGGTCTCCCCGGGAGGGGAGCATGATGGAATACTACCCGGGTAAAATTTAAATGGCAATTAAATCCGGGTAAAATTGATGCAGCCGTCAACGGCGGCGTGGCTTGCGCTTATTTGTCGAGCAGTGCCGCTGCCTTGTCGGTCACGTCGATCGACGGCCGGTGCCAGATCGTGCGGGTCAGCACCAGGTCCACGCCGAGCTGGCTGGGCAGCGCCAGCACGATGGCGTGGATACGCTGGGCGA
Source organism: Massilia sp. GCM10023247 (assembly GCF_042653325.1). Classification (NCBI taxonomy): domain Bacteria; kingdom Pseudomonadati; phylum Pseudomonadota; class Betaproteobacteria; order Burkholderiales; family Oxalobacteraceae; genus Massilia; species Massilia sp. GCM10023247. Next base: position 14,223 of record NZ_JBHSIB010000030.1, read on the forward strand.
GGGCGGTCCGTTCGGCCTCGTTGCGTTCGGCCAGGTCCTCGCTGATTTGCGCCTGCGCGCGCCGCACTTCGCGTTCGAGTTCGCCCACCGCGCGCTCGCGCAGCAGGTATTCGCGGTCGCTCAGGTTCGGCGCGTCCCTGCCCAGCTTGTCGGACATCTCGCGCAGCTGGCGTAGCTGGGCTTGCACCCGCTGGCGGCGCGGCGCGAAATCCTTCTCGATCCTGGCGGCCACCGCGCGCGCGCGGGCCGATTCGAGCATCAGGCGCTCGACGTCGACGACGGCGACCCGCGCCCCGGCCGCCAGCGGCGCACCAAGGGGCGCCAGCATGCCCAGCGCCAGGCAAAGCGCCGCCGCGATCCTGGACGGGGAAGGGCGGAAGGTAAGGGCGCTCCGGCTGGCGCGCCCGGTCGGGCGATAAAGCGACATCATGTGCGGTCTTTCAGGGAAGAGTCTGGAGCAGGTGCCGTCCAGATGACGGCCGAGGCGTCGTCGGCGCGTTTCACCGCCATGTTGCCCTCGGCCGGGCGTGCCAGCTCGAACTGGCGCAGTTCGCGCATCGGCGCGGCGAGGCCCTCGCGGCGGCAGCGCCGGCCCAGGTCCTCGAGCGTGGTCAAGCCGTAGGGATCGACCAGGCGGTAAAAGCCGTCCGTCATCGCCAGCACGGCGGCATCGAGCGGCAGGCGCAGCGCATGTTCGCGCGCGGCGAATTCGCCCTGCGGCGCCAGGCACAGCACGTCCGGCGCGGGAGCGGCGTGCTGGGATTCACGGCGCGCGCGCAGCATCGGCAGCAGGCGCGCGCGGCGCTGGCCCGGGTCGGTGACGTCTTGCTGCGCCAGGGCCGTCATTGCTTCCTGCAGCACGTCCTCGTATGGATTCACATACGGATCGAGGTCGGCGACAGTGCCGTCCGCATGCACGGCAAAGGCCTTGCAGTCGCCCAGGCAGTAGAGCGACACGGCGAGATGATCGTCCTCGACGCGGATCCGGAGCCAGGTCATGGCCGCCAGCGGCTGGGCGTAGGGCGGCACGGCGCGCCCGCCGGTGGCCGCCAGCCAGGCCTGGCGCACGGCCGCGCTGGCGCGCCGCACCGCCACGGCCTGCGGCACGCCGGGGCCGATCGCCTGCTCCAGCGCGTCGGCGAAGGACTGCGCGAACCAGGCCACGTCGCCGCGGGACGGATCGGCATAGTCGGCATCCGCCACCGAGGTCGCACCGTCGAGCACGACGATGTCGGTCCATCCGTGCCCCTCGATCACCCGCACGAGGTCTTCGTTGATGCCGCTGTCGGGCGAGCAGGAAAGATGTTCGGTGGTCATGCGCGTCAGGATTCAATGCCAGATTGCATGATGGTATCACTGGACGGCAGGATGGACGGACGCGTCAGCCGCATTCCCCTACATATTGGCAATTGTCGCAACGGGTGCAGCCCTCGGCCTTGCGCAGCGCGCGCGCACCGCATTCGGGGCATTTCGCGGCCGAGCTTGACGAGCCCGCGCCGGGCGCCGGCGCTGCCTGCGGCATGGCCGGGCCGAGCGACAAGGCCGCATCGGGCGTGGCCGTGCGCGCCGCCAGCCGGCTGGCCAGCTGCGGTACCGGCACCCCGTTGCCTTGGGCGTCGAGGAAGCCACGGTTGATGAGGATGCGCTGCAGCATGAAGCCGACGGCGGCCGCTTCCGAGTCGTGGAACACCGGCACCCGCGTGCCATCCTCGCGGGTCAGGAAGCCGCAGCGCACCGGCCCCTTTTCCCAGACCACGTCGCGCATGTCGGCCAGTGCCTTGGCGAGTGGGCCGCCGGCGCGCGCCAGCATCGACAGCAGGCGCATCGAGGAGGTGATCCATTGCTGGCCTTCGGTGCGCTGGCCGGCCGGCATGAAGAATTCGAACGGACGCTCGATCGTCACCGGCACGCCCTCGTGCAGGCCCTCGACGCGGATGAAGCTGACCGTCAGGTACACGGTGCGGCGTCCCTCCTGCGTCGAATACTCGACCTTCGAGGTCACCGATTCCAGTTCTCCCAGCGGGCGTCCCTCGAAGCGCTTGCGCAGCGGGTCGCCGTCCGGCGCCGCCGGGTTGTCGGGCTGGGGCACAGGCTCAGGTAAGCTGCCCGGCACGCTGTCCAGCACGCTGCCGAGCACCGTGTTCGGCCGGTAGGTCGCCAGCCCCTTCAATCCGGCGCGCCAGGCTTCCAGGTACAGGCCGCGGAAGTCGTCGTAGGGATAGTCGGCCGGCACGTTGACCGTTTTCGAGATCGAGGTGTCGATGAAGGGCTGCACCGCCTCGAGCATGCGCAGGTGGTCGACGGCGCGCATCTGCAGGGCGGTCACGAAGGGCGGCGGCAGCGCGTCCAGGCTGGCATCGGGATGCCGGCGGCGGTACAGGCGCCAGGCGTGGTCCTCGACCTCGTAGGCGCGCATGGTGTCGTCCGGCATGCGCTTCTTGCGCTGGTAGGTCCAGGAATAGGCCGGCTCGATGCCGTTCGAGGCGTTGTCGGCAAAGGCCAGCGAAATGGTACCGGTCGGCGCGATCGACAGCAGGTGCGAGTTACGGATGCCGTGCCGGCGGATCGCTTCGCGCAAGGGCTCGGGCAGGCGCGCGGCGAAACCGCCCTCGAGGTAGCGCTCGGCGTCGAACAGGGGGAAGGGGCCTTTTTCGCGCGCCAGTTCGATCGAGGCCGCGTAGGCCGCATCGCGCAGGGCTTGCGCGATGCGCGCGGCCAGCGCCCGGCCTTCCTCGGCATCGTAGCGCAGGCCGAGCATGACCAGGGTGCTGCCCAGCCCCAGGAAGCCGAGCCCGATGCGGCGCTTGGCGCGCGCTTCGGCCGCCTGCTGCGGCAACGGCCATTCGGTCGCGTCGAGCACCAGGTCGAGCATGCGTACCGCCACCGTCGCCACCTCGCGCAGGCGCTCGAGGTCGAAGCGCGCCTTGGCGCTGAACGGATGCTCGACGAAGGCGGTGAGATTGACGGAGCCGAGGTCGCAGCAGCCGTAGGCGGGTAGCGGCTGCTCGCCGCAGGGATTGGTGGCGCGCAGCTGCTCGCAGTACCAGAGGTTGTTTTCCTCGTTCATGCGGTCGATGAACAGCACGCCCGGCTCGGCGTGGTCGTAGGTCGAGGCCATGATCCGGTCCCAGAGCGCCCGCGCGCGCACGCTGCGGTAGACCCACAGGCCGTCCTCGCGTTGCCGGGTGCCGGCCGCGCGCTGGTCGGCGCCCGGCTCGGCGCGGTGCACCAGCTCGAAGGCGCCGTCCTCCTCGAGCGCCTGCATGAAGGCGTCGCTGACGCCGACCGAGATGTTGAAGTTGGACAGGCCGCCGGCGTCCTTGGCGGCGATGAAGCGTTCGATGTCGGGGTGGTCGATGCGCAGCACGCCCATCTGGGCGCCGCGGCGGGCGCCGGCCGATTCCACCGTTTTACAGGAGGCGTCGAACAATTCCATGTACGAGACCGGGCCGGAAGCGCGCGAGCGGGTGCCGTGCACCACCGCGCCGAACGGGCGGATGGCGGAAAAATCGTAGCCGACGCCGCCACCGCGGCGCATCGTTTCGGCCGCTTCCGCGAGCGCCGTATAAATGCCGGGCAAGCCGTCGTCGCTACCGGTAACGGAGTCGCCGACCGGCTGCACGAAACAGTTGATGAGGGTGGCCTTGATGTTCAGGCCGGCGGCGGAATTGATGCGTCCGCCCGGGACGAAGCCCTGTTCCTGGGCCCACAGAAAACGGGCGGCGAATTCCGCGCGGCGCGCGGCGGGTTCCAGGGCGGCGAGCGCATCGGCCACGCGGCGGCGCACGTCGGCGATCGAGGTCTCGCTGCCCTTCGCGTATTTCTCGCGCAGTACGTCGATCGAGACCTCCTGGGGAGGCAAGTCGCGTGCGAGCAGTTTGTCGTTTGCATTCATGTTGCCGCCTCCCTGGTAGAGCACGACATGCATGCCGCGGGGATCAGATTTTGGGTGCCGTTTCCGTCAGCCGCGCTTCCAGCTCGGCCACGCGCAGCTCGAGCGCTTCGAGCTTGGCGCGGGTCTTTGCCAGCACCTGGGCCTGGATGTCGAATTCTTCGCGCGTCACCAGGTCGAGCTTGGAAAAGCCCTGGGTCATCATCGCCTTGACGTTGCGCTCGATGTCCTTGGCGGGACCGCTTTCCATCGCCTGGTTGATCTTGCCCTGCAAATCGTTGAAGAAATTGTTCATTGCCGTTCGTCCTGGTAAATGCCGGCCGGCGCACCAGGGTGGTGCGCTGCGGGCTGGTTTGGTGCGCTTCCCCGCTCGACACCGCCGGCACGCACGCATTTGTGATGTTTGAAACCAAAAATGGGGCGGATGCGCCGGAAATCAAGCACATGACTGGCCGCTGCTGCTGGCACGCATTCTGCTAAAGGAAGGGTAAAACCGATTGTAAACCATCTGTCCATCCATCCAGTCCATAACGAGGGGAAGCTCATGAAGGCAGCAGCGACAACATCAGGCAAGGCAGCAGCCTTGGTACTGGCAATGATGGGAAACGGCATGGCGCAGGCGCAGGAGGCGCCGGCCGCAGAGCACAGCGTCGCGTACAACGCGGCGCTGACCAGCGAATACCGCTACCGCGGCCTGTCGCAGAGCCGCTTCGACCCGGCGCTCCAGGGCGGCGTCGACTATACCCACAATCCCAGCGGTTTGTATGCCGGCACCTGGCTGTCCACCATCAAGTGGACCCGCGACCTGGGCGGCGACGGCAATGTAGAGGTCGACCTGTACGCGGGCAAGCGCGGCCAGCTGAGCGAGGCCATCAGCTACGACGTCGGCGGCCTGTATTACTGGTATCCGTCGAACCACCTGCAGCCGAATGCGAACACGTTCGAGCTCTACGGGCAGGTCGGCTTCGGCCCCGCCTACCTGAAGTATTCGCATGCGACCACGAACCTGTTCGGCACCTCGAACAGCAAGCAGAGCGGCTACCTGGACCTGGGCGCCAACCTGCCGCTGATGGAAGGGCTGCTGCTGAACCTGCACGTCGGGCGCCAGCGCGTAAAGCACAACGGGGCGCTCTCGTACACCGACTACAAGGTCGGCCTGACCAAGGACCTGGGCGTCGCCAGCGTCTCGCTGGCCTGGATCCGGGCCGACACCGAGAATTATCTCAGCCCGCAAGGCCGCAACCTGGGCAAGTCGGCGGCCGTGCTGTCCGTATCAAAAACTTTTTGAAAGAGGCAATGCGATGAAACTCATTACCGCCATCATCAAGCCCTTCAAGCTCGACGAAGTGCGCGAAGCCCTGTCCGACATCCACGTCCAGGGCATGACGGTGACCGAAGTAAAAGGCTTCGGCCGCCAGAAGGGACATACCGAACTCTACCGGGGAGCCGAGTACGTGGTCGACTTCCTGCCGAAGATCAAGATCGAGGCCGCGGTGGACGACGCCATCGCCGACCAGGTCATCGATGCCATCCAGGGCGCGGCGCGCACCGGCAAGATCGGCGACGGCAAGATCTTCGTGTCCGACCTCAACCAGGTCATCCGTATCCGTACCGGCGAGACCGGCAACGACGCACTGTAAGGGGAGCGCAATGAACCGAACGATTGTTAAAATCCTGGGTATGGCTTTGGCGCTGGGCATTTCTCTGCCGGCAATGGCGGCCCCTGCGATCAACAAGGGCGACACCGCCTGGATGTTCGTCGCGACGCTGCTCGTGATCATGATGTCGATCCCGGGCCTGGCGCTGTTCTACGGCGGCCTGGTGCGTGCCAAGAACATGCTGTCGATCCTGTTGCAGGTCTTCATGATCTTCTCGATCATCATCGTGCTGTGGTGCCTGTACGGCTATTCGCTGGCCTTTACCGGCGGTAACCCCTTCATCGGCGGCTTCGACCGCGCCTTCCTGAACGGCATCTACGACCCGGCCGCGGGCGTCTTCAGCATGGCCGCCACCTTCAGCAAGGAGACGATGATTCCGGAGTTTATCTTCGTCGCCTTCCAGGGCACGTTTGCCGCCATTACCTGCGGCCTGATCGTCGGCGCCTTTGCCGAGCGCGCGCGCTTTGCCGCCGTGCTGCTGTTCATCGTGCTGTGGTTTACCTTTGGCTACCTGCCGGTCGCGCACATGGTCTGGTTCTGGGCCGGTCCCGATGCGATTACCGACGCCGCCTCGCTCGCCACCGTCACGGCGGACGCCGGCTGGCTGTGGCAGAAGGGCGCGCTCGACTTCGCGGGCGGTACCGTGGTGCACATCAATGCGGCGGTGGCCGGCCTGGTCGGTGCGTATGTCATCGGCAAGCGCGTCGGCTACGGGCGCGAATCGATGGCCCCGCATTCGATGACCATGACCATGATCGGCGCCTCCCTGCTGTGGGTGGGCTGGTTCGGCTTCAATGCCGGCTCGGCGCTGGAAGCGGGCGACATCGCGGCGCTGGCCTTCGTCAACACGCTGCTGGCGACCGCTGCCGCCACCGTCGCCTGGACCCTGGGCGAGTGGATCACCAAGGGCAAGCCCTCGATGCTGGGCGGCGCCTCCGGCGCGGTGTCGGGCCTGGTGGCGATCACCCCGGCCTGCGGTTTCGTCGGCCCGATGGGTGCGCTCGTCATCGGCCTGGTCGGCGGCATCGTCTGCCTGTGGGGCGTGAACGGCTTGAAACGCATGCTGCGCGTCGACGATTCGCTCGACGTGTTCGGCGTGCACGGTGTCGGCGGCATCGTCGGCGCCTTGCTGACGGGCGTGTTCGCTGCGCCGCAACTGGGCGGGCAGGGGATCTGGGATTACATCGCCAACAAACCCTCCACCGACGTGTATTCGATCGGGCACCAGGTCTGGGTGCAAGCCCAGGCCGTGGGCGTGACCATCATCTGGTCGGCCCTGGTCGCCTATGCCGCCTTCAAGCTGGTGGACCTCACGATCGGCCTGCGCGTGCCGGAAGAGCAGGAACGCGAGGGCCTGGACCTGACCAGCCACGGCGAACGGGCTTATCATTCGTGAGACCGGCCCGCGGATGAAAAAAGCCGCGGGAAAAGAACAACGAGGCGCCTGCGGGCGCCTTTTTGTTTTACCTTATCAGCATAGTGGTCCTGCTATTTTTCCTTGCAGTGCAACATAAGCCTTTAAAATGGTGAGTATTGCCCCAAAATAAAAGCACCCATTGCCAAGAAGCCAATAAGGACGCCCACTTTCATGGTTCCGCACCTCGCTACCGCCCTGACCGGCCCGCTGCTCGACTTAGAAAAAAAGATCCTCGACGCCACCCCGGCGATCGAGCGCTGGTTCCGCCTCGAGTGGCAGGAGCATACGCCGCCCTTCTATTGCTCGGTCGACCTGCGCAATGCCGGCTACAAGCTGGCGCCGGTCGACACCAACCTGTTCCCCGGCGGCTTCAACAACCTGGGGACCGAAATGCTGCCGCTGACCGTGCAGGCGGCGATGGCCGCGATCGACAAGTACTGCCCGGACGCGCGCAACCTGCTCCTGATTCCGGAAACGCAGCCGCGCAACCCGCAATACCTGCAAAACGTCGCGCGCCTGATGCAGATCTTCCGCCAGACCGGCCTGCACGTGCGCCTCGGTTCGCTGTCGCCGGACGTGACCCAGCCGACGCCGCTGGCGCTGCCGGACGGGAACATGCTGGTCGTCGAGCCCCTGGTGCGCTCGCCGAACGGGCGGCGCCTGGGCCTGGCCGATTTCGATCCCTGCACCATCCTGCTCAACAACGATTTGTCGGCGGGCATTCCTGCCATCCTGGAAAACATCCACGAGCAGTCGCTGCTGCCGCCGGTCCACGCCGGCTGGGCGATCCGCCGCAAGAGCAACCACTTCAAGGCCTTCGATGAGGTGGCGAAGAAGTTCGGCAAGCTGATCGACATCGACCCGTGGATGGTCAACCCGCTGCATGCCAAGGTCAGCGAGGTCGACCTGGCCCACGACCAGGGCACCGAGGCGCTGGCCGACGCGGTCTCGGCGCTGCTTTCGAAGATCAAGAAGAAGTACAAGGAATACGGCATGAAGGACCAGAAACCCTTCGTGATCGTGAAACCGGACGCCGGCACCTACGGCATGGGCATCATGACGATCAAGGACGCGAGCGAAGTACGCGACCTGACGGCGAAGCAGCGCGAAAAGATGTCGGTCGTAAAAGATGGCCTCGCCGTCACCGACCTGATCGTGCAGGAAGGCGTGCCGACCTTCGAGAAGATCGACGATGCGGTGGCCGAGCCGGTCGTGTACATGATCGACCGCTATGTCGTCGGCGGCTTCTACCGCGTGCACGCCGAGCGCGGCGTCGACCAGAACCTGAACGCGCCTGGCTCGCAATACGTACCGCTCGCTTTTGCCCAACAGCACGCGGTGCCGGATTTGAAGGCCAAGCCGGGCACGGCGGCGCCGAACCGGTTCTATGTGTATGGCGTCGTGGCGCGCTTGGGCTTGCTGGCGGCGTCGCTCGAGATGGAGCGGACCGATCCGAACCCGGAAGTATACTGAGGGCGTCGCACGCAGTTCGCGTGGTCTCTGGCGGCGCGGCTGTGCTCGGCTTTCAACGCGTGGAGTCCCGACTCCACGCTGTCGTATGTGGAACCCGTTCAGGCTTCCTTCTGCACCAAATAAAAGAAATGCGAGCGCAGCGGTGGCGCCAGGGCGGCCAGGGCTTCGCTCACCAGCGCCGGCAGCGGCGCCAGCGCCCGGCCGATGGGTGGGGCCAGCAGCAGGCTGGCATAGTGCTGCCGCTGCCCGGGCCAGTAAGCATCGAGTTCGGCGCGGGTGACCTTGCGCACGTGGGGATTGCGCGGGTTGTTGTAGCGGAAGTCGAACACCAGGCACCAGCCGCCGGGCTGTAACACGCGCCACATGTCGGCCGCCAGCTGCTGGCGCAGGTCGGGAGCGAGGATCGAGGACAGCACCGTTTGCGCGCTGACGAGGTCGGCGCTGGCGGACGGTAGCGCGCTCAGCGGCCCGCAATGCCAGCGCACGCCCGGTGCGGTGCGCGCTTCGGCGAGCTCGAGCCGGTCGGGCTGGAGCTCGGTGCCGACCAGCTGGCTGGGCGTGGCGCCCCAGTCGATGAGCTGGCGCAGGAAGCCGCCGCTGCCGCAGCCGACATCGACGGCGCGCAAGCGGCCGAGGTCGGTGCCGACGGTGGCGGCGAGCATGCGCGACAAGGTGCGCGTGTACATGGCGTCCTGCACGGCGATCTCGGGCCGGTGCCATGCATAGCGCGCCAGGGCAGCGCCGCCGTGCCAGCCGCGGTAGACCCGGGCAATGCGGTCGCGTTCGGATTGTCCATCGAGTTGAGCGTCCATTCCTCCATGGTCGCCCGCCTGAATGCGCGAAGTTTTGCGCGCGCTCATGCGGGTGCCCGATCCAGCGCAATTTGCTCATTTGTATTATGTGCCCTGTGGAATTCTTCCCGGCGGGGCCGCTGCCCGCGTCCATTCGGGTTTCGGGCTAAAATCGAGGGCATTATCCCCACTGGACCCACCATGAAAATCGCTTTCCTCGCCGATCCGCTCGCGGGCTTCAAGATCTACAAGGACTCGACCTTCGCGATGATGCGCGAGGCGGCACGGCGCGGCCATGCCATCTACGCCTTCGAACAACGCGACATGGCGCTGGAAAACGGCGTCGTCAGCGCCGAGGCCGCGCGCATCCACCTGACCGGCGAGCAGGACCCGTGGTACCGCGCCGACACCGCCATCGATACCCCATTGGGCGAGTTCGACGCCATCATCGAGCGCAAGGATCCGCCCTTCGACATGGAGTACGTGTACGGCACCTATTTGCTGGAACTGGCAGAGAAGCAGGGCGTGCGCGTGTTCAACCGGCCGTCGGCGATCCGCGACCATAACGAAAAGCTCGCGATCGGCCAGTTCAGCCAATTTACGTCGCCGACCCTGGTCAGCTCCTCGGAAAAGCGCCTGCGTGCCTTCCACGCCAAGCACGGCGACGTGATCTTCAAGCCGCTCGACGGCATGGGCGGCGCCGGCATCTTCCGCGTGAAACAGGATGCGATGAACCTGGGCGCGATCATCGAGACCCTGAGCGAGAACGGAAAACGCACCATTATGGTGCAAAAATACATTCCCGAGATCGTCAAGGGCGACAAGCGCATCCTCGTCATCGGCGGCAAGCCGGTGCCGTTTACGCTGGCGCGCATTCCGCAGGGGACCGAAGTGCGCGGCAACCTGGCGGCCGGCGGCGTCGGCGTGGCCCAGCCGATCACCGAGCGCGACCGCGAGATCGCCGAGAGCCTCGGTCCATTGCTGGCCGAGCGTGGCCTGTTGCTGGTAGGATTAGACGTGATCGGCGATTTCCTGACCGAAGTAAACGTGACCAGTCCGACCTGCTTCCAGGAGATCACCGACCAGACGGGTTTCGACGTGGCCGCGATGTTCATCGATGCGGTAGAGAAGGCAACCGGAAAGTAGACATGGTAGGTATCTTGCTCCTGACCCACGCACCACTGGGCCAGGCATTCATTGCGGCGGTCGCGCACGTGTTTCGCGGGCCGACCGAACGCTTCGAGGCGATCGACGTCGCCGCCGACGAGGACACCCACGCCGTCCACGAACGCGCGCGCGAAGCCATCGCGCGTCTGGACGAAGGTGACGGCGTGCTCGTCATCACCGACATCAAGGGCGGCACCCCGGCCAACTGCTGCAATTCGCTGGCCCTGGCCGGCCATGTGGAAGTCATTGCCGGAATCAGCCTGCCGATGCTGCTGCGCGCGATCACCTACCGCCGCGACACCCTCGACGTGGTGGTGGAGATGGCGCTGGCCGGCGCCCAGAACGGCGCGGTACGCGTGGACAATCGCATCCGGGTCGGCTGATGCCGGAGCGTGCTGCTGGAAGCGCAGTTCTGACGAACCAAACTAAAACGAGAACATGATTCAACAAGAACTTGAGATCATCAACAAACTGGGCCTGCATGCCCGCGCATCCGCCAAATTCACCCAGCTGGCCGCGAAGTACAAGAGCGACGTCTGGCTCACCCGCAACGGCCGCCGCATCAACGCCAAGTCGATCATGGGCGTGATGATGCTGGCCGCCGGCAAGGGCGCGAAAGTGACCCTGGAAGCCGACGGTCCGGACGAGAACGAGGCCCTGGCCGCGCTGGCCGGCCTCGTCAACGACCGGTTCGGCGAAGGCGAGTAATGCCGGATTCCGGCCGCTACCGTTCGGGACCTTCGATGGCTTCGTTCACGCTCCATGGCATCCCGGTATCGCGCGGGATCGCGATCGGCCGCGCGCACCTGCTCACGCCGGCGGCGCTGGACGTCAAGCATTACCTGGTGCCGGTCGAGCAGGTCGAAGCCGAGGTCAAGCGCCTGCAACACGCGATCGCCGAGGTGCACCGCAACCTGCAGGAGCTGTGGACCGACCTGCCGAAGGACGCGCCGACCGAACTGGGCGCCTTCATCGACGTGCATGCGCTGATCCTGTCGGACCCGATGATCTCGGAAGCGCCGCTCGACATCATCCGTTCGCGCCACTACAACGCCGAATGGGCGCTGGTCACCCAGATCGACGAGCTCTCGGCCCAGTTCGACGAAATCGAGGACGAGTACCTGCGCGAGCGCAAGCACGACATCCAGCAGGTGGCCGAGCGCGTGCTGAAAGTGTTGATGGGAACCGCGCTGTCGGTGCCGCCGGTGCTGGCCGGCGACGACGGCTACCAGCCGCAGATGATCGTGGTCGCCCACGACATCTCGCCGGCCGACATGCTGGCCTTCCGCGACCACGGCGGCGCCTCGCGTTCCTTCGTCGGTTTCGTCACCGACGTCGGCGGCCAGAACTCGCACACGGCCATCGTCGCGCGCTCGCTCGACATCCCGGCCGCGGTCGGGATGAGCCAGGCCTCGCGCCTGGTCGAGCAGGACGACTGGCTGATCGTCGACGGCGATGCCGGCGTCGTCATCTGCAATCCGAGCCCGCTGGTGCTGGAGCAGTACCGCGCGCGCCACGCCGCGCTGGTGAAAGCCAGGAAGCGCCTGCAGAAACTGAAAAAAACGCCGGCCGTCACGAAAGACGGCACGGCGATCCGCCTGATGGCCAACATCGAGCTGCCCGACGACTGCCCGCATGCGCTCGAAGCCGGCGCGACCGGCGTCGGCCTGTTCCGCTCCGAGTTCCTGTTCATGGGACGCGGCGCCGAGGGCCTGCGCGTGCCCGACGAGGACGAGCAGTTCGAGCAGTACCGGCGCGCGGTGGTGGCCATGAAGGGCCGCCCGGTGACGATCCGCACCCTCGACGTCGGCGCCGACAAGCCGCTCGACCCGAACGAACACACGGCCCTGAACCCGGCGCTCGGCCTGCGCGCGATCCGCTACTGCCTGGCCGAGCCGCAGCTGTTCCTGACCCAGCTGCGCGCGATCCTGCGCGCTTCCTGCTACGGCAAGGTGCGCATCCTGATCCCGATGCTGGCGCATGCGTTCGAGATCGACCAGACCCTGAGCATGATCGAGCAGGCCAAGCAGCAGCTGCGCGACCAGAACGTCAAGTTCGATCCGGAGGTGGAAGTGGGCGCCATGATCGAGATCCCGGCCGCGGCGCTGGCGCTGCCGATGTTCGTGCGGCGCATGGATTTCCTCTCGATCGGCACCAACGACCTGATCCAGTACACGCTGGCCATCGACCGCGTCGACTACGAGGTGGCGCACCTGTACAACCCGCTGCACCCGGCGGTCCTGCAGCTGATCGGCATGACGATCGCGGCCGGCGAGAAGGCCGGCATCGACGTCGCCGTCTGCGGCGAGATGGCGGGCGACACCAAGCTGACGCGCTTATTGTTGGGAATGGGGCTGCGCGAATTCTCGATGCATCCGGCGCAGCTGCTGGCGGTGAAGCAGGAAATCCTGAGCGCCGACCTGACCCAGATCGCGCCGCGAATGCGGCGCATCATGCGCTCGATGGAGCCCGCCGAGATCCTCGAAGCGGTCGAACAGCTCCAGCTCACGTAATACCAAAGGCGGACATCCGGGCCGCCGTTCAACAAACCAAAGAAAGCCTCATGGGATCCATCGGAACCGTCACCCCGTCAGCGATGCATTTCGCCGAACCGCTGCTGCTGCAAAGCGGGGCCAGCATCGGCGACTACACGCTCATGTATGAAACCTACGGCAGCCTGAATGCCGACCGTTCGAACGCGGTGCTGATCTGCCACGCCTTGAACGCCTCGCACCACGTGGCCGGTACTTATGCCAACGAGCCGAAAAGCGCCGGCTGGTGGGACAATATGGTGGGGCCGGGCAAGCCGGTCGATACCGACCGCTTCTTCGTCATCGGCGTCAACAACCTCGGTTCCTGCTTCGGTTCGACCGGGCCGATGCACGCCAATCCGGCCACCGGCAAGCCCTACGGCGCGGCTTTTCCGCTGCTGACGGTCGAGGACTGGGTGGCGGCGCAGGCGCGCCTGGCCGACCGCCTCGGCATCGAGCAGTTCGCCGCCGTGATGGGCGGCTCGCTCGGCGGCATGCAGGCCCTCTCGTGGAGCATCCTGTTCCCGCAGCGCCTGCGCCACTGCATCGTGATCGCCTCCACGCCGAAACTGTCGGCCCAGAACATCGCCTTCAACGACGTCGCGCGCCAGGCGATCCTGACCGACCCGGACTACCGTGGCGGCGACTTCTACGAATACGGCGTGGTGCCGAAGAACGGCCTGAAGGTGGCGCGCATGGTCGGCCACATCACGTATCTGTCGAACGACGACATGGCCGAGAAATTCGGCCGTAAACTCCGCAATGCGGCGGAGAATAACGATTACAAGTTCGACTTCGGCATCGATTTCGAGATCGAATCCTACCTGCGCTACCAGGGCGACAAGTTCTCCGAATACTTCGACGCGAATACCTACCTCCTGATCACCAAGGCGCTCGATTACTTCGACCCGGCGCGCGAGCACGGCGGCGACCTGACAAAGGCGCTGGCCACGACCCGGGCCCAGTTCCTAGTGGCCTCGTTCACCACGGACTGGCGCTTTTCGCCCGAGCGCAGCCGCGAGATCGTCGAAGCCCTGATTTCGAACCGGCGCAAGGTGACCTACGCCGAGATCGACGCGCCGCACGGGCACGACGCCTTCCTGCTCGAAGACGAGCGCTACATGGGCGTGGTGCGCGCCTATTACGACCGCATCTGGGAAGAAACGGCCGAATCGGCACAACCGGCGAACCGGGAGGCGGCATGAAAATCGATCATTCCAGCACACTGCGTCCCGACCTCGCCTTCATCGCGGACTGGGTCGGCCAGGGCTCCCACGTGCTCGACGTCGGCTGCGGCGACGGCGCCATGCTGCGCTACCTGGAGACCGGCAAGCGCTGCACCGGCTACGGCATCGAGATCGCCGACGACAAGGTGCTCGAGAGCACCCGGCGCGGCATCAGCGTCATCCAGCACGACATGGAGCAGGGCCTGGGCCTGTTCGGCGACGATTCCTTCGACACCGTGCTCTGCCTGTCCTCGCTGCAAATGATGCTGCACGTGGAGGCGCGCCTGCGCGACATCGTGCGCGTCGGCCGCGAGGCGATCGTGTCGTTCCCGAACTTCGCCTACTGGCCGCACAGGGTGGCGCTGCTCAAGGGCCGCATGCCGGTCTCGCGCACCCTGCCTTACCAGTGGTTCGATACCCCGAACGTGCGCTACGCAACGATCGCCGACTTCAAGGAACTGGCCGAGGAGTGCGGGCTGGAGGTGCTGGAATACGTGGCGCTGGCCGAGGGCAAGCCGGTCGGCTTCCTGCCGAATTTGCGCGGCAGCCTGGCCGTCTTCAGGCTGCGCAAGAAGGCGCAGCGGGGGTAATGCGGGGCTGTTCCTGGGCTGCTTGAACGCGTGGACGGCAAAGCCGTCCACGCTACGGGTAATGCGAGTGCCGAGGGTGGAAGGGTCCCCCGTCCACGCGTCCAAGCGACCGGCGATCAATCGACCATGCCACCCCATTGCAATCGCCCGCCCGCGCCCTCATCATTCCCCTTATCGTGCGGTCCCATCCGCGCTTTTCTGCGACGATGCTGTTGACAAAACAGCACACTGGCCATTGATATGAAAAAATTTAAATTGAAACAACTTGCCGTCTCCATCGCGATGGTCGCCAGCCTCGGGGCCATGCCCTTGCAGCAGGCGCAGGCCCAGAAGGGCGAGCAGGTCGTCCAGGACGGCATTGCCGTCAAGCCGCTGTCGCGCGTGCGCGTGCTGGTGCCGGAAGAGCAGATGAACGAGGCGGCAGCCCAGCAATACCAGGCCATGGTTTCGGAAGCGCAGCAGAAGGGCGCCCTGGTGCCGGCCACCGACCCGCAAGTGAAACGGCTGCGCGGCGTCGCCCAGCGCATCATCCCGCAGACGCCGCGCTGGAACGCTTCGGCCAAGAACTGGGACTGGCAGGTCAACCTGTTCGAGCAGCCGCAGGTCAATGCCTTCTGCATGCCGGGCGGGCGCATCGGCTTTTTCACCGGCATCATCGACCAGCTGAAACTCACCGACGACGAGATGGCGGCCATCATGGGGCACGAGATCGCGCACGCCCTGCGCGAGCATGGCCGCGAGCGCACCGCCAAGTCGGGCATCACCTCGATGGTGGCGCGCGGCGCCGGCGCCCTCGGCTCGGCCATCTTCGGCATCGACCCGAGCATCACCAACACCGTTACCGGCATGATCGGCCAGGGCGTGGTGCTGAAATTCTCGCGCGACGAGGAACGCGAAGCCGACCTGGTGGGCCTGGACATCGCGGCGCGCGCCGGCTACGACCCGCGTGCCGGCATCGCGCTGTGGCGCAAGATGGCGATGCTGAACAAGGGCGCGCCGCCCGAATTCCTGTCGACCCACCCGGGCGGCGAAACCCGGATCGGCGACATGGAACGGCACATGAACGTGCTGCTGCCGCTGTACGCGCGCAGCAAGGGCACGACCGTCAACCGCCTGCCGCCTTACCGCACCAACGTCGCGCTGCAGTAAATCGATGGGTCGTCAGGCAGAAGCGAATGCGTATGTGCCGCTGCCGGTGCGCAAGGGTGTCGCGCCCAGCTATCTCTGGCTGACCGAGACGCTGGCCGGCGGCATGCTGCGTTTCCTGGCCGAGCGCTTTCCCGACGTCACGCGCGAATCCTGGGCGGCGCGCCTGGCGCGCGGCGAAGTGGTCGACGCCCAGGGCACGCCCCTGCAAGCGGACAGCCATGTCCGCAAGGGCATGCGCATCTGGTATTACCGGGAACTCGACGAAGACGAGACGCCTATCCCCTTCAAGGAACGCATCCTGTTCCAGGACGAGCACCTCCTCATCGTCGACAAGCCGCACTTCCTGCCGATGATTCCGACCGGGCGCTTCCTGCACGAGACTTTATTGGTGAGGTTGAAGGCGCAACTGGAATTGCCGCACCTGACGCCGATCCACCGCCTCGACCGCGAGACGGCGGGCGTCGTGATCTTCTCGCACAACCTCGACACGCGCGGCAAATACCAGTCGATGTTCCAGAAGCGGGTGGTGAAAAAAGTCTATGAGGCGCTGGCCGGTCCGATCGAGGGGCGCAGCTTCCCGTTTACCTACCGCAGCCGCATGCAGGATGCGGCGCAGTTTTTCGTCAGCGAAGAGGTGGCGGGCGAGCCGAATTCCGAAACGCTGATCGAGCTCGTCGAGCACCGCGGCGACATCGTGCGCTACCGCCTGCACCCGCATACCGGCCGCAAGCACCAGCTGCGCCTGCACCTGTCGTCGCTGGGCGCGCCGATCCTGAACGACGCCTTCTATCCGGTGGCGCTGCCCTGCAAGGGCGACGATTTTTCGGCGCCCCTGCAACTGCTGGCGCGCTCGATCAGCTTCGACGATCCACTGACTGGCCAGCCACGCACGTTCACCAGCGAACGCACGCTCGACTGGCCCGAATAACGATCACATGTGGTAATCGATGATCAAGGGCGCGTGATCCGAAAACCGCTCGTCCTTGTACACCGACACCGCATGCGCCCTGGCCGCGATGCCCGGGGTGGCGACGTGGTAATCGATGCGCCAGCCCACGTTCTTGGCCCAGGCCTGGCCGCGGTTGCTCCACCAGGTGTAGTCGGCGGCCTCGGGCGCCACCACGCGGTGCACGTCGACCAGGCCCAGTTCGTCGAACAGGCGCGTCATCCAGGCACGCTCTTCCGGCAGGAAGCCGGAATTCTTCTGGTTGCTCTTCCAGTTCTTGAGGTCGATTTCCTTGTGCGCGATGTTCCAATCGCCGCAGATGACGACCTCGCGGCCCTCGGCCTTGAGTTCCTGCAGGTGCGGCAGGAAGGCTTCCATGAAGCGGAACTTGGCCAGCTGGCGCTCGGGCGAGGACGAGCCGGACGGCGCGTACAGCGAAATCACCGTCAGGTCGCCGAAATCGCAGCGCGTGTAGCGGCCTTCGGCATCGAACTCGGCGCAGCCGAAGCCGATGCGCTTGTTGTCCGGTGCGCAGCGGCTATACACGCCGGTGCCCGAATAACCCTTCTTTTCGGCGTAGTGGAAATGGCCGTGGTAGCCGTGCGGGCGCAGGAAATCCTCGGTCATGTCGGCTTCCTGGGCTTTCAGTTCCTGCACGCAGATGAAGTCGGCATCGATGCTGGCGAGCCAGTTGAAGAAGCCTTTTTTGTGGGCCGAACGGATGCCGTTCAGGTTGGCGGAGATAATTCTTGGCATGGGGGAGAAAGGAGAGAAGCGCGGCGGCGTAGCATCCGCAGGGCTTGGAGATTAAAATACAGCCACTTTTTTATTTTGGGGTCATCGTGGACAATTTGCGCCAACAGTTTATCGCTTTTTCGGTCTCGACGGGAGTGCTCAAGTTCGGCGAGTTCACCACCAAGGCCGGGCGCCAGTCGCCGTATTTCTTCAATGCCGGCCTGTTCCATGACGGCGCTACCCTCGGCCAGCTGGCGCAGTTCTACGCCCAGACCCTGCTCGACTCCGGCGTCGAATTCGACATGCTGTTCGGCCCCGCCTACAAGGGCATCACCCTGGCCAGCGCAACGGCCGTGGCGCTGGCCGGCAAGGGCCGCAACACCTCGTATGCCTACAACCGCAAGGAAGCCAAGGACCACGGCGAGGGCGGCACCATCGTCGGCGCCGGCCTCAAGGGGAAAGTCGTGATCGTCGACGACGTGATCTCGGCCGGCACCTCGGTGCGCGAATCGGTCACCATGATCCGCGCCGCCGGCGCCGAACCGGCCGCCGTGCTGATCGCCCTCGACCGCATGGAACGTTCGGGCAAGGATGGTGCGTTATCAAGCGGCTCGGCCGTGCAGCAGGTGGCCCAGGAATTCGGCATTCCGGTCATTTCGATCGCCAACCTGGATGATCTGTTTACCTATTTGTCGGGGGAGCAGGCGGGTGCCGAACTGGGCCAGCACAAGGAGGCCGTCGCGGCCTACCGCGCGCGTTACGGGGTGTAATGGCGTAGGGTGGTCGGCTATGTTTGGCCGGGACACATGGGTGACACTTGTCGGGAGACATAGGTGACACTATGTTGACGATGTTACCCGA
>NZ_JBHSIB010000031.1:0-79117 GCF_042653325.1 Massilia sp. GCM10023247
CGGCTAGAATGAAACCACATGTGTTACCTATGTCCCTAGCCAGGTGTTACCTATGTCCCTGTGCTGAACACACTCGTGGGCACGCGGTACGGCGTGTAATAGTCAACACGGCTTGGCAAGATGCCGAATCGCCAAGCGAGCGCCGCACTGACATGCGCGCCAAGCGCGTGCACTCGCCGCAATCGATGATCTGACCTGTAGGGTGGGCGGCTATAACCGGCGACGGGAACAGAGGCAACGCCTGCGCCGCCCACGCGTTCAACCGCCGGATGAGCTGTCGCGAGGTTTCCACAAGCGCCTGAACGCGTGGGCGGCATTCACGCTGCGTAAGCGCTTGCTGAAGGGTATAGCCGCCCACCCTACGTCCTGCTGCATACATCCCGACGACGCATGCGCCGGGCAATCACATCATGCCGTGACGCTGATCCCGCCCGGCACCAGCACCGGCTTGTTGACGGGACCGTAGCGGTCCATGAACAAGCCTTCCAGGCCGATCTCCGGCTGGCGGCCCGAGACCATGTCGGCCAGCACGCGGCCCGAGCCGCAGGCCATGGTCCAGCCCAGCGTGCCGTGGCCGGTGTTCAGGAACAGGTTGCGGAACGGGGTCGGGCCGACCACCGGGGTGCCGTCCGGCGTCATCGGGCGCAGGCCGCACCAGAATTCCGCCTTCGAGACGTCGCCGCCCTGCGGGAACAGGTCGGTGACCGAGTGTTCCAGGGTGTCGCGGCGCGCCTGGTGCAGGCTCAGGTCGTAGCCCGCCAGTTCGGCGGTGCCGCCGACGCGGATGCGCTCGCCCAGGCGCGTGATCGCCACCTTGAAGGTCTCGTCCATGACGGTCGATTCCGGCGCGCCGGAGGCGTCCGTGATCGGCACCGTGATCGAATAGCCCTTGACCGGGTAGACGGGAATCTTGATGCCGATCTGTTTCAGGATGAAGGGCGAGTAGCTGCCCAGCGCCAGCACGAAGGAATCGGCCTTCAGCTCGCCCTGCGAGGTGACCACGCCGGTGACCTTGTCGCCTTCGACGGCCAGGCGCCGGATCTCGACGCCATGACGGAATTTCACGCCCAGTTCCTTGGCCATCTCGGCCAGGCGCTGGGTGAACTTGAAGCAGTCGCCGGTTTCGTCGTTCGGCAGCAGCAGGCCGCCGACGAACTTGCCGCGGACCTTGGCCAGCGCCGGTTCGTAGGCTTCGCAGCCGGCCGGATCGAGCACCTTGTACGGCACGCCGTACTGCTCCAGCACGGCGATGTCGGTCGCGGCGCCGTCGAGCTGCTTCTGGGTGCGGAACAGCTGCAGGGTGCCCTGGCTGCGCTCGTCGTAGCTGATGCCGGTGTCGGCACGCAGCTGGACCAGCACGTCGCGGCTGTACTCGGCCAGGCGCACCATGCGGCCCTTGTTGATCGCGTAGCTCTTGTGGTTGCAGTTGGCCAGCATCTGCAGCATCCAGCGCCATTGGTTGGGGTCGAGTTTCGGACGCACCACCAGCGGGCTGTGCTGCATCATCAGCCACTTGACGGCTTTCGCCGGCACGCCGGGACCGGCCCAGGGCGATGCATAGCCGGGCGAGATCTCGCCCGCGTTGCCATAGCTGGTTTCCATGCCGGCGGCCGCCTGGCGGTCGATGACGGTGACGTCGTGCCCGGCCCGGGCCAGGTAGTAAGCCGTGGTGGTGCCGATGACACCACTACCCAAGACGATGATTTTCACAGGGATCCTTCAACAGATTGATTGACTGCTTTTACCTTGCAAAGCGCAGCTGGTCGAGCCACTCGAGCAAGGGGATGGTGGCGGGCAGCAGCGGGGTAACGCCGACTGTTCCTTGCCACGCAAAGGCCTGGCCCTCCAGGCTTTGCGGTTCGCCGCGCCAGTCGCGGCTGATATAAAAATGGAGCCGCACATGGGCGTGCTCGTAGACGTGCTCGACGCAGCACCATTGCTCGGCGCTGACGATGTGCACGCCCAGTTCCTCGACGAATTCGCGCTGCAGGGCGACGAAGATGTCTTCGCCGCGCTCGACTTTACCGCCGGGGAATTCCCAGTAGCCCGCATACGGCTTGCCCGCCGGGCGCTGGCCGAGCAGCACGTCGCCGTTCGGGCGCATCAAGATGCCGACCGCTACATCGATCGGCCGGGCCTTCGCTTCCTGCATGGCTGACTTGTCCGGAAAATCCGATATTGTACGCCAGCCTGATCTGCAAGGCATGGCTGCTGTTGCGCCGGCAGGTGCGAAATTGAATGGAGGGAATAACCCCAATGCATGGGTAATATGGCACGACCGCGATGTCGAAATATCGTTTCGATACGCACACACCGTACCGCGCGATCAGGCGAGCTTGCCGGCGTAATCCTTGGCGAATTGCCAGGCGACGCGGCCGGAACGCGAGCCGCGCCCCAGCGCCCATTGCAGGGCTTGCCCACGCGCGGCCTCGATCTGCTGCGGGGTGCAGCCGAAGCTGGCCAGCCAGTGCGCCACGATGCCGAGGTAATCGTCCTGGCGGAACGGGTAGAACGACAGCCACAGCCCGAAACGCTCCGACAGCGAAATCTTTTCTTCGACCGCTTCGCCCGGGTGCAGCTCGCCGTCCTCGCTGTGGCCATAGCCTGCGTTGTCCGACATTTTTTCGGGCATCAGGTGGCGCCGGTTCGAGGTCGCATAGATCAGCACGTTGTCGGAAGGCGTGGCGATGCTGCCGTCGAGCGCCACCTTCAGCGCCTTGTAGCCGGCCTCCCCTTCCTCGAACGAGAGGTCGTCGCAAAAGACGACGAAGCGCTCCGGGCGGGCGGCGACCAGGTCGACGATGTCGGGCAGGTCGGCGAGATCCGCCTTGTCGACTTCGATCAGGCGCAGGCCCTGGTCCGCAAAACCGTTCAGGCAGGCCTTGATGAGGGAAGACTTGCCGGTGCCGCGCGCGCCCGTCAGCAGCACGTTGTTGGCCGGACGGCGCGCCACGAACTGGCGCGTGTTCTGCTCGATTGCGCGCTTTTGCGCCTCGACGTGCTGCAGGTCGTCGAAGCCGATGGTGGCCGCATGCAGCACCGGCTGCAGGTAGCCGGTGCCGTGCGCGGCGCCGGCCCGGCGGCGCCAGCGGAAGGCGGTCGCGCGCTGCCAGTCCGGCTCGCGCGGGCTGGCCGGCGGCAGCACCGCCTCGACCCGCGCCAGCAAGCCCTCGGCGCGCTGCAGGAACTGTTCGAGCGGCGTCACGGGTTCAGGAGCGGTAGTCCGCGTTGATGCTGACGTAGTCGTGCGACAGGTCGCAGGTCCAGACGGTGGCGCTGGCGTCGCCGCGGCCGAGGGTGACGCGCACCAGGATTTCGGCCTGCTTCATGACGCGCTGGCCGTCCGCTTCTTGGTAATCCGGGTTGCGCCCGCCGGCCTTGGCGACCAGCACGTCGTCCAGGTACAGGTCGAGCCTGGTGACGTCGAGGTCGTCCACGCCGGCATAGCCGACGGCGGCCAGGATGCGGCCCAGGTTCGGGTCCGACGCGAAGAAGGCGGTTTTCACCAGCGGCGAGTGGGCGATCGCGTAGGCGATCTTGCGGCACTCTTCCAGCGAACGGCCCTCTTCCACCGTGATGGTGATGAACTTGGTGGCGCCTTCGCCGTCGCGGATGATCTGCTGCGCCAGGTTGCGCGAGATATCGGTGACCGCGTCGCGCAGCGCCTCGTAGTCGGCGCCGCTGGCCTGCTTGATCTCCAGGCTGCCGGCGCCGGTGGCGACCAGCATGAAGGAGTCGTTGGTCGAGGTGTCGCCGTCGATGGTGATGCTGTTGAAGGAGCGGTCGGCCGCATACTTCACCAGTTCGTCCAGCACCGGCTGCGCCACTTTCGCATCGAAAGCCAGGTAGCCCAGCATGGTCGCCATGTTCGGCTTGATCATGCCCGCGCCCTTGCTGATGCCGGTCATGGTGACCGTGTGGCCGCCGATCGTCACCGTCTTCGAGGCCGCCTTCGGCTGGGTGTCGGTGGTCATGATCGCTTCGGCCGCGTTGAACCAGTTATCAAGCTTCAGGTTGGCGACCGCTTCCGGCAGGCCGGCGACGATCTTCTGGATTGGCAGCTGCTCGAGGATCACGCCGGTCGAGAACGGCAGCACCTGGCCCGCTTCGCAACCGAGCAGGCGCGCCACTTCGGCGCAGGTGGCCTGGGCATTGGCCAGGCCGGTTTCGCCGGTGCCGGCGTTGGCATTGCCGGTATTGACCACCAGCGCGCGGATCGGGGCAGCGCCCTTGGTCACGGCCGCCAGGTTGGCCTTGCTGACCTGCACGGGAGCCGCGCAGAAACGGTTCAGGGTGAAGACGCCGGCAACGGTGGCGCCATCGGCCAGACGCATCACCAGCAAATCCTTGCGGTTGGGCTTCTTGATGCCGGCTTGGGCAAAACCGATCTCGATGCCGGGGACCGGTTTCAGGTCGGCGGCGACGGGCAGGGGGGAATTCACGGCCATGGTGGTCTCTAGGAAAGATTGTCGAATCCGATATTGTACTGCGCACGCACGGGAACCGGCGCGGCGTGCGCCCCATTGCCGATGCAGGCAGTTCCACTCCGGCCCAGCCGCAATAAAGATCCTGCCGACACCATCGTGACCCAATTGTCAACTGCCGTTCAGATAGTGTTAAAAATACACCACTGCAATTGTGCGCGCAGGAAACGTACCTATACTGGATCGGGCTTGGCGCGGTGGTGTTCAAGCTGCTGCCGGGTGCGCGCCTGTGGCCTCCACAGGCTTATATAAAGCAAAACATCAGGAGACGGAAATGAAACTCACCACCAAGGCGCCGCTGCTCGCTGCGCTGTGTGCAGCGCTGTGCGCAGGCCTCGCAGCCGCGCCCGCCGCGTTCGCGGACGGCCAGCCGCGCCAGCTGACCGCGTCCGCCAAGCTCTACAAGCACTACTTCCTGGAGGCCTCGAAAGAGTTCGACGTGCCGGTCGAACTGCTCGAATCGATTGCCTACGCCGAAACCCGCTGGATCTCGCATGTGCCGAAAGGACAGCTCAAGAAGAACGGCGAGCCGCAGATCGAAATCGAGCCCGATCCGCACCATGGCATGCCGCCAAGCTACGGCATCATGGGCCTGCGTAACGACACGTATTTCGGCACCTCGCTGACGCAAGGTGCGGCCTTGATCCGGGTGTCGCCGGCTGTCGTCATCACGGACGTGCGCAGCAACATCCGCGCCGCCGCCGCCTTGCTCGCCCAGTACGGCGCGCGCAAGACCCGGGCCTTCCCGCTGGAGGACTGGGAAGGCGCGGTAGCGCGCTATTCCGGCATCCCGCAACCGGAAATTGCCCAGATCTATACCTATGAAATCCTGACCGCGATCCGCCAGGGCCGGGAGGACAGCGGCTACCAGATCGGCCAGCGCCATGTGGAGATGGAAAAAGTCTACGGCAAGGACAAGCTGAAGAAGCTGTCCGCGCGCCGCATCACGGTCGAGACGGGCGTGCCCGATCCGAAGATCTCGGCGCCCGACTTCGTCGACGCACCTGCCAAGAACAAATAAGGGAGAGCCATCCATGAAAAAGAATACGAAAGGCCTGCTCGCCAGCCTGGCCCTGGCCGCCCTCGGCCTGCAGGCCCTCCCCGCGGCCGCCTCGACCGACTATCCGCCGGCGATCTGGAACCCGGCCGCCAGCTGCAACTACTCGTCGCGCACGGTGGCGGTCAGCCACGTCACGGTCCACACCACGCAAGGCTCGTACGCGGGCTCGATCTCGTGGTTCCAGAACTGCAGCGCCGGCGTCAGCGCCCACTATGTGATCCGCTCCTCGGACGGCCAGGTCACGCAGATGGTGCGCGAGGCCGACAAGGCCTGGCACGTCGGCAATTCGAACGGCTACACCATCGGCATCGAGCACGAGGGCTACGTCAACGCGCCGGCGACCTGGTACACCAGCGCCATGTACAACGCCTCGGCCGCGCTGACGCGCGACATCCTCGCCTCGCGCGGATTGTCGCAGAAGGTGTACGACGGCAGCAGCGGCTGGAACGCGGTACCGTCCGACTCGCTCTACAACGTCAAGGGCCACGTCAACTACGCCAGCCAGAGCCATACCGATCCCGGCTCGGGCTGGGACTGGCCGCGCTATAAGACGCTGGTCGCGGGCGGCACCAGCGGCGGCGGCGGCAGCGATGCGGCGCTCAGCTGGCCCGTGGTCCAGTACGGCAACACGGGCGAACGGGTACGCACCATCCAGTACCTGCTGCAGCAATGGGGCTATTCGCTGACCGTCAACGCCAGCTTCGACACCGCCACCCAGAACGCGGTAAAGAATTTCCAGTCCTCGCGCGGCCTGGGCGCCGACGGCATCGTCGGCAACGCCACCTGGCCGGCGCTGACCATCGTCACCCAGCAGGGCGACTCGGGCGCGAAGGTGCGCGCCGTGCAGAGCCAGCTCAACGAAAGCGGCTACGGCCTGGTGGTGGACGGCATTTTCGGCTCCGGCACCTATAGCGCGGTGCGCAGCTTCCAGTCGGCGAAAGGGCTGGGGGTGGATGGGATCGTGGGCGACAATACCTGGAACAAGATGGCTTGGTAAGCGCGGGAACATGTCCGCCGGTTTGCGCCGGCTGGCATGTTTGCCGGAGGAAGGTAGGGTGGACGGCTCCACCCGGAGGTGCGCGCACACGCTGCTTCAACGCCGCCCACGCGTTCAAGCACACGGTGAAACACCGCGACGCATCTTCCGCTGGTTGGACGCGTGGGCGGCGTTGACGTTCGGGTTCGCCGCCGCCGCAGGTGGAGCCACCCACCCTACGGAATCGAATAAAAAAGGCGTCCCGCGGGACGCCTTTCTGTTTTACAGCGGCCGGCTTACGCCAGCTTGCCGTGGCACTGCTTGAACTTCTTGCCGCTGCCGCAAGGGCAAGGGTCGTTGCGGCCGACCTTCATGCCGAGGTAGGTGCTGTGGTCTTCCGCGGCCACCGGGGTGGCGGATGGCGTCGCGACCGGCGCCAGCAGTTCCTCGGGTGCGGCCGAAGGGTTGAACTCGGAATGCTGGAAGTTCAGGTTTTCCAGCTGCGCGGCCTGCGCCGCCATCGCCGCTTCCGCCGCCTCGACTTCTTCGCGCGACTGGATGCGTACCGTCATGATGGTACGGATTACTTCGTTCTTGATCTGGTCCAGCATGCTGCCGAACAGCTCGAAGGCTTCGCGCTTGTATTCCTGCTTCGGGTTCTTCTGGGCGTAGCCGCGCAGGTGGATGCCCTGGCGCAGGTGGTCCAGCGCGGCCAGGTGCTCGCGCCAGTGGGTATCGACGCTTTGCAGCATGACGTTGCGCTCGAAGCCGCCGAAGGATTCCTTGCCGACGATGGCGATCTTGGCGTCGTACGAGGCCTCGGCCGCGGCCAGCACCTTCTCCAGGATGTCGTCGTCGTTCAGGTTCGGCTCGTCGACCAGCATCTGCTCGAGCGGCACATCCAGCGCCCACTCGGCGCTGAGCGTGGTCTGCAGTCCCTTCACGTCCCATTGCTCTTCGACCGACTCGGCCGGCACATAGGTGCGCACCACGTCGGTGAAGGCGCCGGTGCGCAGCGAAGCGATCAGTTCCGAGATGTCGGCCGCTTCCAGCAGTTCGTTACGCTGGCTGTAGATCACCTTGCGCTGGTCGTTGGCGACGTCGTCATACTCCAGTAACTGCTTCCGGATGTCGAAGTTGCGCGCTTCGACCTTGCGCTGGGCGGTCTCGATCGAACGGCTGACGATGCCCGCCTCGATCGGCTCGCCTTCCGGCATTTTGAGGCGTTCCATGATCGCGCGCACGCGGTCGCCGGCGAAGATGCGCAGCAGCGTGTCATCCAGGCACAGGTAGAAGCGCGAGGAGCCCGGGTCGCCCTGGCGGCCCGAACGGCCGCGCAGCTGGTTGTCGACGCGGCGCGATTCGTGGCGCTCGGTGCCGACGATGTGCAGGCCGCCGGCGGCGACCACGTGGTCGTGCAGCGATTGCCATTCGTCGCGCAGCTGCTGCGACTGGGCCGCTTTTTCCGCTTCCGACAGCTCGTTGTTGGCCTCGATGATCTGGATCTGCTTCTCGACATTGCCGCCGAGGACGATATCGGTACCGCGGCCGGCCATGTTGGTGGCGATCGTGATCATCTTCGGGCGGCCTGCCTGGGCGATGATTTCCGCTTCGCGGGCGTGCTGCTTGGCGTTGAGGACGTTGTGCGGCAGGCCGGCGCCGGTCAGGATGCCGGACAACAGTTCCGAGTTCTCGATCGAGGTGGTGCCGACCAGCACCGGCTGGCCGCGCTCGTAGCAATCCTGGATGTCGAGCAGCATCGCGTTGTACTTTTCCTGCGACGACTTGTAGACCTGGTCCTGGCGGTCCTTGCGCTGGGATGGCTTGTTCGGCGGGATCACCACCGTCTCGAGGCCGTAGATTTCCTGGAATTCGTAGGCTTCCGTGTCGGCGGTACCGGTCATGCCGGACAGCTTGGTGTACATGCGGAAGTAGTTCTGGAAGGTGATCGAGGCCAGGGTCTGGTTCTCGTTCTGGATACGCACGCCTTCCTTGGCTTCCACGGCCTGGTGCAGGCCGTCGGACCAGCGGCGGCCCGTCATCAGGCGGCCGGTGAATTCGTCGACGATCACGACTTCGCCGTTCTGCACCACGTAGTGCTGGTCCTTGTGGTACAGCACGTGGGCGCGCAGCGCCGCGTACAGGTGGTGGATCAGCGTGATGTTGGCGGCGTCGTAGAGCGAGGCGCCTTCCGGCAGCAGGCCCATCTTGGTGAGGATGGCCTCGGCGTTTTCGTGACCGGCTTCGGTCAGCAGCACCGTGTGCGCCTTTTCGTCCTTCAGGTAGTCGCCCGGGACTTCGATGACGCCCTTGCCGTCCGGGGTTTCCTCGCCGATCTGCTGGACCAGCAGCGGCGGCAGTTCGTTCAGGCGGTGGTACAGATCGGTATGGTTCTCGGCCTGACCGGAGATGATCAGCGGGGTCCGCGCCTCGTCGATCAGGATCGAGTCGACTTCGTCGACCACGGCGAAGTTCAGGCCGCGCTGCACGCGCTCGCGCGCTTCGTAGACCATGTTGTCGCGCAGGTAGTCGAAGCCGAACTCGTTATTGGTGCCGTAGGTGATGTCCGAGCCGTAAGCGGCCTGCTTGGTGTCGTGGTCCATCTGCGACAGGTTCACGCCCGTCGACAGGCCCAGCCAGCCGTACAGGCGGCCCATCGAATCGGCGTCGCGCTGCGCCAGGTAATCGTTGACGGTAATGACGTGCACGCCCTTGCCGGCCAGTGCATTCAGGTAGACCGGCAGGGTTGCCATCAGGGTCTTACCTTCACCCGTGCCCATCTCGGCGATCTTGCCCTGGTGCAGGACCATGCCGCCGATCATCTGCACGTCGAAGTGGCGCATCTTGAGGACGCGCTTGGCAGCTTCGCGGCAGACGGCAAACGCTTCCGGCAGGATGTCGTCGAGCGTTTCGCCCTTGGCCAGGCGCGCCTTGAATTCGGGAGTCTTTGCCTGAAGGTCGGCGTCGGACAGCGCCTCCATTTGCGGCTCGAGCGCGTTGATCTGACGCACGGTTTTTTGATATTGCTTGAGCAGCCGCTGGTTGCGGCTACCGAAAATCTGGGTCAGTAATGACATGCTAAGTTTCTTAAAAAGACGCCGCAAAAAGAGCCAGGGATGATATCAAGAAGATACCTACCTAAGGAGACCTCGATCAACCTGCCGCGCTGGCCCGGCGATTCAGGCTGCCAGGGCGGTCACGCTCGCTACGGTTTTTCGAACTCCCCTAACGACTGACGGAAGCATAAAGCGAGTGATTTTATCATGCGATGCGGCCACACTTGGGGGTGACACGCCTGATAACAAGTGTCGTGCACGAAAGAATGTTATCAAATTGCATCGATACGACAGGATTGACGCCCCGCCCGGCCGCTTGTGGTATGTTGCGCACTTGCGCTTCCCCTTCCCTTGACCCTTCCGTTCCGACTCCGATGCACATCTACGGCACCCGCAACCGCCCGACCTCGTTCGAAGCAACGAGCTTCCTGCGTTCGAACGAACGCATGGCGAGCCTGCTGCCGACCGCGCTGCGCATGGCCGACCTGCAGCGCGACGTCGGCCTGGCGCTGCCTGCGGTGGCGGGCAACTGCGACGTGCTGTCCTTCCAGGATGGGGTATTGGTGCTGGCCGTGCCCAGTTCGGCGGTGGCGGCGCGCCTGAAGCAGCAGCTGCCGAAGTTGCAAGGCACCCTGCTCGCGCGCGGCTGGCAAGTAAGTTCGACGCGGCTGAAGGTGCAGGTGACGCGGGCGATGCCGGAACGGGTCGAGACGCGTGTGCTCGAATTGCCGCCGACCGCGGTCGACGCCTTCGAGGAGCTGGGAGAGCGCTTGCCGGAGACGCCGCAGAATGCGGCGCTGGTGGCGGCGATCAGGCGGCTCGCGGCCAAGCGGCGGTAGGGATAACACCGCACATTCGATCGAAGGGACGTAGGGTGGACGGCTTTGCCGTCCACGCGTTCAACCAGAGCAAGTTCATCCGCGCAAGAATTTCAGGCGTCATTTGAACGCGTGAGCGGCAAAGCCGCCCACCCTACGCGATCAGGTCAGGGCCCACTCGTTCTGCATCTGCCGCACATACGAGGCCGGCGCGCCCTCGATCCCGTCGAAGGACACGATCTCGTAGGCATCCGGCCGCGCCAGCAAGGCGCGCAGCAGGTCGTTGTTGAGCGCGTGGCCCGACTTGTGCGCCTCGTAGGCCGCCAGCAGCGGGTGCCCGACCAGGTACAGGTCGCCGATCGCGTCCAGAATCTTGTGGCGCACGAACTCGTCGTCGTAGCGCAGGCCGTCCGCGTTCAGGATGCGGTATTCGTCCATCACGATCGCGTTTTCGAGCGAGCCGCCCCTGGCCAGGCCCATGCCGCGCAGGCTTTCGACGTCCTGCATGAAGCCGAAGGTGCGCGCGCGCGCCACGTCGTGCACGTACGAAACGTGGGCAAAATCGACCGAGGCGTTCTGCATCGTGCCGTCCACCGCCGGGTGGTTGAATTCGATGAAGAAGTCGAGCTTGAAACCATCATGGGGTTTCAAACGCGCCCACTTTTCGTTGTTGCCGGTGCCTTGGCGCACTTCGACTTCCTTGAGCACGCGAATAAATTTCTTCGGCGCCGGCTGGTCCTCGACGCCCGCCTGCTGCAGCAGGAACACGAAGGACGAGGCCGAGCCGTCCATGATCGGGATCTCTTCGGCCGTGACTTCGATGTACAGGTTGTCGATGCCGAGCCCTGCGCAGGCCGACATCAGGTGTTCGACGGTGGAGACGCGCGCGTCGTTCTTGATCAGGACCGAGGCCATGCGGGTGTCGCCCACGACGTCGGCGCTCGACGGGAATTCGACGACCGGGTCGAGGTCGACGCGGCGGAACACGATGCCCGTGTCCGGCGCGGCCGGACGCAGCGTGAGTTCGACCTTGCGGCCCGAGTGCAGGCCGACGCCGGTCGTGCGCACCAGTTCTTTGATGGTTCGTTGTTTGAGCATGGGGCGATTATATATGCGACGGAAAAACGGTGCCGAGCCCGCTCCTTGCACCATGGCAACCCAGCCGCCGCACGGGGCGCCCGTGGCATGGGCCTACGGATGCTCGGCTTCTGCGTGCGTCTTTTCGTGGCGGATCAGATACATGCCGCTGCCGATGATGATCGCCGCGCCGACCAGGGTGTATTCGTCGGGCAGGGTCTGCCACAGCATCCAGTCGATCGCCACGCCCCAGGCCAGCGCCGAATATTCGAAGGGCGCGACCACCGAAGCCTCGCCGTGGCTGAACGCCTCGGTGATGGCTAGCTGGCCGAAAAAGCCGCTCACGGCCAGGCCCAGCAGCAGCCAGACGTGCGCCGGATCGACCGTCACCCAGGACGGCAGCGCCAGCGCGGTGGCGCCAATCGCCATCATCAGCATCAGCCAGAACATGATCTGGGCGCTGCTGTCGGTCCGCGCCAGCACCCGCGCGCCGATCGCGGAGATCGCGTAACACACGGCCGAACCGAGGATGGCCAGCCCGCCCAGGGTCAGGAAGCCGCCGCCTTCCGGGCGCAGCACGACCAGCACCCCGCCCAGGCCGACGGCAATCGCGATCCAGCGCGCCAGGTTCACTTTTTCCTTCAATACGAACACGGACAGGGCCGTGATCAGGGCCGGCGCAATGAAAAAGATCGAATAGGCTTCGGCCAGCGAGAGTTTTTTCAGGCCATACGCGAACAGGGCCAGCATCGCAATGCCGACCACCGCGCGCAGCACCTGCAGCGACCAGCGCACCCGCAGCATGGTGGCGAAGCCGCCGCGCCAGGCGACCCAGGCGCAGACCAGCGGCAAAGACGACAGCGAACGCAGGGCCGCGACCTGCATCGCCGGATAATGCCCGGCCAGCAGCTTCATCGCCGTGTCCATCAGCGAGAACATGAAGACGGCGATCAGCATCGCGTAGATGCTGCGCAGGTTGCCGCTGATTTTTCTTACGGAATTGCTCATTACATACAGACGAAAAACGGCGCCGCAGCGCCGTTGGAATGACGGTGGCTGAACCTAGCTCGGTTTCAGCCCACTTGCGCGAGCATCGTTTCGGCGTTCGAGACTTCGAAGCCGCCGCCCTGCTCCACGTTCAGCTGCTTGACGACGCCGTCTTCGACCAGCATCGAGTAGCGCTTCGAGCGGGTGCCCATGCCGTGCTTCGAGAAGTCGGCGTCCAGGCCGAGGGCCTTGGTGAAGGCGGCGTTACCGTCGGCCATCATGCGCACGATGCCGGTCGACTTCTGCTCGCGGCCCCAGGCGCCCATGACGAAGGCGTCGTTGACCGAGATGCACCAGATTTCGTCGACACCCTTGGCCTTCAACGCGTCGGCATGCTGCACGTAACCCGGCACGTGCTTGGCCGAGCAGGTCGGCGTAAAGGCGCCCGGCAGGCCGAAGATCGCGATCTTCTTGCCCTTTGCCAGGTCGGCTACCTGGAACACGTTCGGGCCCAGCGTGCAGCCTTCGGTTTCGGTCTCGATGAATTCGGCCAGGGTGCCTTCCGGCAGGCGGTCGCCAATGGTGATGGTCATGCAGTACTCCTTCAGGGTTATGTTGGGAATCCTGCAAGTATGCCTGAGACGCAACAAGCTTGCACGAAGGACCGGCGTTCCGGTAGGGTGGACGGCTCTGCCGTCCACGCGTTCAACATCGGCCCGACATGTCGGCGCATGATCACCCGCCGCTTGAACGCGTGGACGGGGAACCCGTCCACCCTACGGAACCCGGCGCGCCGAGCCATAAAAAAACCGGGACCGGAGCCTGCGCCCCGATCCCGGTTTTCGAGCCGAACCGTATAAAACTTAGTCGGCTTGCTTGCGCAGGAAGGCCGGAATGTCGTAGGTCTCGACACCGTTGTTCTGCATCGCGCGCACCTGCTCGGATGCCTGCTCGCGGCGCCACACGGCCGGCTGCTTCATGCCGTCGCCGCCGACGCTGGCGTGGCCCTGGGTCACGCCGGCGGTCATCGAGGTGGCGCCCGCCATCATCGGCGCGTTGTAGGTACCGGTGCGCATCACCTGCTGCGGCTGCACCAGCTGCATCTTCTTGTTCTTGCCCAGGCCCGTCGCGACCACCGTCACGCGGATCTCGTCGCCCATGGCGTCGTCGTAGGCGATGCCCTGGGCGATCGATGCGTCGGGAGCGGCAAAGGCGCGCACGGCGGCCATGACTTCCTTGATCTCCTTGCCCTTCAGGCCGCGGCTGGCGGTCACGTTGACCAGCACGCCCTTGGCGCCCGACAGGTCGATACCGTCGAGCAGCGGCGAAGCCACGGCCTGCTCGGCGGCGATGCGCGCGCGGTCCACGCCCGATGCGGTCGCGGTGCCCATCATGGCCTTGCCCTGCTCGCTCATGATGGTCTTCACGTCGTTGAAGTCGACGTTGATGTGACCCGGCACGTTGATGATTTCGGCGATACCGGCCACGGCGTTGTTGAGGACGTCGTCGGCGTGCTTCATCCAGTCGATCATCGACTCGTCTTCGTAGATCTCTTCGAGCTTCTCGTTGAGGATGATGATCAGCGAGTCGACGTGCTTGGTCAGTTCGTCCAGGCCCGCCTCGGCGATGTCCATGCACTTCTGGCCTTCGTAGGAGAACGGCTTGGAAACCACGGCAACCGTCAGGGCGCCCATGGTCTTGGCCACTTCGGCCACGATCGGGGCGGCGCCGGTGCCGGTGCCGCCGCCCATGCCGGCGGCGATGAAGACCATGTGCGCGCCGCGCAGCGAGTCTTCGATGCGCGAGCGGGTCTGCTCGGCCAGCTGGCGGCCGATTTCCGGGCGCATGCCGGCGCCGAGGCCCGACTCGCCGATCTGGATGATGTTGTTCGCGCTCGACGCAGCCAGCGCCTGGGCATCGGTGTTGGCGGCGATAAATTCGACGCCCGAAACACCTTTGTTGATCATGTGCTGCACGGCGTTGCCGCCTGCACCACCCACGCCGACGACCTTGATCACCGTTCCCAGTGCTGCGTTATCGACCATATCGAACTCCATGATGTAACTCCTAATTTGAAAGTGCCGGACCCAAGCGCCAAACCTCATAAGCCTATCAGGACTGGGGCATGGGTACTGCTTAGTATTTAAAAAAATTTTATCGTTTGTACCGAAACAAATACGTTATTAGCTACGTCTAGTTACTGCTTAGAAATTCCCTAAAAACCATTCCTTCATGCGCTGCCACACCGCCTTTACCGAGCCATCCTGACGCGTCACAATGTGGCCCCGCAAATACTGCTTTTTTGCTTCCAATAACAGTCCCAACACCGTCGCATAGCGCGGGCTGCGGACCACGTCGGCCAGCTGGCCGCGGTAGTCCGGCGTGCCCAGCCGGGTTGGTTTCAAGAACATGTCTTCGGCCATTTCGATCATGCCCGGCATCATCGAGGTGCCGCCCGTGAGGACCACGCCCGACGAGAGCACGCCTTCGTAGCCGGACTCGCGCACCACCTGGTGCACCATCGCGAACAGTTCCTCGACGCGCGGCTCGATCACGGCAGCCAGCGCCTGGCGCGACAGCGCGCGCGGGCCGCGGTCGCCCAGGCCCGGCACTTCCAGGGTCTCGCCCGGATCGGCCAATACCTGCTTCGCCACGCCGTAACGCAGCTTGATTTCCTCGGCTTCGCCGGTCGGCGTGCGCAGCGCCATCGCGATGTCGCTGGTGATCTGGTCGCCGGCGATCGGGATCACGGCCGTGTGGCGGATCGCGCCGTCCGAGAACACGGCGATGTCGGTGGTGCCGCCGCCGATATCGATCAGGACCACGCCCAGCTCTTTTTCGTCGTTCGTCAGCACCGCGTCGGCCGAGGCCATCGGCTGCAGGATCAGGTCCGACACTTCCAGGCCGCAGCGGCGCACGCACTTGACGATGTTCTGCACCGCCGAGACGGCGCCGGTGACGATGTGCACCCGCACTTCCAGGCGGATGCCGCTCATGCCGATCGGCTCGCGCACGTCTTCCTGGTTGTCGACGATGAACTCCTGCGGCACCGTATGCAGCAGCTGCTGGTCGGTCGGGATGTTGACGGCCTTGGCCGTCTCGATCACGCGGGCGACGTCGGTGCCGGTGACTTCCTTGTCCTTGATCGCCACCATGCCGCTCGAATTGAAGGAGCGGATATGGCTGCCGGCGATGCCCGCATACACGTTGCGGATCTTGCAGTCGGCCATCAGCTCGGCCTCTTCTAACGCGCGCTGGATCGATTCGACCGTGGCCTCGATGTTGACCACGACGCCCTTCTTCAATCCCCTCGACTCGTGCTGACCGAGGCCGATCACCTCGTGGCGTCCGTCGGACATCACTTCGGCCACGACCGCCACCACCTTCGAGGTGCCGATGTCGAGGCCGACGATCAGGTTTTTCGCGTCTTTTGTCATTGCTCGCCTGCTTTAGATGTTCTTTGTTGTCTTGTTAGTAGGAGTTTTCTTTTTCGCCGCGGCCTTCACAGGCTTGGTGGCATCCGCGGGCACCGTCAAGGCCGCGGAAGACAGCGCCAGCCCGTTCGGATAGCGCATGTCGATGGTATCGATGCGGCCTTCCTGCAGCCGGGCGACCAGCTGCGGATAGACCGCGACCAGGCGCTGCACGCGCGCCCGGATGGTGTTCTTGTTCGGCTCGCGTCCCAGTTCCACGCTCATGCCGTTGTCCAGCTTGACCGTCCAGGCGTAGCGCGAGGACAGCGACAGTTCCTGCGGCACCAGCTTGACCGGCGCGAACCAGGCGCGCAGTTCGGCAAAGCGCGCCAGCACTTCCTTTTCGCTGCCGGCCGGTCCGACGAAGGCAGGCAGCTCGTGGTCGTCGTCGGCCTCGGCCAGGTTGGCGGTGAAGACATCGCCCTTCACCGACAGCAAGCGCCCTTCGCCCCAGGTGCCGAGCGGCTCGTGTTCCTCGACCTCGACGATCAGGCGGTCCGGCCATTCGCGGCGCACCGTTGCGCGGCGCACCCAGGGCACGGCCTCGAAATCGGTGCGCACCTGGTCCAGGTCGGTCGTGAAGAAATTCCCGCGCAGCTTGCCGAGCACGCTGTTCCTCACCGTCAGTTCGTTCACGTGCTTGAGCTGCATGCCGTACAGGCTTTCGACACGCACTTCGCGCAGCGTAAACATGGGCCGCTGCGAGAACCACCACACGCTTGAGGCGATCGCAGCCAGCAGCGTCGCCGCCAGCAGGGCGCTGGCGGCGGCGTTGAGGGAGCGTACGTCATGCCACATATGCTTAGCCTTGTGCCTTTACCATCTTGCAGCGCGCCGAGCGCAGGATCTCGATGCACAGGTCTTCATAGCCGATGCCGACCGCGCGCGCCGCCATCGGCACCAGCGAGTGGCCGGTCATGCCGGGCGAGGTATTCACCTCGAGCAGGAACGGCCGCATGTCGCGCTCGCGCACCAGCACGTCGACCCGGCCCCAGCCCTCGCAGCCGAGCGCGCGGTAGGCGTTCACGGCGTGGCGCTGGATCTCTTCGGTCAGTTCAGGCGGCAGGTCCGCCGGGCAGTGGTACTGGGTGTCGTCGGTGAAGTACTTGTTCTGGTAGTCGTAGTTGCCCTGCGGTGCCACGATCTCGACGATCGGCAGCGCGCGCGCGTGCTTGCCGGTGCCGAGCACGGCGACGGTGAACTCGCGGCCGGTGACGAATTCCTCGGCCAGCACGGTCTCGTCGAAGCCCGCGGCCAGCGCCACGGCCGCCTCGAACTGTTCGGCCTGCTCCACTTTCGTGATGCCGATGGTCGAGCCTTCGAGCGGCGGCTTGACGATCAGCGGCAGGCCGAGGTCACGCACGACGGCGTCGAGGTCGT
This sequence comes from Massilia sp. GCM10023247, assembly GCF_042653325.1. Classification (NCBI taxonomy): domain Bacteria; kingdom Pseudomonadati; phylum Pseudomonadota; class Betaproteobacteria; order Burkholderiales; family Oxalobacteraceae; genus Massilia; species Massilia sp. GCM10023247. The sequence continues at coordinate 17,312 of NZ_JBHSIB010000031.1, forward strand.
CGCCCGGGGCCACGGTCGCGTAGCGCGGGGTCGGGATGCCTTTCGACAGCCAGATGATCTTGGTCGTGATCTTGTCCATGCCGACCGACGAGGCCATCACGCCGCTGCCGGTATACGGAATGCCGAGCTGCTCGAGCGCGCCCTGCAGGCTGCCGTCTTCGCCGTAGCGGCCGTGCAGCGCGATGAAGACGCAGTCGAATTTTTCCGCGGCCAGTTCCGCCAGCGAGCGCTCGGCCGGATCGAAGCCATGGGCGTCGATGCCACGGCTTTGCAGGGCCTGCAGCACGCCGGTGCCGGACATGATGGAGACGTCGCGCTCGGCCGAGCGGCCGCCGAACAGGACGCCGACCTTGCCGAAATTGGTAATGGTGTCGCTCACGATGAAACCTTTGATTGCGAAGTGGGTTGCTCGGTTAATTTTTGCGGTACGCCGCTGATCGAGCCGGCGCCCATGGTCAGCACGACGTCGCCGTCTTTCGCGACGCGGCGGATCGCGTCCGGCATCTCGGCGATGGTTTCGACGAAGATCGGCTCGACCTTGCCGCCGGCGCGCAGCGAGTGCGCCAGCGCGCGCCCGTCGGCGGCGACGATCGGCGTCTCTCCGGCCGAGTAGACGTCGGCCAGCAGCAGCACGTCCGGCGCGGCCAGCACCTTGACGAAGTCCTCGAACAGGTCGCGCGTGCGGCTGTAGCGGTGCGGCTGGAAGGCCAGCACCAGGCGCCGGCCCGGGTAGGCGGCGCGCGCGGCGGCCAGCGTCACCTCGGTCTCGACCGGGTGGTGGCCGAAATCGTCGACCAGGGTGAAGCTGCCGCCCCCTTGCAGGGCCACCTCGCCGTAGCGGGTGAAGCGGCGGCCGACGCCGCGGAACTCGAGCAGGCCCTGGGCGGTCGCCTCGTCCGCGATGCCGATCTCGCGCGCAATGGCGATCGCCGAGCAGGCGTTCAGGACGTTGTGCATGCCGGGCTGGTTCAGCACGAACTTGGTGTCGGGGTAGCCGGCCTGGCGCACCGTGAAGTGCATGTGGACGCCGTCCGCGTAGGCGTCCAGCGCGCGCACTTGCGCGTCCTCCGAGAAACCGTAGGTCGTCACCGGCTTGGTCACCTGCGGCAGGATCGAACGCACGTGGCGGTCGTCGATGCACATCATCACGCGGCCGTAGAACGGCAGGCGGTGGGTGAAGTGCACGAACGCGGCCTTGAGCTTGTCGAAGTCGTGCTCGTAGGTCTCCATGTGGTCGGCGTCGATGTTGGTGATGACCTCGATCATCGGCGACAGGTTCAGGAAGGAGGCGTCCGACTCGTCGGCCTCGGCGACGATGTAGTCGCCCGTGCCGAGCTTGGCATTGGCGCCGGCGCTGTTGAGGCGCCCGCCGATGACGAAAGTGGGGTCCAGCCCGCCCTGGGCCAATACCGATGCCACCAGGCTGGTGGTCGTGGTCTTGCCGTGGGTGCCGGCAATGGCGATGCCGCGCTTCAGGCGCATCAGTTCGCCCAGCATGATCGCGCGCGGCACCACGGGAATCTGCGCGGCGCGCGCGGCCTTCACTTCCGGGTTCGCTTCGTTGACGGCGGTCGAGGTGACGACGGCGTCGGCGCCGTCGATGTTGTCGCCCGCGTGGCCCAGGTAGACGCGCGCGCCCAGGTCCTTCAGGCGCTTGCTGGCGGCATTGCTCGACAGGTCGGAGCCCGACACCTTGTAGCCGAGGTTGAGCAGCACTTCGGCGATGCCGCTCATGCCGCTGCCGCCGATGCCTACGAAGTGGATGTGCTTGATCTTGTGTTTCATTTATTTGTTCGCCAGTTGTTCGAGCACATGTGCTATTTGCTGATTCGCGTCGCGCTTGCCGACGCCTTGCGCCGCCTGCGCCATCGCCAGGCAGTGCGCGCGGCTGGTCGACTGCAGCAGCTGGGCCACCCGCTGCGGGGACAGTTCCCCCTGCGGCAGGTGCAGCGCCGCGCCCTGCTTGTCCATCCAGACCGCGTTGTCGCGCTGGTGGCTGGTGGTGCTGGCGACAAACGGCACCAGCACGCTGGCCACGCCGGCGGCGGTCAGCTCCGACACCGTGATCGCGCCGGCGCGGCAGATTACCAAATCCGCGTCGGCATAGGCGGACGCCATGTCGTCGATGAAATCGACCACCTTCGCCTCGACGCCGGCCGCGGCATAGGCCGCGCGCAAGGCGTCGATGTTCTTCTTGCCTGACTGGTGGGTCACGATCGGGCGCACATTGGCGTCGATCAGGGCCAGGGCCGCCGGCACGCTGTCGTTGAGCACCTTGGCGCCCAGGCTGCCGCCCACGACCAGCACCCGCAGCGGGCCGCTGCGGCCAGCGAAACGTTCGGCTGGTGCCGGCAGGTCGAGGATCGCCTGGCGCACCGGATTGCCGGTGACGACGGCCTTGCCGGCGGCGGCGCCGAAGTCGGCCGGGAAACCGAACAGCACGCGTGAGGCCATCGGCGCCAGTGTCTTGTTCGACAACAGCAGCGCGGCGTCGGCATTCACCAGGGCCAGCGGAATGCCGCGCATGCGCGCCATCATCCCGCCCGGCACGGTGACGTAGCCGCCCATGCCCAGCACGACGTCGGGTTTCCTTTGGCCGAGATAGCGCAGGCAGGCGGCGAACGAGGCGGCCATCTTGAACACGCCGGTGACGGTATGTTTTACGCCCTTGCCGCGCAGGCCAGAGAAATCGATGCTGTCCATCGGGATGCCGTGTTTCGGCACGAATTCGCGCTCCATGCCGTGCGCGGTGCCCAGCCAGGAGACTTCCCAGCCGCGCTCGCGCATGGTCTGGGCGATCGCCACGCCGGGGAAGATGTGGCCGCCGGTGCCGGCCGCCATGATCATCAGCTTATTTTTTTTCACAGGCTTCAAATCCGCCCTCCCCGCATCAGGACGCGATTTTCGTAGTCGACGCGCAGCAGGATCGCAAGACCCACGCAGTTGATCAGGACGCCCGAACCGCCATAACTCATCAGCGGCAGGGTCAGGCCTTTCGTCGGCAGCAGGCCCAGGTTCACGCCCATGTTGATGAAGGTCTGCACGCCGATCCAGATGCCGATGCCTTTCGCCGTCAGGCCGGCGAAGAACTGGTCGAGGGCGATCGCCTGGCGGCCGATGTCGAAGGCGCGTTTCACGAGCCAGTAGAACATCGTCAGCGTGATCAGGACGCCGATCAGGCCCAGCTCCTCGCCGATCACGGCCATGATGAAGTCGGTGTGCGCTTCCGGCAGGTAGTGCAGTTTTTCCACGCTGTTGCCCAGGCCGACACCGGCGATCTCGCCGCGGCCAAAGGCGATCAGCGAGTGCGTCAGCTGGTAGGCCTTGTCGAGCGCATTGTCTTCCTGCCACGGGTCGAGGTAGGCGAACATGCGCGCGCGGCGGAACGGCGACAGCGCGATGATGGACGAGAACACCACGATCAGGATGGCGCCGATGCCGCCGAACCAGATCATGTTGAAGCCGCCCAGGAACAGGATGCCCATGGCGATGCAGACGATCACGCCGAAGGCGCCGAGGTCGGGCTCGAGCAGGAGCAGCATGCCGACCACGCCGACGGCAAAAGCCATCGGCATGAAGCCCTTGGTCAGCTTGTGCATGTACTGCTGCTTGCGCACCGTGAAGTCGGCGGCGTACAGCACGACGACGATCTTCATGATTTCCGACGGCTGCACCTGGAACAGCTTGAGCGACAGCCAGCGCCGCGCGCCGTTGACCACCACGCCGATGCCGGGAATGAGCACCAGGACCAGCAGGATCAGGGTGCCGACGAACATCAGCGGCGCCATTTTTTGCCAGAAGGCGACCGGGAAGCGGAAAGCGACATACCCGGCCACGATCGCGGCCGCGATGAAGGCGGCCTGGCGGTACAGGAAGTACTCATGGCGGCCCTGCAGGTTGGTGAACTTGGGCGAATCGGGCAGCCCGATCGAGGCCGAATACACCATCACCATTCCGAACAGCATCAGGATCAGCGTGATCCAGACCAGCGGCTGGTCGTAGTCCATCATCTTCGACGGGCGCGCGCGCTCGGCGACCGCATCGGCGGCGGAACCGGAAAACTTGAAGGGCAGCTGGAAGGCCATCAGATCTCCAGTCCCTTGTCGAGCGCGATCTCGCGCACGGTATCGACGAACACCTGCGCGCGGTGCGCGTAGTTGGTGAACATGTCGAGGCTGGCGCAGGCCGGCGACAGCAGCACGCAGTCTCCCGCGCGCGCCAGGCCCGCGGCGCGGCGCACCGCCTGCGGCAGGTCATCCAGGTCGAAGCACGGCACGCCCGACGGCTCGATGGCGGCGCGCACGGCCGCGGCATCCTTGCCGATCAACAGCGCCGCGCGCACATAACGCGAAACCGGTTCGGCCAGCGGCGCGAAATCCTGGCCCTTGCCGTCGCCGCCGGCGATCAGCACGATTTGCTGGTTGTCGCCGACAAAGGCTTTGCCGAGGCCAAGCAAGGCGGCAACCGTGGCGCCGACATTCGTGCCCTTGCTGTCGTCGTAGTAGTCGACATCGTCGATGGTGGCGACCAGTTCGACGCGGTGCGGCTCGCCCGCATACTCGCGCAGGCCGTGCAGCAGGGGCGCGAGCGGCAGGCCGGCGGCGCGGCACAGGGCCAGCGCGGCCAGCGCATTCGAGGCATTGTGCAGGCCGCGGATTTTCAATGCGTCGGCCGGCATCAGGCGGTTCACCGTGATCTCGACAGGCGGCGCGACCTCTCCTTTTTTAAGTTTTTTCTCGACGACTTCCTCGGCCACGGCGGTGGCGAGCCACAGCACGCCGCGCTCGTTGACCAGGCCCATGGCGTGCGGCGCATCCGGCTCGTCGGTGCCGAAGGTCGTGCAGGTCGCGCCGGGCGCGGCCATGCCCATCACGACCGTATCGTCGCGGTTCAGCACGCGGACCGTGTCGGCGCCGAAGATGCGCGCCTTGTCCGCCGCATAGGCGGCCATGTCGCCGTGCCAGTCGAGGTGGTCCTGGGTGATGTTCAGGACCGTGGCCGCGTCCGGGTTCAGGCTGAAGGTCGTATGCAGCTGGAAGCTCGAGAGCTCGAGCACCCAGGCCTGCGGCAGTTTGTCCTCCGCCAGCGCCTCGCGCAGCACGTCGAGCGCGGCCGGGCTGATGTTGCCGGCCACGCGGGTCTCAAACCCGGCGCGACGGCACAGCAGGCCGGTCAGGCTCGTCACCGTGGTCTTGCCGTTGGTGCCGGTGATCGCGATCACTTTCGGCGCATATCCCTGCTCCGCTTTCAAAGCGGCCAGGGCCTGGGCGAACAGTTCGATCTCGCCCCAGACGGGGATGTTCTTTTCCCGGGCGGCCGGGGTGACCTGCGCCAGTTCCTTGTTCGGCGCCAGGCCCGGGCTGACGGCGACGAAGTCGACGCCTTCCACCAAGGCAGCAGCGAAGTTGCTGCCAGCGTCGCCGGCCACGAACTCGGCATCCGGCACGGCGGTGCGCAGCGCCGGCAGGCGCTGCGGCTCGCTACGCGTATCGGCCACGCGCACGCGCGCGCCGCAACGGGATAACCATTGCGCCATCGCCAGCCCGGATTCCCCGAGCCCCAATACCAGTGCGAGTTTGCCTTCGTAGTTCATTCGATTACCGCAGTTTCAACGTGGACAGGCCGACCAGGACCAGGACCATCGTGATGATCCAGAAGCGGACCACGACCTTGGTCTCCTTCCAGCCCTTTTGTTCGAAATGGTGGTGCAGCGGCGCCATCAGGAACACGCGGCGCCCCGCGCCGTAGCGCTTCTTGGTGTACTTGAACCAGGTGACCTGGATAATCACGGACAGCGTCTCGGCGACGAACACGCCGCCCATGATGAACAGGACGATTTCCTGGCGCACGATGACGGCGATGGTGCCGAGCGCGCCACCGAGGGCGAGCGCGCCGACGTCGCCCATGAACATCTGCGCCGGGTGGGCGTTAAACCAGAGGAAGGCCAGGCCCGCGCCGCCCATCGCGCCGCAGAAGATCAGCAGTTCGCCGGCGCCGGCGATGTGCGGGATGAACAGGTATTTCGCGAACGCGGCGTTACCGGTGAGATAAGCGAACAGGCCCAGCGCCGCCCCCACCATCACGGTCGGCATGATCGCCAGGCCATCGAGGCCGTCGGTGAAGTTGACCGCGTTCGAGGAGCCGACGATGACGCAATAGGTCAGCGCGATGAAGCCCCACACGCCCAGCGGGTAGCTGATGGTCTTGAAGAACGGGACGATCAGGTCGGCTTTCGGCGGCAGGTCGAGCGAGAAGCCGGACTGCACCCAGGCCCAGAACAGCTGGCCGACTTCCCACGGCGTCGGCGCCGAGACCGAGAACGCGAGGTACAGCGAGGCGGCGATGCCGATCAGCGACATCCAGAAGTATTTTTCGCGCGAGCGCATGCCTTCCGGGTCCTGGTAGACCACCTTGCGGTAGTCGTCGACCCAGCCGACGGCGCCGAAGCCGAGCGTGACGACCAGCACCGGCCAGATCAGGCGGTTCGACAGGTCGCACCAGAGCAGGGTCGAAAGAGCGATCGAAATGAGGATCAGCACCCCGCCCATGGTCGGGGTGCCGTGTTTTTTCAGGTGGGTCTGCGGACCCTGGGTGCGCACTGCCTGTCCGACCTTCATCTCGGTCAGCTTGCGGATCACGGCCGGACCGGTGAACAGGCCCAGCGCGATCGCGGTGATCGTGGCGCCCACGGCGCGGAAGGTAATGAAGTTAAAGACACGCATCGGACCGATATAGTCCTGCAAAAATTGTGCAAGCCAGAGAAGCATAGTTAGTGGGCGTCCTTGCCAGTGTTTGTGGAACCAATCAGGTGATTGACCACGCGTTCCATCTTCATGAAGCGCGAGCCCTTCACCAACACAGTTGCATCAGAATTGCCGCCCAGTTGCTTGTCCAGTGCTGCCAATAATGCTTCAAACTGCTCGAAATATTGCGCGCCGCTGTTCGCGAGGTGGCGCGACAGCTCGCCCGTCGCCAGCACCGTCTCGATGCCGCGCGCCTGCGCGTAGGCGCCGATCTCCTCGGTGAACTCGCGGCCCTGCGTGCCGACTTCGCCCATGTCGCCGATGACGAGGAAACGCGGCGCCGGATAGGCCGCCAGCACGTCGATCGCGGCGCGCATCGAATCCGGGTTGGCGTTGTAGGTGTCGTCGATGACGGTCGCGCCGTTGGCTGCCTGCTTGCGTTGCAGGCGCCCGCCGACCGGTGCGAAACCTTCCAGCCCGCGCACGATCGTGCCCGGGGCGATGCCGGCCGCCAGGGCGCAGGCGATCGCCGCCAGCGCGTTGCGCACGTTGTGCTCGCCGGCTGCGGCCAGTTTCACCTCGAAACTGGCGCCTGGGGCCGTCACTTTCAAATTGTTACCGAATCCGGAACTGGTCCAGCTTGCGCGCACGTCGCAGCTGTCATGCAGGCCGAAGGTCAGGCTGCGGCAGTGCGCCGCCAGTCCCTGCCACAGGCCGGTATAGGTGTCGTCGCCCGGGTAGACGGCCACGCCATCGGGCGGGAGCGCGGCGAAGACCGAACCGTTTTCCTGCGCCACCGCTTCCACGGTGTGCATGAATTCCTGGTGCTCGCGCTGGGCGTTGTTGACCAGGGCGACGGTTGGCTGGGCGATCGCGGCCAGGCGCGCGATCTCGCCCGGATGGTTCATGCCCAGTTCGACCACGGCCGCGCGATGCGCGGCGTCGAGGCGCATCAGCGTCAGCGGCACGCCGATCTCGTTGTTCAGGTTGCCCTGCGTGGCCAGGCGCGCGTCAAGCCCGAAGGCGGCGGCCAGGATCGCGGCGATCATTTCCTTGACGGTGGTCTTGCCGTTGCTGCCGGTGACGCCGATCACGGGAATGTCGTACTGGCGGCGCCAGCTGTTGGCGATGCGGCCCAGGGCGGCCAGGGTGTCCGGCACCACCAGCGCCGGCAGGGTCCAGCCTTCGGGCAGGCGCTCGGCCACCACGGCTGCGGCGCCGTTGGCGGCGACCTGCGCCAGGAAGTCGTGGGCATCGAAGGTTTCGCCGCGCAATGCGACGAACAGCGCGCCGGCTTTCGCCGTGCGGCTGTCGGTCGAGACACTGTCGAACACGGCATCGGCGGTGACGCTGCTGCCTTCGACATATGTCTGCAATTGTGCGAGCGAGCCGCGCATCAGTGAGTCCTCATCATGGTAAGCCGCGCGCTCAGGGCCAGCGCGGCGTGGTCGGCGTCGGAAAACGGCATCTTCTTGCCCTTGATTTCCTGGTAGGGCTCATGGCCCTTCCCCGCCAGCAGGATCACGTCCTGTTTGGCGGCATTCTTCACGGCCGACAGGATGGCGGTGGCGCGGTCTTCGATGGCCTGCACGCGCGAACGCGGGTGCTGCTGGTCCATGCCGGCCACGATCTGTTCGACGATCGCGCCCGGTTCTTCGCTGCGCGGGTTGTCGCTGGTGACGATCACCTGGTCCGCCGCCTGGGCGACGGCGCCCATCTGCGGGCGCTTGCCCGGGTCGCGGTCGCCGCCGCAGCCGAACACGCACCACAGCTGGCCGTGGCGCTCTTCGGCCACCTGGCGCAGCGCGTCCAGCGTCTTTTCCAGCGCGTCCGGCGTGTGCGCGTAGTCGATCACGATCAGCGGCGCGTCCTGGCCGCCGAGCTGCTGCATGCGGCCCGGGGCCGGCACCAGCGTCTCGATCGCCTCGACCGCCTGCTTGAGCGGCGCGCCCTTGGCCAGCAGCGCGCCCAGCACGGCCAGCGCATTGCTGATGTTGAAGTGGCCGACCAGCTGGGTCTTCACCAGGGCGTTGCCGAGGGTCGATTCGAGCTGGAATTCGGCGCCCGCCGGGCGGCTGCGCTTGTGGGTGGCGCGCAGGATGGTGACGCCCTCGATCTCGGGCTGGCCGGCCGCATCGTTCAGGGTGTAGCCGGTGATCGACAAGTCGGAGGACAACCCGGCGCTTGCCTTGTCGCGCAGTTGCGCGACAAGGCGCGCGCCGGCCGGGTCGTCGAGGTTGATGACGGCGTGCCTGAGTTCCGGCCAGGCGAACAGTTTCGCCTTGGCCGCTTCGTAGCTGGCCATGTCGCCGTGGTAGTCGAGGTGGTCGCGCGTCAGGTTGGTAAAGATCGCGACGTCGAAATGCATGCCGGCGGTCCTGCCCTGCTCCAGCCCGATCGACGAGACTTCGATCGCGAGCGAGCGGGCGCCGGCTTCGCGCACGGCCGACAGGCGGCTGGCCAGCAGCACCGCGTCGGGCGTGGTGTAGCCGGTCTCGATGAACTCGGCGCCGTCGCGGCCGTCGCGCGGCTTGAACATGCCGACCCCGAGGGTGCCGATGACGGCGGCGGTCTCGCCCAGTTTCGCGAACGCCTGGCCGAGCCAGTAGGCGCAGGAGGTCTTGCCGTTGGTGCCGGTGACGCCGACGGTGAACATGTCGAGGTCGGGCTGGCCGAGACAGGCGTGCGCGATCGGCCCGGCCTTCGGTTTCAGGCCGGGCACGGCCAGGTGCGGCAGCGCCAGGCCGTCATCCCAGGCGAAGTCGGTGTCGTCATAGACCACGGCGGCGGCGCCGGCGTCGACCGCGGCTTGAATATAGCGGCGGCCATCGCCGGCGTCGCCCGGATAGGCGAAGAAGACGTCGCCGGGCGTGACCTGGCGCGAGTCGGAAACGAGTTTGCCGCCCGGTGCGGCGGCAACAATCCATTGGCAAATGTCGTGCATAGTGTGCGCCATCACGGGCTCTCCTCGAGTGGCTCATCGGCAATGATGATGTCGGTGACCGACGAATCCGGCGGGACGTTCGCCGCCCGCAGCGCATTCGCAGCGAGGTCCGCGGCGGTCGGCGCCGCGACGCTTCCGCCTGTTCTCAGCGCGCCGCGCGGGTTGTCGATCATGACTGCGATGATGAAACGGGGCTTGGACATCGGCGCGATGCCGACGAAGTAACCGATGTTGTCGGTACGCGAATAACGGCCGTTGACCAGTTTCTCGGCGGTGCCGGTCTTGCCGCCCACGCGGTAGCCGGGCACCTGGGCGCGGGTGGCGGTGCCGCCCGGACGGACCACGGATTCGAGCATCGTGCGCACCTGGGCAGCCGTCTTCGGCGAGATCACCTGCTGGCCGACCGGCTCGGCGTCGACCTTCACGAACGACAGCGGGATGATGTCGCCGTTACGCGCGAAGATCATGTAGGAACGCGCCATCTGCAGCAGCGACACCGACAGGCCGTGGCCGAAGGCCATGTTCGCGTATTCGATCGGCTTCCAGGATTTCCACGGACGCACGCGGCCGGCGGTCGGGCCGGGGAAGCCGAAGCGCGGCGCCTGGCCATAGCCCACCTTGGTGTACAGCTCCCACATCTGCTGCGGCGGGATCAGCTGCGCGATCTTGACGACGCCGATGTTCGACGACTTCTGGATGATGCCGCTGGTGGTCAGCATGGGCTTCGGGTGCATGTCGCGGATCGGGCGGCCGCCGACGACCATGCGGCCGGCGCCGGTGTCGAACACGGTATCCGGGGTGATGCGCTTCGTTTCCAGGCCGAGCGCCACGGTCAGCGGCTTGATCGTCGAGCCGGGCTCGAAGGTGTCGGTGATCACGCGGTTGCGCAGCTGGGCGCCGGTGAGCTTCTTGCGGTCGTTCGGGTTATAGGTCGGGTAGTTGGCCATGGCCAGCACCTCGCCCGTGTGCACGTCGAGCACGACGGCGCCGCCGGCTTCGGCGTTGAACTTCTCGACCGCGTTCTTGACGCTGGTGAATGCGATGTATTGCAGCTTGCTGTCGACAGACAGGGTCAAGTCCTTGCCGTCGTGCGGCACGCGCACGATGCCGAGGTCCTCGACCACGCGCCCGAGGCGGTCCTTGATCACGCGGCGGCTGCCGGGGGTGCCGACCAGCGTCTTCTGCTGGGCCAGCTCCATGCCCTCCTGGCCGACGTCTTCGACGTTGGTGAAGCCGACCATGTGGGTCATGACTTCGCCCTGCGGGTAAAAGCGCTTGTATTCCTTGCGGGTGTCGATGCCGTTGATCTTGAGCTTCTCGATCTTGGCGATGATGTCCATCTCGACCTGGCGCTTGAGGTAGACGAAGGTGCGGTCCGAGTCGAGCTTCTTGCGCAGCTCCTGTTCCGGCATCTCGAGCAGGCGCGCCAGTTCGGTGATCTTTTCGGGCGGCGAGGCCAGCACGTCCTCGGGCAGCGCCCACACGGCTTTCACCGGCAGCGAAGAGGCCAGCACCTGGCCGTTGCGGTCCATGATCTTGCCGCGCGTGGCCGGCATGTCGAGCGTGCGCTCGTAGCGGCTCTTGCCCTGCTTTTGCAGGAAGCCGGTCGACATCGCCTGCAGCCAGACGGCGCGCACGCCGAGCGCGGCAAAGGCGGCGAACAGCACGAACAGCATCACGCGCGAACGCCAGTCGGGCAGGCGCACGGCCAGCACCGGGCTCTTCGAGAAAGCCATGCCTTTCGACGCGGCGACGCGGCCGCTGCCGTTGTTGCCACTGAACGGCTTGTCGCGCTTCATGGCGCGCCCTCGGTCAGGTACTGGGTGCGGGCCGGCGTGAGCGGCGTCATGTTCAGTTCGGTACGAGCGATCTGTTCGATGCGCTCGTTCTTGCCGAGGGTGGACTGGTCCAGCTGCAGCTGGGCCCAGTCGATGTCGAGCTGGCGCGTCTGGCTCTGCAGCCGTTCGAGCTCGGTGGTCAGGTGGCGCACCTGGTAGCGCGCGTTAACCAGGGTCAGGCCGCAGGCGATCAGGCCGGCCGCCAGCATGATGTTGAGCTTGTTGCTACTCATCGAGCCGCGTCTTTCAAGCGTTCGGCCACGCGCAGCACCGCCGAGCGGGCGCGCGGGTTGCTCGAGACTTCCGCCTCGGACGGCTTGATCTTGGCGATCAGCTTCATCTGCGGCTGCGGCAGGTCGACGGCGCGGATCGGCAGGCGGCGGTCCGGCTGCGGCACCTTGGCTTTACTGGCCAGGAATTGCTTGACCATGCGGTCTTCGAGCGAATGGAAACTGATGATAGACATGCGCGCGCCGAGACTGAGCATCGCGTAGGCGGCATTCAGCCCAGCCTCGAGGTCCTCAAGCTCTTTATTGATGAAAATCCGGACAGCCTGAAAGGTGCGGGTGGCCGGATCCTTGCCCTTTTCCCGAGTCTTGACCGCGTCTGCCACGATTGCGGCAAGCTGTCGTGTGCTTGAAATTGGTTCGACTGCCCGGCGAGCAACAATCGCCTTTGCAATCTGAAAAGCAAACCGTTCTTCCCCATAATCGCGTATTACCTTTTCCAGTTGTTGTTCGGTCGCCGTGGCAATCCATTCGGCGGCCGAGATTCCTCGGGTCGTGTCCATCCGCATGTCGAGCGGGCCGTCGTTGCGGAAGCTGAAGCCGCGCGCGGCGTCGTCCACCTGCGGCGACGAGATGCCCAGGTCGAGCAGGATGCCGTCGACGCGGGCGATGCCCAGCGCCGCCAACTGCGCGCCCATCGTGGCGAAGCTGTCATGGACGATCGAAAAACGTGGGTCGGCGATCTGCCCGGCCGTGGCGATGGCCTGCAGGTCCTTGTCGAAGGCGATCAGGCGGCCCTGGGCGCCCAGGCGCGACAGGATCAGGCGGCTGTGGCCGCCGCGGCCGAAGGTGCCGTCTATATAAATACCGTCGGCGCGCGGGCCGGCCAGGTCGAGTCCGTCGACCGCTTCGTCAAGCAGCACCGTGCGATGCAGCAACTCTGGCACCGGTTTGGCAATCGTCATCGGTGCCTCAGAAAGAGAAATTGGAGAGTACATCGGGCATGCCGCCGGCCACGGCTGCGGCTTCGTCGGCGGCCAGCTTGGCGGCGTCCCAGATTTCGAAGTGGGTGCCCATACCGAGCATCATCACTTCTTTTTCCAGGCCGACGGCGGAGCGCAATTCGGGCGAGATCAGGACGCGGCCGGCGCTGTCGAGCTCGACATCGCAGGCGTTACCGAGGAAAATGCGCTGCCACGCACGGGCAGACATCGGCCAGGCCGCGATCTGGTCGCGGTGGGTTTCCCAGACCGGGCGTGGAAAGAACAGGAGGCAGCCGTGCGGGTGGCGGGTAAGCGTGAGGCGGCCTTCGCATTGCAGCGCGAGGGCGTCACGATGCTTTGCCGGTATTGACATCCGGCCTTTCGCATCGAGATTGATCGCTGACGCGCCTTGAAACACGTAGGTACCTAGCTTGGGAGAAGTTATCAGTTGGTTGTTTTGCGCGCCCGGGAGACCTGAACTTCTCCCACAAAACTGCACTTTTTCACACTGTTTCCCACTTTAGAGGAAGCGTTGTTACTGGTCAAGCGAATTCCAGTAGGAAAAACCCGAATTTTGCTAATGAAATGAAGGACTTAGCACGCTTCCCTCAAGCTGCGTCAAGACAAAATACCCTAGAAAATTAAGCACTTAGCTGAAACACTGAATGTGCTACCTCATCTGGGGCGTGCAAGCGACACCTTGCATTTAAGAAAAAATTTGTCTTTACGAGGCCGTTGCGGGCGACCCCGCCGCGCTCAACACTGCACAGCCTAAAATTGCACATTCATGCGTGTCGGGTTAGGATTTCCACGCAAGCTGGAATTGCAATGGAGACCTGCCGTGAGCCTGACCATCGCCCGAACCCGTGCCGTCTACGACCTGCTCGACGTGCAGGAAGCGCTCGATCGCAGCCGGGGGCGCTCGCCCGAGCTCGATGCGTTTTACGAACGCATGCTGGGCGCCGGACCGGAACGCTTCGTCACCACGCCCTCTTCCCTCGACGCGCTCGATCCCCTGTTCGAGGAATGCCCGAATTTCGACGCCGTGCTGGATGACCTGGCGCGTTACCTGCGCCTGGCCCATGCCGGCAACAAGGGGTTCAATGTGATGCCGGTCCTGCTGCTGGGCGGCCCCGGGGTCGGCAAGACCCATTTCGCCCGGCGCCTGGCACGGGCGCTCGGCACCGAGTGCGAGCTCATCAGCATGAATGCGCTGTCGGCCGGCTTCGTCATCACCGGCAGCTCGGCCAGCTGGCGCGGCGCGAAATGCGGCAAGGTCGCCGAGCGCCTGGTGCGCGGCCAGTATGCCAACCCGGTGGTGGTGCTCGACGAAGTGGAAAAGGCGAGCGGCTCCTCGCAGTCCGATCCGCTGGCCGCGCTGTATCAACTGCTGGAGCCGGAAACGGCGCGCGCCTTCCGCGACGAATTCATCGACGTCGAGATCGACGCCAGCCAGATCTTCTGGGTGCTGACGGCCAATTCGACCGAGGGCATCCCGGCGCCCCTGCTCAACCGGATGGCGGTGTACGAGGTGCCGGCGCCTACGCCGGCGCAGGCGGCGGGCATCGCCCAGCGCATGTATGCGTCGCTGCTGGCCGAGCTCAACCTCGCCGGCTTCGACGCCCGCCTGGCCGACGCGGTGCTCGAGCGCCTGGCCGGGGTGTCGCCGCGCGATTTACGGAAAACCCTGCTCGACAGCCTGGGTTACGCGGTGGCCGACGGGCGCGCGCACGTCAGGCTCGACGACCTGCGCTTCAGGCCGGCGGCGGGCAAGGGACGGATCGGGTTTTGATGCGCTCCACCGGATAAGGTCCGGCGCTAGAATGGGAGCACTTTGACAACACGAGAGCCCCATGAGCGAATTCGCCTTCACGCCCCCTGCCACGCCCTCGCTGGCCGTCTTCGGCAGCAACCTGCGTTTCCCGATCCGCCGTGTGTTCTGCGTCGGCCGCAACTACGCCACGCACGCGCGCGAAATGGGCAGCGACCCGGAGCGCGAACCGCCCTTCTTCTTCATGAAGCCGGCCGACGCCGTGGTCCCGGCCGAAGGCGCGCTGCCCTACCCTCCGGCGACGCGCGACCTGCACCACGAAATCGAACTGGTGGTGGCGCTGCGCTCGGGCGGCGCCGACATTCCGGCGGACGAGGCGCTGGCCAAGGTGTGGGGCTATGGGGTGGGCATCGACCTGACCCGGCGCGATCTGCAGACCGTGGCCAAGGAGAGCGGCAGGCCATGGGACATGGCCAAGGGCTTCGATGCCTCGGCGCCCTGCACCCCGCTGCGCCCGGTGAGCAGCTTCGGCCATCCCTCGGAGGACGCCTGCATCCGCATGACGGTCAATGGCGAGCCGCGCCAGGACGGCGCGCTCGACGAGATGATCTGGCCGATCGCCGACATCATCAGCCACCTGTCGCGCCTGGTGACGCTGGCGCCGGGGGATTTGATCTTCACCGGCACCCCAGGCGGGGTCGGCGCGCTCCAGCCGGGCGACCGGGTGCATGGCGAAGTGGCCGGGGTCGACGAATTCGACCTCGAGATCGTCGAGAAATAAAAAAGGGCAGCCTGCGCTGCCCCGGCCGGCCGGTCCCGCTGGCCGTCCTTACTTCACGTTCACGGCAACCAGCGCTTCTGCCGACTGGATGTAGAGGATACCGCTGCGCGTGATGGCCAGGCGGCCGGACAGCGGGTAGCTCCATACCGCCTTGCCGGTGCGCAGGTCCAGCGCATAGGTGTTCTTGTCCGTACTGACGAACACCAGGTTGTTGGTCACGACAGGTTCCGCATTCCAGCTGGTTTCGCCGGCGATCGGCGGCGTCCATGACCAGCGCAGCGCCGCATCGCTTTCGGCGCGCGCCTCGAGACGGTAAGGGAGCTTGTTCGGCGCGTAAATGACCCCGTTGGCGTAGGCTGGCGTCGTCGAGTAGGCGCCGGGTACGCGCCAGTCGAGATATCCCTTGTCCACGTTGAATTTAAGCAGCGCATTGACGCTGGTGGAGTAAGTCCACGCCGTGCTGCTGTAATCGGCGGCGATCACGGTGCCCGGCGACGTGAGCACTGGCGAACCATTGACCTCGTAGCCGGTGAAATTGCTCTGCGTCGTGTCCTGGATCCGGCTGCGCTGGGTGCCGGTCTTGCGATCGAAGACGGTCAGCGTACTGTTGACGAATACATAGACCGAGTTCGCATCGACCGCGGGCGACCACTTGGCATACTGGGCGACACTACCGGTGAACATGAGTTCGCCCGTCGACTTGAAGGCATACAGGCCGCCATAGCTGCCGGAATTGGTATAGATCGCGTTGTCGTATACGACCGGCGCCAGGTATTGCTCCCATTGCGAGCTCATCGGTGACTTGAAGACGACGCTGCCGGTGGCTGCGTCGAATGCGAACATGAAGGTCGACGACTGCTGGCCGGCCGCCATATAGACGACGCCGTTTGCCACCGCTGCAGGATTGAGCGATGGATACGCGAGGGTGCTGACGTCATAGCTCCAGACGACGCTGCCGTCGAGTTCCTTGCGGGCCTCGAGTTTCTTGTCCTTCGACGCGTAGAACAGGCCATTCGCTGCAGCCAGTGTCGACGGCAGCGGCGTGCTGTGAAACGCCGTCGAATAGATGCTGCCGCTCTTCCAGCGCAGCGTGAACTTGTCCGGGTTGAGCGTGACGGGCACATGGCCAGTGTGCGAAGCATTACCCTGGAAGGTGGTCCAGTCGGGCACGTCGGTCCATGGCGCCAGCGGCGTGATCTTGTCGCCCGGCCAGGCGTTGCCGGCGGCCGCGACCGTGATTGCATACGGGACCTTAATCGACGGCACTGTTTGCGGAGTGGCACAGGTCTGGTCGCTGCACAGCTTGACCGTCCATTCGCCCGCATAGGTGCCCACGGTCCCGTTCGGGATGGTGTTCATGTCAAGCGTATAGCTGCCGTCGCCGTTCGGGGTAACTTTGACTGCCTCCGCAGGGACGAGCTGGGCGCCGTCGGCAGCAGCAGCGCTGGCATACAGGGTGCCGGCCGGCGTGAAGTCCGGTTTGATGACGACCTCCATCGCAATACCCGTATCGGCTGCGACGTGGCGGGTCACCGTTCCCGACAACAGGCTGACCGTTGGCGGCGGCGGAGGCGGCGGTGGCGACGGCGGTGCTGGCGGTGCTGGCGGTGGCGCCGGCGCCACCGGCGCAGGCTGTGCCCCTACCGGAGGGGTCGGCGCCGGGCCGTCGCCTCCCCCGCCGCCGCAACCGGCCACCAGAACACCCGTTACCGCCCACGCCAATCCCTTTTTCATTTTTTCTCTCTCAGTGAATGTAATGTCTCCGCATGGAACGCGGTTTATAAAATAAAAGCCGGCGTTCCATTAGCGGCTAGCAACATATCACGGAGAATTGCAAAAAACAAAATAGAAAATGGCATCAACAGTTGTTTTTAGGACTCGGAAATAAATGGAGAGAATTCATATAAAAAGACTATTCGAGATTCCCTCATTATTTTCGATATTCCCGCACTTGGCCTGCGTCGAAAAGGAAGCCTAATGACCGTCCGCGCGCAGGGCCGCCAGGAAGCGCTCCGGCTCCTCGACGCTGAACAGCAGGTCGGGCCCGGTACGCGCGGGCAGATACACCACCTGGCTGCGGTCGGTCAGCAGCGCAAAGATCACCGATTTGCCGGGACCGGAAAAGCGCCCCGCCGCATAGCCCGGCAAGCCGACGCCGTTGCGGCGCACCCCGAGCCGGGCCTCGCCGATCGAGGCGTAGCTGCCGGCTCGGGCGCGGGCCAGGTCGAAGTCGGCCAGCGCCCGGTTCTGCTCGTAAAAATGCGCGGCCCGCAGGACGATCCTGCCGCCTTCGACGCGCAAGTCATTGTCGGAAATCGTGTAGCCCAGCGCGCCCATCACCGGCAGGATCAACAGCGCCGACAAGGCCACGTTGCGCCAGGTGCGCGCCGGCCCATCGCGGCGCAGGACCAGCAAGGGCGCCGCGCAGACCAGCAGCGCCATGCCGAACAAGACCCAGTACACCCACGCGTCCACCGCTGGAATCGCCACTGCCATGCCGCTCCCGTTCATGTCGATCAATGTTCGGCCCAGCCCTTGGCATGCTCGACCGCGCGCGCCCAGCGCCCGCGCAGTTCGGCGCGCCGCTCAGGGGCCATCGCCGGTTCGAAGCGGCGCTGCGGGCGCCAGAGGGTAGCGACTTCCTCGCGCGAGCTCCAGAAACCCTGGGCCAGCCCGGCGAGATAGGCCGCGCCGAGCGCCGTCGTCTCGGTCACCAGCGGGCGCACCACCGGCACCCCGAGCAGGTCGGCCTGGAACTGCATGAGCAGGTCGTTGCGGGCCGCGCCGCCGTCGGCGCGCACTTCCTTGACGGGACAGGCGGCGTCCTTCTGCATCGCCGCCAGCAGTTCCGCGCTCTGGTAGGCGATCGCCTCGACCGCCGCGCGGGCGATGTGCGCGGCCGTGGTCCCGCGCGTCATGCCGACGATGGTGCCGCGCGCATACGGGTCCCAGTGCGGCGCGCCCAGGCCGGCAAAGGCCGGCACCAGCATCACCCCGCCGGCATCCGGCACCGAGGTGGCGAGCGCCTCGACCTCGCTCGACTCCTTGATGATGCCGAGCCCGTCGCGCAGCCACTGCACGGTGGCGCCGCCCATGAACACGCTGCCCTCGAGCAGGTAGTCGGTGCGGCCGTCGATCTTCCAGCCGACGGTGGCCAGCAAGCGGTTGCGCGAGACCGGCGGCACATACCCGGCGTGCATCAACATGAAGCAGCCGGTGCCATAGGTATTTTTCACCATGCCCTTGTCGTAGCAGGCCTGGCCGAAGGTGGCGGCCTGCTGGTCGCCGGCGATGCCGGACAGGGGAATCGCGGCCCCCAACCATTCCGGGCGCACCTGGCCGACCAGCTCCGAGCTCTTCACCACTTCCGGCAGCATCGCGGCCGGCACCCCGAACAGCTCGAGCAGCGCCGGGTCCCAGCGCATCGAGTGGATGTTATAGAGCATGGTGCGCGAAGCGTTGCCGACGTCGGTCACGTGGCGCCCGCACAGCTGGAAGGCGAGCCAGCTGTCGACCGTGCCGAAACAGAGTTCGCCGCGCTCGGCCCGTTCGCGCGCACCGGGCAGGTTCTCGAGCAGCCATTGCAGCTTGGTGGCGGAAAAATAGGCGTCGAGTTCGAGGCCGGTGCTGCGTTGAATCGTGCGCGCATGGCCCGCCTCGCGCAGGCGGTCGCAGGCGCCGGCGGTGCGGCGGTCCTGCCAGACGATGGCGCGCGCCACCGGCAGGCCCGTGGCCCGGTCCCAGACCACGGTCGTTTCGCGCTGGTTGGCAATCCCGACGGCGGCCACCTGGCGCGCGGCCACCCCGGCCTCGCGCAGCACCCGGCGCGCGCAGGCGAGCTGGCTGTCCCAGATGTCGAGCGCATCGTGCTCGACCCATCCGGGCTGCGGAAAATGCTGGGGAAATTCCTGCTGGGCGCAGGCGAACACCTGGCCCTGGCGGTCGAACAGGATGGCGCGGGAACTGGTCGTTCCCTGGTCGAGGGCGAGGATGTATTGCGGCATCGAGGTCTCCGGGAGCGGCCAACGTGCGGTCTACCCCAGGGATTGTAGCCTAGTGTGCACCCAAGTCATCCGCACGCCGCGCCGGGCAATCGAAATTCAGTGTAAAGCAGGCCGATAGGCCGGATTCTGTGTAGTGGTCTCCCTTGCGGGACGCCCCTATGACAGCCATTCCTCTAGGCGCCGAATTACTCCGGCGCTCAAGCTTCCTACCCGCACGCTCCGCGAGCAACATCAACGCGTGCCTATTTGGAATTGCTCCGAGTGGAGGTTACCGCGTTTCACCGTAACTTAATACGCTCGTCTCTGTGGCCCTATTCCTCGCCTTATACCCGGCTTGCACCGGGCTTTCGGCGGACGGCCGTTAACCGTCACCCTGCTCTATGGAGTCCGGACCTTCCTCCCGCCGGCACCTTGCAGTGCCAGCCAGCGGCTGTCTGGCCTGCTTCACGGGGTGCATTGTAACCGATGCGGGCCTGGCGCCCGCATCGAAAGTGGCGGCTTGCCGTTTCTGAAATTTCGTGTCGCCATTTCAAAAGCCTCGGCAGCAGCGCTCACATAGAATGCCTCGATGCCTGGCGCGGCCCGGCTGCAACCATGAGGATGACAGAAACATGACGCACCCTTCCCGTACCGGCGGCCAGATCCTGGTCGACGCGCTGCACGTCCACGGTGTCGACACCGCCTTCGGCGTGCCCGGCGAAAGCTATCTCGACGTGCTCGACGCGCTGCACGATTCGCAGATCCGCTTCGTCATCAACCGCCAGGAAGGGGGCGCGGCGTTCATGGCCGAGGCCTACGGCAAGCTCACCGGCAAGCCGGGCATCTGTTTCGTCACGCGCGGCCCCGGCGCCACCAACGCCTCGATCGGCGTGCACACGGCCTACCAGGATTCCACGCCCATGATCCTGTTCATCGGCCAGGTCGGCACCGACTTCGCCGACCGCGAAGCCTTCCAGGAAATCGACTACCGCCGCATGTTCGGCGAGATGGCGAAATGGGTGGCGCAGATCGACCGCGCCGACCGCATCCCGGAATACATCGCGCGCGCCTTCCAGGTCGCCACCAGCGGCCGCCCGGGCCCGGTGGTGCTGGCCCTGCCCGAGGACATGCTGGTCGACACCGCGCAAGTGCTTGACACCCGCTGCCATGTGCCGGTGCAGGCCGCGCCCTCGAGCGCCCAGGTCGCGTCGCTGCGCGCCATGCTGGCCGAGGCCCAGCGCCCGCTGGTGCTGCTCGGCGGCGGCACCTGGAACGCGCAGGCCTGCGCCGACCTCCAACGCTTCGCCGAAGCCAATGCCCTGCCGGTGGCCTGCGCCTTCCGCTTCCAGGACCTGATCGACAACGCCCACCCGAACTACATCGGCGACGTCGGCATCGGCATCAACCCGAAGCTGGCTGCACGCCTGAAAAACGCCGACCTGGTCATCGCCATCGGCCCGCGCCTGGGCGAGATGACGACCGGCGGCTACACCCTGCTGGCCGTCCCCAGGCCGAGCCAGCGCCTGGTCCACATCCACCCCGATCCGGAGGAACTGGGCAGCGTCTACCAGGCCGACCTGATGATCGCCAGCGGCGCGCCGCAGGCCACCAGTATGCTGGCGGCGATGGCGCCGGTCGACTCCAGCGCCTGGCGCGGCAGCGTGGCCGAAGCGAAGGCGGAACTGGCGGCCTGGCAGGAGCAGCCGCCGATCTTCAAGGACGCCGATCCGTCCGTCGCTCCGCTCGACCTGTGGCAGGTGGTGCAGGACCTGCAAGCGGCCCTGCCGCGCGACACCATCGTCACCAACGGCGCCGGCAACTATGCCTCGTGGGCGCACCGCTTCTGGATCTATGGCGGCCTGCGCACCCAGCTGGCCCCGACCAGCGGCGCAATGGGCTATGCGGTGCCGTCCGGGGTGGCGGCCAAGATCGCCGCGCCTGGGCGCACGGTGGTCACCTTTGCCGGCGACGGCGAATTCATGATGACCGGGCAGGAACTGGCGACCGCCGTGCAATACGGCGCCGGCGTGGTCATCATCGTCTTCAACAACAGCATGTTCGGCACCATCCGCATGCACCAGGAAAAAACCTATCCGGGCCGCGTCTCCGGCACCACGCTGCGCAATCCGGACTTCGCGGCGCTGGCGCGCGCCTACGGCGGGCACGGCGAGATCGTGGAAAAGACCGCCGATTTTGCGCCGGCTTTGGCGCGGGCGCTGGCCCACGCGAACGGCAAGCAGCTGCCGGCCCTGATCGAACTGCGCTACGACGGCAACCTGATCACGCCGAACGCGACGCTGGAGGCGATGCGCAAGGCGGCCGAGGCGGCGCAAGCGGGCTGAGGACGGATGGTTCGATGCGCGGGGCCCCTGCATGCCAGGGGCCTCGTCGTTTCCAGCATGTGACTTTTGACGCATTTTTGCGGCATCCGATTCACTATACTCATCGGTTTCCTCCAGGAGAAACGATGAAGGCCCCGATTCTCATGTGTTGCCGCCGCCATGGCGCCTGATCGCCCGCCGGTTTTTCGCCGGGCAGTCCATGCCGACATCCCCGCCATGTCGCGCATCCGCCTGTCCGTCACCGAAAACATGCTGTCCGACCCAGGCCGGGTGACCGCCGCCATGTACGAGGATTACCTGGAGGCGGCGGGACGCGGCTGGGTGGCGGAGTCGGGCGGTGAGATCGTCGCGTTCTGTTATGCCGCCCGGGCCGATGGATCGATCTGGGCGCTGTTCGTGCGGCCGGGGAACGAAGGACAAGGCTTGGGCAAGCGCTTGCTGGGCCTGGCGGTCGACTGGATTGCAGAACTGGGCCATGCATCGGCCCGGCTCGAGACGGGCGCGCATACCAGGGCCGACCGTTTTTATGCGATGCAGGGCTGGCAGCGCAGGCCGATCGGCGCCGCCACGGCCGCGTACACGCTGCCCCTGGCTGCCCACCCTGCATAGCATGGCACCTGCTGCAAGGGCCGCGCTTCCATTCGAACGGCGAGACCCGATGGAACCGGCTATGCTGATCGGCGCACCGCCGGGATCACGCGGCACGCGGCGCACAGGCAAGCGCATGGGTCATAAAAAACAAGGAGACGTACTACCGTGAACGACACCCCGGACCTGGTCCTCTGTATTCCCGGGCCATGGCGCGACCGCGCCGAGCTGGCGGAGAGCATCGCCGCCAGCGACACCGGTTACCTGCTCGACGGCGGCGTCCTGCGCGATACGCTCGACGGCTTTGCCTGCGACCTCCTGCTCGAAGGTTCCGATCCGGACCTGGCGGCCGCCTTCGCCAAGGCCGGGCCCCATTGGGCGGCGTCGAGCGCGATGGCGGCGGTGGCCGATCACGACTGCGTGATCTACCTCGCCGGCAAGGGCGGCTCGCGCGCAGCAGCCGAGGCGATGATGCGCGCCGCCGGCGCGCTGGTCGAGGCCGGCGGCCTGGGCGTGAAGGTGGAAAGTACCGGCATCGCCCATGGCCCGGCCTACTGGCTCGACATGTGCTTCGGACTGGAGCAGCTGACGGCGCACCGCGCGCTGGTCGTGTATGTGACGGGCAAGGACGTGTTTTCGTGCGGGATGCACAATTTCGGCCTGCCCGATGCGATGACCACCGCCGTCGACCAGGCTGCCGCGGCCGACATGCTGCGCACCTTCACGCGCTACCTGCTGGAACAGGCGCCGCTGCTCGCGGATGGCCATACCTTTTCGGTCAGCGCGGGCGCGCCGGTCTACCGCCTGCGGAAGGTGCCGGCGCGCGACTACGGCCCCGACTCCCTGTTCAATAATCCGTACGGCGCCTGGCGCCTCGAACCCGAGCACGCGCAGGCGCAGGCGCCCCAGGCCGTGCAGCCGGAAAAGCGCGGCGGCTGGTGGAAGAAGGTGCAGTCCTGAGCACGGCTGAGCACGGCTCAGTGCGGATATGCCGGCTCCAGCCCCAGCTCCGCCGGCAGCGGCACCGGACCGTCGAACAGGCTGTGCTGCTCGGTCAGGAACAAGGCCACGAGGGCAATGAAGATCCAGACGACGGCGTTGCCCAGCGCGGCGCCGCCGGGTTTGTCGGCGCCGATCAGGCGCCGGAAAAATCGTGGAAGTTTCATCTGCAATCCTGTCGTCGATCTGCCGGGGACAACCCAATCTAGCGCCCTTGGGCCCGGGCTGCCAGCGTGCACGTAAGGTGCACGACATGCGCTGCGCCCGCCCTCTTGAAGAGCACGAGCCTGGCGGCGGAACTGTCGCGTTTGTGCACGCCGGGCTCGCCCGGGTATTGACGAATCGTCAGTACGGCCCTCTGGTAGAATACGCGCGACCCTTTTCGTCGTGCCGGCTTCATCCGCCGGCATGTGCATGCACCACCCGCCACCACTCAATCCATGTTTAGTTTCTTTAAGAGAAAAAAAGCGCCTGATACCGCGACCGTTCCGGAAGCCGCGGCGGTCGATACCGCGGCGGTCGATACCGCTCCGGTCGACACTGCGCCGCGGTCCGACGCGGCCGCGTCCGCCCCTGCCCTGCCCGTCCCCGCCACCCCCGCCGCCCCGGCTTCACCCGCGGCCGCGCCGGCCCCCTCGGTCGAGGCCGAGCTCTTCATCGAGGAAACGGCCGAGCGTCCGACGACCGAGGCCGAGAAGAAAAAAACCTGGATGACGCGCCTGAAGGCCGGCCTGTCCAAGACCTCCAGCAACCTGTCGCTGCTGTTCGTCGGCGCACGCATCGACGAGGACCTGTACGAGGAACTCGAGTCCGCGCTGTTGATGTCGGACGCCGGCATGGACGCGACCCAGTTTCTGCTGGACAACCTGCGCCGCAAGGTCAAGGACGAGAAGCTGCTCGATGCCGCCGCCGTCAAGACCGCGCTCAAGGAACTGATGATCGAGCTCTTGCAGCCGCTGCAGAAGCCGCTCGAACTGGGCCGCCACGAGCCGCTGGTGATGATGATTTCCGGCGTCAACGGCGCCGGCAAGACCACCACCATCGGCAAGCTGGCCAAGCACATGCAGCGCTCCGACCAGTCGGTGTTGCTGGCCGCCGGCGACACCTTCCGCGCCGCCGCCAGGGAGCAGCTGATGGTCTGGGGCCAGCGCAACAACGTCACCGTGATTTCCCAGCAGTCGGGCGATCCGGCCGCGGTCGCCTTCGATGCGGTCCAGTCGGGCAAGGCGCGCGGCGTCGACGTCGTCATGGTCGATACCGCCGGCCGCCTGCCGACCCAGCTACACCTGATGGAAGAACTCAAGAAGATCAAGCGCGTGATCGGCAAGGGCATGGATGGCGCCCCGCACGAAACCCTGCTCGTCATCGACGGCAATACCGGCCAGAACGCGCTGGCCCAGGTGAAGGCCTTCGACGATGCGCTGCAACTGACGGGCCTGGTAATTACCAAGCTCGACGGCACCGCCAAGGGCGGCGTGCTGGCCGCGATCGCCCGGACGCGTCCGATACCGGTGTATTTCATCGGCGTCGGCGAAAAGCTGGACGACCTGCAGCCGTTCAATGCGGAAGAATTCGTCGAAGCGCTGTTGGGCTGAGAGAACATAGCGAGAAAAGAGCCAAGGCCAGATGATCGAATTCCACTCCGTCTCCAAGCAGTATTCCCCCGAGGCGACCGCCCTGCGCGACGTCTCCCTGAACATCGAGAAGGGCGAGCTGGTGTACCTGGCCGGCCCGTCCGGCGCCGGCAAGTCGACGCTGATGAAAATGGTGGCCGCCATCGAGCGCCCCAGCAGCGGGCGCGTGATCGTCTTCGGCCAGGACATCGGCAAGCTGAAAAAGCCGAGCATTCCCTTCCTGCGCCGCAAGCTCGGTTTGATCTTCCAGGACCAGCGCCTGCTGCACGACCGCGACATCCTGGCCAACGTGATGATGCCGCTGCTGGTCTCGGGCGCGCCCAAGGCGCAGGCCGAGCAGCGCGCCCGCGCCGCCCTCGACAAGGTCGGCCTGCTCGACCGCGCCAGGGCGCACCCGCTCGAGCTGTCCGGCGGCGAGCAGCAGCGCGTGGCGGTCTCGCGCGCGATCGTCAACCGGCCCCAGATCATCCTGGCCGACGAACCGACGGCCAACCTCGACCGCGTGGCGGCCGACAAGGTGCTCGACGCCCTGCGCGCCTTCAATTCGGTGGGCGTGACCTGCCTGATTTCGACCCACGACGACCAGGTGCTCGAGGGCGCGACGCGCGTGATCCGCCTCGAACACGGCGAGCTCGTCCCGCACCTCGCGCACCCTCGGCAGGATCCGCAGGCTCCGACCGTCGAAGGCCAGGCCGGAGGTGCGGCATGAGCCCCTGGATCCGCCACCACCGCTTCGCCTTCGGCGCCGCGCTCGCGCACCTGCGCAAGGCGCCGGGCAGCTTCCTGTTCAACGTGCTGGTGGTCGCGGTCGCGCTGACCCTGCCGTTCGCGGGCATCACCCTGCTCGACAACGTCCGCCCCATGACGGGGCAATTGTCGGTCGATCCCGAGGTGAGCCTGTTCGTCAAGCCCGAGGCCTCGCGCGAAGACGCGCAGGCGATCGAGCCGCAGCTGCGCCAGATCCTGCAGGGCAGCCAGGCCCGCATCGTCTTCGTGCCGCGCGAGCAGGCGCTGGGCGACCTGAAGGAGCGCAGCGGCCTGTCCGGTGCGCTCGACACCCTGGGCGAAAATCCGCTGCCCGACAGCTATGTGATGAAGCTCGCGGGTTTCAGCAATATCGCCGACGCGGCGCGCATCGACGGCATCGTCGAGCAGATGGCGGCTCTGCCCCAGGTCGACACGGTGCAGGTCGATTCGAACTGGGTCAAGCGCCTCGCCGCCCTGCTCGACATCCTGCGCCTGGCGCTGCTGCTGCTGGCCCTGACGCTGGGCGTGGTGGTGATCGCCGTCGTGTTCAACACGATCCGCCTGCAAGTGCTGACCCAGCGCGAGGAAATCGCGGTGTCCAAGCTGCTGGGCGCCACCGACAACTTCATCCACCGTCCGTTTTATTACACGGGCGCCCTGCTCGGCCTGTGCGCCGGCGTGGTGGCGCTGGGCGCGGTGGCGCTGGCCTTGCAGCCGCTGAACGCGTCGATCGCGGAGTTTGCGCGCCTGTACGCGTCGGAATTCCAGCTGGCGGCACTCGGGCCGCTGGAACTGGCGGGCTTGCTGGCGATTAGCGCCGGCCTCGGCCTGATCGGCGCGATGCTGTCGGTGCAGAGGCATCTGGCGCGCCTGAACTGAGGGCACAGTGCATGAAGAAACGGGTGAGCTTGCTCACCCGTTTTTTTATTGGGGATTTGGAAAATGAACAGGAGGCTTTGTAGGCGTCCACGCCGCGACGGCGCGGGAATTTGTCGCACAATGCAGCCGAACTTCCTCCACGGTGCGCCACCTAACAGAAAACGGGCGCGCTGTCCCCTTAACCTGCGGTCTTGAAACGCCGAGACAAGTCACACATTTGAGGTCTATCAACAAATTTGCAAGGGTCTGCTCTACAGTAAGTCTGATCATTTTTAAATACTTCAAAGCAATACTTTAGCCAGACTTAAACTGTCCTCCTCCTATGGGAGGGTCGCTAGCACTCACCCTGAGAGAGTGCTAATATATGTCCTCAAGTGAAGGTATACAAGGCTTGCCATGCATCAGCACGATGTCGTGCAGTCCGCCCCGGGGTGTCCCGGCAGCGTTGACGATGCAGCGAAAGATTACTCTACGAGGAAAATATAATGTCCGCACAATCCGCATTGGTTCCAACCAGCAATCGTGCTCTGGGACTCGGTTTCACCGGCAATCTCGGTAACATCGACGCGTATATTTCCGCCGTGAACCGCCTGCCGATGCTGACCCATGAGGAAGAAGTCTCGCTGGCGAAGCGGCTGCGGGAAGCGAACGACCTCGACGCCGCGCAAAAGCTGGTGCTCTCGCACCTGCGCCTGGTGGTGTCGATTGCGCGCGGCTACCTCGGCTACGGCCTGCCGCACGCCGACCTGATCCAGGAAGGCAATATCGGCCTGATGAAGGCAGTCAAGCGTTTCGACCCGAACCAGGGCGTGCGCCTGGTGTCGTACGCCATGCACTGGATCAAGGCCGAGATGCATGAATACATCCTCAAGAACTGGCGCCTGGTGAAGGTCGCCACGACCAAGGCCCAGCGCAAGCTGTTCTTCAACCTGCGCAGCAACAAGGTGGGCCTGGACGCGATGACGCCGACCCAGGTCGACGACCTGGCCAAGATGCTCGACGTCAAGCGCGAAGAAGTGATCGAGATGGAAACCCGCCTCTCGGGCCGCGACATCGCCCTCGAGTCGCCCACCGACGACGAAGACGACAAGTTCTCGCCGATCGCCTACCTGTCGTCGGACCAGCAGGAGCCGACCAAGGTGCTGGAAGCCGAGCAGGTCACGCGCCTGCAGTCCGAAGGCCTGGAAACGGCGCTGGGCAAGCTCGACCCGCGTTCGCGCCGCATCGTCGAGGCGCGCTGGCTGGCGAACGACGACGGCTCGGGTGCGACGCTGCACACGCTGGCCGAAGAGTTCGGCGTGTCGGCCGAGCGCATCCGCCAGATCGAATCGGCGGCCTTGAAGAAAATGAAAGGCGCGCTGGCAGCCTTCGTGTAAGCCAGGCGTGACAAGAGCACAGCGGCCCTGCGAGGGCCGCTTTTTTTTGCCGCGGCCGTTCGTGGGCCGCAAAAAAAACGGCGATCCGAAGACCGCCGCAAAGAACTACCTTCCGTTAACCCAAGGGCTTGCGCCCGTCCTGCATCAATAGATCGCTGCGCCCGCGCCGTCCTTGAGCTGGGCCTTCCACGCGCCCTGCACCAGCTTGACCACCGAGGCCGGCATCGGCACGTAGTCCAGCTCGGCCGCGGCGGCGGCGCCGTTCTTGAACGCGTAGTCGAAGAATTTCACCACTTCCTTGCCCTTGTTCGCGTCGGCCTGTGCCTTGTGCATCAGGATGTAGGACACGCCCGTGATCGGCCAGGCGTTCTTGCCGGCGGCATCGGTCAGGATCACGGCGAAGCCCGGCGTCCTGGTCCATTCGGCGTTGGCGGCGGCGGCCTTGAAGGCGTCGTCGTCCGGCTGCAGGAACTGGCCTTCCCTGTTCTGCAACTGGGTGTGCGACAGCTTGTTCTTCTTGGCATAGGCCCACTCGACGTAGCCGATCGAGCCCTTGACGCGCTGGACATAGGCGGCCACGCCCTCGTTGCCCTTGCCGCCCATGCCGGTCGCCCATTTCACCGAGGTGCCGGCGCCGATCTTGTCCTTGAATTCAGGGTTCACTTTCGACAGGTAGTCGGTGAACAGGAAGGAGGTGCCCGAGCTGTCGGCGCGGTGCACGACGGTGATGTCGGCGTCCGGCAGTCTGACGCCCGGGTTCAGGGCGGCGATCGGCTGGGCGTTCCACTTGGTGATCTTGCCGAGGTAGATGTCGGCCAGCACCGGACCGCTCAGCTTGAGCTGGCCCGGGTTCACGCCTTCCACGTTGACCACGGCGACCACGCCGCCCATGATGGCCGGGAACTGCATCAGGCCCGCTTCGTCGAGCTCGGCCGCCTTGAGCGGCATGTCGGAGGCGCCGAAGTCGACGGTCTTCGCCTTGATCTGCTTGATGCCGGCGCCCGAGCCGACCGACTGGTAGTTCATGCTGTTGCCGGTGGCGCCCTTGTACATTTCCGCCCACTTGGCGTAGATCGGGTACGGGAAGGTTGCACCCGCGCCGGTCACGTCCGCGGCGAACGAGGAAGACATCACCATCGCGGCAGCGGCGCCCGCGATCATCGTTTTGAACATGTTCTGCATTTTCATTTTGTCGTGGCTCAGGGTTGGTTAAGTGACAAACCCAGTCTAGCGACGCGATATGACGGCTGTATGACCGCTCGATGACCGCTGTGTGACCGCGCATTGCGCCGCCGCCTTGGCGTTTTTGCTATGCTCGGCAGACAACCTGCTCGGGAACGCCCTCCATGACACGATCGACCACTGCCCTCGCCTGCGGCCTCACCCTGTCCATCGTCCTCCACGCGCCGCTCGCGCTGGCCAGGACCCCGGTCGCCAGCGGCAGCGGCGGCGCCGTCGCCACCATCAGCGAGCACGCCTCGCAATCGGCCCTCGCCATCTTGAACAAGGGCGGCAACGCGATCGACGCGGCGGTGGCGGCGGCCGCCACGCTGGGCGTGACCGATCCGTTCAGCTGCGGCATCGGCGGCGGCGGCTTCATGGTGATCTACCTGGCCGGGGACAAGCGCGTCGTCACGATCGACCACCGCGAAACGGCCCCGAGCTCGTTCACCCCGACCGTGTTCCTCGAGAACGGCAAGGAGATCGACTACCAGAAGGCGATCGCCAGCGGCGCGGCCGTCGGCGTGCCGGGCACCGTGCGCGGCTGGCACGAAGCGCTGGAGCGCTACGGCACGATGAAGTTCAGGACGGTGCTGGCGCCGGCCATCGAGGTCGCCACCAAAGGTTTTAAGATTAATGAAACTTTCTCTCATTTAACGCAGGAAAATGAAAGAAAATTTCAACAGTTCAGCAGCACCAGCGCGCTCTACCTGCATGAGGGCAAGGCATTGAGGCCGGGCACCCTGCTGCGCAACCCGGACATGGCCAAGGCCTACCGCGAGATCGCCGCGCGCGGCCAGCGCGCCTTCTACGAAGGGCCGATGGCGCGCGCCATCGTCGACGCCGTCAACCGGCCGCCAGCGGCAAGCGGTGTCCAGGTCCGCCCGGGCAAGATGACGCTGGCCGACCTGGCCAACTACGAGGCGCGCATCCGCCCGCCGGTGCTGAGCACCTATCGCGGCTACGAAATCGCCGGCATGCCGCTGCCGAGCAGCGGCGGCATCGCGGTCGCCGAAGCGCTGAACATCCTGGAAGGCTACGACCTGGGATCGATGCCGCGCGCCCAGGCCGAACACCTGTACCTGGAAGCGAGCCGGCTGGCCTTCGCCGACCGCAACGCCTACCTGGCCGACCCGGAATATGTCGACGCGCCGGTCGCCGGCCTGCTGTCGAAAGCCTATGCCACCGAGCGCCGCGCCACGATCGATCCACTGCGTGCGACGCTGCAGGTCGCCGCCGGCGATCCGTACGCCTACCAGCAGGACCCGAGCGTGCCGCTGCGCCCGCAACCGCGTGCCGCCCAGCGCAAGCTGGGCCAGGAAAGCCCGCACACGACCCACTTCACCGTCTCCGACAAGGACGGCAACGTGGTCTCCTACACGTTTACGATCGAGTCCTGGGGCGGCAGCGGCATCGTGGTGCCGGGCTACGGCTTCCTGCTCAATAACGAGATGACCGATTTCGACTTTTCAGGCCCGCACCCGAACGTGCCGGAAGCGGGCAAGCGCCCGCGCAGCAGCATGGCGCCGACCATCGCCTTCAAGGACGGCAAACCGGCGTTTACGATCGGCAGCCCGGGCGGCTCGACCATCATCACGACGGTGCTGCAGACCATCGTCAACCACATCGACTTCGGCATGCCGATGGACCAGGCGCTGAACGCGCCGCGCCTGTCCGAGCGCAATGGCGCGGCAACGTCCGTCGAGCCGGGCTTTCCCGGCAGCGCCCAGGCCAGGGCGCTGGAAGCCTTCGGCCACAAGTGGGAAGACCCGCCCGAGGAGATCGGCGCCGCCAACGCCCTCGTGTTCAACCCGGACGGCACGGTGACGGCGGTCAGCGAAGGACGGCGCCACGGCGTCGGCAGCGCGCTGGTGCAGAAGCGCGGGCACTGATCAGGCCAGGCGCCCGACCGGGAAGGCGTGCGGCGCGCCCGCCAGGCGGCGCCAGCGCCAGGCGACCGAGACGGCGGCCAGGGCCACCGATGCGAGCGCGGCGACCGGCAGCACCGGCGTGCCCAGCACGCGCTGTGCGCCGATACCGGCCAGGAAGCAGGCGCCCAGCGAGGCGCCCTGCCAGAGCACGAAGCGCCATTCGGCGCCGGCATGGCGCGCATGGTCGCGCACGGGCGAGGCCAGCAGCGGCAGGGTCAGGCAGCAGATCGCCGCCTGCATCCACATGATCGGGGCCGGCGCACCGGTCAGCGCGACCACGCACAGCACGGCGACCGACACCGTCGCCCAGTCGCGCAGGCCGGCCAGCAGCAGGCGCGCCACCAGGTAGCGGTTGAAAGTACCGGCGATGCCCGGCAGCGACGGCACCAGCCGCACCAGGCTCTGCTCGCCGCGGGTGAACGACAGGCGCATCAAACGGCGTTCATGGTCGAGCACCTGGACCACCAGGACCGACGAGGCGGCGAGCCAGCCGTTCGCCGCGATCATCTCGAGCGTGTCCGCGCTGGCGACCTGGCGCGCGATTGCCATCGCGCCGGCTGCGATCCCGACCAGGAAGGCCATCGGCAGCAGGCGCTGGGACCAGTGCACGGCCGGTCCCAGCAGGTGCATCAGGAGCGCGCCCGCATTGCGCCGGGCGAGGTCGCGCCGGAAGGCGGCCAGGTAGACCGCGCGGCCCACGCGCGGCACGCGTGCTTTCCTGAACTGTCCCGCGGCGCTCATCTGGTCGCTGACCTGCTTCTGGGCCGCATGCAGCCGGTAGTGGCGCTCGCCGCCATGCGGGAACATCACCTCCAGCGTGAACGCGCCCAGCGCCAGCACGAGCAGCGCCGCCACCGCAAACAGCGGCCCGCCGGCCAGCAGCGCCAGCCCCTCGCGCGAGACCGAGCTGCCGAGGATGATCAGCATCGGCATGAGGAACTGGATTGCCTTGCCGGCAGGATGGCCGGTGCGCGCCAGGCCCAGCGCGATCAGCCAGACACCGACGAAGACGAAGACGACACGGGCGCCGAGAGGGGTGCCGGCTGCCAGCAGCGTGGCCAGGCCCACCGCGCCGGCCCAGGCCAGCAGCGTCAGTTGCACCAGGCGGCGCCGCATGCGCGGCACCAGCTGCGCGTTCGCCGGCGTGTTGAGCTTGATGGCCCCCGGGATGAAATACATCAGCCAGCCGAACACGAGGACGGCGCAGGCCGCGCGCGCGCCGTTGATCACGGTATCGACGATATCCCCCGTCTGCATCAGCACCAACAAGCCGACGGCAAGCGCGCAGAACGAGGCGAACCCACCCAGCACGGCGTTCGCGCGCGGGTGCCGGATCGCCAGCGCGGCGCGCCACAGCAAGCCGTAGTCGCGCAGCGCGCTCATTGCGTCACCTCGATGAACAGGTCTTCCAGGCCGAGCGCTTCCACGCGCACGCCGGGTTGCGCGCCGAGCGCGCCGAGGCCTGCCCCGCCCTGCGTGACGACGCGCACCAGGCCGTCGGCGCCGCGCTGGCGGCTGACCTCCCCCGCCAGCGTCAGGCCGTCGAGCACGGCGCCGGGGCCGACCACGCGGCGCGCGCCTTCGAGCAGCTCGTCGAGCTGGCCCTGCAAGGCGATGCGGCCGTCCTTCAGGAAGGCGATGTCGAGCGCGACCCGCTCCAGGTCGGACAGGATGTGCGTCGAGAACACGACCGTGGTGCCGTGCTCGATGACGCCGTCGATCAGCTCGCGCAGGAATTCGCGGCGGCCGACCGGGTCGAGGCTCGCGACCGGCTCGTCGAGGATCAGCAGCTCGGGGTCGGGCCCGAGCGCGCGGATGATCGACAGGCGCTGCTGCTCGCCGCCCGACAGCTTGCCGATCGCCTTGTTCTGCATGAAACCGTCGAAGCCCCAGCGGTCCAGCAGCGCGTCGACCTTGGCGTCGTTCCAGCGCGGATACAGGGCCTTGAAATAGTCGAGCATCTGGCGCGGCGTGAGCCAGTCGAACAGCTCCGATTTCTGCGGCACGTAGCCGATCCGGGCGCGGGTGGCATCAAGCAGGTGGCCGACGTCCTCGCCGAACAGGCGCACGCTGCCCCCATCCGTTTCGCGCAGCCCGAGCAGGCATTCGAGCAGGGTCGACTTGCCGGCGCCGTTGCGGCCCAGCAGGCCGATGACCTGGCCCGGCCGTACCTGCCAGTCGAGGCCGTTCAATACCTGCGCGCTGCCGAAATGCTTGCTGATCGAGGACAGTTCGACGATCGGTGTGTTCATGCTTGTTCCTTCAGGATTTGGATGAAGAGGGAAACGGCGGTGTCGGGGTCGAGCTCGAGCTGGCGCGCCTCGATGGCGGCGCGTTCCAGGGTCGGGCGCAGCAGCGCGGCGCGGTCGGCAGGCTGGGCCTTGCTGCGCTCGGCAACCATCATGCCCAGCCCGCGCCGGCGCGCCAGCAGCCCTTCCATCTCGAGCAGGTTCCAGGCTTTCGAGACGGTCATCGGGTTCAGGGCCAGGGCCTGCGCAACGTCGCGCACCGAAGGCAGCGCGTCGCCGGGCGCCATCTGGCCGGCGGCAACCAGGCGCCGCACCTGCTCGACGAGCTGGCGGTAGATCGGCTCGGGGGAGCCGGTGGTGATCGAGAACAGCTGGGCGGAGTGGGTGGTCATGGTGTCTACTGTATTAGTTGATTAATACAGTAGATGTAAAGACGGGTGATGTCAAGAAGAAATATCAACATCGTCAACCGGGGGGACGTAGGGTGGACGGCTCTGCCGTCCACGCGTTCAACGCACGGGTGCTGGTAGAAACGCGGTTAGGCATCCGCTGCTTGAACGCGTGGACGGGAAACCCGTCCACCCTACGAAGACGAAAAAAAACCGGGGACGCATCCCCGGTTCGGCTAACTTACTTGCTTGTCAACTGCTTGATTAAAGGTGCGGCGTAATCGACGGCATCAGGTCGTCGAAGGTGCGGCCGCTCGCGTTTTCGCCGATGGCGTGCATCTTCCACTCGCCGTTGTGGCGGTACAGCTTGGCCATCACCTGGGCGGTGTGGGCGCCCTGCACCGACAGGTCGTAGCGCGCCACTTCCTTGTTGCCGTTTGCGTCGAGCAGGCGGCAGTAGGCGTTTTGCACTTGCGAGAAGTTCTGGCCCGTGAAGCTGTTCACGGTGAACACGAGCGACTTGACGTTGCCGGGCACGGCGGACAGGTCAACATTGATCTGCTCGTCGTCGCCATCGCCGGCGCCGGTGCGGTTGTCGCCCGTGTGCACGATGCTGCCGTCCTTGCTTTTGAGCTGGCGGAACCAGACCGTGTCGACGACGCGGTTCGATTCGTCGAACATCACGACCGAGGCGTCGAGGTCGACGCTTTCGGTCTTGGCGCCGAAGCCGAGGAAGCCCTTCGACTTGATGGCGTCCCAGCCGAGGCCCATGGTGACACGGGTGAGCGAACCGCCGCCCTCTTTCGAGAGCGAGATTTTCTGGCCTTTTTGCAGACTGACTGACATTGTATGACTCCTTATTTGGCGGGCGTTTGCATCCAGGCTTTGAAGGCGGCACGGTTACGCGAACACACGTAGACCTTGCCCTTGCCCGAAAAGCGCAGGACCATGCCCTCGCCGCTGGTTTGGCTGTTGATCAGGTTACCCAGGAAGCCGCCGCTGGTGCCGGTCGTGATCGAGATCTCGTAGCGCAGCGTGCTGTCCCAGCACACGACGTGCGAGTTGTCGATGATCGCGTCCTTGCCCGGTTCGACTTCGAGCATCGACATCGAACCGAAACCCGACACCACCACCTGCCCCTGGCCACCGGTCTCGGTGACGAAGAAGCCGCCGCTATTGGCGAAGAGCGCGTTGCCGATATTCTGGGTACGCACCTTCAGCTCGACGCCGGACGAGGCAGCGACAAACGCGCCGTCGCTGATGATGTAGTTGTTCGGACCGACGTCGACGATCTGCATCGCCCCCGGCAGCGTCGGCGAGAGCAGGCAGTCGCCGGCTCCGCGCGTCGCTTCGATGTGCTGCTGGAAGAACGATTCGCCGTTGGCGAAGGTGCGCATCAGGGCGCTGCCGAGCCCGCCCCGCATCTTGCCTTTCAGGTCGAGGGTCGATTCCATCATCACCATCGCGTCGGATTCGCAATAGATGGTCTCGCCCTGCCGCATCGACACATGCAGGAAGGGATCGACGTCCCCGGTCACGGTAAAAGTAGGCATTGAAGTGGCTTCCTATCGATTGAATACGGTCCCCGGTCGGGGGACCGTGGACCTGGTGATTAAACGTTGACGCCGTAGTTCTTGGCGAGTGGCCCCAGGCCGCCCTGGAAACCCTGGCCGATGGCGCGGAACTTCCAGTCGGCGCCGTTACGATACACCTCGCCGAAGATCATTGCAGCTTCCGTCGAGCCGTCTTCCGACAGGTCGTAGCGGGCGATTTCGGCGTCGCCGTTGGCGTTGACGCAGCGGATGAAGGCCTTGCCGACCATGCCGAAGTTCTGGCGGCGGCTCTCGGCGTCGTGAATGGTCACGGCCAGCACGATCTTGTCGACGTCGGCCGGGACCTTGGTCAGGTCGACGCTGACGGTTTCGTCGTCGCCCGCGCCTTCGCCGGTCTTGTTGTCGCCCGAGTGCACGACCGAGCCGTCGGCCGACTTCAGGTTGTTGTAGAAGATGAAGTCGGCGTCCGAACGGACCTTGCCGGACGAGTTCAGCATGAACACCGCGCCGTCGAGGTCGAAGGCGGCGCCATCGGTGGCGCGCGTGTCCCAGCCGAGGCCGACCTTCAGGTTGGTCAGGCCAGGGGCCTCTTTCGACAGGTTGACGTTGCCGCCTTTTTGCAGACTGATTGCCATGATGTGGATCTCCTATTTGGATGACGTATCGTTGAACACCTGTTTAACCACGCGCAGCGAGCTGGTGTTCTGCCGCTCGCCGTGCGGTTCTTTATGCGGACGCGCGATGCACGCCCACGAAATCTGTTTTGTGACCCGTAGGGTGGGCGGGTTTCCCGCCCACGCGTTCAACCAGCAGGTGATCATTCGCGGTATGACATTCTTCCGTTGAACGCGTGAGCGGCAGAGCCGCTCACCCTACGTCCTGCTGCTTACGCTATCTGCTTCTCATGCCCTTCCAGCGCCGCATGCTTCTTCTTGTAGCGGATCGACGACCACAGCGACGCGGCAATGAAGGCCACGCCGGTCAGGCCGGTCACCAGCTCGGGCACGTGGAACTTCATGCTGGCGAGCATGATCACGGCCAGGATACCGATCGCATAGTGCGCGCCGTGCTCCAGGTAGACGAACTCGTCGAGCGTGCCCTTGCGGACCAGGTAGACCGTCATCGAACGCACGAACATCGCGCCGATGGCCAGGCCCAGCATGATGATCACGACGTCGCTGGTGATCGCGAAGGCGCCGATCACACCGTCGAAGCTGAACGAGGCGTCGAGCACTTCGAGGTACAGGAAACCGCCGATACCGCCGCGCTTGACCATGTCGCCCACGTTGCTGTTTTCATCGGCCTCGCTCTTCTCGAGCAGGCCACTGATCATGTCCACGCCGACATAGACCAGGATGCCCCAGATACCGGCGATCAGGACGATCATCCGCTGCGCTTCGTCGACGAAGGTCGAGGCGAACAGCAGCGCCGCCAGCGACACCATCACCGCGATCGAGGAGACGCGGCCGAGCGCGCCGAGCTTCTTCTCGAAGTTGCCCAGCCAGTGGGTTTCCTTCTCGTCATCGAGCAGGAAGTTCAGGAAGACCAGCAGCAGGAACATGCCGCCAAAGGCTGCCACTTCGGCGTGGTGCGCCGTCAGGTGGCCGGAGAACGACTTCGGATCGTTCAGCGCCAGGTTCCAGACCTCGGTCATGCCCAGGTCGGCCGCCACGGCGACGATGACCAGCGGGAAGACCAGGCGCATACCGAACACGGCGATGATCATGCCCAGGCCCAGGAACAGCTTGAGCCAGAATTCGTTCCAGCCTTTCAGGACCGAGGCGTTGACGACGGCGTTGTCGAACGAGAGCGACACTTCCATCACCGACAGGATGGTGGCAATACCGAGCGCTGTCAGCGCGCCGGACAGGCCGCCGTGCTCATAACCCCACCAGGCTGCCAGGGAGAGACAGACGACCGTGACGAGGAAGGATCCTCTAAAGTGCTTCATGTTGTTTTTCCTTTATATGAAATTTGCCACAACGGAGTGTATACCCCGCACAACCATTGAAAAAGCGAAGATAATCGAAGAGTTACTTCGGAAAAACGGAAGAGATGAAAAACGCCAGCACGAATTTTCGGCATCTATATTACTTCTGGGTGGTCGCCAAGGAAGGCAGCATCACGCGCGCGGCCGAACGCCTGGGCCTGGCCGTCCAGACCGTCAGCAGCCAGATCAGCCTGCTCGAGCAGTCGGTCGGCAAGGTCTTGTTCACCCAGCAGGGCCGGCGCCTGGTGCTGTCCGAGGCCGGCGAGGTGGCCCATAAATATGCCGACCAGATCTTTCTATTGGGCGAGCAGATGCAGGAAGCGCTCGACGGGTCCGGCACCCTGCGCACCCGCCTGACGGTCGGCATTGCCGACTCGCTGCCGAAGCTGACGGCCTTCCGTTTGCTCGAGAGCACTACCCGGCTGGCGATCCCGGTGCGCCTGGTCTGCTACGAAGACCAGCACGACGCCCTGCTGGCCGAACTCGCCCTGCACAAGCTCGACGTGGTGCTGACCGAACGCGCCCTGTCCACCGGCAGCACCCTGCGCGTGTTCAGCCACATGCTGTTCGAGAGCGAAATGACGGTGGTGGGGACGGCGCGGCTGGCCGGCGCCTACGCGGACGATTTTCCAAAGAAACTGAACGGCGCCCCCTTCCTGCTGCCGACCAGGAATAACGCCTTGCGCACCCGGATCGACGAATGGTTCGAGTTGCAGGGCGTGCATCCGGACGTGGTCGGCGAGTTCGAGGACAATGCGCTGCTGAACACCTTCGGCCGGCGTGGGCTGGGCCTGTTCTTCGCGCCGGCGGCGCTGGCGGCCGACCTGGCCGAACAGCTGCAGGCGGTGATCGTCGGCCGGGTCCCGCAGGTGCGCGAACAGTTCTATGCGATCTCGAACGAGCGCAAGATCCAGCACCCGGCGGTGGCCGCCATCCTCGCCTCGGTGCAGCAAAGCCTGTCCCGTTAGGATGCCCGGCAGCGGTTGAGTTGTACAATGCACATCGGCTATGCCTTTTATCAACTCTCCCTTTCTATGGAAAATCTTCTTTTTGTCGTTCTGGCGCTGTTCCTCGTCGCGCTGAACGGCTTCTTCGTCGCAGCGGAATTCAGTATCGTCACGCTGCGCAAGACCCGCGTGCGGGCCATCGCCAAGACCAGCGGCCTGCGCGGGCGCATCCTGGCCAAGGTCCACGGCCAGCTCGACGAATACCTCTCGGCCTGCCAGCTCGGCATCACCCTCGCCTCCCTCGGCCTCGGCTGGGTCGGCGAACCGGCTTTCGCCAGCCTGCTCGAACCGGTGTTCGCCATGCTGGGCGTGACCTCGCCGCAGGTGATCCACGGCGTGTCCTTCATCGTCGCCTTCAGCGTCATCTCCTTCCTGCACATCGTGGTCGGCGAACTGGCGCCGAAGTCGCTGGCGATCCGGATCCCCGAAGTGGTCGCGATGTGGTGCGCGCTGCCTTTGTACGGTTTCTACTGGATGATGTACCCGGCGATCTGGCTGCTCAATGCCAGCGCCAACGGCGTGCTGCGCCTGGCCGGCCTGGCCGGCGCCGGCAGCCATGACACGCATTACTCGACCGACGAACTGAAACTGATCCTGCGCACCAATACCAGCACCGGCAAGGAAAAATTCACTCACGACGAGCGCCACATCCTGGCCCAGTCGCTCGAGTTTTCCGACATGGCCGTGTCCGACCTGATGCGCCCGATCAACGAAGTGATCGCCCTGCACGAAGACCTGCCGATCGAGGAAAACCTCGACACCATGCGCCGCAACCGCTTCTCGCGCTATCCGTATTTCGACGAGGAAGGCGAGGAAGTGCTGGGCGTGATCCACCTGAAGGACCTGTTCTTCGCCCAGCAGTCGGGCAAGGACATCAGCGACCTGACCCAATACCTGCGCCCGGTCGAGACGATCTCGGCGCGCACGCCGGCCCAGGAAATCTTCCGCCGTTTCCGCGCCGGCGCGCCCCACTTCGCGCTGATCGGCGAAAAGGGCAAGCGTCCGGTCGGCTTCATCACGCTCGACAACCTGCTGGGCGCGATGGTCGGCGAAATCCGCGACGAATTCCGCATGAACGAAAACGACTGGCTGCCGCAGGCCGACGGCACTTATATCGGCAAGGCCAGCCTGCCGATCTATTCGCTCGAACGCCTGCTCGGCATCGACATCGACAACGAGGAAATGGGCCTGGACGACGTCGAATCCGTGGGCGGCCTCCTGATGGCCAAGCTGGGCGACATTCCGAAGCAGGGCCAGCGCATCGAGTTCCCGAAGTTCGACGTGGTGGTGAAAAAGACCAATGGTCCGCGCATCCTGCTGGTGAAGGTGATCCCGCAGCTGGCGCGCGGCGGCGACGAAGACGAGGACTGAACCGGCGCGAGGATGGAACCCGGGTCCATGTCCGAAGGTATAATGTTTCTTTCTGTGGATCAGATTTCACAGTCACCTCACCAGTGAGCCCTTATGGACGTGCTTCGCCGAAATAACGTCACCGTCTCGGGCAATGGGCCCGTCACCCTCGTCCTGGCGCACGGTTTCGGCTGCGACCAGGTCGTGTGGCGCTTCATGGTCCCGGCCCTCGAAGGGCGCTGCCGGATCGTCGCCTTCGACCTGACCGGCAGCGGCAACTCCGAGCTCGGCGCCCACTGCCGCACCCGCCACGCCAGCCTGCACGGCTATGCCGACGACCTGGTCGAGATCCTCGATGCGCTCGATACCGGTCCCGTGGTGCATGTCGGCCATTCGGTCAGCGCCATGATCGGCCTGCTGGCCAGCATCAAGGCACCCCGCCATTTCCTGGCCCAGGTGATGATCGCGCCCTCGCCCTGCTACATCGACGACGACGGCTACCGGGGCGGCTTCACGCGCGGCGACATCGACGAACTGCTCGACACGATGGACGCGAACTACCTCGGCTGGTCGAGCAGCATGGCGCCGGTCATCATGGGCGCGCCCAACTTACCCCACCTCGGCATCGAACTGAGCAACAAATTCTGCCGCAACGATCCCGAGATCGCGCGCCATTTCGCGCGCGTGACCTTCCTTTCGGACCACCGCGCCGACCTGGCGCAGGCGAGCGTGCCGGCGCTGATCATGCAATGCAGCGACGACCTGATCGCTCCGCTGGAGGTCGGCCGCTACCTGCAGCGCCAGCTCGCCGGCAGCCGGCTCGAAGTAATCACCAACATCGGCCACTGCCCGCACATGAGCGTTCCCCAGGAGTGCGCGCGCCTGACCCATGCCTTCCTCGACGAACTGGGACTGCCCGCTTGAACGCTTTGCCTGACAACGGCACGCTCTACCAGGACGCGCCCTGCGGCCTGTTGTTGACCGACATCGCCGGCACCATCCTGCGCACCAACGCGACCCTTTGCCGCTGGCTCGGCTATTCGAGCGCGGCGCTGACCGGGAAAGTGCGCATCCAGGACTTCCTGACCGTCGGTGCGCGCCTGTTCCACCAGACCCACTGCCTGCCGATCCTGCAAATGCAGGGCTCGGTCGCCCAGCTCCAGCTCGATATCCGCGACAGCGGCGGCCAGCGCACGCCGGTGCTGGTCAACATCGTGCGGCGCACGGTCGACGGCAAGGTGTTCGACGAGTGGGCGCTGCTTGCCATGAACGAACGCCGCTCCTACGAGCGCGAACTGCTGGCCGCGCGCCGCAGCGCCGAACAGGCGCTCGCGGCCCGGCTCGAGGCCGAAGCCCAGCTGCGCGCGCTGAACCAGGAACTGTCCGATGCCGACCGCCGCAAGGACGAGTTCCTGGCGACCCTGTCGCACGAACTGCGCAATCCGCTGGCGCCGATGCGCAGCGCGATCGAAGTGCTCAAGCTCGACCGCGACACGGTCGGCGAGCGTCCGCTGCTGGCGGTGTTCGACCGCCAGCTGCACCACCTGACCCACCTGGTCGACGACCTGATGGACGTCTCGCGCATCACCCAGGGCCGCATGGAGTTGCGCTGCGCGCCGGTGGTGCTGGCCGAGGTGGTGCAAAGCGCGGTCGCCGACGTGGCCACCGCCCTGGACGCCGCCGGGCATACCCTGGACGTGGCGATCGAGGCGAGCGATGCCGTGGTGCAGGCCGACGCTACCCGCCTGTTCCAGGTGATCGCCAACCTGCTGGCCAACGCCTGCAAGTACACGCCGGACGGCGGGCGCATC
Source organism: Massilia sp. GCM10023247 (assembly GCF_042653325.1). Lineage (NCBI taxonomy): Bacteria > Pseudomonadati > Pseudomonadota > Betaproteobacteria > Burkholderiales > Oxalobacteraceae > Massilia > Massilia sp. GCM10023247. The sequence goes on from NZ_JBHSIB010000031.1 coordinate 58,648, forward strand.
GCCCTCGCCTTGCGCGTCGAAGGCGGCGAGGCCGTCGTGCAAGTGCGCGACAACGGCATCGGCATCCCGGGCCACGCGCTGGGCACCGTATTCGGCATGTTCTCGCAGCTCGAGCCGGCGCTCGACCGTGCAAAAGGGGGCCTGGGCATCGGGCTGGCGCTGGCGCGCGGCATCGTCGCCCTGCACGGCGGCAGCATCGGCGCGCACAGCGAGGGAGAGGGACGCGGCAGCTGCTTCACGGTGCGCCTGCCGCTGGCGCAGGAGCAGGCGCAGCCGCTGCCGGCTGCGGCCGCTGCCGGAGCGGGCGCCGCGCCGGCAGCCGTGCTGGTGGTCGACGACAACCGCGATGCGGCCGACATCCTGGTGATGTTCCTGGAAATGCACGGCTGTACGGCGCGCGCCGCCCACACCGCGGGCGCGGCGCTGGCCGTGCTGGAAGAGTTCGAGCCGCAGGTGGCCTTGTTCGACATCGGCCTGCCCGACATGAACGGCTACGAGCTGGCGCGCCGGGTGCGCGCCCTGCCCGGCGGCGGCGACATGCTGCTGGTGGCGGCCACCGGCTGGGGCCAGGACGCCGACAAGCAGCTCGCCTTCGATGCCGGCTTCGACCACCATTTGACCAAGCCGATCGATTTCGACGTGCTGCGCGGACTGCTGGCGCAGCCACGATCATAGGGTGGGCGCCCGCCCATCGATCACATCACATCAGCTGGCGCAGGTCGTGGACGATCGGGGCCGGGCCCTGGCCGTGGCGCAGGAACAGGCGCACCCTGCCCTCCTTGTCGAACACATAGCTGCCGGCCGTATGGTCGACGGTGTAGTTGTTCGGCTCCGAGCCCTTCGACTTCGACACGAAGACCTTGAATTCCTTGGCCGTCTGCGCCGTTTGCTCGGGCGTGCCGCGCAGGCCGAGGAAGCGCTTGTCGAAGGCCGGCACGTAGGAGGCCAGCAGTTCCTGGGTATCGCGCTCGGGGTCGAGGGTGACGAACAGCACCTGCACCTCGCTTGCTGCCGGTCCGAGTTCCTTCATCACGGCGGCCATCTCGGCCATCGTGGTCGGGCACACGTCCGGGCACTGGGTATAGCCGAAGAACAGCACCACGACCTTGCCCTTGAAATCGGCGAGCGTGCGCGGCGTGCCGTTGTGATCAAGCAGCGAAAAGCCCTTGGCGTAATCGAGGCCGGTCAGGTCGGTGTTCTGGAAGGCGGCCGGCTTGGACGCCAGTTTGTCGCAACCGGCGGCGAGCAGCGCCAGCGCCAGCATCGACGCAGTGAACAGTTTTTTCATGTCAGGAGCGGTTCAAAAGCGGGCGAATCAAAATCGAAAATAATGGTCGACCAGCAATGCCGCGAACAGCAGCGACAGGTAGAGGATCGAATACGCGAAGGCCTTGCGCGCCGTCTGGTCGCTGTAATGCTTGTGCACGCGCCAGGCGTGGCGCAGGAACAGGGCATTGAGCACAACCGCCGACACCAGGTAGATCAGGCCGCTCATGCGCACGGCGAAGGGCAGCAAGGTGGTTGCCGCCAGGGCCAGCGAATACAGCCAGACCTGCTGGCCGGTATAGGCCATGCCGTGGGTAATCGGCAACATCGGCAGGCCAGAGCGGGCGTAATCGTCGCGCCGGTACATCGCCAGCGCCCAGAAATGGGGCGGGGTCCAGACGAAAATGATCAAGACCAGCAGCCAGGCTTCCATCGGCACCTCGTTGGCGACCGCCGCCCATCCGAGCGCCGGCGGCATGGCGCCCGACAGGCCGCCGATGACGATGTTCTGCGGCGTGGCCGGCTTCAGGTAGATGGTGTAGATGACGGCATAGCCGACAAAGGTGACGAAGGTCAGCCACATCGTCAGCGGATTGACGAGCGTGTACAGCACCAGCATGCCGAGGCCGCCGATGATGCCGGAGAACACGAGCGTCTGGTTGCGCGACAGCTCGCCGGTCGAGGTGGCGCGGCGCGCGGTGCGGGCCATGCGGGCATCGATCTCGGCCTCGATCAGGCAGTTGACGGCGAAGGCGGCGCCGGCCAGCAGCCAGATGCCGGCGGTGCCGGCGAGCAGGACGCGCCAGCCGGGGAAGCCGTCGGTGGCGAGGAACATGCCGATCACGGCGCAAAACACGGCAAGCTGGGTGACCCGTGGCTTGGTGAGCGTCCAGTACTGGGCGATGCGGCTGGTCGGATGGAGGGCGGTCTGGGTGGTCATCGATACGAGTTCGCAGGAGCGTCCGCACTCGCGGGACTGCGCTGCGACACTTCGAGTAAGGTCTTGACCTTGTAGTTTAACATGGTCACCAGCACGACGAGGACGGCGGCCCCGGCGTTATGCAATACAGCAATGGTGAGCGGGAAGTCGAAATACACCGTTGCCACGCCGCTCGACAGCTGTGCCAGCAGCGCCAGCCCCAGCAGGCGTCCGGTGCGGCGCAGCGCCGGCTCGCGCAGGGCGCGCCAGGCGGCCCAGCCCAGCACCAGCGTCACGACGATGGCGAAGTTGCGGTGCACCCAGTGGATTGCCACCAGCGCCGGGAATTGCAGGTAGTCCCCGGCCGCCGTCATGCCCAGCTTGCGCCAGAGCGTGAAGCCATGCTCGAAGTCCATTTCCGGCACCAGCTTGCCGTCGCAGAGCGGGAACTCGTCGCAGGCCAGGGTCGCGTAGTTAGTGCTCACCCACCCGCCGAGCGCGATCTGCACCACGACCACCGCCGCGGCCAGCAACAGCACCCGGCGCAGCGCGCGCAGCCCGGCCGGGGCGCGGCTCGGCGCCGGCGGCGCCAGCAATTCGTTCTCGCGCTCGCCCAGCCAGACCAGCATGGCCAGCAGCAGCATGCCCAGCAGCAGGTGGATGGTGACGATCACCGGCTGCAGTTTCAGGGTGACGGTCCAGGCGCCGAAGGCGCCCTGGATGCACACGAAAACGAACAGCGCCACCGGGATGCCGGGCGCGAATACGTCACGGTGCGTCTTGCGCCACTGGCGGATGGCCTGGAACATCAAGGCCATGATCAGCACGCCGATGCCCATCGCCAGGTAGCGGTGGATCATCTCGATCCAGGCTTTGACCTTGGTGACCGGCCCGGTCGGCATCAGGGCTTCGGCCGCCGCGATATGCTCGTGCGCGATGAAGGGATTGGCGGCGCCGTAGCAGCCCGGCCAGTCCGGACAGCCCAGGCCCGAATCGGTCAGGCGGGTAAACGCGCCGAAGACGATCAGGTCGAAGGTGAGGAAGACCATCACCCAGACCAGCTTGCGGTACTTGTTGGCGTCGCTCGACAGCCAGACCATGGTCAGCGGAATGCTCGCCACGAACAGGCCCATCAAGGCGAGTTGGAACAGGGTCGACGCGCTCATGGCTTATCCGATCGCCGAGGCTTTGAGCAGCTTGGCGATGTCCTTGTGCACGCGGGCCGGGTCCGGGTCTTTCGGGAAGCGCATCATGAGGTTGCTGCGCGGGTCGATCAGGAAGATGTGGTCTTCCAGCTTGCCGCCCTTTTCCACCGGCAGCCATTTCGCCAGCGCCTCGGGCGACACGCGCAGCATGTGCACGTCGTCGTACTGGCGGATCAGCATGGTGTCGATCGGTTCCTTGTCCGTGATCAGCCAGACCCGCTCGACGCGGTCCATGTTCTTGCCCTGCATCGTGCGCCACTGGCGCATCGCAAACAGCTGCTTGGCGCAGGCCTCGTCGCAGGCGCCGCCGCCCACCTTCACCATCACCCATTTGCCGGCCAGCTGCTGCAGCTTTTCCGGGCGGCCGTCGAGGGTGGTGGTGTCCAGGTCGGGCATCAGGTGCGTACGCTGGTCGATGAAGGCGCCATAATTGGTGCGCCCGGTCGGCTTGATGATATAGAAGGTCACGTAGGAGGCGATGATCGGCGCGGCGCATACCAGCAGCACGGCGAACAGCTTCAGGCGGCCCGACATGCGGCGCCGCGCGTTGCCGCCCGTGGCCTGCACGTTACTTGTCTGTTCCGACAACTTGTTTTCTTCCACTTCTGAATCCCGTTATCACGAAAAATAAGACAGCCATCGCCGCCAGCGCATACCACTGGAAGGCATAGCCATGGTGCTTGTCGACGCCGCTTGTGGGCGCCGGCCAGTCGCGCACCAGGCCCTCGTCCTTTGGTGCCGGCCCGGCCTGCTGCACAAAGTAGGGTTGCAGCGGCAAGCCCGTCGCCTGCGCCGCTTCTGCCAGACCCAGGTTCTGCACGATGGCGCCGGGCTTCACGGCAGCCGGCGTGCCGAGCTGCATGATGTTCCCGGCGCTGGCCGTGGCCATGCCGTCGATCGTCACCGTGCCTGGGGGCGTCGCAAACTGCGGCAGGCGCGTGTACTCGCGTGGATCGCGCGGCAACCAGCCCCGCAACACCAGCACATATGCGTCCGACCCCGCTATTTTAAACGGCATCACCAGGTAGAACCCGGCCTGCCCCTGGTAGGGCCGGTTGTCGAGGAAGACCGGCCAGCCCGCCACCCACTGCCCCGTCACCCGCACCCGGCGGTATTCGATCTCCGTAGGGTGGACTCCCGAGTCCACGCGGTTCGGCGCATGCACACCAGCGCTTCCAAGCACCACCGGCGCGGCACTACCCCGCTCCGCCATGCGCGCCGCAATCGCCAGCTTCTCCTCCGCCCGCCGCATCTGCCAATTCCCCAGAGAAATCCCCAAGGCCACCAGCAAGACCGTCGCCACGAACGGAATGGTCCTAAAACGAAATGCCAAACGCATTACAATAAAACCCTTACCGAAACTCCACCCTCGAACCCGCCGGGCCGCCCATGAAAATCCTCGTTGCCATCGCCTTCATCCTGATCATCGCGAGCCTGGGCTCGGCGCTGTTCTTCCTGATGAAGGACAAGGGCCGCAGCAACCGCACGGTGCAGGCCCTGGCGATGCGCGTCGGCCTTTCGATCACCCTGTTCCTGCTCCTGCTGGCGTCCTACAAGATGGGCTGGATCCAGCCGACCGGCATCCGCTGACGTAACACGGGGACAGCCACTTGCGTGGACTGTCCCCGCTGCAGAGCGCGCTCTCGACCGGCGCCGCGGCCGCTTACAGCCAGTACACCACCACGTAGAGTCCCAGCCAGACCACGTCGACGAAGTGCCAGTACCAGGCGGCGCCTTCGAAACCGAAGTGGTTATCGGACGTAAAGTGGCCGCGCAGCACGCGGTACAGCACCACCGACAACATGATCGCGCCCATCGTCACGTGGAAGCCGTGGAAGCCGGTCAGCATGAAGAAGGTCGAACCGTAGATGCCCGAGGTCAGCTTCAGGTTCAGGTCGCGGTAGGCGTGCATGTATTCGTAGACCTGGAAGCCCATGAAGACCGCACCGAGCAGGATGGTGGCGAACAGCCAGATGGCCGTGTTGCGGCGGTGGCCGGCGCGCAGCGAATGGTGCGAGATCGTCAGCGTCACGCCCGACAGCAGCAGCAGCGCGGTGTTGATGGTCGGGATCGGGAACGGCCCCATGGTATTGAAGCTTTCGACCACGCCGGCCGGGCCGGTGTTGCCCCACTGCGCAGAAAAGTCGGGCCACAGGATCTTGTGGTCGAGGTCGGCCAGCCAGGGCATTGAAATCGCGCGCGCATAGAACAGCGCGCCGAAGAAGGCGGCGAAGAACATCACTTCCGAGAAGATGAACCAGCTCATCGACCAGCGGTAGGAGGAATCGATGCGGCGGCTGTACTGCCCCGATTCCGACTCGCCGATGGCGTCGCCGAACCAGAAATACAGCACGGTCAGCATCGCGACGATGCCGGCGAGGCAGACGGCAGGCCCCCAGGAGGCGCTGTTGACCCAGGCGGACGCACCGACCATCGTCACCAGCATCGAAATGCCGCCGGCCATCGGCCACATGGAAGGGCCTGGTACGAAATAATGCGGCGCGGTTTTTGACACACTCATCTTCATCTCCTAGATCGTTCTTCTAATGCGTTCAATTGGAATGCTGATAACACTTGTCCATCTGCTGCACCGCCCTGCCTACTGCGCCACCGCCAGCCGCACCACGAACAGCAGCAGGCCGACGAAGATCGCCAAGCCGAGCAGCGCCGCGACGATCACGTACACCGGGTTCAGGTGCTCGGCGTCGTGCTCGTAGTCGCTGCGCCGGCGCAGGCCGAAGAAGGACCAGCACACGGCCTTCAGCGTCGCCCAGAACGAGCGCTTGGCCTGCTGCCCGCCGGGCTTGCCCGCGGCCGCCATCAGTTCGCCGCCACCGCGCCGCCGATTTCGAAGAAGGTGTACGACAACGTGATCGTCTTGACTTCCCTGGGCAGCTTGGGGTCGATGAAGAATACCACCGGCATCTGGCGCGCCTCGTTCGGCTTCATGGTCTGCTCGCGGAAGCAGAAGCACTCGACCTTCTTGAAGTACGGCGTCGCCGCCTGCGGCGCATAACTCGGAATCGCCTGCGCCTTCACCGCGCGCGGCTGGGTGTTGACGACCTCGTACACGACCGTGGCCAGCTCGCCCGGATGCACCTGGATCGAACGCGTGGTCGGGCGGAAGCGCCACGAGCCCTGCGAATTGCCGTCGAGCTCGATGGTGATCGTGCGCGAGGTGTCGACCTGGGTGTTCGCCGGGCGCTCGACGGTGCCGTCCTGCTGGGTCAGCACGTTGATGCCGAGCACCTCGCAGACCTGGCGGTAGACCGGCACCAGCGCATAGCCGAAGCCGAACATGAGCACCGCCACCACCACCAGCTTGCCGAGGGTGGAGCGGTTCAGGCGCAGGCGCTCGCTTGCGGTGTAGCTCACGTCACATCCAGAGGCGCTTGACGATGACCGACGCGAAGAAGAACGCGGCGATCAGGCACAGCACCAAAGCAATTTTCCGGTTGCCCGCACGGGTGTCGGGCTTCTTTTGCGCGTTCATTACTTCACCAGCGGCGGGTTCTCGAAGGTGTGGAACGGCGCCGGGCTCGGTACGGTCCACTCCAGGCCTTCCGCGCCTTCCCATGGCTTGGCCGCCGCTTTCTCGCCACCGCGGATGGTCGGCAGCACGACTGCGAACAGGAAGTAGACCTGCGACAGGCCGAAGCCGAAGGCGCCGATCGACACGATCATGTTGAAGTCGGTGAACTGCACCGCATAGTCGGCGTAGCGGCGCGGCATGCCGGCCAGCCCGAGGAAGTGCATCGGGAAGAAGGTGATGTTGAACGTGATCAGGGACAGCCAGAAGTGCATCTTGCCGCGGCCTTCCGGATACATGTGGCCGGTCCACTTCGGCGCCCAGTAGTAGAAGCCGGCGAACAGCGCGAACAGCGAGCCGGCGACCAGCACGTAGTGGAAGTGGGCCACCACGTAATAGGTGTCGTGGACCTGGATGTCGATCGGGGTCACGGCCAGGATCAGGCCGGTGAAGCCGCCCATCGTGAACACGAAGATGAAGCCGACCGCGAACAGCATCGGCGTCTCGAACGTCATCGAGCCCTTCCACATCGTGGCGACCCAGTTGAACACCTTCACGCCGGTCGGCACCGCGATCAGCATGGTGGCGTACATGAAGAACAGCTGCGAGGTCACCGGCATGCCGGTGGTGAACATGTGGTGCGCCCAGACGATGAAGGACAGCACGGCGATCGAAGCGGTCGCGTAGACCATCGAGGCATAGCCGAACAAGGGTTTACGGGCAAAGGCCGGGATGATCTGCGAGACGATGCCGAAGGCCGGCAGGATCATGATGTAGACCTCGGGGTGGCCGAAGAACCAGAAGATGTGCTGGTACATGACCGGGTCGCCGCCGCCGGCGGCGTTGAAGAACGAGGTGCCGAAGTGGCGGTCGGTCAGGGTCATGGTGATGGCGCCCGCGAGCACCGGCATCACGGCGATCAGCAGGAAGGCGGTGATCAGCCAGGTCCAGCAGAACATCGGCATCTTCATCAAGGTCATGCCGGGCGCGCGCATGTTCAGGACGGTGACGATGATGTTGATCGAACCCATGATCGACGAGGCGCCCATGATGTGCATCGCGAAAATCGCCATGTCCATGCCCGGCCCCATCTGGGTCGACAGCGGCGCATATAAAGTCCAACCCGCCGCGGTCGCTCCGCCCGGCGAGAAGAAGGACGCGGCCAGCAGGATCGCCGCCGGCGGCAGCAGCCAGAACGAGAAGTTGTTCATGCGCGCGAAGGCCATGTCGGACGCCCCCACCTGCAGCGGGATCATCCAGTTGGCGAAGCCGACGAAGGCCGGCATGATCGCGCCGAACACCATGATCAGGCCGTGCATGGTGGTCAGCTGGTTGAAGAACTCGGGACGGAAGAACTGCAGGCCGGGCTGGAACAGCTCGGTGCGGATCATCAGCGCCAGCACGCCGCCCGAGAGCAGCATGATGAACGAGAACCACAGGTACAGGGTGCCGATGTCCTTGTGGTTGGTGGCGAACAGCCAGCGGCGGGCGCCGGTGGGCATGTCGTGCGCGTGGTCGTGCCCGTGATGGTCGTCGTGGGTATGGTCGAGAGTGCTGGTAGTCATGTCAGTATCCTGGAAAAACGCTGTTACTTGCTACGTGCAGCCAGTACCTCGGCCGGTTGAACGATGTTTTCCGCAGCCTTGTTCGACCAGGTGTTGCGGGTATAGGTGATGACGGCGGCGATCTCGGTGTCCGACAGCTGCTTCCAGCCCGGCATGGCCGAGGGGTAGGCCGGCGTATCCTGGCCGTGCAGCAGGACGTCGATCTGGTGCGCCTTGGCGCCGTTGACCACTGGCGAGCCGTCGAGCGGCGCGAAGGCGTTCGGCACGCCCTTGCCGTTGGCCTGGTGGCAGGCCACGCAGTTGGCGGCGTACACCTGCTCGCCACGGGTTTTCAGTTCGTCGATGGTCCAGACCTTGTTCGGGTCGTCCGCCAGCGCGGCCATCTTTTTCTTCTCGCCGGCAACCCAGGCAGTGTAATCCTCGTTTGATACGACGCGCACCACGATCGGCATGAAGGCGTGGTCCTTGCCGCACAGCTCGACGCAGTTGCCGCGGTAGACACCGATCTTGTCGGCCTTGAACCAGCCGTCGCGCACGAAGCCCGGAATCGCATCCTGCTTGATGGCAAAGGCCGGAATGGTCCAGGCGTGGATCACGTCATTGGCGGTGAACACCATGCGGATCTTCTTGCCGACCGGGACCACCATTTCGTTATCGACTTCGAGCAGGTAGTTTTCGCTGCGCGCTTCGGTGGCCGGCATGCCCGGCTCGCCGATCTGGGCGCGCGGCGTGGCCAGGTTCGACAGGAAGCTGATGCCTTCGCCTTCGCCCTGCAGGTAGTCGTAGCCCCATTTCCACTGCATGCCGGTGGCCTTGATGGTCAAATCGGCGTTCGAGGTGTCTTTCAGCGCGATGACGGTCTTGGTGGCAGGCAGGGCCATGCCGATGACGATCAGGAAGGGCACGACCGTCCAGGCGATCTCGACAAAGGTCGATTCGTGGAAGGTGGCCGGCTTGTGGCCGAGGGATTTGCGGTGCTTGAGCACCGAATAGAACATGACGCCGAAGACGGCGACGAAGATGACCAGGCAGATGATCATCATCAGGTTGTGCAAGCTGTAGATGTCCGCGCCGACGCCAGTTACCGGAGTTTGCATGTTTAACTGGTATTCCACCGGCCGGCCCGTGATTTCCGGGGCTGCCAGTGCCGGGATACTGGCCGATACCGCGAGGCCGAGCATCAAGGCGTGAAGTCGCTTTGCATATGTCATGAATTGTCCCCAACCACCAAATATAAGAATATTTTTAAACGGTCAGCAATTCCATGAACGAACCGCCGCCGCTCCGAAACCAATGCAAGCATGGCTCCCGCGGCGCGGCGTGTGGACGCGCTACGGGAGTAGGCGCCCACCAGCAACTGCTAACACACTGATGGAGCGCGAAACTTGCTGATGCTGCTAATGCAATTTTCTATTTATCCAACCGTTTTGCCTGTTTTTGCAGCCTTAAAGGCATTACGGGCGAAAAAATAGTCATTGATTATACTCAAATCGCTAATTTTTATTCAAGGAAAATTCTTGTCACGGCCGCGCCGGCTTGTACACGAGGGCATCGACTGTTGCCGTACGGGTCTTGCCCGCGCGAATCATCCGTGCTAGGCCGTTCCGTTTCCCGGCACGGCGCGGCGATGACGGGCGCGTCACCCGAACTACCGTAGTATCGTAGGGTGCGCCGGACGGCGCAAGCCCCCTGTGGGTGACTGTCGGTGGTGCCTGTACTTTCAACCCGGCTTCTTGTGACTTCGCCTTTGTGCGGGCTCGGGTTGAACGCGTGGGCGGCGCATGTGCAGCGTATGTGCATCGTCCAAGGTGGAGCCGACCACCCTACGGCTTGCGGGGCTGGAATCGCACGATCGATTCGCCGGCCGCCGTCGTCTTCGGGACCGGACGGAAGGCGTGGCCATAGATGACCTCGAAGCTGAGACCGATCTTGCCGTCGGCACCCCTGCCCGCCTCCAGCGCGTCGACCATCCGCTGCCAGGCTGCGCGCCCGATCAGCCCGCGGCGGCGCGTCGACAGCGGATTGCCGCCGATTGCCCGGACGTCTGCCAGCAGCGCCTCGACCGTGGCGTAGGTGACGGTGATGCGCTCGGCATCCATGACCGGCGTCGAGAAGCCCGCCTCCACCAATTGGTCGCCAAAGTCGTGCATGTCGACAAAGGGCAAGGTATGCGGGCTTTCGTCGATCTGGGCAAAGGCCGCGCGCAACTCCTTGAAGGTATCGGGACCGAAATTCGAGAACATCAGCAGGCCATCGACGCGCAGCACGCGGCGCCATTCGGCGAACACGCGGTCCGGCTGGGGATGCCAGTGCAGCGCCAGGTTCGACCACACCAGATCGATCGAGTTCGGCCCGAACGGCAGCCTGCCGAAGTCACCGCACAGGAGATCGACGCCGGCCTTGGCCGGCATCAGGCGGCTGAGCATCTGGTTGAGCGAGCGCATGGCAGGCGCCGGGGTTTTCGCGGCGGCCAGCATCGCGCTCGATGCATCGAGCCCGACGATCTGGGCCGCCGGATAACTCTTCTGCAAGGTCGCGAGGTCGGCGCCGCCGCCGCAGCCGGCATCGAGCACCCGCTGCGGCACGATTTTCACCAGGCTCAGCCGCTCGTGCATGCGTTCGGCGATCTCGCGGCGCAGGAAGTCGCTCCGGGCCACGCGCGCCGGTTCCGCAAACAACGCGCGCACGCGCTGCTGGTCAATCGGTGCGCTCATTTTCGATGGGGACGAGGGAGAAGCCATAATTCTGTTACGTTCAAATGAGATAATGGCGGGAGTGTACATGTTTGTAGGGATGCGAGCCGATGGCCGGGCACCTGGAACGATGGGCGATGCGCTGGCCGCGGGCACTGCTGCACGGCCTGCTGCCCTGTTCCTGCGCGCTGTGCGGTGACCTGGCTGCCCAGGTGGTCTGCGGCGATTGCCGCTCGCGTTATGCGGCGCCGCGCGGCTTGCGCTGCGCCTGCTGCGCCAATCCGCTCGGGCCGGGCGCTGGCGCCAGGCAACGCTGCGGCGCCTGCCTGGCCGCGCCACCCGCATTCGACGCGACGCTGGCCGCCGTCGATTACGCCGCGCCGCTCGACGCCCTGGTGCTGGGCCTGAAATTCGGCGCCCGGCTGCCGCTGGCGCCCTGGTTCGCCGAAGCGCTGCACGAGGCCATCCTGGCGCAGGGCGGCTGGACGCTGCCCGATGTGCTGTGCCCGGTCCCGCTGGGGCCGCGCCGCCTGGTCGAGCGCGGCTTCAACCAGGCGCTCGAGATCGCCCGGCCGCTGGCCAACGCCCTCGGCGTCAAATTGCAGCCGCGCCTGGCGGCGCGCGTGCTCGAGACGGCGGCGCAGTCCGGCGTGTCGCCGCGCGAGCGCGCCGCCAACATCCGCGGCGCCTTCGACGTGCCTTCGGCAACGGCGCATCTGGTGCAGGGCCGCCATGTCGGCGTCGTCGACGACGTCATGACCAGCGGCCACACCTTGAACGAACTGGCAGCCACGCTGAAGGCGGCCGGCGCGGCACGCGTCTCGAACCTGGTATTCGCGCGCACGCTACCGTGACCCTAATGATTATTGAGGAGAATTGCTTGTTTCACGTCGTCCTGGTCGAACCCGAAATCCCGCCCAACACGGGCAACGTCATCCGCCTGTGCGCCAACACCGGCGTCCAGTTGCACCTGATCGAGCCGCTCGGCTTTCCCCTGGACGACGCCAAGATGCGCCGCGCCGGCCTCGATTACCACGACTACGCGACGATGAAGGTGCACAAGGACTGGGACGCCTTCCTGGCGGACGCCCAACCCGACCCATCGCGCATGTTCGCGCTGACCACGCACGGTTCATCGCCCTTCGCCGACGCCGCCTTCAAGCCGGGCGACGTATTCGTGTTCGGGGCCGAATCGCGCGGGCTCGATCCGGCCTTGCGCGAAAGTTTTCCACCAAGCCAGCGCATCCGCTTGCCGATGATGCCGGACAACCGCAGCCTGAACCTGTCGAATACGGTGGCGGTGGTGGTGTACGAGGCCTGGCGCCAGAACGGGTACGCAGGCGGCGCTTAACGCGCACCCGCCGGCGCCGGGCCATCCTTCGCCAGCAGTGCATATTCGTCTTCGCCTTTCGCGCGATCAAAAACCTGGCCCGTCAACGAATGCGCGTTCTGTTCCCGCTGGCGGGCGGCATGTTCATCATAAAAAAACGGCAAGAACGCATACCGTACCCCAGCCGACACTGGCGTTGCCTCGTGCAGCATTGCGCACGAGAAAACGACCGCTCCGCCGGTCGGCGCGCGGTAGGTGCGCGGCCCGAATTCGGGGAAGCGCAAATCGCCACCTGAGTACGCTTCCGGATTCAGGTTGATCGTGCACGCGAAGCGCCGGTGTGCGGTACCGAGGGTGGTATTGTCCCGGTGCGGCCGAAAAAAGCCTCCGCTGGCGCCATCGTATCGGGCAACAAGATAGCGCTCCATGCGGGTCACCTCGAACTGGAAGGCACGCTTGATCTCGGGCAGGACACGGCGCCGGATCCGCACCTGGATTGCTTCCCTGAGGGGCGCCAGCTCGGGACGCCGGTCGAACTCGAAATCGTCGCGGCGCTTGAAACTCCGTTCCCGCACTTCCACCGTCTTGCCGTTCACCTCGCGCATGAAGCCCGATTCGGCGCCACCGTATTGCTGATACAGGGAAATCAGTTCGCGGCAGAGTTCGTCCTCGAAAACACGGGGCAGGATCAACACAGGCGCAACCAAGGCGGTACCGGCGTGTTCCGCAACCGGAGGAAGCCGGTCGAGGACCTCCCCCAGCGCACGGTTGTGCTGCTCGGCGGGGATGAGCGCGATGTTCGCCATCACGCGCTGCATCGGATCGAGCACCAGCGTAAACGGCCGGTACAGGGTTCGGGAAGCCTCGTCGGTCGCGATTGCCGCGAACTGCTTGCTGATCGCCTGGTCGATATCCCAGAAATAGCGGATTCCAGGAATCATGGTGCGCAAGAGACCGCCCTGTTCGTCGTTCGGGTCGATCGAGACGCCGAAAAAGCTGACATGCATGTCATCGAAGAGGGCACGGCGCTCCTCGATATACCGTACCACCTGTTGGGTGCTCTCGTGGGCTCCACTGCCGAGGAAACTGAGGACGAGATAGCGTCCGGCGGCGGTATTGAACACATACCTGGGATTACTCGCGGCACGCGCCACGAATTCCGGAATCGGATCGCCAGCCAGCCACATGATTCGGCCCATGGAGTTGTTTGTGTATTGACAAGTCTAGCGAACTCTTCCAAGGGAAACCGAGGTGCCTTCGAAAAAACGAATTGCGTGCCTCAGTTTGCCGATCGCATAGATGAAACATACGCTGCGCTGTCGGAAATCGAGTTGTGTCCGGCTCCCGGAATCACCTTCATCGTCGCCCTCGCATCGGGAAAACGTGAAAACAGCAACTGCGTACTGCGCGCCGGAATGATCTCGTCGTGTTCCGCCGCAAGGATGAGGGTCGGCGCCTTGACCTGGGCCGCGTATTTCCCCGACTCATACTTGTCCGTCAGCAGCCACGACACCGGGAAAAACGGGAACTGGCGGGCGGCCAGCTCGCCCAGGCTGTCGAAGGGCGTGACCAGCACCAGCCGACTGACCGGCCGCGCCGCCGCCACCTGCACCGCCACCCCGCTTCCGAGGCTGCGCCCGATGACGAGGATGTCGCCGTGTTCGGCGTGGACGCGGTCGAACAGCGCCAGCGCATCGGTCACCAGCGCCTGCTCCGTCGGCTTGCCGGAACTGCCCGCGTAGCCGCGGTAATGCATCAGGTAAAGGGCGCGCTCGGGAAAGGCGCTGTCCAGCAGCGGCAGGCTCATCGTCACGTCTTCGGCATTGCCGCCGAAATAGATGACGGCCTTGTTCCCTTGCCGCGGCCGCTCGGACACCTGTACGAGGGCGCCCGGGACGGCCAGGGTCGAGGTCGTCGGCGCCCGCAAGGCCGGGCTCGCGGGAGGAAAATAAATAAAGGAGCGCTGGAAGGCGAACAGCGCGATGCAGGCGGCGGCATACACGGCAAGGCCGAGGAGCAGCACGATACCGATGGTCTTGAGCATGTGCCGGCTCCCGTTTACAACGTGGTCAAGCCACCTGCAAGCCGCGCAGCGCCGGGATCACCTCCTCCAGGCGCGCCACCTCAAAGGTCGGCAGCGCCGACGTATTGTTGGCGACGCCGTGCGGATTGAACCAGCAGCTGTCGATGCCGAAGCGGTTCGCGCCGAGGATGTCGGCGTCCAGGCGGTCGCCGACGATGACCGTTTGCGCGTGCGCGAAGTGGCGGGCCATCCTGACCGTGTAGTCGAAGAAGCGGCTGTCCGGCTTGGCGTAGCCGCTGGCCTCGGAGGTGGCGACGAAGGACACATACGGCTGCAGGCTGGACGCGGCAATGCGGCGGTGCTGGATGTGTTCGACGCCATTCGTGATGACGCCGACTTCGCCGATGGCGGCCAGGCTCTCGCACAGCTGGACGGCGCCCTCGACCAGCACCACGGTGTCGGCCAGCGATTCGAGGTACAGGCGGCTGGCCGCCTCGGGGTCGAGCGCGAGACCTTCCTCGGCAAAGCTAAGGCGGAAACGTTCAACCTTCAGAAAATCCTTGGAGACGGCGCCTTGCTCGAAGGCCTTCCATAATCCGATGTTGATGGCCTGGTAGCGGGTGAACAGCCCATCGGGCAGCGCAGCGAGCCCGAGGGCGCGCATGGTGCGCTCGAACGACAGGTGTTCGGAGGCCCGGAAGTCGAGCAGGGTGTCGTCCAGGTCGAATAGAAAAAGGCTGTATTTCATCGTGTTGCGCGCTCAGCCGCGGATACGCGCAACCAGCTTGGTGGTCGAGCGGTCGTGCTCGAAATCGATCGCCACCGCCCTGCCTCCGTAGGCGAGCACGGCCTGCCCTTCCGGAATCGCATCCATCTGGTAGTCGCCGCCCTTGGCATAGATCTCGGGCCGCGCTTCGAGCACGGTCTCGAGCGCCGTGTCCTCGTCGAACTCCACCACCAGGCTGACCGATTCGAGCGCCGCCAGCACCGCCATGCGGTCATTGAGCGTGTTCAGGGGCCGGTCGTCGCCCTTGCCCAGCCGTTTTACCGACGCGTCGGTATTCGCGGCCACGACCAGGGAGGCGCCGAGTTCGCGCGCCTGGGCCAGGTAGGTGACGTGGCCGCGGTGCAGGATGTCGAAGACGCCGTTGGTCAGCACGACCGGTTTCGGGAG
The DNA here is from genome assembly GCF_042653325.1 of Massilia sp. GCM10023247. Lineage (NCBI taxonomy): Bacteria > Pseudomonadati > Pseudomonadota > Betaproteobacteria > Burkholderiales > Oxalobacteraceae > Massilia > Massilia sp. GCM10023247. The sequence goes on from NZ_JBHSIB010000031.1 coordinate 74,352, forward strand.
GGCGGCGACGCGCGCCTTGAGCTCGGCGCGCGAGCAGATCTTGTTTTCAAAATGTGGCATAGGGAATCAGGTTGGTGTGGCAGGATCTTCGGGTTCTTCTTCCAGCATCATCGACAGCGCGGCCGGCTTGGCGGCGCCGCCCTCCTCGGCTTCGCGGCGGTCGCCCGACAGCTTGATCTGCAGGCGCAGGCCGTTGGCCGAGTCGGCATTGCGGATCGCTTCGTCGTAGCTGATGTAGCCTTTGTTGTAGAGCTCGTACAGCGCCTGGTCGAAGGTGCACATGCCCAGCTCGCGCGACTTGTGCATGATCTCCTTGATGCTGTGGAAGTTCCCTTTCAGGATCATTTCGCCGATGGTCGGCGTATTCAGCAGGATTTCGATGGCCGCCTTGCGGCCCTTGCCGTCCTCGGTACGCACCAGGCGCTGCGAGACGATCGCGCGCAGGTTGGCCGATAAATCCATGAGCAGCTGGTTGCGCCGCTCTTCCGGGAAGAAGTTGATGATGCGGTCCATCGTCTGGTTGGCATTGTTGGCGTGCAGCGTGCCCAGGCACAGGTGGCCGGTTTCGGCGAAGGCGATCGCGTGCTCCATCGTTTCGGTGTCGCGGATTTCTCCGATCAGGATCACGTCCGGCGCCTGGCGCAGCGTGTTTTTCAGGGCGTTGTGCCAGGAATGGGTGTCGACGCCGACTTCGCGGTGCGTCACCAGGCAATTCTTGTTCTTGTGGACGTATTCGACCGGGTCTTCGACCGTGATGATGTGGCCGGCCGAATGGCTGTTGCGGTAGTCGATCATGGCCGCCAGCGTGGTCGACTTGCCGGAACCGGTGCCGCCGACGACGAGCACCAGGCCGCGCTTGGTCATGACCACGTCCTTCAGCACCTCGGGCAGTTCGAGCTTCTCGAAATTCGGGATTTCGGAAGCGATCGTGCGCACCACCATGCCTACGCTTTGCTGCTGCACGAAGACGTTGACGCGGAAGCGGCAGACGTTCGGCAGGGAGATCGCGAAATTGCACTCCATCTCGGCTTCGAACTCGGCGCGCTGGCGCTCGTTCATCAGCGACAGCGCGAGCGCGCGCGTGACTTCGCCGGTCAGGCGCTGCTGGCTCATCGGTTTCATCGCGCCCTGGTGCTTCATGCTCGGCGGGAAGTCGGCGGAAATGAAGAGGTCCGAACCGCCCTGCTGGTGCATGACGGTGAGCAGCTTCTGGATATAGGCCAGGGCGTCGGCCGGGCCGAAGGAAGTGGACATGGGTGTCTTTCTGGACGTTGCGGGACCAAGATCGGGAGAATATTGGGTAGGAGCACTAAACGATATCCCCCGCCCGGCAATTATATCGACTAAGATTCCCGGTAAAATAGTTTTCTCGGCAGCCCACGCCGGGACCGTGGCGGCAGCCTGTGCACACTGAGTATTGCATCCTTGCAATTCGACTGACCATACGCCTATGACACTCACCGAGCTGAAATACATCGTCGCCGTCGCCCGCGCCAAACACTTTGGCCACGCCGCCGAATCGTGTTTTGTTGCGCAACCCACCCTGTCGGTCGCCATCAAGAAGCTCGAAGACGAGCTGGGGGTCACCCTGTTCGAGCGCGGCGGCTCCGAGGTGTCGGTCACGCCGGTCGGCGCGCAGATCGTGGCGCAAGCCGAGCGCGTGCTGGAACAGACCGCGGCAATCAAGGAACTGGCCAAGCAGAACAAGGACCCGCTGGCGGGCCCGCTGCGCCTGGGCGTGATCTATACCATCGGCCCCTACCTGCTGCCGCCGCTGGTGAAAAACCTGATCGACAACGTGCCGCAGATGCCGCTCGTGTTGCAGGAAAATTTCACCGTCAAACTGCTGGAACTGCTGCGCCAGGGCGAGCTCGACGCGGCCATCATGGCCCTGCCCCTGCCCGACCACGGCATGCTGATGCAAACCCTGTACGACGAGCCCTTCGTCGTGGCGGTGCCGAAATCCCATCCCTGGGCCAAGCGGCGCGACATTCCCGCCGACGACCTGAAGGCGGAAACCATGCTGCTGCTCGGCAGCGGCCACTGCTTCCGCGACCAGGTGCTCGAAGTCTGTCCGGAAATGGCGCGCTTCTCGTCGCCGGGCAATGGCATGCAGCGCACCTTCGAAGGCTCGTCGCTGGAAACGATCCGCCACATGGTCGCCAGCGGGATCGGCGTGACCGTCCTGCCGCGCGCCTCGGTGCGCGACATGGACGATCCGAACGGCCTGCTGTCCTTCGTGCCCTTTTCAAGCCCGGCGCCGTCGCGGCGCGTGGTGATCGTCTGGCGCAAGAGCTTTACGCGGCGCGCGGCGATCGAGGCGGTGTGCAATGCGGTGGCGCAGTGCGATTTGCCCGGGGTCGACATGCTGGCGCTGGAAAAAGCGGCGTGATGTAGGGTGGGCGGCTCCACCCGGGCCGGTGCGTGTCCGCTGCCTCAATGCCGCCCACGCGTTCAGCCACCACGTGAAACCTCGCGACGAATCGCCGGCTGGTTGAACGCGTGAGCGGCATAGCCGCCCACCCTACGCACATCAGTTCGGCATACCCGTTAAAATCGCTGTCTTGTCCACAATATTCTTGCAAGACAAGAAGCGAATCATGAACAAGCTGGCGCTCTACTTCCGGCTGGTCCGCGCTGACAAGCCGATCGGCATCCTCCTCCTGCTCTGGCCCACGCTGTGGGCGATCTGGATGGCTTCCGGCGGCCAGCCCGATCCGACGATCATCCTGATCTTCGTGGTCGGCACCGCGCTGATGCGCTCGGCCGGCTGCGCCATCAACGACTACGCCGACCGCGATTTCGACCGCCACGTCAAGCGCACCGTCGACCGACCCCTGACGAGCGGGCGCATCAAGGCATGGGAAGCGCTGATGGTCGCCGCCGTGCTGTCCATCATTTCCTTCCTGCTGATCCTGCCGCTCAATACGCTGACCAAGCAGCTCTCCGTGGTGGCCGTGATCGTTGCCGGCACCTATCCCTATTTCAAGCGCTTCTTCGCCATTCCCCAGGCCTATCTCGGCATCGCCTTCGGCTTCGGCATCCCGATGGCCTTCGCCGCCATCCAGAATGCGGTGCCGGCCGTCGCCTGGTGGCTGCTGGCGGCCAACGTATTCTGGGCCGTGGCCTACGACACCGAATACGCGATGGTCGACCGTGACGATGACCTGAAGATCGGCATCCGCACCTCGGCGATCACTTTCGGCCGCTTCGACGTCGCCGCCGTGATGCTGTGCTACGGCGCCGCGCTGGCGATCAACCTGGTCTGCGGCTGGGTGCTGGGCCTGCGCTGGTGGTTCGTCGGCGGTGTGGTCGTGGCGGCCGGCATGGCGCTGTATCACTACACCCTCATCCGTGACCGCGACCGCATGCGTTGTTTTGCGGCATTTCGCCACAACAATTGGTTGGGTGCGGCACTATTTCTCGGTGTCGCGTTAGACTATGCATTAGGATAATATTGTCCGAATTGCACGTCCTGTTGCCCTCCATGAGATGGCATCACCCTATTTTCAGAAAGAGGTTCTCCCATGATGGAAAAAATCCCGACCCAGACCGGCGCCCGCGATCAACTGCTGGCCGACCTGAAAACCGTGATCCAGGATGCCGAGGCATGGCTGCGCCATGGCAGCACCCTGACCGGCGACGAACTGAAAGCCGCCAAGGCCAAGTTCGAGAGCGCCATCACGAACGCCAAGGAAGGCCTCGTCAACCTGGAAGTCGTGGAAAAATCGAAGGCTGCCGCCAAGGCAACCGATGTGTACGTGAAAGAGAATCCGTGGAAAGCGGTCGGCATCGGCGCCGCGGTCGGCGTCGTGCTGGGCATGCTGATCAACCGTCGTTGATGGCCTTGCTCGAGACGGCCGGCCGGATCGGGGCGACGCTCGTCGCCATGACCCGCACCCGCCTGGAGCTGGCCGCCGTCGAGGTGCAGGAGGAAGCGCGCTCGCTGCTGGGCTTTGCCGCCTGGACCCTGCTGGCCGCCTTCCTTGCTGCCTTCGCCCTGGTGCTGGCGGCGCTGTTCGTCATCCTGCTGTTCTGGGACTCGCACCGGCTGCTCGCGGTCGGCGGCATGGCGGGCGTTTTTGCGCTGGCTGCCGCCGCGCTCCTGCTCAAGGTGCGCGCCGGATTTGCCGCGCGCGGACCGATGCTGGCGGCCACGCGCGCCGAGCTGGACAAGGACATTGCCTTCATCAAGGGCACGGGAGCGCAAGCGGGGTCCGCGAGCGGGAGACATCCATGAATAGCGAACACACGCCCCTGGCCGTGCGCCGCGCGCACCTGGTAGCCGAATGCGCCGCGCAACGCGGCGACCTGGCCGATCACCTGAATGCGCTCAAGGCCCCGGCCGAACGGATCGGCGGCGCCGGCGGTTTTCTTCTCGAGCATCGAAAATCGGTGCTGGCCGGAGCGGGCCTGGCGGCAGGCCTGTTGATCGCGCGCCCGAAGTGGCTGCTGACCCTGGCGGCGGGCGGGATGTCGGCCTGGAAGATCGCGCAGAATGCGTGGCCGTCGGTGCAGCGGGTGCTGCCGCTGGTGCGGGCGCGCCTGGGCGGGCACCTGGAGTAAGTCGCCGGTCCGGATCGCGGCCTGGCTTGAGGTCGTACCGCGTGGGCACAGAGTGCCCACCCTACCGATGCGTCAGCCTGTGGATCTGAACCTGTCGTTAGCACGCGCGCTGGCGTAGGGTGGGCTCTCTGTTCAGCACAGGGACATCCTAAACACTTGGCTAGGGACATAGGTAACACCTTTTATGATCATTGCACTGC
>NZ_JBHSIB010000032.1:0-1229 GCF_042653325.1 Massilia sp. GCM10023247
CCGACACAGGTGGGCGAGATGAGTATTCTAAGGCGCTTGAGAGAACTCGGGAGAAGGAACTCGGCAAATTGGTACCGTAACTTCGGGAAAAGGTACGCCCCGGTAGCTTGACTGCTTTACTGCAGAAGGGTGAAAGGGTTGCAATAAACTGGTGGCTGCGACTGTTTAATAAAAACACAGCACTCTGCAAACACGAAAGTGGACGTATAGGGTGTGACGCCTGCCCGGTGCTGGAAGATTAAATGATGGGGTGCAAGCTCTTGATTGAAGTCCCAGTAAACGGCGGCCGTAACTATAACGGTCCTAAGGTAGCGAAATTCCTTGTCGGGTAAGTTCCGACCTGCACGAATGGCGTAACGATGGCCACACTGTCTCCTCCCGAGACTCAGCGAAGTTGAAATGTTTGTGATGATGCAATCTACCCGCGGCTAGACGGAAAGACCCCATGAACCTTTACTGTAGCTTTGCATTGGACTTTGAACCAATCTGTGTAGGATAGGTGGGAGGCTTTGAAGCGGGGACGCCAGTTCTCGTGGAGCCATCCTTGAAATACCACCCTGGTTTGTTTGAGGTTCTAACCTTGGTCCGTTATCCGGATCGGGGACAGTGCATGGTAGGCAGTTTGACTGGGGCGGTCTCCTCCTAAAGTGTAACGGAGGAGTTCGAAGGTACGCTAGGTACGGTCGGACATCGTGCTAATAGTGCAATGGCATAAGCGTGCTTAACTGCGAGACCGACAAGTCGAGCAGGTACGAAAGTAGGACATAGTGATCCGGTGGTTCTGTATGGAAGGGCCATCGCTCAACGGATAAAAGGTACTCTGGGGATAACAGGCTGATTCCTCCCAAGAGTTCATATCGACGGGGGAGTTTGGCACCTCGATGTCGGCTCATCACATCCTGGGGCTGTAGCCGGTCCCAAGGGTATGGCTGTTCGCCATTTAAAGTGGTACGTGAGCTGGGTTTAAAACGTCGTGAGACAGTTTGGTCCCTATCTGCCGTGGGCGTTGGAAATTTGAAGGGGGCTGCTCCTAGTACGAGAGGACCGGAGTGGACGAACCTCTGGTGTACCGGTTGTCACGCCAGTGGCATTGCCGGGTAGCTAAGTTCGGAAGAGATAACCGCTGAAAGCATCTAAGCGGGAAACTTGCCTTGAGATGAGATTTCCCGGAGCCTTGAGCTCCTTGAAGGGTCGTTCGAGACCAGGACGTTGATAGGCTGGGTGTGGAA
>NZ_JBHSIB010000033.1:0-1153 GCF_042653325.1 Massilia sp. GCM10023247
ACTTGGTCATGTCGATTTCATGCAGTTCGGTGCCACAGAAATAGACTCTGTAGACGCCGTCGACGCCAGTCGGTCGCAACGCAATTTCGTGCCCGATGAGCCCCTCACCGATGAAGCACTCGTGCTTCTTGAGCATGACATGACCGTTTCCTCTGACTTTCAAAACCCGGTCTCCAGGGAGGTATTCGACTGGAGGCAGTACGGCAGGGAACTCCCTGCCGCTGCGGCGGTAGCGATTTATGGGGGTCGCATGGTCAAGGGCATGATGTGGACGCAGGTGGTTGTAGATCGAGCGCCACTCGTCAAACGCTGCCTGGCAGTCGGCAATCGTTTGAAATCCGCGCCGCGTAATCAGTTCGAGCTTCAAAGTCCGATGGAATCGTTCATCTTTGCCCTGTGTTTGCGGGTGATAGGGTCGGCTATGGCTCACCCGGATACCTAGTCGAATCAGCCAAGCTTCTAGCGTTGAGATACCCATGCCGCGTGGCAGTCCCCAAGGCGGCCCATTATCAGTGGTGATCCGATCGGGTAGCCCATACCGCTCGAACGTGGTCGTTAGCGCGGCCTTTACCGTACCGGTTTGCTCGTTTGCGCATGCCGCCAAACACAAATTGAACCTGGAGTGGTCGTCCAACACGGTCAATGGATGGCACCGACCCGCCCGACTGTTACTCAAGGCGAAGTGTCCTTTGAAATCCATCTGCCAAAGCATGTTGGGCTCAGCGTGCTCGAATCGCTTTGTAGCAGCATCGGACCCTTTGACGCTGCCATGTATCTGACGGCCGTGGCGTCGCAAAATGGCGTCGATCGTGCTGGGATGGGGAAGGCTGGAATCTTGCGGAAGAAGTGCCTGGAGCTTGCGGCTTCCCCAGCAATCGTATGCGTCATGCAAACGAAGAACGCTTGCCTCGAGCTCCTCGCTCGAGCGCGAAGGTGATGAATGCGGGCGGCGAGACCTGTCTGCAAGCCCCGCTTCGCCTTCGTCAGCGAAGCGCTTCAGCCACTTGTAGCCAGTCTTTCTGCTGACTTTGTACGCCGCGCAAATAGCCTGAACGTTCGCCCCTGGAGCGCTCGCAAGCCGGACAAATTCCAGTCGCATTGACATGGTTGATGACTCCTTCCAAGGCATCGCACGCTCCCAATTCTTGAGGTG
>NZ_JBHSIB010000034.1:0-1088 GCF_042653325.1 Massilia sp. GCM10023247
AGCGGTACACAGAGGAATTCAAGATTGCAGCGGTCAAGCAGGTGGCGCAGGGCGGTCACCCAGCAAGCGAAGTAGCGGCCCGGCTTGGGGTAAGCATTCATAGCCTGTACGCCTGGACGAAGCGCTACGGTGTGCCTGAGGCAGAGCGCAAGGCTGTCGATGCCCAGTCCGAGGAGATGCGGCGCCTGAAGGCCGAGCTCAAGCGCGTCACGGAGGAGCGTGACATATTGAAAAAGGCCGCGGTGTACTTTGCCAAGACGTCCGGGTAAGGTACACCTTAATTGTTGAGTTGCAGGACCAATTTCCGGTGCGCCGGCTGTGCAAAGTGCTCGAGGTGCATCCGAGTGGCTTCTATGCGTGGCGCCTGAACCCTGAAAGCAAGCGCGCCAGGGAAGACAAGCGCCTTCTGGTTCCCATCAAGGAATCGTGGCTGGAAAGCGGCAGCGTGTACGGTTACCGCAAGGTCAGCGACGATCTGCGCGCGCTCGGAGAACAATGCGGCATCAATCGCGTCCACCGTCTGATGAGGTCGGCCGGGATTCGTTCGCAAACCGGCTACGCCAAGCGCAAATACAAGCGCGGCGGCGCGCCTTCGCTAGTAGCGCCCAACCATCTTCAGCGCCAGTTTGACGTGCAGGAACCGAATCGGGTCTGGGTAACAGATATCACGTACATCCGCACTTATGAAGGCTGGCTTTATCTGGCCGTGGTGCTTGATCTGTTTTCGCGCCAGGTAATTGGCTGGTCGATGAGTTCACGCATCGATCGCGAGCTGGCGATGAATGCGCTCTTGATGGCGGTCTGGAGGCGGCAGCCCAAGAATACGGTGATGGTGCATTCCGATCAGGGCAGTCAGTTCAGCAGCTATGACTGGCGCGACTTCCTGGACCAGCACAATCTGCAGCAAAGCATGAGCCGACGAGGGAACTGCCATGACAACGCCGTCGCCGAGAGCTTCTTCCAGCTCTTAAAAAGGGAACGAATCCGACGCAAGACCTACGGCACCCGGGAAGAGGCAAAGCAGGATGTCTTCGATTACATCGAGATGTTTTACAATCCAAAGCGCCGGCACAGCTTCAGCAATGACT
>NZ_JBHSIB010000035.1:0-1044 GCF_042653325.1 Massilia sp. GCM10023247
GGCAAAACCACCCTGACGGCTGCAATCGCAACCGTTCTGTCGAAGAAGTTCGGCGGTGAAGCCAAGGCGTACGACCAGATCGACGCGGCTCCTGAAGAAAAGGCACGCGGCATCACCATCAACACCGCGCACGTCGAGTACGAAACCGAAGCGCGCCACTACGCGCACGTCGACTGCCCAGGCCACGCCGACTACATCAAGAACATGATTACCGGTGCAGCCCAGATGGACGGCGCGATCCTGGTGTGCTCGGCCGCTGACGGCCCGATGCCACAGACCCGCGAGCACATCCTGCTGGCGCGTCAGGTTGGCGTTCCATACATCATCGTGTTCCTGAACAAGTGCGACCTGGTCGACGACGCGGAACTGCTGGAACTGGTCGAAATGGAAGTGCGCGAGCTCCTCTCGAAGTACGAGTTCCCAGGCGACGACCTGCCAATCATCAAGGGTTCGGCACGTATGGCGCTGGAAGGCCAGCCAGGCGAAATGGGCGAAGAGTGCATCATCCGTCTGGCCGAAGCCCTGGACACCTACATCCCGACGCCAGAGCGCGCAGTGGACGGCGCCTTCCTGATGCCAGTCGAAGACGTGTTCTCGATCTCGGGTCGCGGCACCGTGGTGACCGGTCGTGTCGAGCGCGGCATCATCAAGGTCGGCGAAGAAATCGAAATCGTCGGCATCATCGACACCGTCAAGACCACCTGCACCGGCGTGGAAATGTTCCGCAAGCTGCTGGACCAGGGTCAAGCTGGCGACAACGTCGGTCTGCTGCTGCGCGGCACCAAGCGTGAAGACGTCCAGCGTGGCCAGGTTCTGGCCAAGCCGGGCTCGATCAAGCCGCACAACCACTTCACCGGCGAGATCTACGTTCTGTCGAAAGATGAAGGCGGCCGTCACACCCCGTTCTTCAACAACTACCGTCCGCAGTTCTACTTCCGTACCACCGACGTGACCGGCTCGATCGAGCTGCCAGCGGACAAGGAAATGGTCATGCCAGGCGATAACGTGTCGATCACCGTCAAGCTGATCAACCCGATCGCGATG